>JAEUUT010000136.1 GCA_016787415.1 Saprospiraceae bacterium | reverse complement strand
TATGCCGCTGCTGCGGGCGAGTTCAATGTCGGCACGGCCGTAATAGCCGGCGCGGTAGCGAACTTCGCGGTGGCTACGGCGGGCAGGTTCAGGAAGTGATGAATGATGAATGATGAATTTGGCGTCAGTGGAAAATACTGCCTTTTTCGCTAGAAAAGGTTAGAATTAATCCTTAGCCGAGCGCATTCATGCGGTGAAATTGATGAAAAATTCATCATTCATCATTCATCATTCATCATTCCCCAATACAATCCGTACCTTTGCGCAGTCCAATCAAAAAAGGCCATGCACCTTTTTTATTCACCTGTTTTTTCCACTGAAAATACATGACTGCCACGCACACCCAGCTCTCCGAGCGCGTACAGAAACTTGCAGAGTCTGAAACCCTTAAAATGGCTCGTATGGCCCGCGAATTGCGCGCCCTCGGCCACGACGTGATCAGCCTGAGCCTTGGCGAACCTGATTTTGACACTCCCGACCACATCAAAGAGGCCGCTTACCAGGCACTGAAAGATGGTTATACCAAATATACGCCGGTAGCAGGCCTTCCGGAACTGACCAAGGCTATTTGCGAAAAACTCAAACGCGACAACCACCTCGATTTCCGTCCGGAACAGATCGTGGTGAGCAATGGCGCCAAACAAACGGTGTACAACCTCTGCCAGGCCCTGCTCGATCCGGGCGACGAGGTGGTGATTTTTGCGCCGTACTGGGTTTCCTACTGGGAAATTGTAAAAATGGCCGAAGGCGTGCCAGTGCCGGTATATGCCGGTGTGGAAACCGATTTCAAACCCACGCCTCAACAAGTGGCCGACGCCATCACCGAACGCACCAAATTTGTGCTGTTCTCTTCGCCTTGCAATCCCACCGGCACGGTGTTCTCCCGCGAGGAACTGAAAGCATACGCCGATGCGATTGCACCGCATGAGCATGTGCTGATCGTCAGCGATGAAATTTACGAATACATCAATTTTACGCACGAACACGTCAGCATCGGCGCTTTCCCCAATGTGAAAGACCGCACCATTACCATCAACGGCTTTGCCAAAGGGTTTTCCATGACCGGCTGGCGTTTGGGCTATATGGCAGGCCCGAAATACGTGGCCGACGCCTGCTCCAAAATACAGGGTCAGGTGACCAGCGGCGCGTCTTCTTTCGGCCAGAAAGCGGGCGCCGTAGCCCTTATGAGCGATATGGCCCCGACGGATCACATGCGCGAGGCTTTCCGCGAACGCCGCGACATTGTGCTGTCGCTGCTCGAAGAAATTCCGGGTATCCGCACCAACCATCCGGAAGGCGCATTTTATGTATTCCCCGACGTGAGCGCTTATTTTGGCAAATCGGACGGTCAGGTGACGATCAAAAATGCCGATGACTTTTGCGACTACGTCATGAGCAGTGCCTATGTCGGACTGGTTTCCGGCGCTGCGTTCGGTGACCCAAACTGTTTCCGCCTGAGTTACGCCGCCTCGGAAGAGCAATTGCGCGAAGCGGTGCGGAGAATGAAAGATGTACTGAGCAGACTGAAATAGTCCTGAGTCGTGAGTCCTGAGTCCATAGAGTACACCTGCTTTTGTTTGGCATTCATCTGTAACAATGCCAAAAGTAAGCGGTACACTCTACGGACTCAGGACTCAGGACTTAGGACTCAGGACTTTAAAAAATCTACGAATGAGTTTTGATACCCTCGCCCTTACCCAGGCCCTGCGGGATGCCCTGCATGACCTTGGCTACAACCAGCCCACGCCCATACAGGAGAAGGCATTTTCCGTCATCCTCTCGGGCCGCGATGTAGTGGGTATTGCCCAAACGGGTACGGGGAAAACATTTGCCTACCTGTTGCCCATTTTGCGCAACCTGAAGTTCAGCAAGGAAAAAGACCCACGGGTGCTCATTGTGGTGCCTACGCGCGAACTGGTGATCCAATTGGTGGGTGAAATCGAAAAACTCACCAAATACATGACCGTGCGCGTGGAAGGCGTGTACGGAGGCACCAATATCAACACACAGGCCAAAACGGTAGCGCAGGGAGTCGATATTCTAGTGGCTACGCCGGGCCGACTGCTTGATCTGGTGTTGAACCGCGCCTTGTTGCTGCGCTCTGTCAAGCAATTGGTCATCGACGAAGTGGACGAAATGCTCAACCTGGGTTTTCGCTCACAATTGAACTCTCTGTTCGATTTGATACCGAAAAAGCGTCAAAACCTGCTGTTTTCCGCTACCATGACCGAAGATGTGGATGAGATGATTCACATCTTTTTCAATGGCCCGGAACTGATCGAGGTGACGCGCATGGGTACGCCGCTGGAACGCATACGACAGACGGCGTATCGGGTGCCCAATTATTTCACCAAACTCAACCTGCTGGAACACCTGCTCAAAACGGACGAGTCGATGGAAAAGGTGTTGATTTTTGGGGCGAGCAAACGTATGGCCGACCGGATTTTCGAATTTCTGGACGGAAAATTTCCGGAGCAGTTCAGCGTCACGCACTCCAACAAATCGCAGAATTTCAGGATGCAGGCAGTGCAAAAATTCGAAGATGGCACCCTGCGCGGCCTGGTTTCGACAGATTTGCTGGCGCGCGGCCTCGATGTGTCCGACATCACGCACGTCATCAACGTAGATACGCCGGATGAGCCGGAAAATTATATTCACCGCATTGGACGTACCGGCAGGGCCGATTCGGATGGCGCCGCTATCACGTTCGTATCCGACCGGGAAGTGGAATACCGTACCAACATCGAAACCCTCATGGGCAAGGCAATACCCGAACTGCCGCTGCCCGATGATTCCCTCGTGTCGACACAACTGACCGAGGAAGAACGCGAAGCAGGTTATTCGGGAAAAAACTACCTACCCTCTCCTACCCTGCGCCAATCGCAAGGCGCTTTTCATGAAAAAAAGGAAAAAAACAAAAAGGTCAATCTGGGAAATGCTACCAAGCACAGACGGGACATGAAGTACAAGAAGCCGATCAAGAAGCGGCCGAAGAAGTGAGTGTTTTTTAGTGTTTTGGGGTTTGGGTGTTTTAGTGTTTTGGAGGGGCGTTGCTTTTGGCATTGGAAGTTAAGGGTGCTCCAAATTTACTGAAATAGAATCCGATAAAACGCCATACCCCTCCAACTTCATCCAAAATGCCAAAAGCAACGCCCCTCCAAAACACTAAAACACTAAAACACTACTCTTAACAAAATTTTAAAACTCCCCCTTTTAAACGCTCTGCCATGTCGGCGGTCTATGCTTTTGTTTCCCGGCCGGAAGCACGATCATGCACCCAAACACATATTCAATCATCCCTTGAGCAATCAAGATCAAATACATTCCGACATGAAAAAGACCGTTTTGCTGTTTAGCCTCGTATTCGCAGCATTTTCCACCTTTCAGTCCTGCAAAAAATCAGAAACACAGGACGTCGCCATCGTAACTTCAGAAGATATAGCCGCACAGGAAGATTATTCAGAGCAAACCGACATCGACATTGATATAGCCGTTGAAGAGCGTGGCGGCGGCGAATCCTGCCCCACCATCACTTTTGCACAGCCGGAAGGCACCTGGCCCAACACCATCACGATCGACTTCGGTACGGCTTGCACCCGCCCCGACGGCCGCGTACTGAGTGGCAAACTGATTGTAAATCAGACCGATGAAATCAGAAATGCAGGCGCCGTTCGCACCATTACGCACGACAATTTTTACATCGACGGGATCCATGTAGAAGGTACACGCACCTGGACCAACAACGGCCAGAACGACGCCGGACTGTGGTCGTACACCAAAACCGCGACCGACATGAAACTCACGTTCGAAGATGGCAGCAGCGCTACCTGGAATAAAACCCGCACCAGCGTACTCATCGAAGGCGGCAATACTGCTACTCATTGGGACAATGTATGGAGCAGTACCGGCTCGGCTACCGGTTTCAACCGAAATGGTGTTGCATTCACCGCTACCATCACCGAACCACTCATCAAAAGTGCTTCCTGCCGCTGGATTTCTGCCGGTGTCCTGGATGTTACCGTGGGTGAACGCCACCACTCGCTCGACTTCGGCGACGGCAGTTGCGATCGTTTCGGAGAGATTACCTTGAACAACGGAAATACGTTCACCGTGCGCCTCCGGCGCTAAAGTTATCCGTTATCCGTTTTTAGTTATCCGTTATCGGTTATTAGTTATCAGGGGTGGTAAGGAGACCATCTGTGCATTTTATTGGCATTACTTTTTGTGTGGCCAAAAAATGTACAGATGGTCTCCTTACCACCCCTGATAACTAATAACCGATAACGGATAACTAATTCATGGTATTTTTTGCCAGATGAAGGGCATTTCATTTTTATGGCACGAAAATCGCAATTCGGAGGCTGGTTGTTTAATCCATGAACCCGACCTTCAGCATTCCTGCACTTTGCCGCCTCATCTGCGCGGCTGTTCTCCTTGTTTGCTGAACAATTTATTTCCCTTGCAAAATGTTCTCCGGAGCATGCCACAGGTATGCCCGGCAGATATAAAGATGTAATCGGTTTTTGGGATGTCCTCTTCCGCAGCAATTGTGGAGGGGGATTTATTATTTTATGCAGGGAGCGCTTTACACCAGATCGACCCATTGCCTTACCGCCAGGCGTTCCTGGTGTTTCCAGTCGCCGGTTTTCCAGTCATACGATTCTAATGCATTGAAATTCAATTTGTAATCAAACTGGGAAGGCACATCGTAGCAGTAACCCGGATAGTAATATTCCATGCCCATATCCAGCGATTTTTGCAATTCCAGCAAAAAAGTATAGGTGCCCAGGCTAAATCGGGCATAGTCGGTATGGAAAAAACAATAGGTGCCGGAAACCGCCTTTTGGCCGGTATGCATACAACTGAATGCAATCATTTTCCCTTCCGCATTTCTCACAGTAAAGGAAGTCCCCGTGACAGGTTCCAGGTGCGCCTGCGCGCCGATGAACGTAGCCAGCAGGTCGGGCCGCCGCTCGGTAAAACGTTGTTCGGAATGCATCTGAAACAAGGTATCATGTTCGGGAGTGAGCATGATCGGACCGTATTCCACCCAAAGACCCGCATTGCGGCGGAGCAGTTGACGCTGACTTTTGGAAAAGGAGAAATCGCGCAGTCGGATACGCAGCGGAATGGTGCCGCACATCTGGCTGCGACACACCGCAATATTGTGGCGAATAATGGAATAGCCCAACAAGCGCCAACCAGCAGCCAAATACTGGTCGAACACCGCCGGATCGAGAGGCTGCATCACAATGCGCTCGTCGATCACGTCTTCAAAAATTACGGGCTGTCTCATGGGAAGGTCACAAATGGAGCTGCAATTTTATGTTTTTTTAAGCAGAATAATAAATAGAAGTGCAGCATACCCGTTCTTTGCAGCAGAAGTCATACCGCAATGGTACACTGATACGACTAACTCTTCCCGATATGAATTTTGAATCGTCCATCGCTCTGCTCTACCATACCTACAACAGCCTTTTTTTGAGTTTGCCGTTTAAAGGAATTGAAGAAACGGGCACCCACCTGGCCTTGTTTGGGCAGCACTGTAAAACGGAATTCAAGGTTGGCAAAAGTCCAGTTGATATTGTAGAGTCTTTCTGGAATGAATATTTTGAAAAAGCCGACGCGGAAGAACGCATTACCCTGTTGTTCTATTTCATTCGGTACATTGAGCGGCAGGTCGTGCTGTTCGACTCGGTGGAAGATTCCCTGTTTGAACAAACGCATGAAATGAACGGCCCGGGCTCGCTCAAACACCTGCTCGGCCGCCTCGATTCTGAAGAACTGCAACAACGGCTGCTGGAAAAAATCAAAACTTACAGCGTCCGTCTCGTGCTTACGGCCCACCCGACGCAGTTTTACCCAGGCAAGGTGCTAGGTATTATCAACGACCTGGGCAAGGAAATCCGCCAGAATGACCTGGAAGACATCCGCATGCTGCTCATGCAGTTGGGCAAAACCACCTTTTTCAACCGGCAGCGCCCTACCCCCTTCGACGAGGCCCTGAGCCTGAGTTGGTACCTGGAACATATTTTCTTTTATGCTCTGCCGGATATCCTATTCCGCTTGCTTCGTTCGTTGGGACAGGACGTTACTACTTTTGAAAACCCTCAATTGCTGGCCCTGGGCTTCTGGCCAGGTGGCGACCGCGACGGGAACCCCTTCGTCAATGCCGAAACGACCGAGCAGGTAGCCAAACGCCTGCGCGAAGTGGTGCTGCGTGGCTATTACCGCGACATCCGTCAACTCAGGCGGCGCCTCACCTTCCGCGGCACGGAAGACTGGCTGGCCAAAGCCGAAATGAAAATCAACAACACCCTGTACTATCCTGATCGCGAAACGTATGGCAGTTGCCGCGAGTTGCTGGAGGAATTGCTGGAAGCGCGAAAAATCCTCATGAGCGACCACCAGGAATTGTTTCTGGATGATCTGGATCGTTTTATCCTCAAAATCAGGGTGTTCGGGTTCTATTTTGCGAGCCTCGACATTCGGCAGGACAGCCGCAAGCACGGCGAAGTGTGGGAAGCCATTTTCCAAAACTGGAGTGAAAAATTTCCCTGGTTCGAACTCGAAGCCTTCCGAAAAGCCGATGAAAATACGCAGATGGATCGCCTGCTGAGCACCAATTACCACCTGGATGAGAACGATTTCTCTGATCCGTTTGTCAAGGAAACAATTCGCTCGTTCAGTGCCATCGCCCATATCCAGGAAAGCAATGGCGAACTCGGCTGCCATCGATACATCATTAGCAACTGTCAGAGCGCGCTCAACGTGGCCGAAGTGCTGGCCCTGGCTCATCTGACGCTGCTGCCGCTGCAACAGAGTCGCCACAAAAACAAGGCGGAAAACGCCTCCGAATCGGTGCCGCTCGACATTGTACCGCTCTTTGAAACCATCGACGACCTGGCAGCCTGCGGCGACATCATGGAGAGGCTGTACACCAACCGCTACTACGCCAAACACCTGCAAGCGCGGGGCCATGTGCAACATATCATGCTCGGCTTTTCCGACGGCACCAAAGACGGCGGCTACCTGCGCGCCAACTGGAGCATTTACCTCGCCAAGGAAGCCCTCACACGCGTGAGTCGGAAATACGGCGTTACCGTGTTGTTCTTCGACGGGCGTGGCGGCCCTCCCGGGCGTGGCGGCGGCAACAATGCCAGTTACTACGCCGCGCATGGAAATACCATTGAAAATCAAGGTATTCAGGTGACTATTCAGGGCCAAACGGTGAGCAGCACCTACGGCACCCGCGCCGCAGCCATTTTTAATACCGAGCGCCTGTTTGCTGCCGGACTGGAAGGCCACCTGTTTGGAAGCCATGCCAGCGAACTGACGGACGAAGACCATCAATTGCTGGAAGAGCTGGCAGAAGCAGCCTACAAAAGTTACCTGAGCCTCAAAAACAGCGAGGATTTTGTGCCTTATCTTGAAAAAATGACGCCGTTGAAATGGTACGGCGATTCCAACATTGCCAGCCGACCTACCAAACGAAGTGGAACCGGAGGCATGCGCTTTGAAGATTTGCGCGCCATTCCTTTTGTGGGCGCATGGGCACAAATGAAGCAAAATGTGCCCGGCTACCACGGCCTGGGCAGTGCCATTGCCAGTTTTAAAAAGGATAAAGGCGAATCGCTTCGGCATCTTTACCAGCGTTCGCTGTTTTTCCGAACCCTGCTGGAAAACTCGATGCAGTCGCTAGCTAAATCGAATTTCGAGGTGACACATTACTTATCCAATCATCCGAAATTTGGAGACTTCTGGAAAACGCTCCACAACGAATACGAACTGACCAGCAAAATGCTCCGCGAATTGTCCGGACAGGAACTGCTTTCTGGAAATGCCATGACCCGCGCCAGCATCGCCATTCGGGAAAATATCGTGCTGCCGCTGATTGCCATTCAGCAGTTTGGTATGCAGAAATTACAGTCGAAAAATCTGTCGCCAAAAGAAGTGGAAACCTATCAACACCTCGTTTTGCGGGCTATGTTTGGCATCATCAATGCAGCAAGGAACGCTGCATAAGTATTGACTTTCAATAAGTTAGATTTCATTAGGCAAAACTGGCACAGGTTTTGGAAGAATACCTGTGTCGCACCCAAACCGATTTGCGACTTTTTGATTATGAAATCTAAAAGTAAATCCATCGTCACCGTTGTCACTTTGTTGTTTCACATTGTCCTGCTCTACTGGGCATTTCAACAAATGAACTAGGAACGCATCAGGCGGGCACAGGAATTTATATCAGAATGTTATATTTGTCCTGCACATAATTCCTGCCTCATGCATCTTCTTTACTCGCGTTTCCGTTTTGTTCCCGTTTTTCTATTGTTTTCGTTTGTTTCAGTGGCGCAGTCGCTGAAAATCAACGAAATACTGGCATCCAATCAGTCCATTGTCGCCGATACATCCGGCGATTATGACGACTGGGTAGAAATTTACAATTCGGGCGACGAGGCAGTCGACCTTGCCGGTTTTTTCATTTCAGATAAAACCGCTCAACCATTCAAATGGAAAATACCCTCGGGATCTGCTGAAACGATCGTTGAAGCAGGTAGTTTCTTGCTGCTTTGGCTCGACGACGAGCCGGAACAAGGTGCCTTGCATGCCCCTTTCAAACTTGATGCTGCGGGAGAGTCATTTTTGCTGTCCAGTCCGGATAGTCTTTTGCTCGACGAATGGAGTTTCGGACAGCAAACGACCGACATTTCCCTGGCCCGCCAGCCCGATGGTACCGGCGAATGGGTGTTTTGTCCTGCGCCTACCCCTGGGGCTTCCAATGCCACCTCTACCAGTGTTCCACTAACGGCCACACCTATTGCCTCCGTTCCTTCCGGCCGCTATGGAGAGCCCTTGCTGGTGATTTTTTCCTGTGCCACACCCGGCGCAGAAATCCGGCTCCGTTTTGATGGAAAAATACCGGATCAAAATGATTCGTTGTACACCCAACCGCTTGATATTCAGCAAACTACCATTGTTCGCGCGCGTGCTTTTGCACCCGAATATACTGCCGGACGCACGGCTTCTTACAGTTACCTGTTTGTAGCGCCGCACACATTTCCCATTGTTTCGCTGGTATTCGACCCCGATGACTTTTTCGATTCCACGAGTGGCATTTATACACAGGCAATGGAATTATCCAACGTGGAAGTGCCTGCGAATGCTACCTGGATACAGACGGATGGGCAGGTTGGTTTTGTAGCCGATATAGCTGTGGAGCCCTTTGGGAGCGGCAGTCTGGCGTTGCCTCAAAAAAGCCTGCTGCTCAAAGCCCAGCCTGCATTCGGGGCGCAGGAAATTGAATATCCGGTTTTTCCTGATCTGTCGCAGGAGAAGTTCAAAAGCCTGGTTTTGCGCAACAGCGGGCAAGACTGGTGTGTGACCATGTTCAGAGACGCGTATGTTGGGTCTTTGGCAACAGACCTGAGCGATCTTCGTCCGGTTCTTGATACCGTTTCACTCGCATTTCAGTCATTCCAGCCTTCTGTGGTGTACCTGAACGGCGCGTACTGGGGCATTCACAATGTGCGCGAACAGCACAACAAGTATTTCATCAAGCGACATTTCGATGTCGACGAGGACAACATCGATTTCATTGAATTTTATGGAAATGCGTTGGAAGGCGACAGCCTGGGTTGGCAAATGTTCTGGCAATGGCTTAACAATCAGGATTTTACGAATGATGAAACCTATCGGGAAATGGCGCAGCAAAATGACATGGCCAATTTCACCGATTACTGCATTTTCCAGATTGTGTCGGACAATGTAGATTGGCCGGGCAAAAACTGGCGGCGTTTCAGAGAGCGGGAGTCTGGCGCGCTATGGCAATGGGTGCCTTTTGATTTTGACCTGAGTTTTGGGCTCATGACCACTGATTTTGGCTGGAACACGGGCTATGCAGGGCAAAATGCTTTTGCCCGGGCGCTGGATAGTATGAACAGTTATTGGGCCACAGCCGACTGGCAAACGGTGATCCTGCGGCGGGCGCTTGAAAATGAACAGTATCGCCATTATTTCATCAACAGAACGGCCGATTTGCTCAATACCGTTTTTGAAAAATACCGCCTGCTCATTCGCCTCGATGCATTTGAAAACCGGTATGTACCGGAAATAAGCCAGCATTTTGAACGCTGGTTCGCTTCGCCTGGCTGGGTATCCTATTGGCAGGATAATGTTCAAAAAATGCGCAACTTTGCCTATTCAAGGGCAGATTTGAGTTTCCAGCACGTCGTCCAAACCTTTCCAGAAGCGGAAGGCGTGGTGTCTGTAGAACTAAAAACCGAGCCGCCCGGGGCAGGAACAATTCATTTCAGCACCCTGCATTTCGATTCGCTTCAGTTACCCTGGGTAGGTCGCTACTTCAAGGGCGTGCCCGTGCCAGTGAAGGCGGTGGCCAACCCCGGTTGGACGTTTGCCGGATGGTCTGCACCGAGCGCGGGGCTGTCAGATAGTATTTTGCTGGTGTTCAACGAAGACCTTGAACTGACGGCGCGTTTTGTGATGGATTCTTTGCCGTTGGACACCGAAAATGCGATCAAGCGGTTTCAGGTATTTCCCAACCCGGCCGGCAGGATGATTACTATTTCCTCGACAGAAGTGTTCAGTCAGGTATATTTGTACGACGCTGTTGGAATCCGTCGCCGGGAGTTTTCATTCGAAAATGGAACGCTATCCACTCCATTATCGCTCGACAATCTGCCCGCAGGTGTGTATTGGGCCGAAGTATTATTCGGCGATGGCAAAAGGTCGATTCAACGATTTGTGAAATCCTGAACAACTTTCTGCATATGAAAGAGGTTATCTACATTTGTCGCGCATTAAGCGCTTAAATCACAAAGAATGACACAGGTATTAGAGAGTCAGGACATACGTTCGCTGGGTAGCAACCTGGAATTGCTGGCACAACAGGTGGTGGAAGGTTTTATCGTGGGGTTGCACCGCAGTCCGTTTCATGGTTTTTCGGTGGAATTTGCGGAACACCGCCTGTACAACTCGGGCGAATCGACCCGAAATATCGACTGGAAAGTATTCGGGCGAACAGATAAACTCTTCACCAAAAAATTCGAGGAAGAAACCAACCTGCGTTGCCATATTGTGGTAGACGCCTCCTCTACCATGTATTACCCCTGGGACGAAAAACAGCCCCAGAAATACAAATACTTCAACAAGTTCAGTTTTGCCGCGCAATCGGCCGCCGTTTTGATGAATGCGCTCAGGCGCCAGCGCGACGCGTACGGGCTTACTTTATTCGATAATGAGGTGCGTTTTAGTTCTTCGGCCAAATCCAGTACGGTACATTACCGGCTGTTGCTGACCAAATTGTCGGAACTCATTGAACAACAGCAACTGAACAAAACGACCGACCTGGCTGCCAGTCTGCACCAAATTGCAGAAAGCATACACCGCCGATCGCTGGTGGTCATTTTTACCGATGTGATGGAACAGCCCGGCAAAGCGGAAGATTTGTTCGCGGCGTTGCAACACCTCCGCTATGCCAAGCACGAAGTAATTCTGTTTCATGTGACAGACAAAAGCAAGGAACTGGATTTCGAGTTCGAAAACCGGCCCTACATATTTGTCGACATGGAAAGTGGCGAGCAGGTAAAACTTCAACCCAATCTCGTCAAGGAATTTTACATCAAACAGGTGGCGGAATTCACGGCGCAACTGCGTATGAAATGCCTGCAATTCAAAATCGATTTTGTGGAGGCCGACATCAACAAAGGTTTCAATCAAATCCTGCAAACCTGGATGGTGAAACGCGCCCGAATGGGATAACGCTATACTATTTGCTGTAAATCAATCTATTAGTATCCAAAACGAACAACCAATGGCTGCCAAGCAACTCATAAAACTATCAGAAATTCCTACTGAAGCGCCTAAAGGCCTCAAGAAAAAAGATGTGGCAGAAGAAACCGAGCGGCTCGTCGAACGATTCGGCGAATTGCACCACCTGCTGTACGCAGAAGGTAAGCACTCCGTTCTAGTCATTTTTCAGGGCATGGATGCCAGTGGCAAAGATGGGGCTGTGCGCCGGGTATTCCGCGATTGCACTATTGCAGGCCTCGACCTGGTATCGTATAAAAAACCTACTGAAATTGAAATGGCGCACGATTTTCTGTGGCGGGTACACCGCTGGGCACCCGAGAAAGGAATGCTGACCATTTTCAACCGCAGCCACTACGAAGATATTCTGATCCAGCGCGTACACAAATGGATCGATATGACCCGCGTAAAAAAACGTATGGCTGCCATCAACGCATTCGAAGAACTCCTGGAATTTGACAACAACACCTTGATTTTCAAGTTCTACATGCACATTTCCAAGGAAGAACAGGCCGTTCAGTTGCAGGAACGCCTGGACGACCCAAACAAATACTGGAAACACAATCCGGGCGACTGGGAAGAGCGAAAACTCTGGGATCAGTACATGGAAGCCTATGAATACGCCATCAATGAAAGCAGCGTTCCCTGGCATATCTGTCCAGTAGATAACCGCTGGTACCGCGACTATTTTATCCTGAAAATATTGGTAGAGGGACTGGAAAAATTGAATATGAGTATGCCTGTGCCGGGGAAGTGAGAGGTGAGAGGTGAGAGGTGAGAGGTGAGAGGTGAGAGGTGAACAAAAAATAAGCGGAAAAGAACAACGGGCAAAGGGCAAAAATTAAGAGCGGGCCTTGGCGATTTGCCAAAAATTCAGGAGCCGCCAGCCTTCGAAATTATTACGGCTCGATGAGGTTCAATCTGTTCCTCATCGAGCCGTAAAATTTGCCCCTTGCCCCTTACTTCTTATTCCCTCCTCCCGGGTTCGGGTAAAAATGCGCTTCTTCACGCGCCCTTCCAAACAAACGGAAACGGAAATAGGCTTGAATACCGGCGTTGGTCATTCTGGACTGGCGCTGAATGCGGTCGGTCAGGTCGAGTTCGCCGTACACTTCGAGGCCAGTGGTCATATTGCTATCTTCGCCAAGTTCCTTGCCGATGCCGGCGCGCAGGGTAAATAGGTTGCCTTTTTGGGAGCCGAGCGGTTCGCGGGCCCCAAAATACTGCTGCAGGTGGTTGCGCTGCGATTTATCGCCAATGCTGTTGACAATGGTTTTATCGCCAAAACCTTTGTCGAACACGTATTTATAGCCACCAACAAAAGTCAGGAACATGCCGATGTTATCCCCTATTTCAAAGTCTTTGCCCAGGCCCAGCGTGCCGCTGTAAGCCATCCGCTCGTAGCCGGAGGGCGAACTCATGGCATCCAGAATCAGGAATGCAGGCCATTTATCGTAAGAAACATGCATGGAAAAGCCGAAGCGCGGTTGCAGGTAACTGGAGCGCAGTTTATTGTCGTCGGCATATTTTTCCCAGGTGTAGTCGTAATCGATGCCTTCATCTCGAAAGGCCTCTTCCACATATTCTTCCACACGTTTAAAATCGGCATTCAGCACGGTGCTTTGAAAATCCGTGTCGTGGTATAGCCTGGAAGCGCCCACATTCAGGCCGAGTTTGATGTTGAGCCGGGCAGGCAATTGAGCGGAAAGAATGGAAATGGAACAAATGAAGAGCGTCCAAACAGTAAATAATCTGCGCATATGAATGGTTAAAGTGTGAAAACATATGAGATTAACCACGGGCAGGAATGTAATCACTGGCCAACGGAAGTTGACTTTGGACGGATTAATGACGCGAAGTTACAAATAAGGATTTGTTATGAAACATTTAAATGTAAGTGAAATTGAACGTTCGTCGGCAATAAAGCAAAAATCCGGGCATTTATGACGGAAACCCGACCAAAACCAATCATTCAATCCAAAACCTGATCTATCACTTTTCAATCTTTTCAATCATGAAAAACGCTGTTCACAGCCTTCTGGCCCTCCTGTTCATTTCCGCCGTTTCATTCGTTTCCTGCAAGAAAGACGATTCTTTGCAAGACCGCCTGGCAGGCAACTGGCACTCCAGCCAGGTAAAATCAGGAGGCACTGACTACTCCGCCATCGTTCAATTTAATCTTGATCTGCAATCCAGCCAGGAATTTGACCTCGACGTTATCACTACCCTGCCGTTCGGAGGTTCCAGCACACAGTCGTACAATGGCGACTGGAAAGAAGACGAAGCCAAACAAGACCTGATTCTTACGTTCAACAACACCAGCAGCACGTATGAAATTAGCGACCTTACCAGCAATACCATGAAAGCCGAGACGGTATACGAAGGCACTCGTTATGAGGTGACTTTTGAGCGCGTTCAGTAGAAATTAGGGGCAAAGGGCAAGAGGCAAGGGGCAAAGGGCAAAGGGCAATTTTGGCCAAATAATGAATAAATTACCTGTTCTACTGTCTCAAATCCTGCCTTTTGCTATTTGCCTCTTGCCCTTTGCCCCTTGCATTTTGCCTTTTGCATTTTGCCTCTTGCCCCTTGCCTCTTGCCCCTTAAACCCCACCCCTTTTCATCCACCGCCCCCTCCTTCCCCAACCCCGTCCTGGAAAGATTTTTCAGCAGGTATGTAAAAAAAACCGTCGCCCGGCGAACTTTGCGTTCGTTGGGCGTTTTTTATGTCTGCTATAAAATACGGTTTGCAGTGTTGCAAGCATTACACGCAAACCGTTTAATGTCTACTACGAATGGAAAATAAAGTCAGAATTGACAAATGGCTCTGGAGTGTGCGCATTTTCAAAAGTCGCACCATCGCCACAGATGCCTGCAAAGGAGGCAAGGTGAAAATAGCAGGCATAGCCGTCAAACCTTCTCATATGATTGTAGAAGGCGATGTAGTGGCTGTCAAAAAGGAGGGATTTACATTTGAATACCGGGCGATTCAATTGATCGAAAAACGCGTCGGCGCACCCATTGCTGCAACCTGTTATGAAGACGTGACGCCTGCTGCCGAAAAGAACAAATACGAAGCCTGGTTTACGAATGCCACACCTACCAGCGAAAAACGAGAAAGAGGAAGTGGCCGGCCAACGAAGAAGGAGCGAAGGGAAATAGATAAGATGAAGTCTTGAGAAAAAAGTCCTGAGTCGTAAGTCCTGAGCCCTGAGTCTGTAGAGTACACCTATATACCCTTGGTATCACTATTTATAAATGCCAAGGGTATATAGGTGTACTCTACAGACTCAGGGCTCAGGACTTACGACTCAGGACTTTTTTCACATCAGTCCAAACATCTTCGCATATTTCAGCATTTCGCCCGGGTTGCTGATTTTCAGTTTGCCGGTCATCATGGCCATCATGGGGTTGAGATCGCCACTGAGGAGTTTTTTAAAAGATTCGGCGCTGGTGGTTACTTTGCAGTTGGGTTCGCCGCTCAGGCCCTCTGTGACGGTCATCTGACCATTTTCAATTTGGGCAGTAAACTGGCCTGCTTCGGAAATATCGAAGTGGAACAAGGTAGAAACGCCTTCTACTACTTCGGGTTTTACTTTGGCTGGGAGAGAAAACAGGAATTCTTTAACGTCCATGGAGGGAGTGGTGAGTGGTGAGTAGTGAGTGGTGAGTAGTGAGTGGGGGCAACATTGGAAGAATTAACGCAGGGTTAATGTGGGTTTGGGTAGTTTTGCCCAAAGGTAAGGGGTTTGAGAAAATTCGCTGCAAACATTCCTTTATTACCTGCCTTGTTTCTGTTCATTTCTTGCCGGTTACCAAAAATGCGTACAAGTCCTTTTCTTTGGCTCATGTTCAGCCTTCCTTTTTTCCTGACATATCAACGTGGCGTTGCACAAGCCGTGCAGGTGCCTGCCGGATTCGACTGGCAGGGCCATCGGGGTTGCCGCGGGCTGCGGCCGGAAAACAGCATTCCAGCCTTTTTGCACGCGCTCGATTTTCCGGAAGTTAACACCCTGGAACTTGATCTGGCCGTTTCCAAAGATAAACAATTGATTGTCAGCCACGAACCCTGGTTCAATCCTGCCATTTGCCGAAAGCCAGGCGGCGATTCTATCAAAGCGAGTGAAGCCGAAAAATTCCTGTTGTACAACCTCACAGCGGCCGAAATAAAAGCATTCGACTGCGGGAGTTATGGAAATCCCCGTTTTCCACAGCAGGAAAAATTGCAAACCTGGAAACCGACACTCCACGAAGTGGTGGAATCCGTACGCGTACACCCATCCGGGCGCGGCGCAGGTATTCGCTGGAACATCGAAATCAAATCACAGGCTGATTGGGACGGCATTCGGCATCCGCCTGTGGAAGAGTTTGCCAGCCTGGTGATTGCCGAATTGCGGGCGCTGGGCATCGACCATCAATGTACGGTTCAATCGTTCGACAAACGCGCTTTGCAGGCCATGCACCGTCAGGCGCCGGATATTGCACTTGCCTTGCTCATCGAGAATATCCTCGGTTTTGATTCCAATATCAAGGAACTCGGGTTCAAACCTGCCGCTTACAGTCCTTATTTTCAACTGGTTTCCAAAAAACTGGTGCGCAAATGCCATCGAAACGGCATTCAACTGATCCCATGGACTGTCAACGACGTAAAGTCTATGCGTGGCCTTATTCTGTTGGGCGTCGATGGTATTATTACCGATTATCCCGATTTAATCAAGTCTGTAAACCAATGAAATGCGCCCTGACGCCGTACTTTCGCGGCTATGAGCATCGAGCGTATTCAGACTGATTTATTAATTGTTGGCGCGGGGCCCGCAGGAGCGACGACTTCCTTGTTTTTATCCAAAATGGGCATCCCTCATACCATTGTGGATGCATCCGCATTTCCGCGCGACAAGGTATGCGGTGACGGGCTGGATTTGAAAGTTTTCAGGGTTTTACAACACCTCGATCCGAATATTACTGCAAACGAAGTATTTGACAATCAGGACTTTCTGCAATCATGGGGCACCCGGATTACAACACCCAATGGCCGCGTTACCGAATTTATTCAGCCTGCGCCCCCGGCAGACGCTCCTTCGCGGTCGGTATTGTGGACTTCCAAGCGCCTACATTTCGATCAATTTCTCGTCGGCAAACTCGATGCCCGATACACCCAGTTTTTTCCAGAAACAAAAGTGGAAACTATGGAGCGCATCGACGGGCGCTGGCGTATTCAGGCCCGAAAAAAAGGCGGGACTACGCTGGAATTCGACACCCCGCTGGTGATCGGGGCCGATGGCGATCATTCTACTGTGCTGCGCCACGTGGGAGGACGAAGCATTGACAGGCGGCACTACGCAGGCACCCTGCGGCAATACTGGAAGGGCGTCAGCGGCATCCATCCCAAAAACCTCATCGAAGTGTACTTGCCCAAAGGATTACCGCTGTCCTATTTCTATATTTTCCCCCTGCCAAATGGAGAAGCCAATGTGGGTTACGGGATGGTGAGCGAACTCATTGCGCACCACAAATACAACCTGCGCGACTTATTTAAAAAAATCATTGCGGAAGATACTAATATGGCGCATCGCTTTCGAGATGCCGCGCCGCTGGAAGAGCCTGTCGGATGGGGCATTCCGCTGGCCTCTCGCCGCAGACGCAATTTTGGCGACGGGTATTTGCTTACCGGCGACGCCGCCTCCTTAGTGTGTCCCACAAGTGGAGAGGGAATCGGGACAGGCATGATTTCAGGTTATATTGCGGCGCATTTTGCCCAAAAAGCGCTGGTTTCGAAGCGTTTTGATGCCGAGCAGTTCAAAAATTACGACCGGGAAATTTATCGAAGACTGGAAGATGAAATCAGGGTTTATCAGGCGCTGATGCGGTTCAAACCCTGGAAAATGTACGATTGGGGGCTCAATCTGATCACCCCACTACCCTACTTGCAGCGTTCATTTACAAAACTGCACACAGGTTGGCTGCGGACTGCCTATGAAACGACCATCGATATCCGCCTGGATTGAGGTTAAGGGTTCAAGTGTATCAGTTTCTTAATGTATTCGCCGGAGGGCGTGCTGCATTTCAGCAAATAAATACCCGCAGATGCCTGAAATGGGATGAAGGTAGCATTTTGCACCAATGACGTTGCAGAAAATTCTTTTTCCAAAAGCACATGCCCTTGTAAATCAATTATTTGCAAGCCCAACAACCTGGCGTCAACATCCGTGCATTCTATCCGAAATCCATCCTGAAAAGGTTGAGGAAATACCCGAATCGATGAAGAAGAAATGATTTGTCGGGTAGCAGTCAGTGCATCCCATTCCAGGATTCGCACGCCCGACCAGATACTGAAAAAAGGGAATACGGAAGCAATGTAGGTGAGGTACACGCGATCGTCAGCAAGGCCCATCCCCCAGGTAAAATACAAATCGTCGGGTGTGCCAAAACTGCCCGCCTGGTGAGGGTGCTCCGGCTCTGAAACATCCACCACATTCAATTCGCTACGGCCGGTGGAAAGAAACAACAGGTGTCGGGCAGTATCCAGTTCGATCTGGTTGCTATGGCCGGGACTGTTGATCCAGGCATTGTTGGGCGACTGGCAATCCCAGGGATTCCACCATGCTTTTTGCTGAATTTCTGCCGGATTGGAAATATCTAGCACTTCTAGTCCGCAATAATCGATGGCTATGTAGGCATTTTCATTTTCAAGAATGATGTTGTTGTAGGCCTGTTGTTTGCCCAATGCGTCCTGATTGATATATCGGCCTGCTTCTGTCGGGTGCTGTTTGTCGGCCACGTCGATCAGACGCAAACCACCTGCATCGTAACACAGCCAGACGGTATCGCCCCGAACTGCCATTCCCCGGGCGTTGGGCAATTGCACTGAATTGGGATTTTCTACCGGGAAATGAATATCTGGTACCAGTTCGGACACCCATACGATGTCGTCCTTGTTTTCGATATTCAGGATAATAAGTCCGCGCGACATGGCGCCGAGGTACGCATAATTGCCGGAAGTGGTGACAAATGCGCAGCCGCGTCCCGGTGTTTCACTTACCCACACATCCCGAATAAAAGCATTTTCCGGGTCTGTAACATCTATTATTGCTATTCCGGGCGGGTTGGCGCCGCCAAAAAAGTTGCCCAGCGCCAGGTACAAAAACGAACCGTTTTGATGAAGATTCATCACTTCCTGGCCCTGTAGTTCGGACACCGTTATTTCCGCTTGCAATTCGGGCTGATTCGGGCTGGAAAGGCTGTAAATGCGGAGCCCGCCTTCCTTGGATGCTACATAAAAAAAGGGCCTGCCGAGTCGATCCTGCACCACTTTCTGGGGCAGTCCGATGCCCGCAAACGGAATATCCTGTACTTGCTGGAATACAACAGTATCGGGTGGGTTTGTTTGCCCGAATAAAATTTGAAGTGAAAAAAGCAGGCAAAACAACAGAGTACCTTTTTCCATAGCGGCTATTTTTAAAAGGTGATGCCCCGAATTTTGGTGCAAAGCATTGGTAGCCCAAAAATCAATACTGTGCCGCCAGCAAATACAGCACCGCCATGCGCACTGCCACGCCGTTTTCTACCTGCTGCAAAATAATGCTGTGCGGGCTGTCGGCAACGTCGGAGGTGATTTCCACGCCCCGGTTGATGGGGCCCGGGTGCATGATGACAATTTCGCGGTCGAGCGATTCCAGCATTTGCCTGTTGATGCCAAAATACTGGTGGTATTCACGCAGGCTAGGGAAATATTTGATGTCCTGGCGTTCCAACTGAATACGCAGCACATTGGCCACATCGCACCAGCGCAGGGTATCCATTACATTGTGTGAAATTTCCACGCCCAGCGCTGCATAGTGTTTGGGAATCAGGGTCGGAGGGCCGCAAACACGCACTTTAGCGCCCAGTTTTTGAAGGCAAAAAACATTGCTCAATGCTACGCGGCTGTGGAGAATATCGCCGATGATGGCAATTTTTTTTCCCGCCACATCGCCCAGTTTTTCCCGAATGGAAAAAGCATCCAGCAAAGCCTGTGTAGGGTGCTCATGGGTACCGTCGCCGGCGTTGATGATATTGGCCGGGATACGTGAAGCCAGATACACACAGGCGCCGGGAGCAGGGTGTCGCATCACCACGATATCCACTTTCATGGACAGGATATTGTTGACGGTATCGAGCAGGGTTTCGCCCTTGCTGACGCTGGAAGAGGAGGCTGTGAAATTGACAATATCGGCGCTCAGGCGGCGCTCGGCGAGTTCAAAGGAGACCCGTGTACGTGTGCTGCTCTCAAAAAAGAGGTTGGCAACAGTAATATCCCGCAGGCTGGGGACTTTTTTGATGGGACGGTTGATGACTTCCTTGAAATTGTCGGCTGTTTCAAAGATCAGGCGGATATCGTCTTCCGTGATGTTTTTGATACCGATCAGGTGCCGTGTACTGAGTCCTTTTGCCATCAGGGTTTTTTATCGAATAATAAAATTTCGTCGTCGCCATGCGTTTCCTGCCAGCGAACCTTTACGTATGCTTCATCAAGCGCATCCACTGCAATGCCGTAGTAATCAGGTTGAATAGGCAGGTGGCGATTGAAACGGCGGTCGACAAGCACCAGCAATTCCACAGAACCCGGGCGGCCATAATGTTGAAGGGCCGACAGGGCAGCAGAAATCGTACGCCCGGTGTAAAGCACATCGTCGATCAACAGCACCCGTTTATTGGCAACAATGAAATTGATGTCGTTGGGATGGGGCGAGAGCGGCCCGTCGGACATGCGAAAATCGTCGCGGTAGAACGTAATATCGAGTTTTCCGTAGTCGATATGCCGGTTTCCAATGAGTTCCTGCAAGCGACTGGCAATGCGGTCGGCCAGCGGAATGCCACGCGGCTGAATACCGATAATACAGGCGTCGGAAAAATCGCCCCAATCTTCCAGCAACTGGTGACAAAGACGCTCGATCGTCAGAGCGAATCGTTCACGGGGGAGGAGCGTTTTTCCGGTTTGCATGGCGGCAAAGGTATGTTGTTTCAAATTTGCTAATAGGCGTTTGACAAAAAAAAGCGGCCGGACAAAGATTACGTTTTCAGCGATGCTGCGAGCAGACTATGAAAATGGTGTACGCCTTGTTCCTGCCGGGGTGAAAAACGACCGTGTTTATAAAAACGGGAACGAGTACCCACTTGTACCTGCTCCACCACAGCCTCGTCTTCGCGTTCTACCAGGTCGACATCGGCGCCCGCGCCAACGCCCAGTTTGTCCTCTTTCCAGACGTATGCGCGAAAACTCACTTTTGTCAGGTGTTGTTGCAGTGGCCGCACGATGTTCAGCGACAAGCCCCAAGGGTAAAAATTGAACATGATATTCGGGTAGAGCCAGAAGTAATAGCCGGCGATTGACTGTCCGTAATCTTCATGTCCGGCAGGCAAATCAAATACTTCTTCGCCGCCTTTCGCGATGCCGACCTGCACATTGCTCCAGCGCGACACTTCGGTGCGATAAGCGCCCCAATCGAGTCCGGCAGCCAGCGATTTATGTACAAATGGTATATGAAACCCTTCAAGATAATTGTCGCAGTACAAAGCCCAGTTGGCCCGTACTAAGTAGTCGCGCGAACGGGCCGGCTGGAATCGGAACTGTTCTACAGGCAAAAAGCCGATTTTCCTTTCCATATCGCCCACCCAGTCGTTGAAAGGAATGGCTGGGTCGAGCGAAGTAAACACAAATTGCCGCCAGCGATGTACTTGCAGTGGCGTCAGGTTATCGTCGGCACAAGGGAAGTTTTCCATGCCCTGCGTTTCAGGCATGGATAAAAAGGCGCCATCAAGGCCAAAACGTCGGCCGTGGTAACTGCAAATAATACCGCGTTCAAGTTTGCCGGGATGTTCTACCAGTATTTTCCCGCGATGCGTGCACACATTCGACATACAATGCAGTTGCTGCTCGGCGTCTTGCAACAACAACAGCGGTTCCTCGATAAAGCCTTCCATAAATTGAAAAGGCATGGCATCCAGCGGCAATTTCACCGTGTCTTCGGCACCAGTAATCATTTGCCAGGAACGCGCAAAAACAGCCTCCCGACAGGTATCAAACACACCGGGGGCGTTGTAAAATGTGCCAGGGAGTGTTGCGGCTTTTCGAATATCCGGATCTATGAGGTAGTTCATAGAGGTGAGAGGTGAGAAGTGAGAAGTGAGAAGTTAGAAACCTTTGGCGGCATCATTTCCACGGGTGTCGGCGGCGCCTTGCCAGTTTCCATCAGGCAGACGAATAATGGCCTCTACCCTACCGATCGGGCTTCGCGGATGTATTTCGTGGCCCATCGATTTCAGGGCATTCAACACTTCTTCCGGCAGGGCATTTTCCTCTACCGATATCTGGTCGGGCAGCCATTGGTGGTGGAATCGGCCGGCTTTTAGAGCATCCGGCAAAGAAAGCCCGAATTCTGCCACATTGACGATAATCTGAAACACACTGGTTGGAATGGTCGTACCGCCTGGAGAGCCCAGCACCATCCACACCTTGTCCTTTTTGGTAATGATGGTAGGTGTCATGCTGCTAAGCGGGCGTTTGTTCGCTACGATCGCATTGGCTTTGCCACCAACTGCGCCGTAAATATTCGGCGCGCCGGGCTTCACACTGAAGTCGTCCATTTCATTGTTCAAAATAAAACCCGCGCCTGCCACTACTGCCCTGCTACCGTAACTGTCGTTGAGGGTGGTAGTTACGGAAATGGCATTACCCGCTGCATCTACGACACAATAATGGGTAGTTTCTTCGCTTTCCTTCACTTGCCCGGCAGAAATGGCGCTGCTTGGAGTCGCTTTATCAGGATTAAAATCCTTCATTCGGCCTTTCATATAAGCCTGTGTCGTGATCTGATTTACAGGCACTTTCCAGAAATCAGGATCTCCCATATGCTCTGCCCGGTCGGCATAAGCGCGTCGTTCGGCTTCGGCCATGAGATGCACCGATGCTACCGTGTGAAAACCCTTGGACTTCAGGTTGTACGGTCCTGTCATCCCAAGCAATTGTTTGAGAATAAGGCCTCCGCTGCTGGGCGGCGGCATAGTAATGATGTGCATTTTCTTATAATCAAACTCCAGCGGTGTACGCCAAACGCTATGATAATCTGCCATATCCTGCTCCGTGATCATGCCATTCTTCTTTTTCATGGTATTGACTACCAGCGCAGGGATTCCTCCTTTGTAGAAGCCGTCGCGACCTTCGTCTGCAATTTTCTGGAGCGTTTTGGCCAGGTCTTTCTGAATCAGCCAGTCGCGAAATTCCCAGGGCTGCTGCGATACGAATGCAGGTATCAGGGGGCTGTTGTGCAGAAAATTGAACCGTTCGGCATTGAGCGCTTCCGCTTCTTTTTGGGTCATCTGAAACCCTTTGTCTGCAAATTCAATGGTAGCCGCAAATAAATCCTTCCAGGGCAGTTTCCCATATCGTTGGTGCAGTTCCCACATCCCGTCGACGGTGCCTGGTACCCCGGCAGCCAGTACGCCGAGTCGGCTTTTGTCTTTGATAACTTCTCCAGTGGAGTCGAGGTACATTTTTTCGTAGGCGGCAGCGGGGGCTTTTTCGCGGTAATCCAGCGCCGACACTTTCCCGTCTTTGTCACGATAAATAGCAAAGCCGCCACCGCCGATATTTCCTGCCTGTGGGTACACCACTGCAAGGGCAAATTGAATAGCGACAGCCGCATCAATGGCGTTGCCGCCTTTTTGCAGGATTTCGACGCCAATCTTGGTAGCCAGTGGATGGGCTGTTACCACCATCGCACTGTCGCCGGTAGCAACCTTTTCATGCACGTAAGGGAAAGGAATATATTTCTGCGCAGAAAGCACCAGCGTACGGGCAATCAAAAGAAACACTACAAGCGAAATGTGAAGTTGTCTGGTCATTTCCAAAGAATGTATGAAAGGTAAAACTTTAGGGCTCTTAGCGATGCAAACCTATGAAGTTCAGCCTACATTTAAGGCCTAAAAATTACATTACCCATGCAACAAAACGCCCCTTTTCAAAACAACATGCTCGAAAGCAGCATGTCGTACGAAGATATGATCAACGCCCTGGAGGCGCAGGCACTTGGACTGGAATCTACTTCGGAAGAAGACCTTGCCAATCAATTCCTTGTGTTTCAGCTCAACAATACCGATACGGGAGGAACAGTGTTGGAAACTTCACTGGTCGACCCTGCCCTCAACGGTAGCGAGGAAGCGCCTGATGTACAAATGACGGTAGAAATGATCGCTTTTCATGTAGGCGAAAACGAGGGAATACCTGAAAACACGCGCGCCACGATGCGCCTGGTGATCGGCAAGGATGAAAACTCGCGCGATAAATACTTCGATGCGGCATTCTGGACGGTTGCCGCCGGGCTTCAGTTGTACAATGACGCCAAGGGTAAACCGGCAGAAAGCAAGGAACTTAAGGCGGATTTTACCAAGGCATTTGGCAAACGTCCGATTGAAATTCCGGGTGGACTGGCACGTATGACCTTTGAAGTAGTGAAACACAAGGAGCCACAGTGGTGGCAACGCGTTTTTGGTTTCATTCAGTCGGATACCGGCCGCGCCCTCACTTCTGTGATCGGTTTCCCGGCTATCGGCCACACCGCCATCGGTATGATTGATGAAGTGCTGAACAAATTAGACGCCGATACAACTGGCGTGTTGTTCAAAAGCCGCGCGCTCACACTCGCACTGTCCAAACAGGCCAAAACAGACTTCTCTGGCGGCAATCCGCGCATCAAAGTGGGCTGCCTGAGCCCCGGCTTCTGTGTCATTGCCCGCGGTCGCGATTATCCTGTCATTGCCAACGCAGATGCGTTTTTTTACACTGCCTACGGCAAACTGGTGCCTTCTTCAGTGACAGAGGAACAACTTGTTACCGGCAATTACAACGATCCGTTCAAAAATTGCACCTACGGCATTTTCAAAATCGGTATGCGGGAAGCCGCGCTGAATCCGAACTTCAACTACGGAAAATGAGTTATGAGTCAGGAGTGTACGAAGGATTTGTTCGGCTACGCCCCTTTTAGAAGGATGGGAACGCGGATGAAGCGGATAAAGCGGATTTAAACGGATTTTTTGGTGGCCTTGCGGCCACTTTATTTGATTTTTACGGATTTGCCCGCCTTCGGCGGGACGTAAATCGAATCAATCTTCTATAAAGCAAGCAAAAATCAACATCGATCCCTTGTATCATTTCATGTGTATGCCAAGCGTATCCAGCCGCCGAAGGCGGGCAAATCCGTAAAAATCAAAAAGAAGTGGCCGCAAGGCCACCAAAAAATCCGTTTAAATCCGCTTTATCCGCTTCATCCGCGTTCCCATCCTACTACGAGGGGCGTAGCCGAACAAATCCTTTGTACACTCCTGGTTATGAGTTATGAGTGTTACGTACTTACGCTCGGCCACACTTTTGAACAAGCCAGGAGTAAGTACGTAACACTCATAACTCATAACTCATAACTCATAACTCACTTACGTACCAACTTCATTTCATCCAGCAAATACCCGGCTCCGCCCAGTTTATCAACGATAAAAAGTACATAGCGGATATCGACCATGATATTGCGACAGATAGCGGGGTCGTAGTTGAGATCGCTCATGGTACCTTCCCAAACGCGGTCGAAATTGAGGCCGATCATATTGCCTTTTGCATCGAGCGCAGGGCTACCTGAATTGCCGCCGGTGGTGTGGTTGGTGCCGATAAATGCCACAGGCAGGCGGCCGTCTTTGGCGGCATATTGGCCATAGTCTTTTGATTTCCAAAGACTTACAAGTTTTTCAGGCACATTGAATTCATAGTCACCCGGTATGTATTTTTCCATCACGCCGTCGAGGTACGTCTGGTGCTCATAGCGCACAGCATCGCGGGGCGAATAACTGCGCACTTTGCCGTAGGTAAGGCGTAACGTACTGTTGGCATCCGGGAAAAAGCGTTTTTCCTTGAAAACTACCATCTGGGCAGCCATGTATTCGCGTTGCAGGAGGTTGATTTGGGGCTGCAACTCCTGAATTTTTGGCTGGATATTGGCGGCGTAGTATTGTTGTAAATCAGACCAGAGTTTGTAGGCTGGGTCGTTTTTCAAGGTTTGGACAATGTCAGCCGGTTTTTTTGAAAGGACGGCGTTCATTTTATCCTGCGACACGAAAGCACTATTTTCAAAAATGTAGGCGGACAGGGCAGGATAACCACCTTTTTCTTTGGCCATGTTTTGCAAATCTGCAGCGCCCCATTGGGAGCCTGCTTTTTCTGCATACGTTTCCAGCATGGCGGCCAGTACAGCCTGGTCTACTTCCGGGCGGTAGTCTTTGTAAAATGATGAAAAACCGGCTGTTGCGCTTTCTTTTTTACCAACAAAGAATGCTTCTCCATTTTTTTCATAGGTATCGAGCCAACTGCTCAGGCCGGCTGCCTGCGCCAGGATTTGATTGTTGCGAAGCATGGTTTCGGAGTACACATCCCGAACAAGTGCGTAGGGTTCTATATCCTGATACAACTGCCGCAGCCTCGGCAGTAAGTTGCCGTAGCGGTATTTCCAGTCGGGGTTTTGTTCGATACGGCGGGTAAACTCTGCCTCGTATTCTTTCTTTTTGTCTACGGCCTTGTACATTTTCAGGCCCTGCATTTCACCCAGCCATTTTTTCCAGGCATTGGAAATGGAAGCATAACGGGCAATGTAGGCAATTTTGACAGCAGGGTCCTTGCGCATGAATCCGTCCATGATTTTTAGTGCCCGGTCGCGAATGGAAACTTTGGCGGGGTCGAGCACGTCGCCAATTTGCCGTATGGCGGCTTCTGTGAGGTATTCGTTGGTAGCGCCTGGAAAGCCGTAGACCATCGTAAAATCGCCTTCTTGCACACCTTTGAGCGAAATGGGCAGGTATTTTGCAGGGTGATACGGCACATTGTCTGCGGCATATTCTGCGGGACGGTCATTTTTATCCGTGTATATACGAAACATAGAAAAATCACCCGTATGGCGCGGCCAAACCCAGTTGTCGGTATCGGAGCCAAATTTGCCGATACTGCTTGGCGGTGCGCCCACAAAACGAATATCCTTGAAAGTTTTGGTTACAAAAAGGTAGTATTGGTTGCCATTGTAAAACGGGCGAATCAGAATATCCTCAAAAGACTCTTTTTTGGTACTTGCCTTGATTTGTGCCAGGTTTTTATCGATTTGCGACTGCCGGTCTTTCTCGGCCATACCCGTCGTTACGCTTTGCATGGCAAGTGCCGTCACATCTTCCATGCGGCTGATGAACACGGCAGTTACTCCTTTTGCAGGGAGTTCCTGGGCGCGGTTTTTGGCCCAATAGCCGTCCTCAATATAGTTGTTCTCCAGCGTAGAGAGTTCTTGAATAGCATCGAATCCGCAGTGGTGGTTGGTGAGCAACAAGCCATCTGGCGAGATCATTTCTCCTGTGCAACCACCGTCGAACTGGCAAATGGCATCCTTGATGCTGGGCTCCACATTGGAAAAAATATCGTCGGCATCGAGTTTCAAACCGAGCGAACGCATCTCTTTTTCATTCTGTTTTTCAAGTAAAAGCGGCACCCACATGCCTTGCGCCGACAACAAGGCTGGAAACAGAAACAGAACGTAGACAAGTAGTTTTTTCATGATAACTTTGAAAAAGTTATGAGTTATGAGTTATGAGTTATGAGTGTTGGTGCTGTACGCTGAGCATGGTTACTGATTTTGAGGTTAGAGTTGAGGAGTTAAAGTTGTAGAGGTAAAGTTGAGGAGGTAAAGGTTTCATGTTATGGTCACAAGTCCTCCCCTCATGCCAAGAACAGCGCACCATAACTCATAACTCATAACTCATAACTCATAACTCATAACTTCCCTCGTATTCCAAGGACGCTGAATTTTATGCCATCGTAGCGATTTTCTTCTTTTTCAGCATCGCGGAGCACCTGAAGCGCAGCCTCTTTTTTCTCATGTTTTTCTTTTTCCAGAAAAGCATGCGGATGATGCACCAGCAGCACGACCTCTTGTTTGCCGGTTACCTCAAGCGAGCACAAACAGTCGAAGAGTGCATCGAGGTTTTTGCCAAAATAATCAGGGAAATGAAGCACTTTAGCAATACGAGGATAAAAAGCACGCAAGGTACGCGCCTTGCTGCCATCTATTTCAGCCACAAAGACGGCCGGAGAAAAAGCGGGAGGATGATCGACGATTTTCATTCTGCTATTTTCACAAAGGTTTTATAATGGTCTTTGGAGTACCAGGCGCTGTGGTCGGAGCCCGTGACGAGCCGCTCTTTGCCCCTGTTTTTACCTTCCACTTTGGGCCGCACATCCCATTCAGAGTATCGGACGCGCTTGTTTTGCTTGTCTTTGGCAGGCAGTTTTTTCTCCCTGTTTTGAAACTCGCGGCCGCCTACGTAACCATCCGGGGCTTCGCCGTGGCTGCGCACGTACCGCAATACATCCAGTACATAGGTTGGTACCGATGTAGAAGTCGTGGTGGCGTTCGTGCCTGTTCCCGATTTAGGCCGGGTCGACTGTTGTTCCGTATCAGGTTGATTAACAGCAATTTGCGCCTGTTTTTTTCTGTGCATCACAAACCAGACCACAGCAAAAAGTGCGGCCAAAATGAGCAGGCGGGCTATAATGCGTCGTTGCATGTGCCGGTATTCTTTTATTTTCTGAGTTCGAGGGTTTGTACGCCATTGGCGCCGTCGGTAGATTTCCAGACCTGGCGGCTTTTTTTGTTTTCCACCACAATCCAGGAGCGCGCGAAATCGGTATCAAACCCGCGCATGGTAACGGTGTTTTCCGTGTTAGTCCATTGAAAATCAAAGCCCTGGCCGCCTTTTTCATCCGGGTAAGGATTATTGGCAGAAACACGTCCTCTGCCTTTTTTCATAAAGGTTATGTTGCGATACGGTGGGAATGCCGCAGCGCGGCGCATGTCCTGAATTTCAGTTTTATACTGAACAATTTCCCAGGATCCAATCAGGCGTTTGGAAAACTGTTTGGATGCGCCGGCACATGAAGCCAGCAACAATATCGAGGTGGTAGCGACGGCTATCGCAATGCCGATCTTTTTCATAATCTTTTGTTTTTGTCCATACAAAGGTAGGTCAAGCAGCAGAACTGCCTCACAACAGGTCAAACAAATCTTGCACCCCGGGGGTTCGCGCTGCATGAAAGGCTTCGGCATATTCTACCTGAATCGAGCGGCCAAAAACACGGGCCTTACCTTCCATAAAATCAATAAAATCTTTTCCGGAAATGGGCGTGTTGGCGGCTTCTCCGGAGGGGTCGTAAAACTGCGAGCGAAAGGTGAGAATGGCTTCCATCTTTTTGGCAAACCAGGGTGAAATATCTACCACAAAATCTGGTATAAGTTGCTGATCCTGAATATAGTGATACACCGCTTTGGGTCGCCATTTTTCCTGCGGACGCCCCTCGTCGTCAACGGTTTCAATTTTGGAGAGGCCTGCGTAAAAGCACGCGTCAGCCGTCATTTTGGCTGCACGACCGTGGTCAGGGTGCCGGTCTGCAATAGCATTGCAAAGCACAATCTCCGGGCGGTATTTTCGGAGTACACGAATTATTTTCAGGCGGTTTTCTGCCGAATCGACAAACAATCCGTCGGGAATATCAAGCGTTTCGCGGACGGCAGCGCCCAGCAAACGCGCGGATTCAGCGGCTTCCTGCGCCCGGATTTCGGGCGTACCACGCGTTCCCATTTCGCCCCGGCTCAAATCGAGGAGTCCAAAAGATTTGCCTTGAGCAGCATGGCGCAGCAAGGTGCCCGAAGCGCTCAGTTCCACATCGTCGGGGTGGATGCCAATGGCTAGAATATCGAGTTTCATGAACGTATATTTGTCCGGCAAAAATGCGAAAAAATGGAAACAAGACCACCCGATCCGGAACACCCAGACATTAAGGCGCTGCGCCAGGCGCTGGCAGACGCCCAATTTGCAGCAGAAAAAGCAAAATCGGAGTGGTCGAACATCTACGACCAGCACAAAACGTTGCGTGAAGAGCAGCGCATTCTTCAACACGATTATGAGCAATTGCGGCTTCAAAAAGGTGGGTTCGGTTTCAAAATGTTGCTATTGGCAGGTTTCCTGGGGACAGTAGTTGCCCTCATGGGCTGTTTTGTTTACCTGAAACTCAAACCCAAAGACGCGCATGTGCAGGCATTCGAACATTTTCAGAACAAACATTTGATGGAATACCAGTTGGCTATCACCAACGGCCAACTGGAATTGGTAGAACAGTCGCTCAGAGCAGAAACCGACAACCCGGAATACCGAGAAATCAAGCCAGAACTCACATTTGTGCGACAAATGATCACCACCACTCGACGCCACTGCAAATAGCCCGATCATGGCCGAACGCATATACCCTGCCCTTTACCTTGGAATTGTGTTGATATACTGCCTGGTGTATGCACCTTTTGGTATCAATGAAACAGATGGCGGCTTTTTGAGCGGACTTGCCTGGCAGGTAATGTGTGGAAAAACGCTGTATCAAGACATCATTTACGTGCGGCCGCCCTTGCCGGTATGGCTGCGGGCAGCGGAATTGGCCTGTTTGCCCGAAAACTGGAGCGTATTGGGTGAACGCTGGATTTTTTACGGTAAAATAGCCCTGTACGCCTGGCTGGCTGCCGACCTGCTGGCGCGTCGCAAGGCCGCAGCATTTCGCTGGATGCTGGCAGCAACAGGATTCGTTGTGTCGGTACACAATTATCCGGCATGTGCCTGGCATACGGTCGATGGAATCCTGTTGGCGGTTTTGGCGGTGTGGTTATATGCAGCAGAAACAAAACAGGCAACATGGCAAGCCCTTCGGGCCATTGTTGGCGGCATTGCCCTGACGGCATCCTTGCTGTGTAAACAATCTTTTTACCCACTGGCGTTTCTGATTCCCGTTTTGTTATTTTTGTGGGATCACCCGGAAAAAGCGAAGCGCTTGATCCTATTCCTGTCAGGTATGGCACTTGGTATCGCCTTGTTTTTCAGTTATTTATACCTGAATGGCATCACTGACAACTTTATGCAGATGACCCGCGCCTCGGCTTCCGGTGCACAGGCATTTCAGCATGGCATCCTAGATTACTTTCGGATTAACCCCATAGTGGCGGGCTTCACAATCGCCCTGCCGGGCACTGCCTTCTGGTGCTACAAACATGGAAAATTACCCTATGCCCGCATGCTCTGGAATGGCTGGCTGATGGCGCTGCTTGGCAGTTACCTGTATCAATGCGAACTCCAGCAGTCGTTTGCAGCGCCATTTGCACAGTCGAGACTTGTGTTTCTGATGGCAGTGGCCTGGATCATCATCAGATATGTCTACCCAAAACCGTTTTACAAAAATTGGCAAACAGATGCCGCTTTGCCGCTTTTGTTGCTCACCATTTCCTGGAGCGCCTCTGTGAGTTGGGGTTACAACCTGCCCATACTTTTTGCTTCTCCCTGGGTATTTGCGCTCATGGACATTGGGCAAAAGTTGTGGTACAGTCAGCATACCAAAGGGTTTCCAGTGTCCCGATATGCGCTGTTTTTGGGAATATTGCTCGGAGTAGCGCGATACGGCTACGAATTTGTGTATCGGGATGGCCAGAGAAGTGACATGACGGTTTCTATGGGCGCTATTTTTCCAAAATTATCAGGTATTTACAGCACACCGGAAAAAGTAGACTTGTATGCTGAATTGAGCCGATTAAGACAGGAATTTGGCCAAAATTATATCGTACTACCCGCCTTTCCTCAAGCGCATTTTCTCACAGGCGACTGCTCGCCGATTCCGCTGGACTGGGTAGTGAAAAGAGAAACGAATGGAGATAGCGCACTGATTTTGAAGGCATTAAGCAATAGCCACCCTTTTGTATTCATTGAAAAAGAATTTCTAAAAAACATCACAGCCGACCCCGAACTGGAACACGTGCGACAGATTATGGCACAAAGCGTATTTGTAGAAGAAAGCACATTTTTTCTGGTTTATCGTTATCCCTGATATGCAAGCGGAAACTACTGTAAGCAACCGACGCCTCGTGTTGTTCGACTTCGATGGCACGCTGACCCACGGCGATTCTCTGCCGCCTTTTTTGTGGCAATCAGTACCCTTTGGAGTATTCATTTCAGGCATTATTAAATTCCTGTTTCGGTTATCCACCTTGCTTTTTCTTGAAAAAAAACAGCGTGCCGAACGTGCCAAAGCCGCGCTGATGGATGTTTTTTTCGGAGGGAAAACACGGCAGGAAATGGCACAGACAGGCAGCGATTTTTTCAAAAACCACCTCTTGAAAATGGTACGACCCGAGATGCTTGCATTACTCCGTTCATATCGCGACGCAGGCGCTACGGTAGCCATTGTTTCGGCCTCTTTCGACGTTTGGTTGATACCGTTTTGCGAGGCGGAGAACATCGACCTGCTTTGTACGGAGTTGTTGTTTGAAAACGATGTTTTTCGGGGGCGTTTGGCTACACCCAATTGCAACCGCGAGGAGAAAGCCCGCCGCATCCGCGAACGATACAACCTGACCGAGTTTGACAAGGTGATTGCCTATGGAAACACTTCGGGGGATGCTGCCATGCTGCAACTTGCAGACGAAGCGTGGTATTGCTTTCCGGACGGGCAAATCAAAAAGTGGAAAAGCGCATAGCGGATCGGAATGTTTTTTTACTTTTGTCAGCGCACTATCACCAATAACATATCCAAACCGATTTGATACAACTTACTATGAAACAACTTTTTTTGACCCTTTTTGGCCTCTTGGCATTGTGCTTCAGCATGCAGGCACAGGAAAGTACCGGAGGCAAGGAACGTATCACCAATTTTCAGAACCCGCTGGCAACCGAGCATTCGCGCGATTCTTTTGAAATCGCCCGTTTCGATCGCCGACTTACACAGTTGCGCAGCGCTTTCGAAGCGCAGGATATGGGCAAAGTGATTGAAAACAATCGCTTCCTGCTGTTATCCATGCGTACCGAAATTGAACAACTTGAAGGTAAAATTGCAGCTGGCAGCGCCACTTCTCAGGCAAACGCCACACTTTCACAAATGAAGTCTTTGCTGGAAGCCTTTGAAGGGCATTCGTATGATTTTGCAAAAAAGGCGGAAGCGGAAAAGAATTTTGAACGCTTTGCGGCTTTTTGGGATTTGATGCGGAAGTAAGGGATTGGGGGTTGAACAGGATTAGTGGGATTGATAAGGATTAGAAGGATTCAATTTTTAGCAATTAAAATAAATTGAATCCTTCTAATCCTTATCAATCCCACTAATCCTGTTCAAATCCATCCTGTTCAAATATCCCTTACCTCCTCCTGATGTGCCCACAAGTCCCTGAAAGCACTACTCTTTGCCAGTAATTCAGGTAAAGTTCCTTCATCCAGCACCTTTCCCTGCCCCAGCACATAGATGTAATCGAAACGGGTGAGCAGGTGCAGCCTGTGCAAAGCCGACACAACTACTTTGTCGCCCATTTCAGCGAACATACGTTCATAAATCATGGATTCGGTTTTGGGATCGACGCTGCTGGTAGGCTCATCCAGCAGGATAATGTCGCTGTCTTTTGCTGCAAATAGTCCGCGCGCCAGCGCCAGGCGTTGTTTTTGTCCGCCCGACAGGTTCACACCTTTTTCCACGATATTGCTTTTCAGCCCTTTGGGGAGTTGTTCCAGCACATCAGTAAAATATACCGTTCGGCAGATGTTTTCGATGTCACTTTCCTCGTACGGTAGCCCCAGCGAGATGTTGTAGGCAATGGTGTTTTCAAATATTTCAGGCTCTTGCGGGAAGAGGGTTACGGTGCCGGAAATAGGAGCAAGTCCATCGAATGATTGCCCGTCGACCAGTAGCATGGTGCCCGGTTCCGCCGGGTACAACCCGCGCAACAGTGCCAGCACAGTGCTTTTGCCGCTGCCGCTTTCTCCGACTAGTGCGATGCGTTTGCCACGCTCCAGACGGAGGTGGATGCCGTGAAGACCTGGAAGTGGTTTTTCTGGCAAAAATTGATCTGTATCAAGGTGGTGTTTGAAATGCAGGTTGTTGATTTCCAGTGTTTTCCAGTTAGAGGGCAGGCGATGATCCGATTCAGGTAAATGGTGTTGCTGATAGGCTTCCAGCACATCATACGCAGAACGCACATCCGTGTGGTGCCGCACTACATCAGTGTAGAGGTAGGCTACACTGTGAAAAACATTGGTAAAACGTTCTACATATCCTACCAGGGTGACCAGCCCACCCAGCATAAACACCTGCCCGGGTTGCCAGTTTTTCCAGATGTATCCTACCAGTATGATGACGTAAAGCAGCCCGACCAGTATGTCGGTTACGAACCATTTCCACTCGTTTACTTTCACGTTCTTTTTGAACGGAGGCAGTACGTCCATGACTTTTTTCAACAAGCCCGACTCCATACGTTGTTCAAGCCTTAGCGTAATGACAGTTATGATATTGGAAAGGCTGTCAAACAAGGTAGCCGACACTACCTCTTCCCGTTCGTTGATCTGGCTGCGTGTGGCGATGTAAGGCTTGTCAAATCGAAGGATAATCCATACTACCAGACAACCCATCACCAGGGCTACGAGGCCAAATTGGGGCGCAAAATAGAGCATGGCGCCAAAGGAAAACAGGAAATTGAAAAATGTGTGCAGGTATTCAAACCCGTGTTGAAAAAAGTCGCGCAGGGCTTCATACGCTTTTCGAATGCGGTTGATGGTAGCGCCGGAGTGGTTGTCCTGGTGCCAGCGAACAGGCAAATACAGCGCTTTATGGTACAATTCCTGCAAAAAATTACGGCTCAGGTTGAAAGCCAGTTCGCGCTCCATCAAGCGGGCAGGACCGTGAAAAGACCAGTCTGTGAGTCGAATACCCAGATAAGCAAGTCCGTACCACATGGCGTAGGTCAGCACTCTGGAGGTATCGCGTTGTACCGAATTAACAAACATGCCCCACACCACCGGATACATCGCCGAAGCCAGGTTGCTGAGCATGAACATCGTGTACACAAGCAGGTAACGCTTCTTCTGACCGCGTGCATACTTCCATGAAATGGATAACAGATCGAGATAGGGATTGCGTCGTTCGGTGCTCTTTGCCATTGCAGGAAGTTTGAACTGCACGAAACCTTGAAAAATGGCAAAAGGTTCCTACACCGGCATCAGGGGCTGCACCATTTGCGGCGGCGTCACGCCATTGTATCGAATAATGGCAAGCGAGGGCTGTTTTACCAGAATATGCGCTGCCTGAAATCGGTAAAAATCGAAGGATAAGGGCAACACCCTGAATTTGGTGTGCTCCAGTGGAAGACCCGAGTCTGTCAGGGTTTGGTTCTTCGACTTGCGGTCTATTTCTTCCAAAAACATCGTTTTCGGATTGATTTTGTGGAACAGGTAATAGTCCAGTGCGACAAGTTCTTTCAAAACGGTATCCGCAGGATAATGGGTTTCCACAAATTCGTGCAACAACACATACACATCAGCCAGTGTATACTTGAAAAAGTCCTGTTTTTCGCCAAACCATTCGCCCAGCCCCATCAGAAAGTCAAAAATGCTGTACTGCTCTGATACATGGCGCAGGCTTAGCGGCGCCCGTTTTTTATTCCAGTAAATTTCCAGCGCATGTTCCAGCAACTCAATGCGGTGAAGTTCCTCCCTCGAAAGATAATTGCTTTCAATAATCTGGTAAGGCGGCATGGGGTCGAAAGAATAGCCATGCTGCGCGTGTTTGTACAACATGGGCGTGCCTTTGAGGAATTTCAGAAAACCCAGTTGCAGTTCAGGGGGATGCAGGCGAAACACCTCCTCAAAACTGTGGCGAATATCATCCCAGAAATCGAACGGAAGCCCGACGATGAGGTCGAGGTGCATTTCCACCTTATGACGCAGACGCTGAATGATGGATTTTGTTTTATCGAAATTCTGTTTTCGGCTTACCTCCAGATTGGCTTTTTGATTGACGGTCTGGATACCGATTTCAAAGCGAAAAATTCCCGTAGGCACATGATCTTCAATGAATTGCATAATATCCGGATGAAGAATATCGGCCGTTATTTCAAATTGAAAAACATTACCTGGGCGATGGTGATCGAGAATAAACCTGAAAATTTCGAGGGTGAAATCGCGCTTGATATTAAAGGTGCGATCCAGGAATTTGACTACCCGACCGTGTTGCATCATAAACAGCAAAGTCGATTTGATGCTGTCCATTGGCAGGTAGCGCACCTTGTTGTCGAGGCTGGCTAAGCAAAATTCGCATTTGTACGGGCAGCCGCGCGAGGTTTCGAGGTACAGCACCTTGCTGGCCAGCAATTCGGGCGTGTCGTTGCGATACGGCATGAGCCCTTCGTACGCTTTCAGGTCGAATATTTCCGTTTGTGGAAAAAACGATATTTCTCCATCCTTTTTGCTGACGATATTGGGAATGCCATCCACTTGCGGCCAGGCATCGAGAAAGGCTCGAAACGGCGTTTCACCTTCTCCGGTAATGATATAATCAACTTCGGGCAGTGCGATGACCTCCTGCCAGTCGTAACTGACCTCCGGGCCGCCCAGCAGAATCTGCGTAGCAGGATTGAAGGCTTTAATTTTTCGGGCTACTTCGAGCGTCTGGGTAATATTCCAGATGTAACAACTGAATGCCACTACATCGAATCGGCTGCAAAAAGCCGCCACTTCGTCCTGATTTTCCTTGATGGTAAATTCCTTCCACTCCAGGCCGGGGCGGTCCTGATTCAGGGCATACAGCAACCTGATGGCCAGGTTGGTGTGTATGTACTTGGCATTTAACGTAGTGAGCAGGAGGGTCATGGCTGCAAAGGTGCGGAAAAGTCGGCATCATCGCCCGCTTCCGGCGCATCTACTTGTTCTTTTTCAAAGTAGGCAAACAACTTGCCTGCTGCCGATTTACCGGCCACTACCGCTACGGCGTCCTGCCCGGCCTCGCGCACACGGGCCAGAGAGCCGAAATGTTGCAGGAGTTTTTCAGCGGTTTTGCCACCGATGCCGGGAATTTCTGTGAGTTCGGTTTTGATAAAATTCTTGCTGCGCTGGTTGCGGTGAAAAGTGATGCCGAAGCGGTGGGCTTCGTTGCGTGCCTGCTGAATGAGTTTGAGCGACTCCGATTTTTTGTTGATAAGCGCCGGTACCGGATCATCGGGGTAAAAGATTTCTTCCAGGCGTTTGGCGATGCCGATAACGGTCATTTGCCCTTCCAGGCCCAGGGCGCGCAGGCTTTTCATGGCGGCGCCGAGTTGGCCTTTACCACCGTCGATGATGACGAGTTGTGGCAATCCCTGGTCTTCGTCGAGCAGTCGTTTGTAGCGGCGATATACCACTTCTTCCATCGTAGCGAAGTCATTGGGGCCTTCTACGGATTTCACATTGTAATGCCGGTAATCGCGTTTGGACGGTTTGGCGTTTTTAAACACCACACAACTCGACACCGGGTTGGTGCCCTGGAGGTTGGAGTTGTCGAAACATTCGATCCACAGCGGCACTTGCTCCATATGTAAATCGGCTTGCAAGGTGCGCAGGATGCGCTCGGCCGGCGTCTGTTTGCCGGTGGCGTTCATAGCCTGCTTTTTCTTTTGCAGGAGGTGGTACTGCACGTTTTTCTCGGAAAGTTCGAGCAGTTTTTTCTTGTCGCCAATTTTTGGCACTGTAATAACCAATTCACTGTCAGGCAGTTGTACCGGAAATGGCACAATCAGTTCGCGGGTAATACTTTGAAAACGCTCCCGAAGGTTCTGAATGGCAAACAACAACAGCGTTTCCTGGTCTTCGTCGAGGTTTTTGATCAGCGTAAGCGTGTAGGTGTGGATTATCGCGCCATTCACCACTTTCAGGTAGTTGACAAACGCCTCTTTTTCATCATCGGCAATGGCAAACACATCCACATCCTTGATAGCAGGATTTACCACGGTGCTTTTCCCTTGATAATCTTCAAAAAGAGCCAGTTTGTTTTTGGCTTCCTGTGCCTGTTCGAATTGCAGGTTTTCGGCATAGCGCTGCATTTCTTCTTTTAAATGGGCCTTTACCGCGGCAAAATTGCCCTTCAACACGTTTTTGATCTGCTCGATCTTGCGGTTGTAGGCTTCTTCCGTTTCAAGCCCCACGCAAGGCGCCGCACAATTTTTGATGTGGTATTCCAGGCAGGGTTTGAACTTCTTTTTGTCAATATTTTCCTGTGACAGGAACAGGTTGCAAGTACGCAACTGGAAGAGTTTGCGAATCAGTTCCGTGATTTGATCTACCCGAAATTTATTCAGGTAAGGCCCAAAATACGACGAACCATCGCGGTAGGTTTTGCGCGTTGTAAACACCCTGGGAAATCGTTCGGCCTTGATGCAGATGTAAATCAGCGGCGATTTTTCATCTTTTAGCATCACATTGTAGCGTGGCTGGTGCTTTTTGATCAGCGAGTTTTCCAGCAGCAGGGCATCGTGTTCCGTTTCGACAAGGGTAAATTCAATGTGATCGGCATGGCGCACCAGTACCCTCGTTTTGGCAGTCTGGTGTTTTTTATCTCCGAAATAGGACGACAGGCGGTTTTTCAGGTTTTTCGCCTTGCCTACATACAGGATAACCCCTTCGGCATCAATGTACTTGTAAATGCCCGGACCTATTGGAATCGATGGAGAAAACTCCTTGAATTGTTCGTTCGTCATAACTGGTGCGAAGATACGAAGTTGAGTTATGAGTTATGAGGGATGAGTTATGAGTGTTAGTGTTGTTCTCTTGGCTTCTCTTTTGAACAAGCCAGGCGTACAGCACTAACACTCATAACTCATCCCTCATAACTCATAACTCAAAAAAACTATCTCACCACCGTCACGTCTCCTCTCATTTTTTCGATAGTACCGTCGGCCAGTTCCAGTTCTAGCATCCACACGTACACACCGGGTAAGGCGACTTTCCCGTCGTGGGTGCCTTCCCAGGCGTTGGAGGTATCATCAGGAAAGGCATTTCGGACTTCGTGCACCATATTACCCCAACGGTCAAAAATCTGGAGCAGTTTTACCTGCCGAACAGCCGGGCCGAAGTTGAGTGTAAAACGCCGGTTGGCATCCTGAGAAGAATTCAGGTTGATAATATTGGGCACAAACGCCTGAATAACGCGCTGAACAGTCAATAGAAACTCGTCGCTGGCAAGGCAACCGTTTTCATCCGCTACCGTGAGCCGATATTGATAGGAAGTAAGATTACGGGCAAACGGATTGGGGCAGGAGGCACAACTCAGGTAGGTGGTGTCGTTCCAGATGTACCGAACGGGCGAAAAACCATTGGTTTGCACTTCAAGTTGAAGCGAATCGCCAAACAACATCGTCGTGTCGGCAGGCAAAGCAATGATGCGTTGCGGTGGCTGCGCTACCGTCAGTGGCAGGGTATCAATACATCCGTACACATCTTGTGCAAAGATGGTGTAATCGGCAGCAGGCAGGTTGGGAAATTCCGTTCGCGGCGAAAAAGCGGCTTCATTCAGGCTGAATAAAAGGGTGGTATCGTTGGATGCAATCGAAATAGCACCATTGGTTTCACCAAAACAACGAACGGAATCCACCGTGGCCTCAAACACGATTTCAGGGTAAGCGCTCACGATGGCCGTTGCTGTCACCGTGCAGTCATTGGCATCGGTGACCGTAAGTTGGTAGTCGCCAGCAGGAAGATTTTCCACCTGTGCGCCCGTTGGAGCACCCGGCACAGACCAGTTGTAGGCAAAGGGCGGCGCGCTGCCGGACACCGTCAGCGATACGGCGCCGGTTGTTTCATTCGGACAGGATGGAGAAGTGTCAATTTGCAGGATAATCGGATCCAGCACGGTAAGGTAAACGGTATGCGTCGAGTCGCAGCCGTTTCGGGCCGTAAAGGTCATGGGATATATCCCGGAAACACTTATCGGTGTGCCAAAAACATCCAGCGATTCGCCGGCACAGATGGTTTGGTTTTCGAGGGTAGCGAAGGTGTCTTTGGGCATCACCCGTACCAAAACCGTTGAATCACAACCTGTTATAGCGCTAAGGTTGAATATTTTTTCTTCTCCTGGCATCAGGTTAAATCCATTGTATGGCAATGTGGAGCCTAAGCATACTGCCGTATCTACCTGAATATTATAGGTACCTACTGTGGTACCATGCACACGCACTGTAACGGTTGAATCGCAGCCATGTATGGATTGAAACTGAAATACCTGGCTCTGATCGGGGAAAATGGTGGAACCCACCCAATCCACCGTTCGGCCAAAACAGATCGTGGTATCTATTTTGATATTGAAAGTGTCGTACACCGTCAGCAGCATGGTGTCGCGGTTTACACATCCGTTGTCAAAACCTCCGCGCAATATGATTTGCACTGTGGAAATGGGTGAAACAGTCACAGCAGCGCAAGTACTGCAATCCAAAACAATCCCGGGCGACCACTGGTAATTGTCAAAACCGCTTTCGCTGAGTGCAATGGTTTCTCCTTCGCAAATGCCTCGGTCGGGGCCGATGTTTACAATCGTGCTACTGTCGATACTTACTTCCACCGAGTCTAACTGAACATTGCCACATATATCCGTGACCGTGACAGCATACATTCCAACCTGTGGAGTGGTAAAAGTAGGCGTGGAAGTGCCGTCTTGCCAGTTCCAGGTCACCAGGTCGGTACCCGCAGCGCTCAGCGTAATGCTCGTATTGGCGCAAATGGCTGTATCCTGCCCCAGTTCGATCTGCGTCGGGTTGTAATTGTATTGAAAGGACGCGATATTGTTCAAAAAACCGCACTCCCCAATACTGGTCGATGGAAAATCCTGTTCAAGATCGAAAGGGGTGGAAATGGAGTGGTCGTCATTCAGGACAATAAAAACGGAGTCGTTGGCAATCCTCGGAATACGGAATACAAAAGACCTGCAACTGTCGGGCGGCACCCCAACTCCTATCGGCACAGCCCCTATCCACACAGCCGTACTGGTTTGCGGGTTGCCCAGATAGGCCGAAATGGGGGTCTGAGGAGGAAGCAGGTTGTCTCCGATATTGCAAAGCGTGCCGCTCAAAACCAGTGAATCGCGATCACAAACCACACTTTGCAGCGACAACACACCATCCGGTGAGGGGAAGGTTGGATTAAAAAACTGGTTCAAAAAAGTATTCATTCGCAGGCTGTCGCCAATGATATGCGGGTTTTGCTGGTATCGTGGCACCGACAGGTCGTCGTTGATATTCGTATTGAAATAGGCATGCTGGTTCCAGACCTTTCGGGAAGCGATACCGGGCGTACCCACGGCTTCGTAGGCCACCACTGTACCCGATGTGTAACTGCCGTTGATACCACACTCAATCACCACCTCCGTCTGTCCGTCGGCATCCACATCGAGGATCAAAGGGTTTTCAATATGTGTGCCCGACAGGCAGTCGTCCTGCCAACTAATTTGGCCGGTGGCGCCATTCAGAATCTGTAAATGCGTCTGCCCACGATACACCACATCCGCCGATCCATCGCCACAAAAATCGAACACACTCGAACAAGTGATTGACGACACGTCCGTCGTTGCGCGTGTCCACATGATCGTAAAATCGTTTTTGAGGGCATACAAACGCGGGTAACCTACAAAACTGATTTCCAGTTTGCCGTCGCCATTCAGATCGGCAATATTAACCCGCGAGGCTGCATCAAACCAGTTATTGAGCAGTTGAAACTGCCGCAAAATAGTCGGCGTTTGAATATCCCAGCAGTACACCGTGTTCTGGCTGCCCCTGCGGCCCTGCACCACAGCATCCAGGTCGCCGTCGCCGTCGATGTCGGCTACGCTGGTGTATCCATCGGTAAATGGCGGAGGCGCCGTAACAACGGCAGCCACAATACCTGTTTGCAAGTTGACGGACAAAACCTGGTTGCCGGCTACAATTTCCAGTCCATCGCAATCCGGACAAAAATTATCCGGCAGCACATCCATGGCTACGGGCGAGCAAAAGGAAAATCCGTTACCAATACGAGCCGGGTGTTCGCCGGCCGACAGACCCGGGCCACCCGAAGCGAGTAGCGCGCCTGTCTGTCCATTGAACACCTGATTGCCGATGTTTACTTCCGCCCATCCGTCGTGGTCAAAATCGGCAATATTCGGCACCGAATATGCATAACGGGTCGCATAACCTACGAGAGACGGACTTACATATTTCAACGTGCCATCATGTTCGTAGCAATATAAATGCAGGTCATTGGCTACGATCACCAACTCGCCAAATCCATCGTGATCCAGATCGGCAATGGCAGGAGCCGTGCCGCCTGCAATCGTGGCCGGACAGATGATCTCCACCTTGGTAGCCCCCGTAGCGCCGTCGATGATGTAAATATTGGGGTTTTCTACCCAGTAAGTAACGATGTCTGGAATACCATCGTGATCCATGTCGCCTGCCACCAGGGTCGAGTAGGTACCTGTTTCAGCCTGGCCCGTCCATTGAATACCAAGAGAAATCTGCCCGCAAGGCGGGACATAGAAGCAGTCAGCATTGCAGGTCGTATAGTAAAAATCATCGCACTGACCGGTACAGGTACAATCCTGATCGTAACAATCGATCAGGCCGTCGCCGTCGTCGTCAATGCCGTTGTTGCAGTCTTCTACAACCTGACTGTACGATAAAAGTGGAAAAAAGAGGAAACAAACGAGGGTTGAAAGGATTGGCCGCGATAGGTACATTTTCAAATTCATGGGTATGGGAGTCTGGTTTGTTCGGGCCGAAAAACGGCTGTACAGCGCGTTTCTTGCACGGGTCGAAACGATTAACGTATGGTTATGAAAACGAGACTATGGCGGGAATTTCGCCTGCTGCGGTTGTAACAACCAGGAAACGGCCAGAACCACTCACAGAAAAACGAAGGACAAAATTCAGTATTTTTTTGGTGGCTTGCTCATTCAGAGCATAAAAATATCTGTGCGTACAATGAAGGTCTGTTTTTAGTCGTACAGGAGTGTGCAATTGTCATATTATTTTCAGATTATTTTGAATAAATCCAGATAAGCATACATGGAATTATGCACCCGCCTTACATTTGGCGCTAATTGAGAATTTGTCCAAATAAATACAATCAACATGAAATACTTCTTTTCCATTCTCTTATCATCACTGTTTGCCATCGGGCTCATTTCTTGCGACAAGGATAAATCGCCCCTGAATATTCCCTCACAATACGATGGTTCGGCATACCCGAGCAATACCACAAAAGAATATGCTGTACGCACCCAACTGGATGCATTGGTCACGGAAATCAAGAAAGGCCGCACAACAGGCGCCGTACTCGACTACCCCACCCTGCTTTCCTTATATCAAACGGGAAATCCGGGACTGCAAACCCTTGCAACTTCCTACTATGATTCGCGCCTGAATGGCTCCGGCAAATGGCTCGATGAACTGTCAAAATCCAGCGGCGGAGCATATACGCCGGGCACGCCTTCCGGACAAGGTGGCGTTTTTAATGGCTATCTGTTTGATGAAAACGGCCTCGAAATGGAGCAAATGGTAGAAAAAGGTCTGTTTGGCGCTGCCCTGTACCACGAAGCGACTGCGCTGATGCGTGCCGATGTGAGCCAGTCAGAACTCGACCGAATCATCGCGTTGTATGGCGCGCATCCGGATTTCCCCAATACACCCACCGCCGCTAAAGCCGCCAATCCGGATAAAAACATGGCCAACTACGCCGCCCGCCGCGATAAAAACGACGGGGCTGGGCTGTATACGCAAATCAAACAGAATTTCCTGACAGCACAGGCTGCTATTCAAGCCGGGGCTGATTACGACGCAGAACGCGATGCTGCCCTGGCTAACCTGCGTCTGAACTGGGAGAAAGTCAATTTTGCCACTGTCATCAATTACTGCCACAGTGTAGTTTCCAAGATGAGCGCCACATCACCGACCGACAGCGACAAAGCCGCCAGTTTGCACGCTTATGGAGAGTGTGTAGGTTTTGTACATGGATGGCGAACCATTCCGCAAGCCGACAAAAAAATTACAGATGCTGAAATTGATGAAATACTCGTTCTACTCAACGCGCCTTATAACGCAACGCCAACTTCTTACAAGTTTATCACCGACCCATTGAACGAACTGCCCAAACTGACGCAAATCATTCAAAAGTTGAAAAACCTGTATCAATTTACAGATCAGGAAGTGGAAGATTTCAGGAAAAACTGGGTGGCCGAACAAGGTCGTTGAAATGTTTGCTTGAAATTTGCAGCCGTTTTTTTAAATATCGACGTTTTACAGCAAAAACTTCCACATCATGTTCCGTCCTTTTCAAGTCCTCTCTTTTCTTGTAAGTTGTCTGTTGGCCTTTTCGTCCTGCGATGGAGGGGGTAGCGGCCCGGTGGATACGTTCGACCGTACACTCCTTCTGCAAAACATGGCCGACAACCTGATTCGCCCGGCCTACAACGATTTGCTGAACAGAAATAAATCCCTGCACGATGCAGCCTTGCTGTTTGTAGAAGCGCCGGATTCGGCGCGACTGGTTTCGTTGCAGTCGGCCTGGAAATCGGCCTGTTCCGACTGGCAATTCGCCAATGCATACAACTTTGGTCCGGCTGGAGAGGAAGGCTTGCAAAAGGGCTTGATTGAGGAAATCGGCACTTTCCCTGCCAGTGTATCCAAAATAGAGGCCGCCATCACTTCCGGCGTCTGGAATATGAGTGATTTCAACCGCGATGCGCGCGGGTTTCTGGCTGTGGAATACCTCATTTTCGGGTCTGCCAACAGTACATCCGCTATTGTCAGCAAGTTTGCGGCAGAAGCCCAGCGCCGCAATTACCTGACCGCTGTAACAGCCAACCTGCGCGACCGCTCGCAGGCAGTGGTAGATGCGTGGAACGGCGCTTACTACACCGAGTTTCTACAAAACAAGGGGACAGATGCTGGTAGCAGCACTTCGCACTTGTACAACGAATTTGTACGAAGTTTTGAAGCCGCGAAAAACTTCAAACTCGGGCTGCCGTTGGGAAAACGCCCGGGCCAGACGCAATCCGAACCACAACTTGTAGAAGCGTATTACAGTGGCCATTCGCTTGAATTCCTGCGCCTCCACCTCACAGCCATTGAAAATATCTGGTATGGCAAAAGCAAAACCGGACAGGACGGTACGGGCTTCCGCGAATACCTCGAAAAAGTGGAAGGTGGCTCTGCACTGATTGCCAGCACGGAAACGCAACTGGCGGCCCTGCATGCTGCGCTTGCTGCTGTGCCCGATTCTCCTGCCCTTTCCGAACAGATTACTGCCGGAAGTACAGCACTGGAAAACCTGTACACGGAAATTCAGAAACTAACGAGATACCTCAAAAGCGACCTTTCTTCCCTGCTGGGTATCGCTATCACATTCAGCAGTGGCGACGGCGACTAAACCCTCTTTCTGAACCCGCAAAATTTCACACAAAAACTACTAAACCATTCATTTTCAACATGAAAAAGACCTTCATGATATGCCTGTTGCTGAGCATGGCGGCAGGCGCTTGCAAAAAAGAAGAAGAATCGCTGGAATCCAAACAACAGGCGATTCTGGATAATTATGCAGCCATTGTGTATGCTGCCTACGAGGATTCGTACATCGCAGCAGAAAAACTCAAAAACGACATCAATGCCTTCCTAACCAATCCAACAGCACAAGGTCTGGAAACCTGCAAACAATCCTGGCTGGCAGCACGCATTCCCTACGGACAAACGGAAGCATTTCGTTTTTACGGGGGCCCGATAGATGATGCCGACGGCCCGGAAGGACTGATTAATGCCTGGCCGATGGATGAAAATTTCATCGATTATGTGCAAGGCAATGCCACAGCAGGGTTGATTAACAACCCTGCTCAATACCCGGACATCAATAAAGACGTGCTCATGGATTTGAACGAAAGCATTTCAGAAGAGTCCATCTTTACCGGCTACCATGCCATCGAATTCCTGCTCTGGGGACAGGATTTGAGTACATCAGGGCCCGGTAATCGCCCGTACACCGACTACCTCCCTGGCGGAACTGCCGCCAACCAGGAGCGCCGGGGCCTGTACCTAAAAACAGTGACGGAGTTATTGCTCGACAACCTGGCTTTTGTGCGCGACCAGTGGAAACCCGGCGGCGCTTACCGCACCCAGTTTCTGAAAAACACCCCTAAAGCACAGGCGCTCGGTTTCCTTTTTATCTCGCTGGGTGAACTGAGCAAGGGTGAACTGGCCGGCGAACGCATGTTTGTAGCCGTCGATACGCAGGATCAAGAGAATGAACACTCCTGCTTCAGCGACAATACGATCAATGATATTATCATGAATTTCAAAGGCCTGCAAAACGTGTACTACGGTGAATATGTGCGCACCGATGGTACCACCGTAACAGGCAGAAGCCTTGCCCTGCTGGCTGCTGAAACGGATCAAACCAAGGCCGCTGCTGTTTCCACTGCCTTCGCTACTGCTCAAAACAGTATCAATCAGATTCCGGCCCCATTCGATCAATCTATCCTGAACCATCGCGATAAAATCCTGACCGCTGTAGAAGACCTGCGCAACCTGAGCGACCGCCTGACAGATGTGGGCTTCGCGCTGGGCGCCGAATTCTGAGGTAGTTATTGGTTACTGATAACAAGAATCAAAGTATGAGGTACCTGCTATTTTTCCTCGCCGCCCTTTTGCTTTTCACCGCCTGCCGTGATGAACAGCCACCGGTGGCTGCCACTGAAACCGACGAACAATATTCGGGCGGAAAAAACTTCACCACCTTTGATCGGTCGGAGAATGCTTTTGGTATCCAGGGTAAAAACCTGAGTAGTACAGAAGACGGGTATTTCGTGACCGGAAATGCACTGTTTCGCAACAACTGGGTGACCGCGCCCGCCAGTGTACAATCGCTCGACGGCCTGGGCCCACTGATGAATGCCATTTCCTGTGGCAGTTGCCATTTCAAGGATGGTCGTGCGCAACCGCCCGCGTTTCCGGAAGACCCGCTTAACGGGCTGCTGTTTCGACTGAGTATCCCGCAGGCAGGAGCGCATGGAGAACAGCTGGGTGACCCCATGTACGGCGGTCAGTTGCAGGACAAAGCCATTATGAATGTATTGCCGGAGGCGCGCGTAAGGGTTGATTATGAATCTATTACAGGCAATTTTGCCGATGGAACAGCCTATAGCCTGCGTCGGCCGATGTATACGTTTTACGACCTGCAATACGGCGATTTTGCTGCCGGGCTCATGTATTCACCGCGCATTGCACCTCAAATGCCGGGGTTGGGATTGCTGGAAATTGTGCCCGAGTCGACTATTCTGGAATGGGCCGATGCCGATGACGCCAACCACGACGGCATTTCCGGCAAACCCAATTATGTGTGGAATACAGCACGCCAGCAATCAGAACTCGGGCGATTTGGATGGAAAGCCAACCAGCCTGACTTGCAGCAACAAACGGCAAAGGCCTTTAATGGCGACATCGGCATTACCAGCAACCTGTTTCCGGAAGACCACCTCACACCTTTTCAACAACTTCAATATCCTGGCATCCCCAATGGCGGCACACCCGAAATCAGCGACGACCTGCTGGCTAAAGTAGTGTCTTACTGCCAAACGCTTTCAGTCCCCGCCCGCCGTCAATGGGACGATTCGAAGGTGCTGCGCGGCAAATTCCTGTTTTCAGAACTGAAATGCGACGCCTGCCACCGCCCTACCCTGTCGACCGGCAATGGCGGCAGCATTCAGGCACTGAAGAACCAGCAAATCCGGCCATATTCAGACCTCTTGTTGCACGATATGGGCGCCGAACTCGCCGATCATCGCCCCGATGGCCTGGCCGATGGCAATGAATGGCGCACCGCACCGCTCTGGGGCATCGGGATGATTCCAGTGGTGAACGGCCACACCTTCCTGCTACACGACGGGCGGGCCCGTTCGCTGGAAGAAGCCATCCTGTGGCATGGAGGTGAGGCAGAACGCACCCGGGAGGATTATAAAAAACTGTCGGCCGAAGATCGGGCTGCGCTTGTTCAATTTCTCGAAAGCCTTTAATCACAGCAACCAGTTACGATGCAACGCCCGCAATGTTTCTCCCACAAATGGCTCGATGAACCTGTCGGCATCGCTCCTTTAGCGACACTGCGGGTGGTATTGGGAGGCATGCTGTTGTTCAGCACCCTGCGTTTTCTGGCGCTGGGCTGGGTGAGCGATCACTACCTGCTGCCCCGCTTTCACTTCAAGTATTTTGGATTCGAGTGGGTACCAGTATTGCCACCGGTCGGCATGTACGGAGTACATATCTTACTGGCAGTCAGTTCATTGTGCGTCATGCTGGGGTATCGGTATCTCCTGGCGGCAGCATTGCAGTTTTTCCTGTTTACATACACTGAACTGATAGACCTCACCTATTACCTCAACCATTACTATTTTGTCAGTATTGCTACGGCTTTGCTGGTGCTGGTGCCTGCCAATCGAGCCTTTTCGATAGACGCCATCAACAGGCCGGAAATACGGCAGACGCGAACGCCACGTTGGAGCATCCTGATTTTTCAAGTACAATTGGGCATCGTGTATTTCTATGCAGGGCTTTGGAAAATCAACTACGACTGGCTCATGCAGGCATTGCCTTTGAAAATCTGGATTCCCGCCAACGACCAGTTGCCACTGATCGGGAGACTGATGCAGTGGGACTGGACGCCCTATTTGTTCAGTTGGTTTGGTATGTTGTACGACGTGAGTATTGTTTTCTGGCTTTCATGGCAGCGCACAAGGCTGGCGGCGTATGCAACGGTCATTTTTTTCCATGTAGTAACCGGGCTCATGTTTCAAATCGGCGTTTTCCCCTTGGTGATGATCGGTGCAACACTGGTCTTTTTTTCAGAAGAATGGCATACCCGCCTCTGGAATCGGATATGGGCCCTAAAGCGCTATGTTCCTTTGAAGGTAAAAAACAGGCACAAAACGGTCATGTCCACAAACAGGCCCACTAGCCCACTTATCTTTGCGGCCCTCGCACTGCATTTTGTTTTTCAAATATTGTTTCCCTGGCGCTATCTACTGTATCCAGGTAATATTTTCTGGACAGAAGAAGGCTATCGTTTCTGTTGGCGGGTAATGCTCATGGAAAAAGCAGGCACGGCTACTTTTTTTGTAAAAGACGGCCGAACGGGCCGGGAAGGCGAAGTATGGAACGGGGAATTTCTCAACGCACACCAGGAAAAACAAATGGCTATGCAGCCGGATATGATCCTGCAATACGCACATTTTCTCAAACATCATTACGAGCAACAGGGTATGCAAAATGCTTCCGTTCGTGCAGAAGTGTACGTCACCCTGAATGCTCGACCCAGCGGTCTGCTGTTCGATCCGAACCTCGATCTGACGAAACTGCATGATAGTTGGCAACATAAAGCATGGATATGGAGGGAAAAATGATACCTATTAAAGAACAAGAGGCAAAGGGCAAGGGACAAAGGGCAAGGGGTAAGAGGCAAGGGGCAAGAGGGCGAGTGTGCCAGATAAGTGTTGCCTTACTTTTGGCTCATTGGGCCTTTGGCCAAACGCCTCAGGACAGCCTTTCTCCGCAACAACTCCGCGAAATAACCATTCAGGAAAAAGCGCAGGAGTTTGCCACAGGCGCCATGCGTGGCGTAGAGAATTTTGGCATCTATACCGGTAAAAAAACCGAAGTCATTTCTTTGTCCAACCTCTGCGCCAATGTTTCCACCAACAATGCCCGGCAGATTTACAGCCGTATTACAGGCCTCAATATCTGGGAAAGCGACGGCGCTGGGCTGCAACTGGGCATCGGCGGCCGTGGCCTGAGCCCCAACCGCACGGCCAATTTCAATACCCGCCAAAACGGCTACGAAATCAGTGCCGACGCCCTGGGTTATCCGGAAAGTTACTACACGCCGCCCACGGAAGCCCTGGAGCGCATCGAAATTGTGCGCGGTGCAGCCTCTTTGCAATACGGTACCCAGTTTGGCGGACTCCTCAATTTCCGTTTCAAACGTGGCCCACAGGATAAAAAACTGGAGATCACCAGTCGCCAGACTGCCGGTTCGTGGGGTTTTTTCGGGTCGTTCAACAGCATTGGCGGCACCATTGCCAAAGGAAAACTCAACTACTACGCCTATTTCCAGTACAAAACCGGCGACGGCTGGCGCCCCAACAGCGGATTTAACTATCGCTGCGGGTATGCATCGCTGGATTTCAAAGCGACCGAGCGGCTTTCCCTGCAACTAGACCTCACCCGCATGGATTACCTGGCTCAACAAGCCGGCGGGCTGACCGACAAACTGTTTCAGGACGATGCCCGGCAATCGGTGCGCAGTCGCAACTGGTTTCAGGTCGACTGGAACCTGGCTGCCTTGTCGCTGAACTACGCATTCTCCGAACGCACACGACTCAATATCCGCAACTTCGGGCTCATCGCCGGACGCCAGTCGGTCGGCAATCTCGAGCGCATCAATGTAGCCGATCTGGGTGGCAATCGCACGCTCATTTCCGGGCAATTCCGCAATTTCGGGCAGGAAGGACGGCTGTTGCACCAATATTCCTGGCATAATTTGCCGCAAACACTGCTGTTCGGATACCGCCTCTACTACGGGCACTCCACCGCACAGCAAGGCGATGCCAATAATGCAAGTGGCCCGGATTTTTACTTTTTGCATCCGGACGAACTGGAAAATTCAGACTACACCTTTCCCAATCGCAACCAGGCGCTTTTTGCGGAGCATGTGTTTCATTTTTCCTCAAAATGGAGCCTGACGCCCGGGCTGCGGCTCGAACACATTCGCACCGGTTCGGAAGGTTATTACACCCAACGTGTGCTGGATGCTGCCGGAAATGTGATTGTTCAGAACAAAATCAACGACTCAAAAACGCGCGACAGGGGTTTTCTGATCGGGGGACTCGGGCTTTCCTGGAAACCACGCACGGCACTGGAAGTGTATGCTAATTTTTCTCAAAACTACCGCGCCATCAATTTCACGGATTTACGCATTTCCAACCCCAACTACATCGTAGACAGCACTATTCATGATGAGCGCGGATTTACTGCCGATCTCGGGCTGCGCGGCCAGAAATCGGGCTTCTTCACCTGGGAAGTGACGGCTTTTTATGTGGCGTACAATGGCCGCATTGGTCAGGTACTGCGCGCCGATTTGCCACCGCTGTACAACGATTACCGTTTCCGAAGCAATATTTCGGATGCCAGAAACATTGGTCTGGAGGCTTTTGCGGAAATCGATTTGCTACGAATGTTGGGGCAAACACAACGCCCGCTGCGCTGGACCTGGTTTGTCAACACTGCACTCGTCGATGCGCGCTACATCCATACGCAGGATGCGTCTATTCGAAACAAACGCGTGGAAATGGCGCCGCCGCTGCTGTTCAGGTCGGGCACTACCTTGCAGAAAGGCGCCTGGCGTGTGGCCGTTCAAGGCGGCTATGTGGCCGCACATTATTCGGACGCCACCAATGCCGAACGAACTGCAACGGCCGTGGAAGGCCAAATTCCGGCCTATTTTGTGATGGACTTATCGGCATCCTGGCGCTGGCGCTGGCTCACGCTGGAGGGCAGTTGCAACAACCTGCTCGACGAACGGTACTTCACACGCCGCGCAGAAAGTTATCCCGGGCCGGGAATTATTCCGTCGGATGGAAGGGGTGTTTATGTAACCTTGGGCGTGAAATTTTAAGAAGTTGTTTGAGTTAATTTGTCGAGGGCAGAAAGAGCGGATTTTGTTGGCAGGCAAGGCTTATTTTGGAGGGAATAGCCGGAGGCTATTGCCGAGAAAATAGCCGCAGCATGCCGACAAAAGACGGTTTTCTGC
>JAEUUT010000094.1 GCA_016787415.1 Saprospiraceae bacterium | reverse complement strand
TACGCGGAGTTGTTCCGTTTGCAGGCACGGGGATACGTTTAGTTATCGTTTAGTTATCGGTTATCAGTTATTAGTTATTAGTTATCAGGGTGGTTAAGAGACCATCCGTACAAATGCTTGGCATTGATTATTGTCAAGCCAGGCATTTGTACGGATGGTCTCTTAACCACCCTGATAACTAATAACTGATAACCGATAACTAACCGATAACTAAACGTATCCCCGTGCTTGCAAACGGAACAACTCCGCGTATTTTCCGCCCTGCGCCAGCAATTCCTCGTGGCTGCCCAGTTCGAGCAGGCGACCGTGTTCGAGAAACAGGATGCGGTCGGCCATACGAACGGTGCTGAAGCGGTGTGAAATGAGGACGGCCGCTTTGCCTTTCATCAGTTCCGCGAAGCGGATAAACACCTCGTGTTCGGCGCGGGCATCGAGTGCAGCGGTGGGTTCGTCGAGAATAATGAGTTGGGCCTCGCGCATGTAGGCGCGGGCGAGGGCCACTTTTTGCCACTGGCCGCCGCTTAGGTCTACGCCGCCGGTGAAACGTTTGCCGAGCATTTGCTCGTATTTTTTGGGCAGCGTCTCCACAACTGAATCGGCGAGGCTTTTATGAGCCGAATCTTCGATGCGCGGACGGTTTTCCTTTTCACCGATATTTCCAATAGCGATGTTTTCGGAAGCGGTGAACATAAAGCGCACGTAGTCCTGGAAAATGATACCGATTTCACGGCGCAGGTCGTCGGGGTCGTATTCGCAGAGGTCGATGCCGTCGAGCAGGATACGACCTTCGGAGGGTTCGTAGAGGTGAGCGAGCAGTTTGACCAGGGTGGTTTTTCCAGCGCCGTTCTCCCCTACCAGGGCCAGTTTTTCGCCCGGATGCAAGGTGAAACTCAGGTTGCGCAGCGCCCACACGTCCGTTTCCGGGTAGCGGAAGCCGACGTTTTCAAAAACAAAACCCTGCGTGATCGGGCGTGGCACTTTTCGTTTACCTACATGGCTGACACTCAGGGGTTTGAGTTCCAGAAAATCGAACAAGTCCTGCAAGTACAGGGATGTTTCGGCGATGCGGCTGAAGCGGGTTACAATACCCTGCAACAGCCCTTGCAAGCGTCCGAATGAGCCCGCCAGAAAGGTAAGCGTACCGAGTGTGATAAGGGAAACAATGGTTTGCCAGATGACAAACACGTAAGCGGCGTAGTAACTGGCTGTACCCAAAATACTAAAAAAACTGCCCCAGGCGGCGCGTTTCAATGCGAGTTTCCGGTTAGCGCGGAAGTATTTATCAGAAATACTTTTGAAACGGTCAGCAATAAAGTTTTCCAGCCCGAAAATCTTGATTTCCTTAGCGGTTTCATTGCTGGCGCCGATGTAGCGCAGGTAGTCTATTTCGCGGCGTTCGGGCGTCCAGGAGCGCGAAAGAGAGTAGGATTCCTGGTTGAATTTGCTTTCACCAATAAAAGAAGGAATGACTGCCACTACCAGAATCAGCAGTAGCCAGGGGTTGAAAGCCACCAGGCCAGCGCCTAGAAAAAGTACCGTAATCAGGTCTTGCCCTTGCCCCAGCACCATACTCATCAGGGCGGTGCGCCCGGCTGTCTGGGTGCGTGCGCGTTCGAGTTTGTCGTAAAAATTGGCGTCCTCAAACTGGTACAAATCGAGGGTGGCAGCATGGCGGATAATGCGCACCGAAGAGTCGTTGTTGACCATATCGCCCAGCAGGCTGTCGGTAAGAACGATGGCACGGCTTAGCAGGCTATTGGCTACTGCCAGCAGAAATTCCAGTCCAACCCACATCCACACCGGGAATTGCCACCATTTCTCGACCGACAAAGCGCCTTTCTGGTATTGCGCAATCAGGGGCACCACTTCATCCACGATTTCCTTGCCCACATAGAGCATGAGCAGTGGCACGGCCGATTGTAGCAGGCGCAACACAATGTTCCAGAGCGTAAGCCCGGGGCTTACCGCCCAGATCATTTTGAAAAAGCGGGGCACATTGCGAAGGGAGTCGAATTGTTCCCAGAAACTTTTTTTATCGGTTTTAGTAGCCATTTTACCATTTTGAAAGGCTTCCCGCTGTGCTCTTCTATAATTTTTATCCTTCATGTAACAGTTGCAAAAGTACAGAGCGAATGCCTGAAAACGACACAACTGTTTTGTTCTCAAAAAGTTCGGATGGCCTGAAATGAAAAAAAAGAGGCTGCCACACAGGTGACAGCCTCCGCATATGACTTTAACAGACTCAATTAGTGTTGAATAACCAGTTTGCTCGTACTCATTTGTTCACCATTGCGAACCTGAACGAAGTAAACTCCAGCAGACACTCCATCCATGCTCATATCGATTCGGTTGATACCCTGCGGCATGTCCGCCTGCTGCTGGCGAACCATCTGGCCTGAGATATCAAATACAGAAACGGTTACGGGTGTTTTGTCTTCCGCCACAGAGAACTCGACCGCAAACGTTTCATCTGCCGGATTCGGGAAAATAGAAACATCCTGGTCGATAAAAGTCACGGGTATTTCAAACGTAAGCGCATCTTCATTGCCACCGTTCTGGAGGCTTAATGGCCAAGAAGTTGCGCTCAGGCTTATCCGGAGGGTATAACACTGTGTACTGGTAGTGCCGCTGGTACGATATACGTAGGCATAATAGTTACCCGACACGGTGGTAGTGTTGTAAATCAGCCGTTCGCTGGTAGTACCTGTGTTTTGAGAAGTGCCCAGCAGCGTGTTGTTACTGTACAGGCGCAAATCATAATTGGCAGGCAAATTAGTCAAATCCACTTTGATATTGCGTTGGCTGGAGGTATTGGCAAAACGATACCAGTCTACATCCGAAACAGAAGCGATAATAGCCTGAATATCCGTATTTACCGGAACAGTTGGAGCAGAGGTACGAGTGTTATTGGGTTCGTACGCATCCGGGCAGCCTGGAGCCAGCGTCGTGAACGTAACTGCGCTTGAAACAGTGCCCAGCGTGCCACTACAATTAGCCTGCACCCGGAATTGATAAGATGTACTTGCCAGCAGGCCTCCCAGGTTGTAAGTAGTAGTGGTCAGGTTATTTACACTTGTCCAGGTAGTTGCCGCAGTAGTTTTCCATTGCAGGTTGTAAGCAGTAGCGCCGCTCAGTGTCGACCAGCCCAGTACCGCCGATGCGGTGGTAATGGATGTTGCTGTAAGGCCTGCTGGTGTTCCGCAGGAAATAGCCGTAGTGGTAAAGGATGCAGTAGTAGAATAGGAACCAAGTGTACCATTACAATTGGCTTGTACTTTGAAATTGTAGGTAGTGGAAGCGCTTAGCCCTGTGAGGTTATAAGATGTGGATGAAATGCTGCTAACCGTATTCCAGGTGGAAGCAGAACTGGTTTTCCATTGCAGGTTGTAGGAAGTAGCGCCACTCAAAGCCGACCAACTCACCGTAGCAGCGGTTGGGGTAATAGAAGACGAAGAAAGCCCAGATGGCGTTCCGCAGGAAGTTCCGGACGAACAGGTGGCTGCCAGACAAGTTGCAGCAGATACTCTTGTACGAATTTTATTTCCTGGCTGGGTACCAAAACCATTATTGAAATTGATACCGTAACTCGTCAGGTGACAGTAACTCATGATCGTACCGCCATTGGTAGGCGCTGGGCCTGCCGCACAACCGCCTTCAGTGGTGTAGCAGTTGTCGAGCGCGCCGCCCGTCCAGCCGCACCATTGCGTATGGTTGGAACCCAGGTTGTGGCCCATTTCGTGGGTCATTACTTCCACTGTCCAGGAGTAGGTAGGTACGTTTTGATATGACGATGAAATATTGCTGTAAGCATACCGATATGCGTTGTTGCAGAGTACATCGAGGTAGGCTACACCACCGATATTGTTGCCACCATAACTGGCGAGGTGGGCAATATCGCCGGTGAAGGAGGTACGCAGCGTACGGAATTGCGACAAAGCCGTGCTGCTGTTGGTGTTGTTGTAGGTATCGGCAGTAGTCCATACATAAATGGTGGAAACGACCGTACTGATGGTTTCATTTGCATACAACGTAGCCACCTGGTTGAATACACCTGTGAGATAGTTGGTTACATTGGTTACCGAACCTTTGTTTTGATACAGTTCGTAATCGGCTTCAAGATATACCCGAACACAACCGTTCACCTCGGTGGTCGATTGCGTCTGATCGCTGCTTTCATCATGCTGATCTTTGTCTTCTGTAGCGCAGAAAAAGGCATTTTTTGCTTTCAGTTTGGCATCTTCATACAGGATGTATTCGCTGGTGTTATTCGGCACATCCATACGGCCAAGTACGCGGTTTCCATAAATATCATCCGACATCAGGCCCATTACTTCATGTTCGAAAAAACTGAACGCAGCAAGAGAATTTACCATTCCTTTCACACGCCCCCGATAGTGAACTCCCGCAGGCACCGGCACCGCGCGTTCTTCCGATTCGCTTGTAAGTACCTGAAAATCAGGAGCAAGCACCTCCGTTTTGAGCAGTTCTACTTCCACCGTATATCCGTTGTACGGCAGGGAAAGCACCAACGCTTCAGGCTGTTGTGCTACAATGGAGGACAATTCCTGTTGATCGAGTCGCAGAAATTGTGCACCGGCCACGGCCTTGTCAATATCTTTGTCCGTCGCTTTGGCAGAAGAAAAAAGGGTAGAAGAAGTGGTAAAGGAACCTCCATTGTGGATAAACATCTGCACTGCGACAGATGGTTGGAGGACTTGAGCCGACGTCATCGACGTCAGAAGCATCAAAAAGAAACCCGTGAGCGTAAACCTTGTAAAACTTTGCATTGAATAAAACAGTAAAGGTTGGTGTTAAAAGAAAAATTCCGAGCAAGAATAGTGAATATTGTCATGCGTCACCGAAAGGAGCGCCGCGATTTTTGTCATCCATCTGCATTTAACAATATTATGACCGATATTTGATGTTCCAGAACGGAGCATTTTACCAAATCAATACTTTCCAGTCGTTTATCATCCGCCATGCGTCATCTGTTTTACCTCAGTCGTGCCACCCTTTGGCTGACCCTGGCATTTATTCGGGCTGCATGGTTTTTTCGGTTCAGGGCATTGCAAACGCTGGCCCTACCCCACCTCGAACTACTCGGCTCGAAAGAAAAAAGACGGCTAAAACACTATTTTTACGGCACTACTTACCTCAGCGTCATTTTTTGCAGCCTGCGTGGCAGCACCCGCAGTGCCCGGGAAAAGCGGATATTCACCAACCTCGCCGCGCTCGCCTATTTCTTCGACGACCTGGTTGATACCTTTCGCAGCAAGGACACCTCGGGAATTTTATGGCAGGACAACCCAGAAAAATACGGACAGACAGCAGATGAGCGCGGACTGGCCCTGCATTTTCTGAACAATATCTATCAGGAACTTCCGCCTTCCGACCTGGATGAATTTCGGGCATTCATGCACCGCGTTTTTAATGTAGAAACTTCGGGGCGGCAAACAAAAGATGCCCACAAAACATTATCATCCAATGAATTACAACACCTGACAGCCGAAAAAGGCGGTTATTCTGTGCTGCTGTTTCGAAGGGTATTGCAACATCCGCTGGACGCCGCCGAACGAAACGCACTGTACCAGTTTGGGTTCCTGATTCAGTTGTGCGACGACATTTTCGATCTCTGGTTTGATAAAAATGAGGGAATTGCCACGCTGGCCACGGCAGCCACGCAGCATGGCGACCTGCGGCACCTCGTCCAGTGCTTCGAACAACAAGTGCAAACCACCCGCGATGCCTTCCGACGCACTTCCTATCCGCGTAAAAACATAGAGACTACCCTGCGCGCAATACATTTTATTGTCAGTATCACCCGTGTTTGTTTGATGGAATATACTGAATTGCAAAAAAAGCATGGAACTTTGCCGCTCCGACAGCGCCACCTCATGGTGGTCGACATGGAACGCTGGCGCAACAGAATCCGGTCGGCCGTGTTATTGCTTCGGGATGAATGAAAGGAGGCATAGTCCTCCACCTTATCAAACAAACGAATGAGTACAATTATAGAAAAAAGCATTGCCGAAAGTATAGCCGTCAAACAGGCCATACTGGCAGATTACAACTTTCTACAAAAAATACGACAGGCTGCTGAAGTTTGCATCCGATGCTTCCAGGCGGATGGCAAGGTACTTTTTTGTGGCAACGGAGGTAGTGCAGCCGATGCGCAGCATATTTCGGCCGAATTGTCGGGGCGTTTTTACACCGATCGGCCGCCCTTGTTTGCCGAAGCGCTGCACGTCAATTCTTCCTACGTCACAGCGGTTGCCAACGACTACGGTTACGACGATGTGTATGCGCGCATGGTACGCGCTGCGGGCCGAAAAGGCGATGTACTGGTGGCCATCAGTACATCGGGCAATTCATCTAATATCCTGAAAGCAATCGAGTCGGCCCGCGCACAAAACATGACGATCATTGGCATGACAGGCATTTCTGGCGGAAAAATGCGCGACATTTGCGACGTGCTGCTCAATGTCCCCAGCACCGATACGCCTCGCATCCAGGAGTCGCATATCCTGATCGGGCACATTGTCTGCCAAATGATCGAAACAGAGATGTTTGGATCGTAGTTTTTCATTCAACACTGTAAATCAATCAGTTACCAAAAATACAATATGGGTTTTTTTGATAAATTTTTCAACCGGGAAAAGAAAGAAGACCTCGATAAAGGCCTTGAAAAAACCAAGGAAGGCATTTTCGACAAACTCACCCGCGCCGTAGCCGGCAAAAGCACCGTCGATGTGGAAGTGCTCGACGAAGTAGAAAACATCCTCATCAGCAGCGACGTCGGCCTGGATACAACGGTAAAAATCATTCAGCGCATTGAAGAGCGCGTAGCGCGCGACAAGTATGTCAATACCCAGGAACTGGATGCCATCCTGCGCGACGAGATTGTGCAGATGTTGTCTGAAAACAACACTGCCGACGCGGAAGACTACGATATTCCGGCCGGGAAAAAACCGTATGTTTTGCTGGTAATCGGGGTCAATGGCGTTGGAAAAACCACTACCATCGGCAAATTAGCCTACCAGTTTAAGCAAAACGGCTACAAGGTAGTGCTGGGCGCTGCCGACACTTTCCGCGCCGCTGCCGTTGATCAACTGAAAATTTGGGCTGACCGCGTTGGTTGCGATTTTTACTCTAAAGGCATGAATGCCGACCCTGCCGCAGTGGCCTACGAAACCACCGAATATGCCGTGGACAATGGCTGCGACATCGCCATTATCGACACGGCGGGCCGCCTGCACAACAAATCACACCTGATGCTCGAACTGGGCAAAATCCATCGCAGCATCGACAAAAAGATGCCCGGCGCCCCGCACGACGTATTGCTTGTGCTCGACGCCTCCACCGGCCAGAATGCCCAGGAACAAGCGCGCCAATTCACCGAAGTGGCGCCCATTACCTGCCTGGCACTCACCAAACTCGACGGCACTGCCAAGGGCGGCGTGGCTATCAGCATCAGCGACCAGTTTAAAATACCCATTAAATACATCGGCGTGGGTGAAAGCATCGATAAACTCCAGATTTTCAATAAGAAAGCATTTGTGGAATCCTTGTTTCAGCGCTAAAAGAAAGCCCCTATCCTATGAAAGTGCTCGTTTTCGCCACCAACAATGCCCACAAGGCGCGTGAAATTGAAAGCATTCTGGGCGCAGGTTTTCAAATCAAAACCCTGCGCGACATCGGCTGCCTCGAAGACATTGAAGAGACGGAACCCACGCTGGAAGGCAACGCCCTGCTCAAAGCGCGGTATGTAAAAGAAAAATACGGATACGACTGTTTTTCGGAAGATACCGGCCTCGAAGTGGCAGCACTCGATGGCGCGCCTGGCGTACACACGGCGCGTTATGCAGGCCCTGACCGCGACCCCGACGACAACATACGGCTGCTGCTTGCAAATCTGGAAGGGAAAAGCGACCGCAGCGCCCGTTTCCGCACCATTATTGCCCTTGCTGTCGGAGATCAGGAAATTTTGATGGAAGGTATTTGTCCGGGAACCATTGCGAGCGAAAAACGAGGCACCGGAGGTTTTGGCTACGATCCGGTATTTATGCCGGAGGGTTATGACCTCACTTTTGCCGAACTGGGCGATGATGTCAAAAATACCATCAGCCACCGCGCGCGCGCGACGGCCAAACTGCTGGAGGCGATTCGGAGCGGCGCGTTGTAGGGCCAATGCATCACAAATAGTGAAAATATACGATTTCCTGATCATCATACGTTTTCACTTGCACGTCCGCAGAAACGGTTTGATTTTTGGTACAATCGTTTGAAGGACACTCCTTTTCTTTCTTCCAACATTTTCCATTCTTTCAAACTATGCTCCTCTCCTCTTGCTCGGCGTTGCCCGGTTTGTTTTTGGCAGTTCTGCTCCACTTTTCTTCTGCTCATTCATTCGCTCAAACCACAGCACTGGGCACCTGGCTTACACGCGACGACGAAACAGGTGAGGCCAAAAGCCATATCCAACTCTACGAGCAAAATGGGATGGTGTACGGGAAAATCACCAAACTGTTGCGCGCATCTCTGGCACATAACTGCGATCAGTGTACCGACTACCGGAAAGATCAACCTATTCTGGGCATGGTCATCATCGAGGATATGCAATTCAACAACGGATACTGGAGCAAAGGGCGAGTGTTATACCCCAAACAGGGAAAATGGTACAGCCTGAAATTCTGGCTCAAGGAAGGCGACCCAAATACGCTGGTGGTAAGAGGCAATTTTGGGCCGTTTTACCGGACGCAGTATTGGCAGAGAGTATAGAAGTGAGAGGTGAGAGGTGAGAGGTGAGAGGTGAGAGAGTGAGAGGGGCACAAGGCAATGGCATTAGAATCCGATATTTCAGGGTGTTGATTTAAGATGTAATCGGGAATCATAAATAAATAAAAAATGACTATCCGGATATTGTACCCCAGCCAAGCGCAGCGTGTCATCCTTCACTGCGTTCAGGATGACACGCTGCGCTTGGCTGGGGTACAAT
>JAEUUT010000085.1 GCA_016787415.1 Saprospiraceae bacterium | reverse complement strand
GCCGACAAACCGATCGGCAGCATCAGTACCAGTGAAAAACACCAATGTTTTAAGTTATTTCCCATGCTTCTCATGTTTCGATTAGTACATATATGACTAACAAAGCCTATGCCATTCGAAGTAATTACGCGTTTGTCAATGTTTGGTCACTCATACCTAAACGCAAATGTCCGGGCATAAACGTTTGTATTGTAAATTTTAATGCCCGGTTTTCGATGAAAAAAGGATTTGGAAAGCAGTTAGTCATAAAACAGGGGGTTAAACATATCAAAACGGCTTGCGGAGAAGGTTCTCTGCAAGCCGTTTAAGTAAATTTTAACACCGAACTATTTGAATGCGTCGAGGCCGGTCACATCGTGGCCTGTGATGAGCAGGTGTATGTCGTGGGTGCCTTCATACGTCAGTACCGTTTCCAGGTTCATCATGTGGCGCATCACCGGATATTCGTTGGTGATACCCATACCGCCGTGTATCTGGCGCGCCTCGCGGGCTATTTCGAGGGCCATGTGTACGTTGTTGCGTTTGGCCATTGATACCTGTGCGGGGGTCATTTTCCCTTCGTTGGCAAGGGTGCCGAGGCGCCATGCCAGCAGTTGGGCTTTGGTGATTTCGGTAATCATTTCAGCCAGTTTTTTCTGCGTCAACTGGAAACCGCCGATGGGGCGGCCAAACTGAATGCGCTCCTGGGAGTAACGCAGCGCCGAATCGTAGCAGTCGAGTGCAGCACCCATAGCGCCCCATGCAATGCCGTAGCGGGCTTTGGTGAGACAAGTGAGCGGGCCGCGCAGGCCTACTACGCCAGGGAGTACATTTTTCTTCGGTACGCGCACGTCTTCGAACACCAGTTCGCCGGTGATACTGGCGCGCAGCGACCATTTGCCGTGAATTTCAGGCGCTGAAAAGCCTTTCATACCTTTTTCCACGATCATACCGATAATTTTGCCTTCTTCATTTTTAGCCCAAACCACGGCAATATCGGCTACCGGCGAATTGGTGATCCACATTTTGGCACCGTTCAGGATGTAGGCATCACCGTCGTCTTTCACATTGGTAATCATACCGTTGGGGTTGGAGCCGGCATCGGGTTCGGTGAGGCCGAAACAACCGATGAGTTCGCCTTTGGCGAGTTTGGGCAGGTAGTGCTTGCGGTGCTCTTCGGAGCCGAATTTGTAAATCGGATACATCACCAGCGAGCCTTGTACCGAGGCCATGGAACGTACGCCAGAGTCGCCGCGCTCCAGTTCCTGCATGATGACGCCGTATGCGATTTCGTCCATACCGCCGCAGCCGTACTCGGCGGGCAGAGAGGGGCCGAAAGCGCCGATTTCTGCAAGGCCTTTGAACAGGTGTGTAGGACACTCGGCGCGGTTGGCGTAGTCTTCAATAATAGGGCTTACTTCCGCTTTTACCCAGTCGCGCACGGCTTCGCGGGCAAGCAGGTGTTCGGATGTCAGCAGGTCGTCTACCATATAATAGTCGTGGTGTTGGTAGCGGTCCTCGCGAGCGGTGCGGGGCTTGTGAGCGGTTTTGGTTCCGTTCTCGTGCATGATATATCTTATTATTGGTTAGTGTTGTGATGGGAGAAATGACAGGAAGTATCATTTGCCTCCGATTTTGCTGCAAAAGTAAATAAACTTCGTGGGGTAAAATATAGTCCCATACAGGTTTGATTTATTTTGACAGAATATAATTTCATTTCAATCCTTCGGTCGGTCAAAAAAACGAAGATGGTTCTGAAATGAAACACCTTCACCAAACCCAGTCGTCCATATCTTCCAGCGGTTTGGGCTTTAGGGACTGCTTGGTTTCCACCCGCTGTCGTTGCCGTTCGAGCACCAGGCGTGCCAACCCGAGCGCCGGCGACTCCGGAGCGGAAGGGTGCATGACGGGTACAATTTTTTCTTCCAGCACATCGAGGCGATACAACATGCTCATGAGGTACTCGGGCCTTTTTTCGAGCATTTCCTCGATGCGCTCGGCCAGCAAGGCCAGCAGTGCGGCTTCTGACGGCGGGTCTTGTGTCCCTTCAAGTTCGAAAGGCCCACGAATCAGGGCTACGGTTTGTTGAAGTGTCTGATCGTTCATACGCACAAAGATAAACGAAAAAAGCCACCCCGAAATCGGAGTGGCTTTGTGCGTCCCATCAAGGACTTGAACCTTGGACCTACGGATTAACAGTCCGTTGCTCTAACCAACTGAGCTAATGAGACAGCGCTTGTTTTTTAAGCGGGGCAAAGATATGATGGGCTGATTTAAATTTGCAACCTTTGTC
>JAEUUT010000053.1 GCA_016787415.1 Saprospiraceae bacterium | reverse complement strand
CCGATTTCCCCGCAGGCGCCGTTTGTTCGGAATTTACACCTGGCGATTTCAAAAATTACGACGATGTGCTGGCTTTCGGTGCCGACAAAGACGTGTTAACCATTGAAATTGAACACGTTAACACGGAGGCGCTGCATGAATTGAAGCGCCAGGGAAAGATCGTTCACCCGGCTCCAGAAGCGCTGGACGTGATCAAGGACAAAGGGCTGCAAAAGGAATTTTACCGGCAACACGATATTCCTACGGCCCCTTTCGAACTATTTGCCGACGAACAGGCGCTTGTCGAAGCGGTCAAAAGCGGCCGATGGGCGTTGCCACTCGTTCAGAAAACCCGCACGGCAGGCTACGACGGTAGGGGAGTGGCTATCCTACGCACCCCGAATGACCTCGAAACAAAACTGCTAAAAGGGCCTTGCCTGGCCGAACAACTGGCGCCCGTGCTGACGGAAATTGCCGTCATTGCCGCCCGCAACGCTTCCGATCAGGTCGCTGTTTTTCCAGCCGTGGAAATGGATTTTCACCCCGAGGCCAATCTCGTGGAACAACTGGTTTGTCCGGCGCGTATTTCCGCACTGGCAGCCGCCGAAGCCGAAGCGCTGGCAGAACAGGTCATTCGCGCTTTCGATGTTTGCGGACTCCTGGCGGTGGAAATGTTCCTCTGCACCGACGGTCGTTTGTGGGTGAATGAAGTGGCGCCGCGCCCACACAACAGCGGCCACCACACCATCGACAGCGCCGTGACCAGCCAGTACCAGCAACACCTGCGTGCCATCTGTGACTTGCCGCTGGGCGATACGGCTCAGGTGCAACCGGCTTTGATGCTCAACTTATTGGGTGAGGATGGTTTTAAAGGCCCTGTACAGTACGAAGGCGTGGCCGAATGCCTGGCACTGAGTGGCGTACACGTGCATTTGTATGGAAAAGCCATGACCGCCCCCTTCCGCAAGATGGGACACGTCACCATCACCGCCGACACGCTCGAATCTGCTTTTGAGAAGGCCGAATTTGTCAAAAAAACACTCCGCGTCCGCTCTTGAACCATCTCACCTCTCACCTCTCACCTCCCACCTCTATGATATCCATCATCATGGGTTCCGATTCCGACCTGCCGGTCATGCAAAAAGCCGCCGACATCCTGACGGAACTACAAGTACCTTTTGAAATGACCATTGTTTCGGCGCACAGAACGCCGGAGCGGATGTTTCAATTTGCCAAAACAGCCCATGAGCGGGGCATAAAGGTCATCATTGCCGGCGCGGGCGGCGCGGCGCATTTGCCAGGCATGGTAGCGGCTATTTCGCCCTTGCCGGTGGTGGGTGTGCCCGTCAAATCGTCCAATTCTATCGACGGCTGGGATAGTATTTTGTCGATCCTGCAAATGCCCGAGGGCGTGCCTGTGGCAACCGTAGCGCTCAATGCTGCCCGGAATGCGGGTATTCTGGCTGCTCAGATGATCGCTACCTCGGATGCGGATTTATTGCAGCGCATTGTGGAGTTCAAGCAGTCGCTGGAGAGGAAGGTGTTGGAGAAGGCGGGGGAGATGGAGCGGCGGATGAAGGGATAGATTTTTTTTGCATTCGGCTTCGCCTCATGGATGGGATATTCGGCTTCGCCGAATGGGACTTGGGATTTTGCGGATTAAGCGGATCAAATGGATTTTAAGTGGCCTTGCGGCCACTTGTTTTGATTTTGATTGGATTTTACAGGAATAAAATGCTGTCAACCCAAACTAAGGTTTCGGATTTTCCTCAGTTCAATCAGTTCAAATCTATCACCGCCGAAGGCGGTTACAATCAATAAAAAGTGGCCGCAAGGCCACAAAAATCCCTTTTATCCGCTTAATCCGCAAAATCCCAAGTCCCCATTCGGCGAAGCCGAATATTTCATCCCCAAGGCGAAGCCGAATATCCCTTTCCAATATCACACTCCTTCCCCCACATCCTTCCCCCGCAGCCGCTTCATCAAATAATTGATCAGCACCATTACCAGCAGACCAATAAAATAAGATGCCCCGAACATCAGCCATTCATACGTGTCTTTGTCGACCGCATCCCGTTTGGCTGCGAGCCCCCACAAATTGGCGAGGCCTTTTTTTACAAAAAATTTGGAGACCAGCATGGACGCGGAAAGTCCGGCCAGATAACCGACCGAGAGGTTAAGGGCTTCGCCTGCAATGAACTTCGTTAGTTTAGACATGTTTTACCTGATATTTTTCAGCAAACATAAACGGGACTTTCGGGCTGGACAATAGTTTGGCACGCTGGTTTATAAAATGCACCTGTGCATGCATCGTCAAACCGCCTCTTTTTTGTGTAATTGATTGATTTTGTGTGAAATACAGCGTTGCTGTCCCTGCGGTCAATACCTGCAATTTCATTCATCTGCTTGACCTGCATACAGTTGTTTTCATGCAAAACACCTACTTTTGCAGCCTGCTAACCAAGTTTTACCACCAAATTTTATGAAAGAAGTCTATATCGTCTCCGCTGTACGAACACCCATTGGTAGTTTCGGTGGCGTATTGTCGGGCGTTTCCGCCACCCAACTGGGCGCTACCGCTATCAAAGGCGCACTGGAAAAAGCCGGCGTGGCCCCCGATCAGGTGAATGAAGTGCTGATGGGCAATGTTGTCAGCGCCAACCTGGGCCAGGCGCCCGCTCGCCAGGCAGCGCGTTTTGCCGGACTGCCGGACAACATTCCCTGCACGACAGTTAATAAAGTGTGTGCTTCGGGCATGAAAACCATCGCCCTCGGCGCGCAAAGTATCATGCTGGGTATCAACGACATCGTTGTAGCCGGTGGCATGGAAAACATGTCGCAAATTCCGTACTACCTGCCCAATGCCCGTTGGGGATACAAATACGGGAACGGAGAGTTCATCGATGGACTGGCCAAAGACGGCCTGACGGATGTGTACAACCAGAAAGCGATGGGCGTATGCGCCGACTTGACCGCCACCAAATACGGCATCAGCCGAGAGCAACAGGATGCGTTTGCCATCGACTCGTACAAACGCGCTGCAGCCGCTACCGAAGGCGGTTTTTTCCGCAATGAAATTGTGCCGGTGCTGATTCCCCAGAAAAAAGGCGATGCCGTGCAAATCCTGGAGGATGAGGAGTTTAAAAAGGTGATGTTCGATAAAATTCCTGGCCTCCGCCCGGCATTTACGCCTGATGGTACCGTCACGGCTGCCAATGCATCCACGATCAACGACGGCGCTACGGCGCTCGTGTTGGCCAGCGAAGAGGCGGTGAAACGCCTGGGCCTGACGCCGGTGGCTAAAATCCGCGGCTTTGCCGATGCAGAACAGGAACCGGAATGGTTTACCACCTCGCCTACCATTGCGGCGCCCAAAGCGCTGAAAATGGCAGGCGTATCCAAAAACGACATCGACTTTTTTGAAGTCAACGAAGCATTCGCGGTGGTGACGCTCGCTTTCGAGCAGGTGATGGACATCGATCACGCCAAAACCAATGTGTACGGCGGTGCAGTCGCAATAGGTCACCCGCTGGGCGCTTCAGGTGCGCGCATCGTCACGACGCTTAACAACGTGCTGCACCAGAAAAACGGCAAACTCGGCCTGGCGGCTATTTGCAATGGTGGCGGCGGGGCGACGGCGATTGTGATCGAGCGGGTTTGAGGATAAACCGCGGGGGACACAAAAAACAGCGTCGAATACGTCTTTTATCCATTCGAATACGTGGTATAACTATCCAGATACGTCTGGAACCTATCCGAATACGTGGTATAACCTATCCAGATAGCCCCGGCATCTATCTGAATACCTGTTCGGATATATTCAGATACATTTCTGACGTATTGATATGCGTGTTTTATGTATCTGACGATCAAGCAGACGTATTCGGCGCTTAAAAAGATATGTTTGGCGCTCCATATTACGCATTAGAATACGTTTACTAAACTTTCAAAGTTTAGTAAACGTAGCCCATGCGGCTGTACAAAACCTGGCGAAGCGTGGTATATCATAAGAAATACAGTGTCTCCACCTAAAAACCCTGTTATACAATAATTGGTACTATTATGAATAAAATTACCTACCAAGAGGCAATAAAAATCATATCTGAAACGGATGTTTGGCCACGCAAAGCGATGTTTGTTGGCCTTATCACAGAAAATATGTTGCCTTGTTACGAGTTTTTTTATGAATCGGAATCTTGGGGCAACCCAGAGATATTAAAGGAAGGGGTTTCTTTGCTATACGAAAGTGTATTTGTACATCCTGATAAATTGAAAGAGGATGCTTTAATCTGTCAGCAACGTCTTGAATTAGTGTCTCCTGACCTGGATGATTTTGCAGAAACTGCTTCTTATGGACTTGATAGTTGCGTCGCAGTTGATGAAGCGTTATATTTTCTTATCACTCAATCCAGTTCTTACCTTGAACGTGTTGTAAATGCAGTTGCTAATACGCTTGATATGTTCATTCAAGTAAAAGAAAACATGGATAGCAACGACCAGAATCTGCAAGAAAAAATTGACAATGACCCATTTATGATAAACGAGATCAATAGGCAAATAGCCCTGGTTTTATATATACATGAAAATATTGGGGAACAAGTCACGCAATCAGATTTCTTAAACTGTAAAAAAGTAAATTCAACCTTTGGAGCGGTCATAGATTTTTCTCTTTTACCTTATTCCTGATTCCTTATTATTTTTGTAAAAAAATCTACCATGAAAATCACTAAAATCGTCGAAGCAGATATTGCCGACAAGATCGATACGCACTATGTGCTGGATCGCCTGAAGCATATCGATCATGTAGGAATCACCTATATCTGTACAGACGACGATCGAAATGTAAAAGATTGGGTAGACCAGGACGGCATCCATATCATCATCAAAATTTCCTACAACAAGGTGAAAAAATTGGATGATGTACGCGCGCTGATGCTGGAAAGGGCGGTGAAGCGATTGGGTAAGTTTGGGAAGTATCAGGGCTTAACTGGCAGCGCAGTCTAATTCGAGCGATGTTTAGCCGTGTTGCCAGCGAAGAACTTTGTTCTTCTGACATATTGTTCTTCTGAAACCATTATTTTAATTCAGTCAGAAAGTACTGAACGGTAGGTTTTCCCCAGGTCGGATGCAATTCGGTTTCCGGTTCAAAAGTGTTGAACAACTGTTGCGCTTTTTCAAAAAGTACCTTAGCCTCTGCTTTGCTGCCGCCAAATTGCTCTGGGGTATAAAACTTATCCTGCCCTTCAAGTAAATATACACGGGGGTTATCGGGGTTCATTTCTTTTGCTCTTTCCAGCGCTTCAGATGAGGCCAGACCATATTGCAAATATCGGTTCATGGGGTCGCCCATCATACGCATGGTAGCCACCATTTTTTTAATGCAGAATATTTCTGAATTTTCTTTGGTCAATGCCAGCGCTTTATTGAGCAGTACTTCTGCCTTATCGGCCGCAGGGTCGGTAATAGAGGCGTTCTGTTGTCCCATGGTTTTCATATTAGCCGCCATGAGTGTAAAGTAGGCGCCGTAATAATAGGGCAGCCATTGTGTTTGTTCGGCATCCCCCACCTGCTCAAAAGTAATCGCGAGGTTCGTCAAGGTTTCTGCGTCGTTATACGAATCGATCTTCGCTATCAATTCTTTCATTTTACCCCGGTAATTTTCGGTTTGTGAAAAGGAGGTCGTAAACTGAAATAACAAAAGGGTAAGAAAAACTAACTTTTTCATGATGGTTTGTTTTATATTTTCAAAAATGGCAATAAGGATTGAGGTTTGTCACTGTGGTTGCAGATTTTGGCTTTGGCCGCGCGCTAATGCCACTGGGGGTAACGGATGGTTAGTCGTGGCGCCAGCGGGGTTATATCTCCCAAACCACTTTTCATGAGGTTTCATCACTATTATCTTCCTGTTGCCGCCGCAACTCTTCCTTGAAGACGAGTTCTACCGCTTCTTGTACGGTATTTGCTATGAACAAAACGCGATCCAAGTGAGTAATATCAATTAAATTTCTTATATATGGATTGGCTGATACAACGAAGACACCAGAGGTATTCCACGACGAGCCGACTTGCAGCATGGCACTTAAACCTGCGGAATCGGTATGCTTGACTTTGGAGACATCCAAAATTAAATTATTTACACCTTGAATTTGCATGGCAAGCAATTCCGACTTCAGATCTGGAGCAACAACTGAATTCATGTTCTCCTCCTCCAACTGAAAAACCGTATAACGGTCTTGTTTATAAACTGAATATTTCATGTGCTAAGGGGGAGTTGATTATGTGTTTGATTTATTTTAACGAACGTAGCTGCTGCCGCTGTGCCGACGCTTAGGAGGTATTGTCGATAGCAGAAAGTTCTGTAATTTTATCTTTTCATAGTCATGGCTATACAGTCAATTAATTTTTTGCCAGTATGATAAGACTTAACCACCTCGCTATATGTTACAGTTGTAGGAATTGTCCCATCATGCGCAAATTCGTTACGCCATGTAATAATATTATTATAGCTACTAACTATGCTTACCCTATGGCTCCTTAAATAAGCAGTTTCTTCTTTTTGCAAATTTGTCTTGTATTTTCGAAAATATTTATCTCCAAAGCGCTTTACATATTCCTCTTCAATTATTTGTTTTTTTATCCTTCCATTTATTCTACCGAAATGACTCCTTGCATATATTCCAAATACTTTGTTTTTATTTTCAGCAAAATCGATAAAAATTTCTTTTATGGCCAATTCATAAACAGTTACGGCCGCGACCGAGATAAAGCCAACGTAACGAGATGAAATAAATGGATCAGTAATTCCAGCAATTACTGAATCAAGATGCAAAATCATATCATCTGCAAGTTTAAAATGATCTGAATATGCCATAAGAGTTAATCGATAAGGTATTTTTTTGCTAATTCAAATCTTGCTTTCACGGTTGTTGTATCGGTTGTGCCTATAGTTGTATAATCCATAAACTTAGGGTCGTTTTTTAATAGATCATACCTTTCTTTTAAATTTTCACTAAGAGCATCAATATTTTGATAAAGTATTGAAAAAACACAATCCATAGCAGAAGTATTTAACTTCCCCCTTAGGTGAAAAGGTTTAACGCCAAGAGCCTTGATTATTATCTCATTTAGAATTGGAAAATACTTTCGAAAATGTTGCACTTCAGAAGTCTGGCCAGTCCTGTGTTCAGACATTGCTACATTTAAAAACTCTTTCATTGGTTTCTCGTATTTATTTGCCCCTTTACGGAATGCAAATAATCTAAGTACCAACTCAACATCTACATGGTGCTTGTTTATTTTGTTTTCACCTAAAATAAGACGCCAATTTCTATCTCTATTAAGGTCTCTTAGAATTGAAATAAAGTCTCCGATAAAAACAACGTTCCTAATTTCCTGAGACCTTAGAGGTGTCCCACCGGTATTAAGCCGCTCAAAAATATGATATACACTAGTACTCTCTCCTTTGGGTGACAATTGCCTAATATTTATTGCGCGCAACACAGTGCCCTTAAGTTTTCGTTGATATGTTTCTTCTAACTCTTGAAATGTTTTCTTATAAAATGGGCTTTTTTCGCTTAAACCTTGAAGTCTAAAAACTTGTCTTTTACCTTGTAGATTTTCTGAGCCAAATAGGCCCTCGAAATAAAAAACAGTACTTAAAATTCTCTGTTGTCCATCAATTACTAGGCTTAGATTTTTATCATCCACATAAAAAAATACTGGAGGGACTGGCAACCCTAATAGGAATGATTCCATCAACAAAGATGCTTGCTTAATATTCCAAACATATTCTCTTTGAAAATCTGGGATAATGATTTCCTTCAGGTTCCATTTTTCAAAAATTCCAGATAATGTAAAGTCAGAAGGGTATGAGGCGATGTCATATGAAACGTAGGCTTCTTCCTCTTGTGTTTCATCTACCTCTAAATCTAGTTCTTCAGAAAATTTTTTTTCTTCCATTGTTTATTTTGTTTTTTACTGAACGGCTGCATGGGCGACGTAGCGGCGAGCATTGGCTTTGCGGGTTGGGCTTTCGCCGCCATGTGCGAGCATGCATAGTTCGCTGTTTTGTTGAGTTATTTGAATTGCGCCAATGAGTTAGTTATCATTTTCGCTGCCTTGTCTAGTTCATCTCTATTTCTCGCTTTGGTACCATATGCTATTTCAAAGCCATCGTCACTATATCTTGGTACAACATGAAAATGAGTGTGAAATACGTCTTGACCTGCTGCTTCACCGTTACTGTGTAGAATATTTGTCCCTTCACAAGCAATTCCAGACCTCCAAAGTGCCGATTCAACGGTAAAAACCATTTGCATCAAATTTGATAGCACTTCGGTTGGTGTTTCTGCAATGTTCGAGTAATGCTCCTTGCTTGCAATCAAAACGTGACCAGGATTAATTGGAAAATTGTCCATAAATACTACAATTTGCTCATCTTCATAAACAATGCTCGAAGGTATTTTCTTTGATATTATTTCACAAAAAACGCAGTTTCCCATAACTAAATTTTCAATTTTTTAAGATACTCATACTGCTTTTGCTTCAATTCCGTATAAGACTTCTGAATGTATGTCGTAAAATCTTCTGGGAAGTCTATCAATGAGAATATCTCATTAAATTGATTGCTTTTCCATTTTTTCAATACTGTTTTGTAAACAGTTACATGACATATGAAGTCCAGTATTGGTTTAGGTGTATCTTTCTCGTTTAAAAGGTGGGAGTTTTGCTTAATTATATTTTCCATTTCCAAGTTTATTGGCATAAAAATATCTTCAACCCAGAGTGCCCACTCTTTTATTTCTTCTTCTGATAAAGGCTGGTCGAGGCTTGGGTCTCCTTCTCTACCTATTTTCTTCAAAAACGTTTGATATGCAGTTGTACCTGCATTATCAAGGATGAATAGAGGTCCATACAACTTTTCGATTTGACTATTTATATAAGCCAAATTCGCCTTTCGCCTATCTATTAACAGGTCGTAAAGTGACTTTCCTAAAAAGCCAAATACAGCCGTAAACGTGGCATAAGAAAGCAATTCGGGTATAAAATTATCCAATGTTTTATTTTTTTATTTTTCTTTCAGTTACAGCGAACTCTGGTTTTCCGTCAACCCCCTCTATATAGACTCAATTGCGAAAATCCGCTTTGTCCTCCTCCTGTCAATACATGCCAGTTGCGTCAAGCTAACCAACTCTGTTAGCTTGACGTAACTGCGCAATCGAAAAATCATGGAGAGCATCAGATTCATGGACAGGAGGTTTAACAATGTAAATGTAGGATACTCCCACAAATTTTCCAACACCCACCACCTCTTACCTCACCCCCACATCCTCCCGCCTCTTATACACATACACCTGATAATTCCCCTTAAACTTATATCGCAGCGCTTCCTGATCCCACACCACCACACCCGGGCGGCCGTCTTCAAAAGCCTCGGCTTTGCCACAGAGGGTGTACCCCTGCACAATCGGGCGTGTGCTGTTGAAAAACGCCGTTTTGTAGTACTCCGTCCCCCAACTGCCCGTGCTGGTCACCCAGACGAGGTAGGCCGGTTTGTTTTTTTGCAGGTCGCTGAGGTAGCGTTGTTGCAGCGCTTCGCTTCTTGGGCCTTGCGATAACAGGTTGTACATAAAAAGGTGGCCGGAAGCCGCCTCGCGTTTGGCGTACACGAGTATTTCCGGTTCGGAGCCCAGGATACCGATTTTGTCGCCTGGTTTGCTGCGCCGCCCCAGTTCGCGACCTATCTTTTCCAGTTCGGGAAAAGGGTTCATGTTGTAGCACTCGCGGTGAATTTTTACAAAATCGGGCGCCGTGTAGTAAGAAGCATTGCCGAATATCGGGATCAGGGCCAGCAGCACCGTCAGGGCCAACGCCCAGATGTTGCCCTTTTTTTCCAATAATCGTACGCGTAAGGTGTCTGCCAGCACGCCGCACAACAAACCCACGGCCGGCAAACACAGCACAAAATAATGCGGGTAATAGGCCACACCAATGCCAATAGACACGGCGCAAAACACCGGGAAAAGCCAGGCGTACAGGCGCGTTTTCAGGTCGTACGGACTAACGACCAGCGCCAGCCAACCCAGCGCTGCGGCGATCCACACCACTTCGAAATGCGCCAGCACCAGCGAGAAGTATTGGCTGAAAGTGCTCCAGCGATCGCCCACCATATTCGATTCGCCCAATTGCGCGGGCAATTCAACCGTCCATATCCACAGGTCGGGAAAACGGCCCTGACTGGCAAAATACAGGCAAACCAGTCCATAGGGCAGGATAGCGCCCGCCGAATAGGCCAACACTTCGCTCAGCACCTGTTTGGCAGGTTTGCCGCTTTGCCAGCGAGCAATCAGCAGCCACAGTCCGGCAAAAACGCCGTACAGCACCACCTGCTGTTTTACGATAAAGGCAAACCCGAGCAGCAGACCCGCCAGCGCCATGCTGCGCAGGTGGTCTTTTTTCAGGCCTTTTTGAAGCAAAAGCAGTCCGCCGATGGCAAAGGGCATGAGCAACTGGTTGGCATGCGCGGCAAAGCCGTTTACATTGGGGGCAAGCGACATAAACGCATACACCGACGCGGCTACGGCCCCGACCCAGTCGCTGAAAATGCCGCTGAACAGTTTGTATATCAACCAGATAGCAACAAGGTTGCAGAGCAGCAAACCGAAGTGAATGCCCCCCGGGCCGTACCCGAACAGGCTGGTAAACAAGGCGTACAGGCCATACAGGCCGGGCGGCTTGTTGTCGAACAAATCCGTGTACAACTGGCTGGAAAACAGGTGCTTGCCGATGTACGCAAAACCACCCTCATCCCGTTCCAGCGGAATAGCAAGCAGGCGAAGGCGTATGATTCCTGCCAACACCATAGAACCGATGGTGATGGCCAGCGGGAGGTTGACGGGACGTACTGTTTCGGTTTGCACCGGCTTGGGCGCCTGCTTGACTTTTCGCATTGGTTCGGGATGAGATGAATGGAGATGATGCTGTGCGGGATTCCCTACGGTTTTCCCAGCAGTGCAAACATATTCTTTTTATACGCTTCCACGCCCGGCTGATCGAAAGGATTTACCCCGAGCAGGTAACCGCTGACGGCGCAGGCTTTTTCAAAAAAGAAAAACAACTGGCCCAGGTAATACGGCGTCGCCTCCGGAATCAGGATGCTCAGGTTGGGTACGCCGCCGTCTGTATGCGCCATGCGGGTACCTTCTGCGGCCTTTTTGTTGATGTAATCGAGCGTTTTGCCACTCAGGTAATTGAGTCCGTCGAGGTCGTCGTCGGTTTTGAACATGGACAGGTCGGCTTCGGGCGTTCCGATTTCCAGCACCGTTTCAAACAACGAGCGTCGGCCGTCCTGGATGTACTGTCCCATCGAATGCAGGTCGGATGTAAAATCGACCGAGGCCGGGAAAATACCTTTGTGGTCTTTGCCCTCGCTTTCGCCGTAGAGTTGTTTCCACCACTCGGCGATGTAATGGCAGCGCGGTTCGTAGTTGACTAACAGTTCGATGTCCTTGCCTTTGCGGTGCAGGATATTGCGCACGGCGGCGTAGCGGTAGCAGTCGTTGTCGGCGAAAGGTTTTTTGTATTCTTTCACCGCATCGGCCGCGCCGCGCATCAGTTCATCGAGGTCGATACCGGCTACGGCGATGGGCAGCAGCCCTACGGCGGTGAGTACGGAAAAACGGCCACCCACATTATCCGGCACCACAAAGGTTTCGTAACCTTCGCGGGTCGCCAGGGTTTTCAGCGCGCCTTTTGCATGGTCGGTGGTGGCGTAAATGCGTTCTCGAGCGCCTTCCTTGCCGTATTTTTCTTCCAGTTTCTGTTTGAAAATACGGAATGCAATGGCCGGCTCGGTCGTCGTGCCCGATTTGGAAATAACATTTACGGAAAAATCGCGGTTGCCGATAACTTCCAGTAAATGTGTGAGATAGGTGCCGGAAATATTCGTGCCCGCAAAATACACTTCGGGGCCTTTGCGCGCTTTTTTCGGCAGGTTGTTGTAAAAACTATGGCCGCAAAACTCGATGGCTGCTTTGGCGCCAAGGTAAGAGCCTCCGATGCCGATAACCACCAGCACCTCGCTTTGTTTGCGAATTTTTTTGGCCGAGGCTTTGATACGTTTGTATTCAGCGCGGTCGTATTTCAGCGGAAGGTCGAGCCAGCCGAGAAAATCGTTGCCCGGCCCTTTGCGACTTTCCAGCAATCGGGCAGCCGCATCCACCTGCGGTTCTATGGCAGCCAGTTCCGCCTTGGAAAGAAAAGGAGCGGCTGCGCTATCATTGAATTGAATCATGTTGTTTATACTTTTGCCAGTTCGGCTTTCAGGAAATCGATGACTTTAATTTCGGTAGCGTCTACCTGGTGCAGTTCGGAGAGGTAGAACGACATCCAGTCGCCGAGGTGAACGAGGTAAAAGGCTTTTTCGATCAGGCTTTTTCCTTTCGACCACACTTCGATACTGGTCTGGGTGTAGTGTTCCACGATGTCCTTGTTGATGTCCATGCGAATGGCGGTGCGCTGGAAATCGTCGCGGTTGCGCAGCCAGATCACGGCTACGTCGGGGCGTTGGTCGCGCCAGCCCACCAGTTCGTTGTGGTTCATTTCGGGCAGTGCGTGGTGCCAGCACAGCATTTTGGCGTTTTCGTTGATTTGCTGACGCCAGCGAACGGCTACCGATTCCATTTGGTCGGCCACGTAGATGACGGGCGTTTTGCCGGCGAGGAATCCGGCGATTTTGCGTGCCGATTTCTGAATGGCGGCCGAGTCTTTCACCAGCAGTTTTTTGGCGGCGGCTACCTGGCCGAAGAGTTTGCCGGGAATGAGTTTGGCGCTGCGCAGGATGCCCAGTTGTGCTACGATGGAATAACCCATGCAAGCGCGGGGGCTGCTCCAACCAGTGGGCACCTGTACGTAGTCGAGGCCGTGTTGTTTGGCGAGTTCGATCAATTTGCCGCCCGAAGCGATGCAAACGATTTTTGCGCCGGTGCCCAGCAGTTGTTCGAAGGTGCTCAGGGTTTCTTCCGTGTTGCCACTGTAGGAGGAGCAAATGGCGAGTGTGTGTTTGTTGATCCAGTTAGGCGCCTGATAACCTTTGCTCACGACGATGGGCAATTTGCATACCCCGCGTACAAAATCCTGTACAAATCCGCCGCCGATTCCGCTGCCGCCCAGCCCGGAAATGAATACCGAACGAAATGGTGCGGAGTGTTTTTTCAACTGAACTTTTTCAGCAATTCCAAGGGCTTCCTCCAACTGTGCAGGGAAGCGGGCAATCATTTTATCCATCTTGTAAGTTGTAATTGTTAAAAAGGTTGGGCGCCGCAAAATTACACTGCCGGTATGGGAATGCAAGGCGATCAAAAAAAACCTTGTCCGCGTGATTTTTTTTGTTTTCGTAACTTATTGATAATGAGATAGAAATGCTCGTTAGGGTTTCATATTAAAATAAAAAAAACTTTGCGCGAGCATTGTTAGCGCGAAAAAAAATGCGGCATGCCAATTTTGGCACGATTTTTCCAAAGTAGTAGATCAGAAAGGGTTAAAAAACATTTGATTGGTTAATTGTTTTCATGGTTATGTTGTAATCGTCCAGTCGAAAAGACTGGACGATTTTTTTTTGCGCTTACTTCTCTTAAGATATAACGTGCGTTTTGGATAGATTTTGCTTGAGATGATAGTTTAAGCATCGTGCTATACTGTACTTTTTCCTTGATGAAAAAGAACTGTAATTGCGTAGGTAGCAAAAAGGAACTTTTTTTACAACGGAGCACAGTTTTTCAAATAAAATTCATTGTCAAAAGGTTTTTGAGTAGTTACGACGGCAAAGATTTGACGCAGGAGCAGATTTGCGACGGCGATCAGGGCGACTTTGACTGGTTTACCCTTTGATCTTAATCGATCAAATAAGGTTTTGCAAGCTTTGTTACCTCGCAAAGCAGACCATGTGGCGCAATAAAGCGCTTTTCTTAAAATTGCATTGCCACTGCGATTAATACCTCGCCGTCCTCGGACGGAGGAACCGGAGGAGTTTTCAGTAGGAGCGATGCCAGCAAACTTGGCCAATTGTTTGGGATTATCAAATCGCTTGATTCCCTGTGTTTTTGCCAGGATGATGTTGGCGGTTTTTTCACCTATCCCTTTTATGGTGGTCATTAGTTTACGGGTTTGATCCAGGTCTTCGTCATGCCCGTGCAGTTGTTTGATATTGATTTGAAGTTCTTCTATTTGCTTATCTAATTGATTTACTGTGTTTTGATAAGCATTTAGAAGGATTTGCTGTTGATGCAGTGGCGGCAGTTGTTGGTACGCATGCTGTTGATTACGGACCTGTTGGCGCATTTTTTCCAATTGATCCACAGCCTCCAATAGTTGCCGAAATTGTATTTGATGCTCTGGTGGAGGCGCATAAAAACGCAATTCGGAAGTATTAAAAAGACCATACTCGGCTAGCAAGCGAGCATCTGAACGATCATTCTTTGTTGTTCGATGCTTCATTGCAGCAAAGGCTTTGCTCTGCGCGGGGGTAATAAGGCTCACCTTGAGTCCTGCCTGATAAAGTGCCAAGGAAATTTTACTGCTGTATGTACCTGTGTGTTCAATAATACAACAGCAATCAGGCAAAATTTTCGATAAGTCAGCAGCGAATAGTTGTGCATCAGCCCAGGAGTTGGTGATTTGACACATGGTCCAATCTGCATCTTTTCGCCAGGCCACATCTAATTTCTCATAACTGACATCAATTCCTACAAAAACCGAAAAAGATAATTCTGCCATTTGGTTAACGGTTTTGAATGAATGAAACAAACAGTGACGTATGATCTATCTTCGTGATGCAGGCTCAAAAGCCTATTGAACTGTCCAGATTATCGCCGCTGTAACAGAAAGAGGTTCCACACTTTTTACACCGGTTTTACACCATGAACCAATCGGAGTGTCCTCTTTCAAGTTTGAAGTGTAATATACGAAGTACCAAAAAATCAAGGCTGTATTCAAATCCT
>JAEUUT010000039.1 GCA_016787415.1 Saprospiraceae bacterium | reverse complement strand
CAATTTGCCGCCTAACTTCCATTCCAGCGCGCCGGATTGCCGATTCACTTTGTAAATGCCGTTTGTATTTCGCAGCGATACCAGCAGGTCGCCGTTGGGCGTCTCTGTGATAGCGTTTCCATGAGCATAATCGAAGTAGTTGGGGCCATAACCATATTGAGCATATGCTTCCGACGGGTGCAGGTGTTCGTTGCTGTTCCACTGGAAAAGCAATTGACGGTTTTCATCCAGTTCCTGCACAACAAACCCGATGGCGTGTGTTTGTGTGCTGCCAGGCACTCCGTTGAAAGTAAACCCACTCAAATCCATGATACTGTCGTGCAGGCCGGAGAGTAAATAGGTCTGATTTTCCGTAATCCGGAATTCGTGCAGATCGGGAGCAATGCCGTTGATCGTGGTAAATGAATCCAACAACTGAAAATCCGCGTCCATCAGGGCAAACCGGATATCCGTTGTACTATGATTCTTGATGAAGGAATATTGCTGATAGTCCGGGTGATATTTGAAATCCAGCAAAGGCTGGGCATCTGTCGGAAGATACCACACCAGAAATCCATCATCGTCCAGGATCATGGCGGGTGAAGCCAGGTTTTCAAGCCCTGCGGGCGTCCCGATAGCAAAGGGTGCAGTAAGGTAGTAGCCATGGGAAGCCGTATCGTACCGTACAAATTCATATGGTACCACTTCGGCGGGAACAGGGCGATTGACATTCTGGCCGTACAACGGACATGCCAGCAGCCACAGCAGGGCGGTCATTTGGTTTATTCGCATGGTATTTTCTTTTGAAAGTTAAAATACAGCCCGAAATAGCCCCATCCGCACCTTGCAAACAATTTACGGCTCAAAAAAGCCCACACTTGCCCCTACCCAATCCTTGCCTTTGTTGTAGCGCACGCCCACCATTTCGCCTTTGCTCATGCGCACGAGGTTGTTGACGAGGCGCGGTTTGTCCCAGCCTTTTTTCCAGAGAATCATCATGCGGATTTCGCATTTGGAAGGTTCTGCCGGGTCGGCGGTATCCACAGCCGCCACGTAGTCTACCTTGCGCTGGAGGATGAAATTGGACGGGTCGTCGACCGATTCCACGTCTTCCCGGGTGATATTGATTTTTACACCCTGTCCGGAAAAGGAGAACAAGGGTTTGAGCACCCAGTTTTGCAGGTCGTCGGGAATACTTTTCAGTTCATTGACGAAGAGCGTTTGCGGCACAAAGTCGCTTTTCATAAACGGCAGTGTGTGCTTCGAGATGCGGAAAAACCAGTTGGGATGCCCCACCCATTCGGCATTCACCTCGGTGGTCATATCCCACTCGCGGGGCAGGTCGCTGCGTTTTTCCAGTTCGTCAAAAATGATGCGGTTGTAAATGCGTTCCACCCCGATGCGTCGACCGTTGTCGTCGAGGTAATACAGGTCGCGGCCTTCGCGTTTGAGTTTGGAGAGGCACAACACCTTGATACCCACGCTTTTTTGGCTGGCCCAAAAGTCGATGCGCGTATTTTGTTTTTCCGGCTCTACTTCCAGCAGAATCACATTTTCAGGTTTGGAATTTCCAACGATGGCCTCCCGCAGCATGTCTGTATACGAGTCGGCATTGAGCCCGCCGAACAGGTAATGCCAGTCGGCAGGAATTGTATCGAAATGCTGGCGGTACGAATCGGCCAGCATTTGCTGGAAAAAATACAAGGACGGGAAGCCCTGCATTTCTATCAGTTGCGGCGTAAGGCTGCCATCGGCGGCGCGGCAAATACCGAAGTCGAGTTGCAGGAAAATGGTGTGGTCGTCTTCACCAGGCACCCGCAAATGCGTCGGGAGGGCGGCTTCGCTTCTTTGTTTGAAATCTGATTGCTGCAATACGGCACAAATATCCTCAACGCCTTGCAAGAGTTGATTTTTCAATGATTTTGGCACAAAAATCGGCGTTTCTGCCACCCTGAACGTTACTGCTTCACCAACAGCCGTGTTGATGGTGTGCAGGAAAGCCTGGTATTTTTCAGGTGTAAAAGCCTCGTTGTACGCTTTGCGGAGAAGTGAATGCATCAGAAATATGGTTGCGGTATTGAAAAAAGCCTGTCGCGAAGGTTTGAATTTTTTAAAAAATTACAGGAAAAAAATCCACCCGGGCATAAAATCCGTGTCTATATGCGATTTCCTGCTGAAAAAACTCATTTTGAAATACATTTGTGACCCGTTTGTACGCCGCTCCCCCCTTTGCTTCTAACCATTCAACAGCCACTTGCCGCCATGCCTGACTTGAAGTCGCAAATCCTGCCCGAAAAAGTGCCCAGCCATATCGCCATCATCATGGACGGCAACGGCCGATGGGCCAAACAAAAAGGAATGCCCCGCGTGCTCGGGCATCGCAGCGGCGTAAAAAGTGTGCGCGAAGTGACGGAAGCCGCTTCCGAAATAGGTGTGAAATACCTCACACTGTATGCTTTCAGCACCGAAAACTGGAACCGCCCGCCCGCAGAAGTGACGGCCCTGATGACCTTGCTGGTGGAAACCATTAAAGGCGAAATTCGCGATCTCAATAAAAACGGCGTACGACTCCTGGCCATCGGCGACATCGATGCCCTGCCTGCTGCCAGCCGGAAGGCCCTGTACGACGGTATGGAAGATACCAAAAACAACACGCGCATCACGCTGGTGCTCGCGCTCAACTACTCGGCCAAATGGGAAATTCTGCGCGCTGCCCGACTGCTCGCCGAACAAGCCAAAAACGGCGACCTGAACCCCGCCGACATCAATGAAAGCGTATTTGAAAGCGCTTTGAGTACGCATGGCATTCCCGACCCGGAACTGCTTATCCGTACCAGCGGCGAAACGCGGATTTCCAATTTCCTGCTCTGGCAGATCGCCTATGCGGAACTGTATTTCACCCCCGTTTTCTGGCCCGATTTCGGAAAAAAAGAACTCTTCGAGGCCGTGTTGAGTTATCAGCGCCGGGAACGGCGATTCGGGATGACGAGCGAGCAGATGACGTCCTGATAAGCCATCCCGAGAGGAAATACCAAATACTCACGCCTGCTGTAATTGTTGTTCGAGTTGGAGCGCACGCGGAAACAGGATATTGTTTTCCAGGTGTACATGCCGGTGCAAATCGCGTTCAAATTCTTCTAGTTTTGCAAAAAGTACCCTGTACGAAGTGCATGCCTCTGCCGGTGGTGTAAAATC
>JAEUUT010000034.1 GCA_016787415.1 Saprospiraceae bacterium | reverse complement strand
ACCACCAGCGCAGGGGTGGCAGGCGTCAGAAACTGGGTTTGCAGGGGCGCATTGTCGGGATATACATTGTAGAAAATATCGGAGCCATCGGCAGCGCGGCCAACAATACTGCCCGACTGGTTGCGAAACACAAAAGCCAGTTTGAGTACCGTTTCACCCGGCTGAATATTGAAAAATGTGGCAATATTGATAGTTTTCCTCCACACATTCGGCGATTCCAACTGCATAGCACCCACCGGATCGGCATTTCCCCAGGTGGTCACCACGTGTTTCCAGTCGGTCATGGAAGTGCTCGCCGTGGTAATTACCCCCATGTGCGCATATACTGGCGAAACGCCAACAAGTGCAGCATTGCCTTGCGTGGCGTTGTAATATATGGTCACATTCCCGGTTTGGGTCGGAAAAAAAGGATCACAGGTCACCTGCGCAAACGCCAGGCGAATACCCAGGATTAAAATCGGCAAGAGGAATAGTTTTTTCATACCAGAAGACATGGAAATTAAGAAAATACAAAATCCTATCCCACCAAAAATGGCGAAATAGGATAGGGTAAAGGTGTGTTTCGTTGCAAAGAAACGCATAAATTCGCAGATGCAACTGTCTTTTCAAGCGCTTTTACTCGAATTAAAACATCCTTTCCGGCTGGCAACGGGTATGCGTACCCACACCAACGCCATGCTCGCCGAACTCACCTGGAATGGACTAACCGGCTTTGGTGAGGCCGCCATGCCGCCTTATTATGGCGAAACCCACCAGACTGCGGCCGCTTTTCTGGAAATGGCAGCCCGGCGCCTGCAAGCCGTTCAGCAACCACTCTCTCCTACCGTCCTGGATGCGTTGCTGCATGAAATAGATAGCCTCGCGCCAGGCAATCACGCGGCCAAGGCAGCCATCGATATTGCCCTGCACGATCTTTGGGGCAAGCAGCAAGGCAAACCCTTGTGGGATTTGTGGAAAATTGACCCGGGCAGCATGCCGCCAGGCAGTTTTACCCTCGGCATAGATACTCCGGAAGTGCTGCGTGAAAAACTCCAGGAAGGTGCCGATTTCCCTATTTTAAAGATAAAACTCGGCTCGGACGACGACCAGGGCATCATCCGAACCATTCGCGAAGTGAGCGATAAACCCATTTACGTCGATGCCAACCAGGGTTGGACGGATCGGCAAGCCGCACTCGACCTGGTGTACTGGCTCCAGGAACAGGGCGTGCAACTCATCGAACAGCCTTTTCACAAAAACGACCTGGAATCGGCAGCCTGGCTCACGGAGCGCTCGCCGTTACCTGTTTTTGCCGACGAAAGTTTTCAGCGGCTGACAGATTTGTCACATGTGGCTTCCTGTTTTCATGGTATCAATGTAAAACTGATGAAATGCACCGGCTTGTCGGAAGCGCGGCGCACCATTGCTGCTGCCCGGCAAAAAAATATGCAGGTGATGATTGGTTGTATGACGGAAACTTCCTGTGCCATTTCTGCGGCAAGTCAGATAGCGCCTTTGTGCGATTTTGTCGACCTGGACGGCTGCTGGCTTATTCGGAACAACCCATTTGACATGCCCGGACTCCAGGATGGGAAATTGCAGTTGGCGGCGCTGCCCGGGCTTGGGTTGCATGTAAAAACGTCCTGACGAGTTGGCATTTTTTCGGTTTCAGAAAAAATGTGCACGATTTTTGACACCCCCCGGTTACAATAATGCAACTTAGCGTCCTAAAACACGTTAAACCAATACGCTTTCAGTTTGCAATTTTATCACTATTCGCCCCTGATTACGTTTTTATGGATAACCACATCGTCCAGTTTATGGTGGATTTCACCATGCCGCAAGATTTGCCGGAAGAGTTTGTAGGTAGAATACCACAGCAAAGAGCCGCCGTTAATCGAATGCTCAGCGAAGGAAAAATACTGAACTATGCCCTGTCTCTCGAAAATTCCAGGTTGTGGGTTGTTTTTTCTGTGCAGTCCGAAACGGAATTGATCGATTTGATTGAAAGCCTTCCGCTTACCCGATTTATGAAATACCGCGTCAGCGAACTGACGTTTTACAATGCCTCCAATCCATTTGTGCAGGCGTTTTCGATGAATTAGTGAGTGGTGAGTGGTGAATCAGGATTTTTGGGATTAGAAAGATTCCCACCTTGATGTCAAAATTGAATTCTAATTTTTTAAAATTTTGACACCAAGGTGGGAATCTTTCTAATCTTTCTAATCCTTCTAATCCCAAAAATCCTGATTCACCACTCACAAAACTACTTTCAGCGCTTTTTCCAGCAGCGTAAATACTGCCGGCGTTTCTCCCAGAAATTCTCCGTCGGCCTCCAGCAAAGTTGGGCTTTCGCCCGTTTGTTCCACCCGCACACTGCGCACCTGCGCGTTTCCTATTTTTGGATGTTTCAGTAAACTGCCGTCGTAAAAACGGGGCGTTTGTAGCAGCACTTCTGCTTTCGACAAGGTGCCGGCATAGGTGAGGGCAAACAAACCATCATCGGGGATGGCATGTGGCACGAGTTGCATACCGCCGCCCGAATAGCGGCAAAGGCCTATATTGATGGTGTAAAATTTGTCCTCCACGACTTGCCCGTCGAACAGGATTCTGGCGCCGGTCAGTTGGTATTCCAGCAGGTACTGCGCCACCATGAGCAGGTAGTGCAGCCGGTTTAGGGCCGGTTTCTGGGTCAGTTTTTTCCCGATAAAGCCGTCGTAAGCCATGCCTGCCACATTTACAAAATACCTTTTACGGGTTTCTCCTTCCGCAAAATATTCTACCAAACCGGCGTCTTGCGCTACTGTTTGCAACGATAAAAGGCGTTCGAGACGTTGGCGCGGCTCGGCGGGTATGCCATATTGGCGTGCCCAGTCGTTGCCAGTACCCACGGGCAGCAAGGCGTAATGTATTTCCGAAGAGGGCACGAAATTTTGCCCTAAAATACCATTTGTAATTTCATGGTTGGTGCCGTCGCCGCCGATACCGAGGATGTAGCGCCCGCCTTTCAGAATAGCATCTTCGGCGAGCCGGGAAGCATGCCCGCGGCGTTCGGTAAATTGCACGTTGTAGGAAAATCCCATTTCCTGCAACAATTGCTCGATCATCGGCCAGCGCTTTTGCACGGAGCCGCTACCCGCAGCGGGGTTGACGATGATATGCCAAAAAGGGGACACGGATTGCACAGATGGTGACGGATTTACACGGAAACACGGATTGCACAGATGGTGACGGATTAACACGGATTGGATTGCAAGAAAGGAAGAATGCTGCTTTTTTCAAATGCTTTAAAAAAATCCGTGTTAATCCGTCACCATCTGTGCTATCCGTGTTCCATCTTTGCTTGATCAAATCCTCAAAAAAATCCGTGTATATCCGTCACCATCTGTGCAATCCGTGTTTCCACCATCCGTGTAAATCCGTCTTTTCCGTGTAATCCGTGTTCCATGTTGCTCGAACTTGATCTGCTGCCATTTCAAAGCCAACTTCGCCTGACCCGCACCGAAGGCAAGCATCTTGTTTTTGATCCAATTCGACGGAAAAACATCGTGCTGACACCCGAAGAACTGCTTCGGCAACTGATCGTTTTGTATTTACTGGAAACAAAAAAATACCCTTCCCATCGCATCGGCATTGAAACCGGCATCGAATGGAACGGCCTGAAAAAACGCTGCGACATTGTGGTGTACGACGCCCAGGTACGCCCCTGGTTTTTGCTGGAATGCAAGTCGCCCAAGGTGCCGCTCACACAGGCTGTTTTTGAGCAGGCTGCCCGCTACAACCTCAAATTGCAAGCACCTTTCTTAGCCATCACCAACGGATTGGCTACCTACTGCGCCGGACTCGATTTTGTGGAAGAGAGGTTTGAGTATTTGGCGGAATTCCCGGAATACGGTTTTTGAGGGATGAGTTATGAGTTATGAGGGATGAGTTATGAGTTATGAGTGTTACGTACATTTCTTTTGGCTGTTCTTTTTGAATAAGCCAAAAGCAACGAACGTAACGCTCATAACTCATCCCTCATAACTCATCCCTCTTCTATTGTTCTTCCGGCCGCCCCAAAATCTTCCCATCATTAAACATCTTTTGCAGTTCTGCCTCTTCTTTTTTTTCTTCTTCCGTGGGCGCGGCGAGGCTCATATTCGCCAAATCGGGTTGGCCGGCGTCGACCCAGGCGGTGTACCAGGCCGAACT
>JAEUUT010000020.1 GCA_016787415.1 Saprospiraceae bacterium | reverse complement strand
TTCTGAACTGAAATACCTGGGTAGTTACCAGCCCGACTTCCTGGCCACCCTGGGTACTGAACTGACGATCAACAAACGCCTGTCTGTTCGCGCACTGCTCGACGGCAAAAAAGGCGGCGTATTCTATTCCGGTACCAAACTCAGCACGGAGTTCAACGGTACAGCACTCACAACCACGCTCAACAACCGCGAACTTTTCGTAGTGGAGAACAGCGTAAATGCAGACGGTAGTGCCAACACCACCGAAACAGACGCTTACCACTACTTCAGAGGTAGCCCGGCCGGTTCCAACCTGCTCGATGCTTCTTACCTGAAACTGCGTGAAGTAGCCGTTTCCTACAACATTCCGACGGGTAAAATGGGCGCCTTCAAAGGTATCACCGTAGGTCTGTTCGCTAAAAACCTGAAATACTGGGTAGCAAAAGAAAACACTTTTGCCGATCCGGAAGTAGGTGGCGTTGGTGGTGCATCCGACGCTGTTGGCGTGGAGACTACTACTACTCCGACCGCTAAGAGTTTTGGTGCTGAACTGAGACTTAATTTCTAATCAAACAAAAAGAAACAGCAATGAATACGCATAAATTCAAATTCATATTCCTGCTGGTGTTGGCGCTGGGTACCCCTTTCTATTCTTGCAAGGATTATCTGGATGTAAACGTCGACCCCAACCAGTCTACTATTTCCCGGATCGACCTGCAACTCAGCTCGTCCCAACTCATGACTGCTATTGGTATCGGCCAACGTATTTACCCACAACTGTCTATCCTGGCTCAATACCAGACGGGCGGCCCGGGTGTTTCGCTCGGCGACCCTGATCAGCACAAGTGGGCGTCTTCTGAAGGCAATGAAGTGTTTACTCAATTGTACAGAAGCAGCACCAACCTGAACTACATCATTCAGAATTCAACAGAAACGAACTATATCGCTATTGCAAAAGTGCTGCGTGCCTACAATTTCCAGGTATGTGCCGACCTTTTTGGCGATATTCCGTACACGGAAGCACTGAAAGGCGACATCGCCGACGGTTCTATCCTGCACCCTAAATACGACAGTGCAAAAGACGTAGTGTATCCGGGTATCGAAAATGAACTGCGCGAAGCCATTGACCTGATCGAACGCGCCGGTATTGTTACGCCGGGCGCTGACGACCTGATCTATGGTGGCGACATGGAAAAATGGAACAAGTTCGCACACACGCTCCTGCTGAAAGTGTACCTCCGCCAGGGCGCCAGCGGCCAGGCAAAAGCAGCCCAGTTGTACAGCAGCGATGATCAGTTTATCCTCGCCAACGACGAAGCCGCTCAAATTCAGTTCTTTGATGCTGCCGGCCAGCGCAACCCGCAATGGAATGCTGCCAAGAGCACCGCACTGGGTAACTTCTACGTTGCTACGAACACGTCTACCGACTACATGACCAGCACCGGCGACCCACGTATCGATGCTTTCTATGATCGCACTTCTGATAATACACACTTCGGCCTCAACCCAGGTGGTATTCAGGAAGCGCCGCCTACACAGAAATTCTCTCGCCCCGCTGGCGCTCTGGCTGCCACTGGAGGCCTGATCTTTGGCCCAAGCAAACCTGTTATCCTTATGTCCGCATGGGAAGGCAACCTGTTGCTGGCAGAAGCGGCTGCTCGTACCTGGATCACTACGGATGCCAATGCGCTGTATGATGCTGCTGTTCAGGCCAGTTTTGAATACCTGGAACTCGACGCTGCGGAAGCCGATACGTACCTGGCTGCCGGCGGCGCTTACGATGCTGCCAATGCGATCAAATCGATTGCACTGCAAAAATGGGTTTGCATGAACAACCTGCAACCTGTTGAAGCATGGATCGAAGCCCGTCGTTATGACAGCACAGGAACGCCAATTTTCTTCTCTGCTGGAGGCATTTTCCATGAGCCGGCCCACAATGCGCTGCCTGCTGGTACTTTCCCCAGCATTCTGCCATATCCGGAAAATGAGGAAAGCCTGAACCAGAGCTTCCCGGGTCAGCATGGCCTGACTGCCAAAGTATTCTGGGATAACTAAAAAACAAGTATACAACGGATCATTTTACTCGGGAAACGGTGTTTTGGATGCAGGCTTTGGCATGTTTTTCAAAAATGTTTCCCGAGTATTGAACCAAAGTATACTACAAAAATTCAACAGATTATGAAAAATAAGATTCTAATTCTATCTTCTGTTTTGGTAGGCTGCATACTCATTGTAGTGGCTTCCTGCAAAAAAATTGAAGATGCTGACTCCACTGTGGTTAGCACCTCCATCCCGTTTCTGTATGAAGTCAATATTAACGACGCATACGTGTACGGGCAGGGCCAAACGCACATCTACTCGGATATTCCTGATGTAGTTGCCATCGCCGTAGACACCATCGTCGGTTTTGAAGGCGGTTACGGCGGTCATACCGGCGCCGATACCGTTAAGGTTTTGAAAAGCGACATCACCGGCTGGCCAGATACGGCTGGAATTGGTGGTAAAAGCATCACTTTTGTGAAGTTCAACAAAGCCAACTACAAGGTAGCCCTTACCAGCAACATCGTTATTGCCGGCGCGATCCCGAACCCTGGCCCAACAGCGATGGAAGGCACCTACAAAAGACCTGCTAACGGTGTGTTGATCGAAA
>JAEUUT010000266.1 GCA_016787415.1 Saprospiraceae bacterium | reverse complement strand
AACCCATGATTGTTGTAAAAATTGCTGAAAAAGAAGTGGCCGATAAAATCGACACGCAGTACGTCTCCGCACAGTTTTCCCATGTGGAAAACGTCGGGGTTACTTTCTTGTGTACGCTGGACGATCAGGAAGAAGATGAATGGGTAGATGACAAAGGCAGGCAACACTACATTATCCGGTTGCCTTATGATATGGTGAAACACTCAAATGACATTCGTGCCTTTATGGTAGCGATCGTAAAAGAGCGGCTGGGTAAAGCAGCCTGAACCTCAAAAAAGACAATCCATGGAAGTCACAACAATTGTTGAAAAAGATGTAGCCGACAAAATCGACATCCAATACGTCTCTGCCCAATTCTCGCATGTGCCGAACGTTGGTATCGTTTTTCTTTGCACGAAGGATGAAAACGATCAGGAAGAAGATGAATGGATCGACGATCAAGGCAATCATAATTTCATCATTCGGGTACCTTATGATTTGGTACAGCGTTCTAACGATGTCCGTGCTATTTTGGTAGCGATTGTGCAGGAGCGCTTGAATAAAGTGGCGTAAACAGTTCTATTCCAATAATGTAAATCATCAAATCTACACCCCCACCCGCTCCAGCGTCCATTTCTCCGTCTCATACCCCATCCCTTTCTGATCCCGAAAATTCAGCGTCTGCCCGTCGGCGCGCACCTCTTCCAGCAGCCGCAAATCGAGCGTATGCGTGAGCCAGCCTGCTTTTTGCGCTTCCATCTTTTGCAGAATACCTTCCGGATCAAAACCTTTGTCGGGCGTGGAATACACCGCTGCATGGCCGTAGTTGATGTCGACGGCCGGCGACCAGGGCGCGTCGCCGATGAGCGGACTCACCACTGTGTAACACTGCTGCTCCAGCGCGCGGGCCCGCGCGCCTACATGCACGCGGGTAGCGCCGCGAATGGTTTCGGTGCAACTGGGCGCCAGCAAAATCTGCGCGCCGGCCGCACACAACTGTGCAGCGCCTATCGGGAATTCCACATCATAACAAATCTGGATGCCGAAACAGCCCCAGTCGGCCTCGAATACGCACAGGCGCGGGCCGCCCGACTGCACCTGCCAGGATTCCTGTTCGAAACGCGTCATAAAATACTTGTCTTGATAGCCAGCGCGGCCTTGCGGGCCGAATACATAACAGCGATTCACGGTTTTTGCCTCGTATTGCAACGGGAAACTCGGCGCGGCAATCACCACCTCGTAGCGGTCGGCCAGGTCGGCAAACACCGAGCAGAAGTCGTCGTGCAGGCCTTCCATTTCCTGCAATTGCAGCAGGAGGTTCGACTGAATATCCGGCGCAAAAAGGCTTACTAATTCCATCGAGCCATATTCCGGAAACAACAGCAGTTGTGCGTTGTGGCGCGCGGCATCGCGCACCCAGGTTTCTGTGTGTTGGGCCCAGTCGGCAAAACTGCTGTGGTAAGAAACCGGGTATTGGGCAGATGCGATAGTGACGTTCATACGAGGGAGCGAATCCAGTAAACCATGGGTTTGGGTGTCGATTCCGTTTCGCCGATGTCGGGCCAGGAAAATTCCGTTTGCAGGCTCGGTTCCTTGCGATAGCCGCGTTTGTTCCAGAATTCATCCAGCGGGCGGTAATCAGTCGGGCGCATCGGGTGGTCGTCGGGGCGCTGCACGGCGCAAAAGGAGGTGTACCGGTACGTGCCGAATTGCGCGGCATGTTTTTCCCGTTCATCAAAAAAACGATGCCCCAGTCCGAGGCCCCGATAGGCGGGCAACAAAATGCTTTCACCAAAATAAAACACTTCCGACAGATCGAAACCTGCTTTCAGAAATGGGGCCTGCACCTCTTCCGTTTCATCGGCCAGGGGAATGCAGGTGGTAGCGCCCACCATATGATCGCCGTCGAAAGCGGCAAACAGGAGCGCGCCTTCGGAGCGAGCATAAGTGCCGAGGTACTCCTTTTCGTATTCCACCGTGCCCTCGTAGAGATAGGGGAAATCGTGAAAAACGGCAATGCGCAGGGCTGCTAATGGCTCGAAAACGTCGGCAATAGAAGGACCGCGGTAGTGTTGGTAGTGCATTTTTATTGGGAAACCAGTTTGATCCAGAGCGGCAGGTTGTAGTAAGTAGTCACCCGGGCTATTTTGCCATCCTTCAATTCCAGAAAAGCGCCGGCAGGCAACACATAGCGCTGGCCATGGGCGGCAATGAGGTCGCCATCCGTTTTTTTGTATATGCCGTTTACCACAAATTCGACAGCGATACGCATGCCCGTGGGTTCGGTGAAAAACACCATATCCGTCAGTTGTTCGTGGTAACATTCGTCCATGTGCCGGAGAAATTCGCGGTACAGCGGCAGGCCGATACGCGGCTCACCCTGATTGACTTCATGGCGAATATCGTCGCTCAAAAGCGAGAGCATTCCTTCCCAGTTTTGGTTGTTGAAATGCTGGTAGTATTGTTGTACGATGTCTAATGCGTTCATAGCGACAAAGGTAACCTTTCGAAAAGAATGCACCTCATACTACCATCCGCACAAGTTTCTCCTAGGTCAAATTTTACAGGTGTTTTTGGGAAATCCCCTGAAAAATGACTACCTTCGTTTACCTCACCATTTTCATTACCAAATTATTTAAGAAATGAGACTTGAACTACCGGCACGCGCCGAGCGTTTCGGCGCAAACCTGTTTTATCAGGTGCAGAAGATATATGAACTGGATGGCGGCCTGCACATGGACGATGAATTTTCCAGCCCTTTTCATGTTATCCAGCAAATTCCTCAAGACAAATTACATGAAATAGAACAGGATATGGCCATTGTCATACCTGTGAAAGACGAGCGGCTGCGTTTGCTCGAAGGCGTGCTGTGCGGCATACCACATGCCTGTGTGCCGATTATTGTTTCCAATAGCAAAAGGGAACATGTCGACCGCTATGCCATGGAGCGGAATATGATCGACACTTTCTGCCGTTATGCCAAAAAAAAGTATGTGGTGGCGCACCAGCGGTCGTCGGAACTGGCTGAATTGTTCAGGCAAGGCGACTACCCGCACCTGCTGGATGATGACGGACTTGTGCGCCACGGGAAAGCGGAAGGCATGCTGGCCGGTATCGTACTCGCACGGCTGCTTGGCAAAAAGTACGTGGGATTTATTGACGCAGATAATTTCTTTCCCGGTTCCGTGTTCGAGTATTCCAGCATTTATGCAGCCGGTTTTGCACAAAGTAAAACGCCCTACTCCATGACGCGCATTCAATGGCACAGCAAACCGAAAGTGGTAGGCTCCGACCTGTTTTTTGCCAAATGGGGAAGGGTTTCGCGCATTACCAACCATTATCTGAATATGCTGCTGAGCCATTACACCGGTTTTGAAACAGAACTGGTGCGAACGGGCAATGCAGGGGAACACGCGCTTTCCATGCCGCTGGCGCTTTTGCTGGATTACACCACCGGATTTTCCATAGAAACCTATCATTTCGTCAATATGATGGAAAAATTCGGTGGAATTCTGGATTGTCCCTACCCGGAGGTACTAAAAGCCGGGGTGGAAATATTTCAGGTAGAATCGCGCAACCCGCACCTGCACGAAGCCACCAAAGGCAATGATCATATTCGTGAAATGATCGAATATTCACTGGCGGCGCTGTATTATTCCAAATTATGCCCGCCGAATGCGCAGAAAGAAATCCTCCAGGAACTGAAGCGTCAGAAAATCATCCGAAAAGGGGAAAGTCCGGTCAAAGCCAACCGATACCCGGCCCTGATAGACATGAATTTCGAGGCAGCCAGTCAGGTGGCCGACTGGGCCAAACATGGAAACTTTGTTCCGGCATGATCTCGCTTCCTATCCGAAACGGGCAATCGCTGGTGCTGTTTACCGATCTTGACGGTACCTTGATCGACCATCATACCTATTCGCACCGGCAGGCGGAGCAGGCGTTGTTTGAAATAAATCGGCGGCATATTCCACTTGTTTTTTGTTCCTCCAAAACATTCTCCGAACAGGTGTATTTGCAGCAACAAATAGGTGTGCATGCCCCATTTATCATAGAAAACGGTAGCGCAATTGTAATTCCAAAAGGTTATTTTCCGCCAGAGGTAATGCCTGTCTTGCAGAGGTATGCCGTTACGGAACAATATGAGGTGTTTGCATTGGCTCATGCAGATGCAAACGTGCTGCATGAAGTATTACGCCAATTTTCAGGGGTGCGCGGGTTTTCCGATGTGTCGGATAGCGAACTATCCTTGTATACAGGCTTGCATGGCGAGGCACTCCAACGTGCCCGGGATCGCTGGTTTACGGAAACAATCGTCGAAACACCGGATGGAATGGACACTTCCGCATTTCTGAAAGCACTTGCTTCATCGGGTTTTACAGCCAGCCAGGGCGGGCGTTTTAGGACGATTCAGTCGGCTTTAACAGACAAAGGCGTTGCCATGCGACACCTCATCTCCATTTTCAGACAAACCTTGTCCTCACCCATATTTGCCGCTATTGGCGACAGTCCGAATGATGCGCCAATGCTAAACAGTGCAGATATCGCATTTCAGGTACGCAAGGCAGATGGAAACTATGCGCACATGGAACTGGATCGTTTAGTGCGCACTTCCGGAATTGGCCCATCCGGATTTGAAGAAGCGGTACGGCGCCTGTTATATCAAAGCGCAGAATAAGAGCATATTCAATACCCGATCACCGTATTCGCCATTTCATCCCGAAAATCATAGAACGTCTGGCGGAGGTTACTCTTGCCATCGGTGCCGTAGTTGATCAGATACACCAGTGTGCGGTCTTTGGCTACAAACCAGTTCATATCAGCGGTATAACCCAGGTCGCGGCCGCGGTGGCCGTAGGAGAAGCCTTCCGGGCCCCTGTCGAGGAAATCCTTGAAAATTGCCAGGCCGTTGGCACGGTTTGACTCGTCTTCCTCCGCTGTAAACGTGAGCATTTGGTCGAGCATGGCAGGCCCCAGCACGCGTTTTTCGCGCACCAGCGCTTCTATGAACGTTTTCAGATCAAACACGGTGGAATACATACCGCCGTAACCATTGCCGCTGCCCGTGTTGTAGTTGGTTACATTGATGATGGTATTGTTGTTGTACAGGTCGAAATACCCTTGCGCCACCTGTGCTGGTAGCGGCTCGTGCCAGTAGTAGTAGGTATTGTCGAGGCCGAGTGGATCGAGTATTTTTTCACGCAGCAACTGGCTATGATCTTTGCCTGTAGCCGATTCGATCACCATAACCAGCAGCAGAAAGTTGGTGTTGGAATAGGAAATGCCCTGACCAGGGGCGAATTCCGGATCGTCGTCGTACACGAATTTGATCAATTCGTCGGGCTTCCATTTTCGCGCCGGATTATTGAGTACCGACAGATAAAAAGCGTTGTCGTCGATCTCATCGGCAATACCTGTTGTGTGGTTCAGCAACTGCCGCACGGTGCTTTCCCGGGCATTTTTTACGTGATCGAGCACATCTGTTGAAAGCCAGCGCGTCAGGGGATCATCGAGCCCGAAAGCGCCTTCTTCTATCAGTTTCAAAGCAAGGGTACCTACAAAAGGTTTGGTAAGGCTGGCCGCTTTCGATACCATGCATGGCGACATGGGGATGTCTTTCGAAATATCGGCCAGGCCAGCAGCGCCAACCCAGGTGCCACTGGAATCGCGTACAAGTGCCACGATTCCCGGCAGCCCCCTGGCTACGTATTTATCTAGCACCGCCTGAAAATCCTGGCCGTGAGGGTGTGCGCCGCCAGGTGTGTAGGTACAGGCGTTAGTGTGCTCAATATCAGTTTTTTGGCAGGAAAATGGCATTATCAGCGCCATTACTACCAATATGATGGATATTCCAATTCGATTTTTCATAGCAATGTTTGTTGACTGTTGACTAAAACCCTTGACTGTCGGCTCAGGACTTAGGACTCAGGACTTCGGACCTAGGACTTAGGACTTATGGCCACTCCCAAGTGCAGCACCGAGTTGGGCAGCAGGGGTACATAGTTTTTCACAAAAGGCATTTGCAGGTAGAACTGGTCTTCGATGTAAATGCGCCTGATCCAGGTGTTTCCGGGCAATTGATACCCCAAAGCGAGCGCTGCGCCGCCCATGAACTGAGGTCGTCCGAGATTGCTTTTCTTCACATACTGCCCGTCTTTGAATTTGAAAATTTCCGTGGCGGGGAAAGCATGCAGGTAACCTGCGCCCACGCGAAGTTCGGCGCCCATGCCTTTCCAGATATCGCGTCGGTATCCAAACTCCGAATACAATTGAACCACCGACTGTGCGTACTGGTGGTACGAAAACCCCAGTTTGGCTGTTTGCAGCCACTGGTTTCGAGGATGATGATTATACCGGAATTCGGCGCCGAGGGTGATGCCCGGGTGTAGTGGGTGCGAAAAAATGTGGCCGGGAAGCAAGGTGG
>JAEUUT010000245.1 GCA_016787415.1 Saprospiraceae bacterium | reverse complement strand
CGTTTCCAGTTCCACGCCTGCCACACAATCACCGCTGTAACGCCACTTTCCAGGAATGCAAGAAATACATAAAACGCCCGCCATTCCGACAAGGAGGATATGCCTACCAGCAAGGTAAACAAAGTGAAAAAGGCTCCTATTCCAATATTCAGCCAACGGGTCGTTTGTGGTTTCAACATCAAGGATAAAAAAATCATCAGGGCGGGGATGGTCAGCAGGAAAGTTGCGAGAAACAACTTCATCGGACTGTCCAGCATGTTTTGGCCATTAAAAAGGCCTTCCGTTTTGCCGGGTACGTAGAGTTCGAAGTAGTCGCCATAGATGTACAGAAACATGACGCCTGTCCACAAAGCAGACAGTTTCAGCCGAAGGGGCACTTTGTAATCTTCCAGTTGCATAGCCATTTTATGGTTGTTTGTTTTCTTTTGCGCCTACGAGCAAGAGCCACAGGCAGGCGCCGATTTCACCGATGGAAGGAAGCATCCCAAAATAGGAAGACACGCCCAGATCGCCGTAGTTGGCCAATAACGTGTTGCCAAAATAATTCACCACGTACCCCACACAACCCAGCATCAGCAGCACGCCGAGGATTTTTGGAAGAAACCCTGATTTATAAACCAGGTACCCAAAAGGCAACAACCAAAGACCCCAAAATATGGTCGCGATGAGAATACCATTGTCGTATTGGGTGAGGTATTGCATGGTCTGTTGTTGCAATTCCGGAAGGGCGGCTGTATCCGCGCCTTGTCGGGCGCTTTCCAACAAGGAAAGAATATTGTATTTGTTCTGCAAGTTGGAAAATGACACCGGAACACTCGCAATGGCCAGCACGGCCATCACGCCTGCCCAAAATTTGTCGACCGTTTTCAACAGTTGAAACAGCACAATGGGCAGAAAAATAAAGGCTGTATAACACACCGCACTGCTCGCAATACTCGCTCGAAACAGCGATTCATGCGCAACAATGTTTTCATACGTTTGGGCAGGATTGTCCCAGACGAACAACTGTTTGGGCACATACGCCAGGCTAAAAATACCTGTAAGGACGACCACGAGGTACAGCAATCCTGCCATTCTGGAAGTTTTGTTTTTTTCCAATGGTGTTATTTGTTTAAAGTAAGGTTAGAGTTGAGACACTGTTTTAAAACCCTTTTACCGGACTGTAAACGAATAATATTTTTTGCTGCTTGGGAAAGTTTTTCGCCGAATTGCCCGCATGGAACTACGAATTGGGGGACATAGCGGTTGGGATAAAATTGGGAGTTGATATGAGATATTTATTTTTTTGATACCTGTTCGGCTTCGCCTTACGAGGTATCTGGATTGGCCGGATAATGCGGATTAAAAGGATTTTACGTGGCCTGTCGGCCACTTGTCTTGATTTTTTACTACGCTACCTCATCCCATCCACCAATACAACAGCATCAAAAACACCAATAGTATCACCACCACCGGCATCCAGATGCGCAGCATACTGTTATGCCGGTGAGGCGCATCGGAGACTTCTTTGATTACAGGTTTTCTCTGCCGATCTATAATCGTCACATAAATAAAGCAGAAGAAATTCACCGCCAGCGTCAGCATCAGGAAGATATACGCCAGGTTCATGGAATCGGTAGCCGGCGAAATTTGCACCAGGTTGATCGAGTAGGCCACCGTGGCCAGGAAGGAAGTGATGATGAGTTCGCCGACTTCTTCAAAACTGGCCTTGTGGAAAAACAGCATGAACACCGGTAGCGCGCTGAACATCAGGAAAGGCATGATAATCAGGATGATAGCGCCCCAAGGCTGGCGGCTAACGCCGAGGTGTACGTTGAGGCTTTTGTAATTTTCGAGGTATCGCGCCTTGTCGGTGGGGTCGTACGTCACCTTATCGAGCGAGCCGAGCGCATTGGACAACTGGTTGTCGAGCGTCACGAAATACTCCTGCGTGTCCCAGTCGTTGAACTGAAAATCCTTGATTTTGTCGTTGATCTGAAGGCGGCTGTAATCGAAACTGATGCGTATTTTATTGCTCGAACTGAGTGCCGCAATGGGTATTTTCAATTCATGGCGGTCAAATGGAAACTTGAATGATTTGAAATTACCCAAAAACTTCCCGCTGATCCGATAAATGCGCACCACATAGTTGCTGTCGCGTTCTTCGGCGATGAGGTATCTATTGGCCTCTTCCGAACTAATGTTGCTGAAATCGATGTAACCCTCCTTGTTGATGTATTGCGAATCGGCAATCACCCAGTACAGCAGGTTGCAGTCGAAGGTGTTTTTGCGCACATCTATATCGTTGATGTCGATCACATCGAGGCCCACGCGCAGGTTGGCAATGGGTTCGCCGTAGGTGTTGATCTGTGTGGCGCAACTGCGGGTTTTGCCGCCGTGAATTTGGTCGAAATTCGGGTCTTTTCGTTGGATCAGCAGGCTGTCGAATTCGAACAGGTCGTCGTTGCTGGAAATCTTGCGGTTTTGCAGTTTTTTGAAATATGACACCAGCGAACTGCGGTTGCTGCATTGTTCCTGCAGGGCAATTTCAAAAATCTTCATGGCATCGGAGCAGCGGCGCAGGTTGTTTTCTGCCTGCCGCACCTTTTTGGGGTCGCTGTGCAGGAATGGCTGCGGAAAGCGTCTTTCTATCTCTTTTTTGTCGCGGTACACTTCTTCCGGCAGGGCTTCATCGGCCGCTGCGTAGCGAATAAAGGTGTGGCCTCGCTGGCGGGAAATTCGTTCGATTTCCTGGTCGTTCAGGTCGGTGGAAATACCCACAAAGGTTTTGGGAGGCAGTTTGGTACGCTCCAGAAACCGCATGATGGAATCGCCGTAGCCGGTGTGTGTATTCAGCAGGATAATTTCGGGTTCCGGTTTTTCCAGCATCCTGCGCAGCGAGCGTTCCATCACCGCCACCGAATCCTTGGGCACTTCGCGGTTCTGGATATAACTGCGCTGCCACAGACACACGGAATCGTATCGAAACCCGTTTTTTTGCAAACTTTCCGTAAACAGGTTGTGCAGCAGGTAGTCGCATTCCGTCACGAAACCGACCGACTTTTTTTTCAGCACCTTGTCGATAAACTGCACGAAATAATTGGGTTGCGGGTCGTTGGGTTGCAGGAAAATGGCATTTTTCCCAAAGTCCAGGCGGTTCTGGTCGGCACTCATCGACATCACCGGCAGCCGGTCGCGGATGAAAGGCGCTGCAAAACGGATGTAACGCCCCCAGGTATTGTCGATCACCAGCGCAATATTCGTATCCGCCTCGATGGCCTGATACAGCGCCGGAATGGTGTCTGGTTTGAAATCGCACTGGAACGTTTTCAGGCGAAACTCGACAGGGTAGGGGGCCGGTTCCGTACGCGCATTGATGCGCCCAAGGTAGGTTTCCAGCGACACGATATACAGGGAATCGAGGTAGTTGTTGGCCTTGTTTTTTTCGGGATCGAGGTAATTGAAACCTACATACGCCACGTATTTAACCGGGCGCAGGAAGGGCGCTTGACGACAGGCAAAATGGCCGGCAAGCAATATTGCTGTGATCGCAAGGAGGATGTTTTTCATGGCGGGTTTCCGGATGCGGATAATTGAGTGCGAAAAGTAATACAAATGCAGGAATACGAAAACCGAACTACCTTTACAGGGCCAGCAAAGAAAATTATTGAAAGTGAAGCACGCTCGTTTTTTGTTTTTCTACTTTTCAGCAGCATTCGTGATGTGGATGCTTGTTCTTTCCTGCAAGCAAGCGCCTGCTCCTACGCAGCAAGCCGATGCCGCCGAGGATGCCGAGCCTGAAATGACGGCTTCTTTTCTCCTGAATCAGGCGGGCGATACGGCTGTGCAAACCAGCGACTACGACCGGGCGCTTGCCCTGTATCAGCAATCGATGGATTCGGCCGCCGTGGCTGCCGATTCGTTCAACTACTACGATTCGCGGCTCGATATGGCCTGTGTGTACGACCGGCTGGGCGAACTCGACAAATCCATCCAGATTGGAATTCCTGTGCTCGAAGCATTTATTCGCAGCGGCGACTCCAGCCGTATCGGGCGCACCTACGCCACCCTGTCTGCCTTTTACGGCCGGGCCAATATGCCGGATAAGGCTTTTGAAATGGCCCAAAAAGGCTTTGACATTGTAAAATATTATGGTTCCGACATCGAACGTTGCGCTGCTTACAACCAGATGGCATTCACGTACAGCGACGACGGGCGCTGGAAAGAAGCCCTGCCCTTGTTGGACACGGCGCTGATGTTTATGTACCGTTCGGGTGTGCTGGATCAATTGCCGGGCATGTGCCTCAATGTCGGCGATTGCCACCGCCAACTAGGCAATATGCCGGAGGCAAAGCGCTTTCTGTACCGGGCCGTAGCGTTGGCCGATAGTTCGGGACAAATGCACATCAAGTCCCGCTCCCTCGAACGCCTGTCGCAAATAGCCGAAGCGGAAGGAAATGTCGCTGTGGCGCTTCCACTTTATAGAAAGGCAGTAGCCATAAAGGACTCCATATTCAAGGCAGACAAAGTAAAACGCCTGCAGGAACTGGAAGTACAATACAAAACCCGCGAAAAAGAACAGGAAATTGCCCTGTTGCGCGCCGAAGAACATGCTTCCGCAGCACGTCGCTACCTGATTTGGGTAATGTGGCTCGGAACTTTCGCAGCAGCCGGCCTGGGCCTGGTTTACTGGCGCTTCAAAGCCAAATCATCGGAGCGTGCACTGCATTACAGCCGTATGCACCTGGAGGAATTTACCCGAATACTGCTTGATAAAAATGCCCGTTTGCTGGAACTCGAACAGGAACTGAACGGGCAAGATTCTGCTCCTGCTTTGCCTGAATTGAACCATAATGCCGAAGACAATGAAACAGAACCCGGCGGAAATGATCTGTACAACTTTCGTATTTTGACGGATCAGGACTGGAGTGCATTCAAACAACTCTTCGAGCGCAGTTACCCGAATTACCTGTATCGTTTGCGCACGGCATTTCCAGATATTACCAGCGCTGAAGAACGCCTGAGCCTGCTGCTCAAAATCAACCTGCATCGACAGGAAATCGCAACGATGCTCGGTGTGTCGGATTCCACGGTGAAAAAAGGGCGCGCCCGCCTGCGCCGCCGACTGGCCTTGTCGGAAGAACAAAGTCTGGA
>JAEUUT010000226.1 GCA_016787415.1 Saprospiraceae bacterium | reverse complement strand
TGTTTCCGCCGAACAAGCGTTGCCAGGCAGCCAGCGCCCAAAGTGTCGGTATCGATAGAACATACGGCATCGTAAGATGCAAACAGCAGGTGTCCGAGTAAGCGCAGGTTGTATTCGGCGTAAAATGCAAAACCCTTGTTGAAGAAGCAGCGAATCCTTTTTTGTTGAAAAATCTCCTGTTCCAGCCTGAGAGAGTTCGGCAATTGCCGTCCGATAAGGGTTACTTTGTATCCATGAGCAGCCAATGTTCGGCAAATGCGCTGCATGCGCTGGTCGTAACTCAAGTCATTGGTAACGGTGAAAATGATATGTGGCGTGACAGGCAAGGCTTGTTATTTTGGATAAGACATGGTGCGTATTTCCACGCGAGCGGTTGTATGCAAAAATAAAAATCCCGAACTTTTCAACCTTGAAAAGTTCGGGACGTTTGTAATACAACAAAAAGGCGTTGCTGAATTAATTGACGCCTTTGGCAGCAGGTTGCTCTTTGCCTTTCACTTCACCCATAATTTCGATGAAAGTTTCAGTTGGGGTGGTGTTGGCCGTAACGGTTACTTTTTTGCTCTGGCGGCCTGGTTTGCCCTTGGAATTGAACTCCACCTTGATTTCAGCCGAAGCACCGGGTGCTACTGGCTCTTTCGGCCAGGTAGGCACTGTGCAGCCGCAGGAGCCTTTTGCATTGGTAATCAGGAGCGGCTCATTTCCGGTATTTTTAAACTTGAAAACGTGCTTTACCACTTCACCTTCATTGACGGTGCCGAAATCGAACTTGTCGTTTTCGTATTGGATTGTAGTAGCAGGGCCGCTGGGAGCCAATGTGCTGTTTACATTGGTGCCTGGAATATTGCCTGATGCGTTGCCAACAGTGGCGTCTGCAGACATTGAAGCCGCTGCGGATTCACGAATTTTTTCGCTTTCCGATTTGAACCAGTTTTTGAAACCGCCGCCAAAAAGATTAGCGATCAGGAGCAGTGCCAATACAGCCAAAAGGCCAACCTGGATTTGCTTATTTCTTTCCATTGTTTAAGAATGAACGGGTGAGTGAAATGATTTTGATGAATGTAGTAGATTGTCTTGCACGCAAAATTACACTGGTAATGCATGCTGCCGACCTAGTTCATTTTGGTTTGCAAATGTTTAACACCACCTGAATTATCTAATCAATGTGGTGTTGCCTCGCAATATTTCGCTGATTCCATCCATATATTCCACTTCGAGCACCCAGACATATACGCCAGGATCCATTGGTTGGCCTTTAAAATTACCATCCCATCCCTTTTCCGTATCATTGGGAACGAAGTCGCCGGTTTCGTAAATCAATTCACCCCAACGATCGTACAAACGGAAAGAAGTCACATGGGCAGATTGCTGGCCATGTACCAATAGTCGATCATTGTTGTTGTCGCCATTGGGTGAAAAGCCGGTTGGAACGAAAATCCGTCTCGGCTTTTCAACCGTAATACGAACCCGATCCTGTGCCGGACAACCGAGTGAATCGATGACTGTGATCTCGAAATAATTCTCATACTGCAGGTCGTACACCGATGGGTTATTACAGTCCATGCAACTCAACCAGGTGCTGTCTTCCAGACTCCATTGATAACGAACATTGCCCAACGCATTGCTTACAATGGCCAGTAATTGAGTGTCTCGACCCAGTTCGATCGTAAAATCGGGCCCAAGGTCCACCAGTACAGCCTCTCGTTCGAAAATAGTAACTGGCGACAACGCAACGGTACAACCATTGCGGTCTACAATCTTTGGAATATACACGCCGACGCCAAGTCCGATTTGGGTGGGGGAGCCATTCCACGGATTGCTGTCGAGGGTGTACATATAAGGAGGCGTTCCTCCTTCAGGGGTGATAACGATTTGTCCGTCTTTTCCGCCGTGGCATTTCGGGTCCGTCGATTCGGAAAGGCCGGTTACCTTGGTTGCAGGTTCGTGTACCAGAACCGAGTCGGTTCGAATACAACCGTGGCTATCCGTAATTTGTACGACGATCACGCCTGCGGGAATATCGATCGCTTCCTGCGAGGTTTGCCCATTTTGCCATTGATACAGGTATGGGCCAACACCGCCGGAAGGCCGAGCAAGTACCTTGCCAGTGCTTTCACCAAAACATTTTACATCGGTAGGGAGCAATTCTGAGATGAGCAATGATGGCTCTGCGATGGTAATACTGGACGTTGCCGGACAGTTATTGGAGTCTGTAACTGTAACGCGATAGGTGCCTGCCGTCAGATTAATGGCCAGCGAATCTGACTGGCCCGAGCCCCCTGTATTCCAGAAGTATGTATATGGCGGTTGTCCGCCTGATCCATCAGCCGCTGCCCAGCCAGTATTTCCGGCAAAGCATTTGACATCGTCGTGTGCCACAACCTGCGCCATCAACATTTCAGGGTTGCCAACGGTAATACTTTGTTCATCGGTACATCCCTGAGCATCCGTAATGGTGACGGTATAGGAAAGTGTTGCTTTCAGGCCTGTTGCAATTCTGGTCGTTTGTGGCGGGTTCGTGCTCCATGTATAACTGAATGTATTGACATTGGCAGAATCCGCAGCGTAAAACACCCTTGTTACAATTCCAATACCATCATCGCCTGCATTACAACTCGGATTACGCGCTTCTGCATAGCCAAACAATTCACCTTTTTGGGCAATAAACGTTTGGGCCTGCTGCTGGCAGTTGTTGGCGTCTGTTACGGTAACAAAGTAATCGGATGACGACAAACCAGTGATTGAGGCATTGGTTTCGCCATTAATATTCCAGAAATAGTTGTAAGGTGCTGTTCCGCCCGTGGCTACGACAGCAGCCGTGCCATCCGATGCGAGGAAACAAATCGTATCCGAAACAGGCGGTATAGCAAGGGAAAGTGCTGTGGCAGGCTCGTTTACCTGGGCAATATTCGTCTTGACGCACCCAGTGGCATCTGTCACGGTGGCAATGTAAGTGCCTGCAAACAAATTACTGATATTCAATCCATTAGCCGCAAATCCACTAGGGCCGCTCCACGTAACACTATAGCCGGGGTTTCCTCCTTGTGCTGTCAGGGAAATGGCTCCGTTGTTTTCACCCTTACACAAAACTGCTTGAGGCGCGGATGCTAAAACGATTTCGCTGGGTTGTTCAATCGTGGTTTGCAATGTTTGCGTACAACCGTTGGCATCTGTCACGGTAGCCGTATAAGTACCGGCGGGCCGATTCACAAGGTTGGCGCCAGACTGCCCTGCACTCCATTGATAGGAATATGGGCTGGTTCCGCCGGCGGTTTGTGTAATAACCTGCCCGGTTGAACTTCCAAAACAGGAGGCTGGCTGTGAAGTGCCTGTAAATTGAATGGCTGCGGGTTCGCTGATAGATGTGGTAGCCGTAGTGGTACAGCCTTTCTGATCCGTAACCGTTACTGTATATGTTCCTACATGCAGGTTGCTGGCTGTAGCGACACTTTGTACCGGCACAGTGCTCCATACAAACGTATACCCTCCATTACTGCCTGATGCGGAAGCGATAGCGCTGCCATTGGCTCCCTGATTACAGGATGCATCCGTCGGGTCGAGGGTTACCACAAGTTGCGTAGGTGTAGCCACACTGGCCGACTGTTGGGAAACACAACCGTTGGCGTCGGTTACGGTAACCGTGAATATCTGTGAGGGCAGGTTAACAGCCGTTTGTGTGGTTTGCTGTCCTGTGTCGTTCCATTTATAGTTGTAAGGCCCTGTACCGCCGGATGGTGTTGCGAGTGCTGTGCCATCGCTGCTGCCCAGGCAATTTGTTGGCGTTGTGGTAACAGATGTAGTAAGTTGAGCGGGCTCTGATACAAAAGCGCTGGAAGTTTCCGTACAACCATTGATATCTGTAACTGTAACCGAGTAATTTCCCGACATTACACTGCTGTTCAACTGTGTAATGATGTTATTGTCCCACTGATAGGTGTAAGGTGATTGCCCGCCTGAGGGAAGGGCTGCTACCGAACCACTCGGTAGATTGAAACAAGTGGCAGGTGTGGGAATGGTATTTACAACGAGGTCGCTTGGTTGAGTCAATGTTGCAGATGCCGTTGCCGTACAGCCATTTGCGTCCGTAACCGTGACGGAATATGTACCAGCAGCCAGGTTGGAAGCAGTTGCGCTGTTTTGGCCTGCCGGGTCATTCCAGTGATAGTTCAAAAGTCCAGTACCGCCCAAAGCATTGGCATTCAGAATGGCGTTGGTATTCCCAAAGCATTTTACAGATTGCACAACGGCTATTGTGTTGGTCAGTTGTGGCGGTCCAGGTACGGTGACATTCATGGACGCAGAGCAATTCGAATTGTCTGTAACGACCAGGGTATAGTTGCCAGCCTGTAACGACTGGAAATTACCATTCATATTGTTCAGGGCGCCCAGGCTGTATTGATAGGGCGGGTTGGCGCCATCGGGGGTGACCACTACCGACCCTTGTGCCAGACCGTAACAGTTGACGCCGTTTACCGCAAGTGTTGAAGTAGGAGATTCGCAGTTGACACAGGTGGCTGCACCGATATTGGCAGAGCAATTGAACAGGCTGGATATACCCCTTACTTGAATATCCACACTGGAACTGGGTACCAGGTTGTTCACAAAGTGATCGTTCAGTCCACTGGCCGGTATCCAGCCTGCACCGCCAACGTTTACCTCGTAACTGTCTGCACCAGGGACGTCGGCCCAGTTAAATGTAATGCTATTGCTGCTGGATGTGCCGCATAAAACAGTAGGAGCAGGCAGCGCAGGAATTACATTCAGGGTGACAGTATCCGTCACGCTGCATCCATACGAGTCGGTGGCCAGAACTGTGTAGGTGGTGTTTTGTGTCGGACTTGCCATTGTAATCGGGCAAGTAACGCAACTCAGGCCTGCAGCGGGAGACCACACGTAGTCTATTTTGTAGGAGGGTTCAAATGTGATGGTCCAATCCTGCAAGGAGCCCGTGAATCCATTGGAGTCGTCTGTTACCTGCAATTTCCATACGCCATTCGTTGGGTAGTCGCCATCCCAGAGGTCTGTCCAGGGGCCTTCCGGCAACCATGCGTCGGTGAATGGCGCGGCAATTGCGGGCGCAAACGGGCCCGGGGCGCTGATAACCTCGGTGGCAACCGGGGTAAAGCAGGTATTGGTGTAGTTATTCCCATCTGCCCCATTATCTGTTGTCAGTTCCAGAAACTGGCCGCCCGGAGAAAGCAGGTAAACATCCAGGTCGTCGACCCAAGGGTGTATGGCATTGAAACAAACAGAACGAATCACGCCGTCGCCTAGTGTAACCGGTTGTACGCCAAACACTGTAATGGGTGAAGTGACTGGCGAATTGGTGGGAGAAATATTGAAAACGGTGCTGTTGGTAAATGTTGGCGGCTGTGGCAGCGGAATCGGCACCGTTCCATTCAGGTCGAGCGCTTGAGCGCCAGCACAAACGGTGGTATCTGCCCGCAATTTTGGAGCAATCAGCCCGTTGTCGCGCAGGTAAATATAGATGGTATCGCGGTTACAGGGGTCGCGTTGTACATCTACCGCTATATATTCTACTGATTCAGGTGTATTATCCTCAAATGCCACAATGGGCACATCGATACCCGTTTCGCCTACAGGAATACTCAGCCCCGGTGGAATCAACTGGTAATCGGTGCCGTTGGTGGCCGTGCCCCATACGTGATAGTCGATCGGAAAGTTATGTGCCGCTGCAACGGGGAGTTTAAAGGACAACATGCCTTCAGCACAACCTTCCGTGACGGTGCCGTCAAGGCTTGCGGTACTCAGTTCTACTTTCAACGAACCGGTTCCAAAACTTTTTGCTTCCAGAAATACCCCGGAATCATAAATGCCATCGCTTACGTCGGCGATGGCTAATTTGATGGTATATTGCTGACATGGAATAACGATGGCTTGTGCGATAAATACATCTGTAAATCCATCATATACAGGCTGGGCATTCGAGCCATTGTTGTTGTTGTAATACTGGGCATTTAATGGGCCACAATTGTAAATCGGGTTGGCTGGGTGCACGTTATTGATTGCTACCGGAAGATTGGTATTGGGCACACGCGCAATATTCAGGTTGTTGTAATTACCTCCGGCCGGATTGGGGCCACTGATAAAAAAGCCGAATACGTCGTTGAATGAACTACAGGCAAATTCAGGGTATTCTTCCGATGCAAAACAATACCGGAAGCGAAGGGTATCAGATGTCGGAATGAAAGTAATCGAATACACGGCTACATCATTCAATCCGGCCGTAGCGGTGGCCGCCAGGCTGGCATCGGTGGCTGTGCTCGGGTTGTCGAATGAGGAAAAATCGTTTCCCTGTTCGTCCGCACCCAGAGCGGAGCCATTGGTGGTAGCCACGCCGGTAGTCATGACAATACCCCGCTCGATTCCGATGGCTGTATTTCCTCCGGTAAAATAACCAACCGCTGCATTCGTACCGTTGTATGTAATATTGGTTACCTCTACCCCTTCTCCAAGAAAGATGTTGGAGATCAGGTTTTGAGGCGTGAAAGGCGCTGTGTTGGCGCCGGTTACCTGTAATACTTGCGCCTGGGCGCAAACAGTAAAGGCAAAAAGGAACGAGGCTGCCGGAAGCAACCGATTGGAAAAGTAGTGTTTTAAGTTCATCCGGTGGTAAGTGATTGGTTAATGCCCTGATTACTTTTTCAGGAGATTATATGTTTTCGAGAGAAAACGGAAGATTCAGTACGGATTTGGCCGGAAGAGCGGATTATCAAATTATTAATTGCACGGCGAAAAGTAGCACTTTATTCGCATGTGTTTTCATATTCCCTCCGGTAAAAAATTTTGTACCGACAAATTTACAACCTGCCGCCACCCGTTCTCGAAACTTCGAGAACAGATTCCGGAAAGCGGTCAATCGCTGCTTGGTATGAAAAGAAGTTGCCCATATTTTTTCTTCATGCCTCCAATAAACGCCTCATGTCCCCCAAAAACCGACATTAATCTAATTTTATCATCCATTAAAGCAGGTCTTTGTTTCATTTGCCGGTTGATTAATCCACCACAATGATAATTGTTTCCATTTCCCCAGCCATTAATTTCTTACCATGAGTCAATTCTTTAAATTTCTGTTCGCTTCCTGCCTGGGTACTGCTCTGGCACTCATCCTGTTGTTTTTTATTGGAGTAAGTACCCTGGTCGGTATTGCAGGGAGTGCATCTGAAAAACCTGCGGCTGCTGTTAAGCCTAATTCTGTTCTGGAATTGAAATTCAACAACATTATTCCCGAAAAAACGAATAACCTTCCATTGGATCCATTTGACCTGGAAAAAGAAGATGTACTGGGTCTGAGCGACATGGTGCTAGCCATTCGCAAAGCAAAGGAAGACCCAGATATCAAGGGTATTTACCTGAATGCCTCTTTTGTGCAGGCAGGCAAGGCTACCTCGTCTGTGTTGAGGGCTGCGCTGGATGATTTCAGGTCTTCCGGAAAGTTCATCGTTTCCTATGCCAACTATTATACACAGAATGCCTATTATCTGGCTTCCGTTTCGGACAGTGTGCTCCTGAATCCCGTTGGCGCCGTCGACTTCAGAGGCCTGTCGTCTATGATTGCCTACTATAAAGGCATGCTCGACAAACTGGATGTTCAAATGAAAATATTCTATGCTGGCAAGTTCAAAAGCGCCACGGAACCGCTACGTATGGAAAAAATGAGCGATGAGAACAGGCTGCAGGTGAGAGAATACCTCAAAGCATTGAATGACATCATGATGCACGATGTAGCTGCAAGCCGACACATTCCGGAAGCCGAACTGCGCACGATCGCCGATAATTTTGATGGCAGAGACGCTCGAAAGGCCCTGCAAGTACACCTGATCGACCGTATCGCTTATGAAGATGAAGCATTCGATCTGATGAAAAACAAAATCGGTCTGGACAAAAAAGACAAACTGAACCGTATCGACGTGGAAGACTATTTCAGGTCGAAAGTGAAAAAGGTAGACCTTAGCAGTAAAGACAAAATTGCAGTGGTATACGCCGAAGGTACCATTCGCGATGGCGAAAAAGGAGACCCTGGCGATGTATTTGATGGTCAATATGTAACAATGCTTCGAAAAATTCGACAGGACGAACACATCAAAGCGATCGTTTTACGCGTCAACTCCCCGGGCGGAAGTGTGCTGGCCAGTGAAAATATTTACCGCGAAATTCAATTGTGCAAGGAGGCGGGCAAGCCGGTTGTCGTAAGCATGGGCGACCTGGCTGCATCGGGCGGATATTACATCGCCTGCCTGGCCGACAGCATTTTTGCTGAACCCAATACCATTACAGGTTCTATCGGCGTATTCGGCACCATTCCGATGCTGGACAAAACAATGAAAGAAAAACTCGGTATTACCTATGATACGGTGCAAACCGGAAAACATTCGGCATTCGGAACGCCCTTTGTCCAGTTTTCACCGGAAGAGGACCGTATGATTCAGGAACAAATTGACCGTACCTACGAAGATTTTCTGCAAAAAGTAGCCACTGGCAGGCACAAAACCCGCGACCAGATACACGAAATTGCACAAGGCAGGGTTTGGCCAGGCAGCAAAGCCAAGGAAATTGGTCTGGTGGATGACCTGGGCGGACTTGACCGCGCTTTGGCTTCGGCAGCCAAATTAGCCGGCCTCGAAAAATACCGAACCACCGAATACCCGCGTACACTAACCGGAATTGAACAACTGATCGATAAATTTACCAAAAATAAAGACGACGATCAGGGAATCAAAGCCGCCATTATTCGTTCGGAACTGGGAGAAATGTACCCGATTTACAAGAATTTGCAGGAAATGAGGCGCATGAAGGGCATCCAGGCTCGTTTGCCTTATGAATTGATATTCAATTGATTTCACATTGTTCAAATGCCTTAGCCATAGGGCCGCCTAAAATGGCTAAAGGCGAATAAAACAGGAGAATTCCCGAATTTTGGTCAAAACCAGGATTCGGGATTTTTTGTGGCTATTTTTCCGTAGAGTAATTTCCCGCAGAACTCGCAGATTTTCCCGCAGAACTCGCAGAACGTAGAGTACACGTTGTTATTCATCGATGTTAACTGTGTACTCTACGTTCTGCGAGTTCTGCGGGAAAATCTGCGAGTTTTGCGGGAAATTACTCTACAGAAAATAACGCTGCTGAAATCAACCAAACCAATCTGTTTCGGACATGAAAAATTCCGAGCCGAAAAATTCGGGATGTCTCATGCTTTTTATATTGAAGACGATGTGACCAAATTTTTTTTCTGCGTTTTGTGCATATGTGTTTCTCTTTTCATCCTTAATAGAAACACACAAACAATGAGATGCGCAAAACATCGTTATGAAGCCGAATTTTGAAGACACATTTATATGTCTAAAAATTATCGGTTATTATCCTGAAGCATGCAGGGGAACCACTATTTTTGCGCATAATTTTTTAAACCAATCACAAACGATTTTTTGACATGAAAAAAACTGTTTTGGGTATTCTTGCCGGAGGCCTTTTCACGCTTTCGATGGCTTCCTGCGGCGAAAAACTGCTCACGCCTGAACAAGTACAAACCGAAGTAACGAATGGTTTTGAAGCCGGCAAAGCCGCTGTAGAAACAGAAGTTAACGACAAGTGCAACGCTGATTTTGAAACCCGTGTAACGGAAAAAGTAAACATGCTCGACCAGGCTGCTCAGGCTGCTGAAATGTCTGTTCCAACGAAATAATGCTGTTTCTTCATCCTTCCATTACCATCACACAAAAACAAATCATTTCCAATGAATAAGAAATTGATCCTCGCCGGCGCTGCAGCCGTTGTTGGCTTTTTTGCTCTGACTGCTTTTGATGGCAAAACGCTGGAACAGCAAAAAGCGGAAATCGCTCAAATGGTAACCGCAAAACTGGACGCATATCGTTCTGAACTGACTGCTGATTGCGATGCACGCGTTGAAGCAGAAGCACAAACCCGTTACGCCGCTGTAGTGGCTGCCCGTGAAGAAGAGGCTGCAAAAGCCGCTACCAAACCAGGCGCTAAACCCACGAAGAAAGGCACAAAAGGCACTACCGCCAAACCGCTTCCTCCTGCTAAAGCACCAGGCAAACCAGCCGAAGATGCTGCCAAAGGTCGTATGCAAGGTGAATCGGGCAAGACCAATGAAGACGCCGCAAAAACCCGTATGCAAGGCCAGCCCGCCAAACAGGACGAACAAAAAGCAAAAGGTCGTATGCAGGGTGGCGGTAAATAAACCGTACGCTGTACTGACAAAATCAAAAATCCCTGGGTTTCCATTGCGAAACCCGGGGATTTTTTTGTGGGAACGCGGATAAAACGTATAAAGCGGATTTAAACGGATTTTTTGTGGCCTTGCGGCCACTTCTTTTTGATTTTTACAGACTTGACCGCCTCCGGCGGTTGGATACGCATGGCATACACATGAAATGATACGAGGGGTCGATGTTGATTTTTGCTTGCTTTATAAAAGATTGATTCGATATATGTCCCGCCGAAGGCGGTCAAATCCGTAAAAATCAAAAAGAAGTGAAAGTGGCCGGAAGGCCACAAAAAATCCGTTTAAATCCGCTTTATCCGTTTCATCCGCGTTCCCATCCTACTACGAGGGGCGTAGCCGAACAAATCCTCCGTATCAAAAATCACCAAAAAAAATCCCGAACTTCTCACGCAGGAGAAATTCGGGACGCAGCATAATATCGGATTTTAGCCCGATGATGCATTAGTTTTTCACAAACACAGTACCTGTGCAAACAGCATCCGGGTTAGCGCCGGTTTTGTCGTGTACGGTGTAAGTGATCGTCATTTGTGCTTTACCACCCGAAGCCGTACCGATTGTGCCCGAGCCGCTCACTTCCAGGTCGCCACCAGAAACCGGCGTTTGCAGTGCGATCGTGAAAGCAGAAGTGCTGGTCAGGGTTGCTTTTACCGGTACGCTGGCGAAAGAGCCGTAGAAGTTGAAGATGTTGAAAGAAGCAACATCCGAAGAGTTATTGGAAACCGTGATGGTGTAAGGCAGTGCGTTCGGGTCGGTGCTGCACTGTTCGGTGGTAGAGAACGTACCGATCAATTTTGCACGAACTTCCGTATTGCAGATACCGTCAGCATCATATTCGTAGCCTGGGTCGCAGTCGCAGGAACCGTCGTCGAGGCAAACACCGTTTCCACAGGTTTCAGGACATTTGTCGCCATTGCAAGCAGGCACCAGCGCGATGGTCATACCAAACAGCAGGGCCGAAAAGAGAAATAGTTTTTTGCTCATGTTTTAGGAAATTTTGTGTGAATTGTAAACGTATTGAAGAAATCATGGAATTGGAGCCGCAAAAGTAGTGAAAATCGGAACGAAAGGTA
>JAEUUT010000150.1 GCA_016787415.1 Saprospiraceae bacterium | reverse complement strand
CCGCCTTCAAAGTCTTCATAAACGACCTGAGCGGATAAACCGAAGCAACTGATGAGGGCCATCAAGGTAGCGAGGAATTGCTTTTTCATGCTTGCTCCATTAGAATGGTTAGTGAAAAAAATTGGTTGGTAATTGTTTGTTAAGTCGGCCTCGGGGTTAAAAAGCAGATTAGGAATGCTAAAAACTGGTTTGTGCGATTGGATTTCGCGGTTTAATCTTTTTGTACTACTATTTTAGAGGTAACTGATTCATTTCGTTCGTTGGATACAGACAACAGGTAAATGCCAGGCGCCAGTCCTTCCAGGCGAACAGACTCCTGCCACACGCCGCTGGAAACCGTTTTTCGGTCCAACACCTGTCTTATCCGTTGCCCGTCGGCCGACCAAAGCCAGGCATTCAGGGTTTGTGGCCGGGTAAGCATAATTTCTACGGAAAGTTCGGTGCTCGTTCCGGCCGGGTTCGGCCATGCAGCAACATCAAATCCTTTTCTTTTCAGGTTGATTTCATGGGTGGCCGTTGCATCGGCTACAAAACCTATGGCATCCAGAGCAGGCTGTATTTCAGGGTTTTGCATAAACAGGTTCCACAACAAGCCTGTCCGGTAATTTTCAATCATGCCAACAATTGGCCCCTGATCAATGGCTAAATAAGATGTGGCATACCAGTTCTGGTTGAGATTGAATGCGTCGTAGAATCCGTAAAGTCCCCACAGTTTTTCACCCTGTTCGCGGTAAAACCAGCGCAACGCTTTCAGGCTTTCTTCAGGCGTATATGGCATGGATGCAAGGGCTGCCGTGGGCGCCACTGTTCCATTGTCGTTGGACGCCGCTATGTCGTGTGCTGAATACCCGTTTTGTCCGTCGCAAGCGGTCAGGCCCCAGCAATCGGCCGAGTAGCCTTCGTGGTTTTCCGGATTGGCAATGGCATAATTGTATTGAATAAGTGCGTGGTTGCGGTTGCGAACAAAGTAATTGCAGTAAGCATCCTTGATACCACGCGGATCGAACCCGAGGTAGGAGTAGTGCGCAAAAAACATCGGGCCGCCGCCAAAAGGGCCGCAATACACCGGATACCCGAAATGAATGGCTCCATTGGCGTAGTTGCCCCCCGTCCAGCCCGTCTGGTACAGGCTACCCGGCACAGGGTGCGTGGGCGATGCGGCTGCCAGGATATAGACAATCTGCGCTTCGAAGAACCCGCGCAGTTGGAAATTCATCTGCCAGCCGTAGTTGGGCGACCAGTGCCAGTACAGCACCTGGCTGTTGTTTTTTCGGAACCAGTCCCACTCCACGTCTTCCCAAAGGCTCGTAATGACGCTGCGCACCGCATCTTCCAGCGGCGTATCCTGGTTGAAATATTGGCGAGCGGCGAGCAGACCCTGCATCAGGAATGCCGTTTCCACCAGATCAGCGCCGTTGTCGTACTGGCTGAAGGGCACTACATTGCCGGTATTGCCATTGATCCAGTGCGGGAAAGCGCCGTGATAGGTATCTGCAAATTGAAAAAAGGACACAATCTGCACCATTCGGTTGACGGCTTCATCGCGCGTAATCCAGCCTCGTTCTGCTGCTACGACGATGGCCATGATGCCAAACCCCGAACCGCCGGTGGTTACCACATTGTTGTCGCCATTGTTGCGTTCGCGGGCCAGGCCCGAATTCGGATGGGCAAAATCCCAGAAATATCGGAAGGTAGCCCGCTGCACCATATCGAGCAATTGTTCGTCCGACATGGTATAGGTAGTGGCCGTGGCGGTTTCCGAAAAATCGCTTTCCGTGCCATTGGTGGCTACCGTTTTTACTTTGTACTGGAATGTGGCGCCGATCTGGGAGGCGCCTGTCCAGTCCAGCGCAGCGTTGAGGTTGTCGACCTGTTTTAAAAACTGGAAATCGCCGCTGTCACCGGTGCGTCTGAAAATTTTGTAACCCAGAATATTGGAGCCTGTAACCGGCTGCCACCTGAGTTCGACATGCCGTTCGAATGCTGTGGCAGAAAACCCGACAGGTGGAGATTGACCATTGACAAGCGCGGCCGCCGAAACAACAAAAAAGATAAGAAGGGTAAATTTGTTCATGGTATGTTTCTTGCTTTGCCCTGATTGGGCACAGTGCCGAAACCGAAATACTCGATTTCAGGACATGGCCCAACTGCCTTTTCATTTTTGAAAAAAAATTCGGCAGCCGGCGTCAACGACAGGATGAAATTACGGGTAGATAAGCAGAAACATATAAAAAGGCACCTCACCACTACTACGCCACGCCTATTTTAGGCAGAAACGGCTAGAAACGCATCATAAATTCGGTCAGGTTGGCATCTTCCGGCAAGCCGGTTTTTTTGCGCAGGCGATAGCGTTTGTTTTCGACCCCCCGAATAGAGATATTGAGGAGGGGTGCAATTTCCTTCGATGACAGGTTCATCTTCAGGTATGCCGCCAGGCGGAGGTCGCCCGGCGTAAGGTCGGGGTATTGTTCCATCAGGCGTTTGAAAAAATCGTCGTGTACCTGATTGAAGGATGCTTCAAAAATCTCCCAGTCGTGGTCGGCCTCCAAGTGCCCATCAATGCGGCGGATAATTTTTTCAATAGACCGAGGCTCGTTGCGCGATTCAAGCAAATTGTCTTTCAGGCTTTGTAATGCCTCGTTTTTCCGAATCAGGTTGAGGGCAGCATTCGACAGTTCCCGGCTTTTGTTTTCAATTTCCAATAACAGGATTTCGTGTTCCTTTTCCGCTTCAAGTCGGAGCATTTGCTGCTGCAGTCTTCGGCGGTTGAAAAATTCCATCACCCAGAAACCTGCTACTGCAAGGAGGCAGTACGCCAATGCCGCCCAGCCCGACAGGTACCAGGGCGGCGACACGCGAAACGAAACGGTCGCTTCCCGCTCGCCTACATCTGTGCGTACCCGGAAAGTGTAATTTCCGGCAGGAAGGTTCGTAAACTCTTTTTCAGGGGTAGATTGCCAGGCAGACCACTGACTGGAAAACCCGTCGAGTTTCCATGAAAATTTGGGCGCGCGTTCAAAAAACGGGGCTGTAAAACGCAACAACAGGCTGTTTTTACTCCAATCAAATCGCAATGTATTTTTTTCATCCGGAATCACCCAGGCCGCATCGGGGGTTTCGATAAGCCGGATAACGGGTTGTGTAGACCACTGATTGCTGTAATGATCATGGCCGGATTGTTCGAGCAAGGCAAACCCGTCTTCCAGGCAAAACAGGTACACGCCCGGGCGAAGGGTCACAATATTTTCGAAACCAGGCACCAGTGAAAGCAAAAGGTCGATCTGCTTTTTGTCCGACATGAGCCGGATATGATTGTTGGCAAGGATAAAATAGTCTTTGCCCGCACCGGGAAGCCATTTTTGAGGATATTCAGGTTTGGAGAGCGGAAAAATCAGCACCTTGCCAGCCACTACTTCTGCGCGACAAGGCCCGGGGTCGGCGTTGACCACGATGTGCCCGCCAATGCGCGCCAGGCCCAGTTTGAAGTCGGAGGGCAATCCGTCTTCCCGCCCATAGGCGCGGAACTCCACAACTTTCGACCAGTCGGCGCTCAGGCGAAGCCGAAAAAGTCCCCGATTGGGATGCACGCCCCACAAATTACCCAGCGAATCAAAAGCCGTTTTTTTGAGTGGCTCGGCAAAACCTGTAATGCGCCGTGCGAATTGCCATTGCCGGCCCGCATTTTTTTCAAACAGGATCAGCCCGGTATAGGTGCTTTGCAGTAAAATATCGGGGTTTCCCGGCGCTTGAATGGTACACCAGCCACCTGTAACATCTGAAATTTTACGCGCCTGGCTATTTTTATCGATCAGAAAAGTACCCGTATTGTGCCCGCATACGAGTTGGTCGTCAAAAACCTGTAAATCCCAGACCTGGCCTTGTGTACCTTCTACCAACTGAAACTCGGAATGCCCGTTTTGGTAAGCAGTTCTGACAAAAACCCCTTGATTGGTGCCCAGGTAAAGCCGGTCGGCCCATTGAACGGCCGTGTACACTGCCCCGATCCTGCCGGTTTGGTCGTTGAAAAAAGTAAGTGGCGATTGCAGGGCAACAAAGTCGATGCCTTTGTCGAGGCCCAACCACAGATTGCCATCAAAATCTTCAAGCATCGACAGCACCGTGTTGTTCTGGAGGCCATTGGCGCGGTTGACCTGGCATTGCAATTTGCCTGAAGGTTCGAGGATGTAGGCGCCATTCAAAATGGTACCGATGGCCCATCCTCCATTTTTTAGTGCAATGGCTTTGTTGATCTGGTTTTTGCGGAGCGCTTCGTTCAACGGATCGGCCCAGGGTTTGCATTGCCCGCTCTTCCACTCGTAAATGCCATGATTGGTTGTGCCTATCCAGATACTGCCGGCGGGGCCTGGTACGACGAACTGCACAATTTTATCCTGCAACACTGATGTGCCTCCCAGAAATCGAAAGGTGTTGTCGGACAATAACTCATAAACGCCCTGGCCGATTACGGGCAACAAA
>JAEUUT010000138.1 GCA_016787415.1 Saprospiraceae bacterium | reverse complement strand
AAGTTCCCGTTCATAGCACTCGCAGACGTAGTAGTACAGGGCGATTAGTTTATTTGATTTCACACCTCAAAACTATTTCATCCTCTATTCATTACGTCTGCTTTCTTGTTGGCCCAATTCAACTCCTAATTCGCATGAGTCCTGAGTCGTAAGTCCTGAGTCCTTAACAGTCCTGAGTCCTGAGTCGTAAGTCCTGAGTCCGTAGCGTACACCTGATTACTCTTGAGTTTGTATTATGCAAGGCCAGGAGTAATCAGGTGTACGCTACGGACTCAGGACTCAGGACTTACGACTCAGGACTTACGGCTCAGGACTCAGGACTTACGACTCAGGACTAAAAAAAAGAGGCCCTCTTTCAAAAGAAAGAGGACCTACTATTTCTTGCGAGGCAAGGGATGATTAAAAACTTCGCTCATAAGATTATATGCCGACAAGGTGCGGCAAGGACAACTAAAACATAGAAAACATCATGCCAATTTTAGTTAATCCTTGCCGCAATCCCGGTCTGTGGAAAACTTTTTTATCGAATGAGCCGAACGTTTTTCGCAACCGGTTCGCCACGTTCATTTTTGCCAAGGGTGAACTCTACGGAGTCGCCTTCGCGCAAGTCGTTGAAGTCCGTATCCACCAGGAATGAAAAGTGGAAAAACAGGTTGTTCGTTTGCGGGAAACTAATAAACCCATAACCATCCTTCAGGCTGAAAATCGTGCTGGTGCGCACTTCTCCATCTTCTTCCAGTGGTACAGTTTCCACCGGTGTTCCCGGCTCGGTTACATAATTTCGTTTCCGCTCCACAAAAAGGCGGCTTATTGGAAAAATTTCGTCGTTTTCTTCGCCCCGATCGATAATGCTATGCATAGCAAGCGGGTAAGTAGCCTCCTCAATCAGATACTGTGAAGTAACTGTGCTTCGGCGGCGGCCTTCTTCGTCGTAAAATTCATAATCCCAGGTAAGCACCATTACACGTACACCTAAAGTGTGTAGTTTGCGCACCAGCGGCACAAAATCGCTATCGGAAGCGATCAATACCACTACATCAAACTGTTTGTGCAGGGTCAGTTCAAATGCTTCCAGCGCCATCCACACATCGATGCCGCGCTCCTGGCGGTATCCCTGCACCGTACGAACGGGCAGGTAGTGGGTGGTTACGCCTTCCATCATCAGGATGTCGTCAAAGAGGCGATCGTAATACAGGCGATTGCCCTCATTGCTGGCTTCCTGCGCACTCAAACGGCCTCTGAAATAGTGTGCATCAACTATCTGGCACAATGCAAAATCCTTGTCATCTTCGTCGGCAATGTGTTGTCGCACAAATTCGTGTAAACCAGCGATGCTGATGCGACTCCGACGTTCATGATGGTAAGCGTAATAGTTGCTCACATGCAAGAAATAATTACCGTCATAGAAAACTCCTATTCGGGTCAACTTCTGTTTGTTCGTAGACATTTAATATATAATTTTTATGGTATGTAACTTCAAGTAAACGTGTGTGTTAAACAACGTTATCGCGGCAAACTTACATGAAATTTGGTACTGGGAAGTACATAAAGAGGAGAGCGGACAGGTAGGCGCACAGCAATAGTACTGAATACCCGATTAATAGAATCGTATTTAAAAGGGGCCGCAAAGGTACTACTTTTTGTTGATTTTTGCAGTAATTATGTGAAAAACTTTTAAAAAAGTCCTGAGTCGTAAGTCCTGAGTCCTAAGTCCGTAGCGTACACCTGATTACTCCTGGCCTTGCATAATACAAACTCAAGAGTAATCAGGTGTACGCTACGGACTTAGGACTTACGACTCAGGACTCAGGACTCTTTTAAAACTCCATTCCTTCCATTTCTATCCGGTTGTTTTTCCGGCGGAACAACGACACATCGAACTTGCCGAAGCGGTAAGAGAAGTTGAGCCGTATGAATTGAGGGTCGCGCCGACGCCATGAATCTTGAATAAAGAATGCAGACTCAGTTGAGGAGCCTGTTTTCCTGGATCGAAAGATATCCTGCATGCTCAGCGTAATACTCGCCGTACGTTTCCACAAATCCTTCCTGACAGACAGATCGACGAACCAGACCGGAATGGAATAACCTTGTGCCGTACTGGTGGGCCCGCCTCCCCAGCCGCCGCCGCCGCCACCGAAACGGCCTCCACCGCCGCCATCAATGGCAAATGCCGTGCGACTTTGGTAGGAGCCATTTACCTGAACGGTGAAACTCTGAGGGAGTTTTATGCTCAGATACTCCTTGATAAAATACGTAAATTGTTTGTTTTCAAGTTGCGATTCAATGTTGCTGGCATCTACAATCGAATTGTACAGGTTGATATTGGATGTCAGGTCTATTTTTTTCCAGAACGTATTTTTCAGCGTAAATTCCACCCCGTAAGCCGTGCTGGAATTGGAATTTTGAAAAGTGGACACGATGGTTTCTCTGCCCAGAAAAGCATTGTATTCCGAAAACTGGTACCGCGTAATCAGGTCTGTGGCTCGTTTGTAATACACAGAAACGAGCAGGTTGTGGCTTTTATTAAAAATATTCTGGTACGACAATTCCACCGAATTGGTAAACTCGGGCAGCAGCGCGGGATTGCCTCGTGAAAGCAACAAAGAGTCGGAAAAATCCGGAAAAGGAATCAACTGAAAAAAGTTCGGTCGATTGATACGCCGGCTCACGTTCAGTTGCAGGTTGTCTTCGTTGTTGAGTTTGTAGGTCAGAAAGGCGCTTGGAAACAGTTGAAAGGGATATTCAATGCCAAAAGTGGAGTCCGTTTCCAGCAGCGTACCTTCATAAAACGAACTTTCGGCGCGTAGCCCCACCTGGTATCCCCACTGCCTGAACGACTGGCTGAATGTACCGTAGGCCGCATATACCTGATCGGTGTACTGGTAGCGGTCGGCAAAGCCGGGCGTACGCACATAGTCCTGATCGCCGTAATCAAACTGGTAACTGGCGTTGTTGTTCCGGAAGTTGCGAAGGGCTGCGCGAGCGCCTGTTTCTACTTTCAGGCCGTTTTTCAGGGGACTTGTAAAATCTGTTTGAACCGTCACAAATTCATTACCACCGTCGCCTGCCTGTTTCTGGCGTGTTTCTGGCGCTCCATTGCCGTAGGAAGTATTAAAAATGCCTTCGTTGTCGGAGCGTACCCTGTTGAAGTTCACATCTGCCGTCAGTTCTTTCCCTTCCTTCGGGAAAAGGTGCTTGAACAGCAATTGCGAGCCTAAGTTGTTGAAATTGCGGGCATTATCCGAATTGCGGAGCGAAGTACCCCGGCGCACCGTACTGAGCAGCGTATCGGTCAGGATGTTCAGGTCATCATTGGATTTAAATTGTCCGCGATTGTAGGAAGCCGCTAGCGTCAGTGTATTTCGATTGCTGATGAACCAGTCGATGCCACCGCGCCCCATCGCGAAAAAGCCGTTGTTGACGGAGTGGGTGGACTGAAAAACATCGGTCAGCGGGCTTCCAAACAGGTTGCTTCGGTCGGTCTGCCCCTCGCTGATAGAACGGCGCTGGTTAAAATTGCCCGACAGGAAAGAATTGATTTTGCCTTCCCGCACGTTGATGTCGCCACCCAGATTGACCCGTCCACGCATGTCCACACCGGCACGCACGCTGCCGTTGTAGCCCACACGGCGGTCTTTTTTCAAAACAATGTTGACGATGCCTGCGCCACCGCCGGAAGCATCGTATTTGGCAGATGGATTGGTGATAACTTCCACACTTTCAATGGCATCGGCAGGTATTTGGTCGAGTGTGAGCGGCGTGGGCCGGCCATCGACGAACAGTTGTGGCGCGGCATTTCGGAGGGTAAGGTTGCCATCCAGATCGACATTCAGCGAAGGTACGTTTTTCAAGGCATCTTCTGCCGAGCCGCCGGCCGCAATGGCGTCTTTGTCTACCCGGTACACTTTTTTATCAAGCGCCAGCGTAACCTGTGCGGCTTCGCCCTGAATGGTCACCTCCTTCAGTAATTGAGAAGATGCAGCCAGCCGGATATTTCCAAGGTCTTTGTCGACCATACCAGCCATTGCGCTGAAGCCGCTACCGGGGTTGCCGGAATTGTTGGCTGGAGGCCGGTTTCCGCCGCCACCGCCCATCATGCCTTTGAGGTTGAACGATACCTTTTGCTCGATCGTTGCGTACCCCAAATAATTGATTTTCAAGGTATAATCGCCTAAAACCTGTAAGTTTTCCAGGCTGAATTCACCATTTTCCTGCGTCAGTTGCCCTGCCACCACGCTTGGCTTCATGGAGCGGGAAGCGGAGTCAAATCGCATGGCGGTGAGTTGTACGGAAGCATATCCAATTCCTTTTCCTGTGGCCTCATCTACCACTTTGCCATAAAACCGGCCCACATTCGCCTGCGCTGCGTTGAATTGACCGCCTCCGGGGAATTGTGCAAACAATGGTTGTACAAACAGGCACAGTAAAAAAGGGAGCAGCGCCGAGGAACACATCCAACGCCGAAAGAAAAAATGTATCATTTCTGTAGTTAAAATTAATCAGCCCTCTCTGACGACTGACGACTGTTGACTGCCCACTGTTGACTGTTGACTGCCGACTGATGACTTATTTATTCCAAATCTGCAAAAAACTTCCGCACTTCCGTAGCATCTTTTGGTTTGATCCGTCCGGATAGTATGAGGCGCAGTTCGCGGCGGCGGGCAGCGCCCTCGTACAATTGTTGTTCCTCGCTCGACAGTGGTATCACAGGAGGAACGGCAATCGGGTTTTTCTTTTTGTCGTCGAGTGCCACAAATGAAAAATAGGCATGGTTGCAACGTCGTGGTTGCTGGCCTTTCATATTGCTGGCAAAAACCTCTACATATATTTCCACAGACGTGTTGAAGGCACGGGTCACACTGGCTTCCAGCGTGATGACATCTCCCAGAGAAATTGGATTTTGAAAGGAAATATGGTCGACAGCAGCCGTTACCACGTGCGCTTCGCAGTGTTTTCCTGCACAAATGGCGCTGACAATGTCCATCCAGCGCATGAGGTATCCGCCCATCAGATTGCCCATCGGGTTGGTGTCGTTGGGCATGATCAGTTCGGTCATAACCGTGCGACTTTCGGATACTTTTTTGGGCGTGAGGGTTTGTTTTGGCATGAGAAAAATGGATAGGGGTGGTTGGGAGGGTTGATGAGGGTTGATAAAGGGGTTGATGAGGGTTGATAAAGGGGTTGATGAGGGTTGATGAGGGTTGATGAGGGTTGATATTCATCGGCTCGATGGAGGTACAGATTGCTCCATATTCGAGCCGATGAATATCAACCCTCATCAACTCTTATCAACCCTCATCAACCTCATCTATCAGCCCGCTACCGCACGCTGCCTTCCCACCATCCACTCATAAGCGCCGAACATCAGGCCGGAAAAGAAAAGGTCGCCGAGGATGGTATTTTTCAGGAATGGCAGGCCGGCTACGTAACAGGCCGTCAGTCCGGCAGGTGTGTGTGGGTACATACCACTATCGAGCCAGGCGCTGAAATTGGTGACAAGAAAGAATAATGCGGAGGCCGACAAACTGGCAAAAAGCAGGCGCGTCGGGGTCACTTGCTGCCGAAGCAAGGCCCAGCCCATCAGCATGACGAGCGCGAAGGCCACATAAATCCACCAGGAGGTGATGAATGTGAATTCCGGGTAATACTGCCGGTAAATGACATTGTTCAGGATCAAATCGCTGAGAAACAATGCCAGGAACGGCACGGCCAGCATTCTGACTTGCCGGCTGAAATAAGCGGCTCCAAACAGCGCAATAGCGCTGATGGGCGTAAAATTGTCGGGGTGCGGGAGCAGGCGCGAAAGGGCTGCGAGCGTGGTAAGGGCAATCGCGAGGCGAAGTTTCATCTCTTTGGAAAAATTTAATGCTGCGCTGTCGAAACAGGTTTCATCCGCACAGCCAAATGACGCTGCAAAGATAGAACGATCCGGAGCCGTCTTGCAAAGTTTCGCTCCAACTATTTCCGTAGAGGAAAAATCCACGCCACTCCATAAAATATTACACCTCTAACGAGCGATGACGAATACCTTGCTTACCCATTTACCATTTTCCAATTGAATACCTGCCACATACATTCCCGCAGGCAGGTCACCCAGAGGCAGGTGCAGACGTCCATCTTTGGCCGACGGGTGATTAGACTGCACTTCATAACCCCATGCATTCCGGATACGTACCTGCTGAATACCTGTATCCCCAGCATCTATAGTTACCTCATGAGAAGAAGGATTGGGATATAATTGGATGTTAGATGTTAATCCATCCACATATTCATGGACTGAAGTCGGCGTATTGATTCCAAGCGAATCGCATACACTGCCGGGAGCGTCATAGAGCGCATAATTGGGAAAGAAGGGCAGCGTTCTGACATTGGTAACAGATAGTTTCAGCCCTCTCGGCAGGAAAACCAGTTCTGCAATATCTGCTGCTTCAGGGTTGTCAATTACGTGCAACTGTCGCGCACGCGAAGGCAGATTGCCGTAAATACGCCCATCAGAACCGTTGATGAGATAATGAAAAGAATTGCCCCTTACAAAATATGGACTTAAAAGGAATGGATCGTACGAAAATCGCAAAGTATCAAACTTTGCAACCTGTGCTTCCAAATCTGCACGAAAAAGTACATTGTGCGAGGTCGCGTACAAATACCGCCCTGAAGGAGAATAAGCGACGCCCCCTCCGGGAATCCACTGGGTAGGTGTAAGAATTTCTGCTGAATAATTGATAGCGCCCGTACAACGGTCAAAATCCATTTGCAATACTTTGCATTCTCCCCATTTAGCCAGCCTGGTTCCATCTGGTGATGCAGCAAGTGCGCCATTTTTTTCGCAAACGGGCCAAAAATGTTGTATTTGTTGTACTGGTCTGGAAGAAATGCCTTCAGGCGTCACCAAAAAAGTAAACCATGCATGATCTGATAATGCGGACGCAATCACCCACCAGTCACGGCCATTGCCATGACGAATGGCTGTAAAACCACCCAGTTCAGTACCGGAAAGAATGATGTTGTTTTTGGAAATGACATCTCCCAGCCCACCTTCCAGGCTCATATCGACCAAAGAATAATATAAAGGCCCCATATTGAGTTTGTGAACGGGATCATATGTCGCCCCCAGGTGTATCAGGTAATATTGGTCGGAGTGTCCCGGAGCCGGCAATACCATTGCCCCCTGCGGAACGATATATCCAGTTTGTGGACATACCTGTGCCGATATGTCGCCAGGGTTCAACTGGTCGCCATGCGGCATTATCTGATGCAGGCGATTGGCAACCGAACATCCATTGCTATAAAAAAGCACCTGGCCCGCGGTGTCTGTCGCCACAGCCGAGGTACTTTCAAAATTAAAGGCCAGGTTTTCCGGTGTGACCGCAACGCTGTCGCCTTGCAGCCGAAGCATGGCGTGTCCATATCCCGGTACTCCCGGAAATTCATTAAAGCCGGCAAACCAAACCCGATCAGACAATTGTGCTGAAAGCCATGCGGGTAGTATCCCACAGGCTGTAAAAAGTAAAATCCGAAGCATTTTGAATGTTTTTTCTAAAACCAAAATTTATCATATCCCCTTCACCTCCTGTTTTTCCGCTTCATCTCCATCTCCAGCGGGCTGGGCGGCATAACAGAAGGCGCGCTCCCAGGTTTTCGCGGCTTGCCCAATGGCGATAGTACCCGGTATGCTTCCAGTGGCGACACTGGCGGGGCCAGATACGGTAGATGGATAAACCCGTCGCCTGCATGCCCGCCATTCAGGGTATCGCAGGGCGAGTCCTCCCATTCACCGAGACGGTAGTTGGGGAAAAGGCACATAGTGCCACTGTTGTATTTTGGAAGCACTAAACCATGTTGTTCTACATCCGCAGCATGCCCAGGCAAATCAGGGCGATGAATCAAGTGCATAGCTAGGGTACTATTTGTAGTGGCATAGTAAATCTTGCCATCAGAACCTAAATGAGGGTACCAAAAAGCGGTTAGAAATGGTTCTTGCGGGGCTGCATTCCCATCAAAGTATGCCAGCGTATCAAACGTAGCAGAAATATCCTCGGCTGCAATGTCTATGACGGTTATCATTTCCCAGGAAGAAATATACAGGTGCCTTCCGTCAGGAGCAAACACTGTGGCAAAACCGAATACATTTTCACCAAAAGGCACTACCCGCAGATTGCTGAAGGCGCCGCTGCATCGGTCAAAATCATAAATATGGAGGCCATTGATTCCGTCGCAACGTACATATGTGCGGCCGTCAGGTGAGATAGCATTTGCAGAAATATAGCCCGGCCCGGGAAATTCATTTGCTACCGGTGTCTCGAATGGCCCGTGAATGCCCGTAGCATCCAGCAGAAAAGTGTACAACACCGGCTCTCCTACAATACCGGTAATTACCCACCAGTCGCGGCCGTTGCCATGCTTGACGGCAACTGGAACCAGCAAATCTCCGTCCGGAATGAGTACCTGATTTTTTTGCACAACTTTTCCCAATCCATTGTTGGCATTCATGTCGATCAGTGTCCAGTAAAAAGGCGAAGAAACAAATGCATTGGCTGCTGGGCTATATTGACCAGAGACATGAAAAAAGTAATAGTGATTGGGTTGAGCAGGGGCTGGCAAAGCAAAACAAAATGGGCCATTTGGGAAATAATCATTATGCCAGTTATTCCAGATGTAGCCTGGATTGATTGTATCTCCATTCATCATTTTATTGTGGGTCGTATCCTGGATAGATATCCCATTGGAATAAAATGCCAAGTGTCCTGTCGAATCACTACAAACACCGCAATATGAGCCTAAATTAATTTTTCTCTTTTGGGCATACATCAGAGGTGGCTGGTAGTGAAAGTCCATATTCATACCTCCTAACTTTGGGTGAGGAAGTTCACTTTCATAGCCCCACATCCAGATATTGTCGTGTTGCTGGGCTTGAAGATTTATGAATAATGTGCAAAAAAATAAAGTGAACAGTAGCAAATAACAAAAGCGCATAAAAATGGCTATCTTAAAATCGGGCGTAGGAACAGATATGTCCCCACGCCCGGCATGAAATAATACTATTGGGAAACAATCAATTTGTGCGTCTCTTTGCCTTTAGAGGTTTTTATCTCTATCAGGTAAAGACCCGACGCTAAATTGGAAATATCCAAATGTGTCACGACAGCACCCAGGGTATTCCGATACAAAAGCGTACGGCCATGCAGGTCGCGTAGTTCTATCTGTGCTTCCTGAGCAGATGGCAGCAGCACCTGGCAATAATCATGTGCAGGATTAGGAATTATCGTTGCTGTGAATATAGCAGCCCCTCTGGCTCGTTCTTCCGTCAAGTCGGGGCACATTTCTTCATCGTTGTATTTTCTGCTAATGTCCAGTTCAGCGCGCGCCAGCACCACCCCTATTCCACCTTCATATCGGCATTGATCGGCAATTTGTTGCAGGGCTTCGCGCTGTTCGTTGCTCCAGTCATCACTTTGATTTAGAAGTTTTTCTGCGCGCAACTGGAGTACCGTTTTCAAATTGCGTTCCCAGATATTGCTTGCTTCTATGCTTTCAAGGTCGTTTTGAAGTTGCTCCACACGAGTAGTAGTTTCAGCCACGTAGGAAGTGTGTAATGCTTCGTTCCCTTCGGCAAGGGATTTGATGTCGGCTTCTATTCCAGCAATACTGGCAAGCGTTTCATCTGAAAAATCGGAGCCATCATTCATTTCTTTCAAGGTCGCAATGGCCGCATCGGATGCGCTCTGATTTGCATACAGCGCACTTTCCGTCTCGCTATTGGTTTGTTGCAGCCGATTCCAGTCAGCGTAAGCATGCCAGAGCCTGGCAATGTTGTCATTTTCATGCACCTGATAGAAAGCCAGATCAGGGGTGCCTTCCTGCAAAAGTTCGGGATGTTCGGTCAATGACCCAAAAGCCATTAAATTCATTTCCCAGCCGGTGGCTTCATAGCCCCGATAATTGGGAAAATCGCCACTGATAGCAGCCTGTTGTGCACGCGATTTAGATCCATCATCATCCGGGTCGGGGCCTTTTTTCGCACATTCTTCGAAGATTGGAAGGGCGCTATTAAAGTTGAACCACCCCAATGCAGGCATCCTTGGATTGGCCCAGTAATCCGAAGCGAGATTCGGATCGTTAATTTGGAATTCTGACATGAGTAATGCGAATGGATTCACCGGATTAATTCCAAAATCGAAATGTGCTTCCGCAGTACCACCAGAAGGCAAGGAACCTACCCATCTGTTTTCTTTTTTGGATTGTTTTCCGATAATGGTATTGGCAGAGCCAAGTAACATTCCGGTCAGGTTATTTTCCATCCGGCTGTGCTGATAATCCGTCTGATCGCATAACGGGCCATAGAAGTAAAACCCCTGTGTCATTTTTTCCGCCCGGTTACACATGAAAGTGTTATTTCCGGATTCGTAAAAATAATATCCGGCCAAAGCGTCTGTAGCAGCAGCAAGGTTAGCCCCGATAGCGGCATTGTCTTCCACTTTTATGTGTTGCGAACTGAGTGATCTTATGCCTGTAAAGACATGTTGATTGGTCGCACTTGCATAATTTTGATAAAAAGTATTGCCAATAATATCAATATAACTGGTTGAATTGGCAATATTGATACCTGCAAAATCAAAAGTGCTGAACCCGCTCGGGTCTATTTTCAGATCGTCAGAAAATGTATTTTCCTTGAACAGAGCATGAGGAGTACTCGTCATAATGCTCGATTGCCACTTGATACCAAAGCGTGCGGTATTGGAAATGTCGGTCGATCTATCCACAAAACTGTTATTGGACACATTTACCGTTAAAAACCGGGATTGGTTGAAGGAAACACCTACTCCCCAGAGGTTATCAAACTTATTATTGTTAATATCGACACTTACGTTCCGACTGGAATTAATGTACTCAACCCCTACTTGAGTCTGATCGAATAAGGCATCTGTGAGTGTCAAATTATAATTCTGAATGCGGACACCATTCCAATAATTAAAAACCATTTCATTGCCCGTAGTGAGCCCAAGGCCTTTTATAGTAGCAGTAAATGTAGCCCCAGTCCCTGCCATCCTGATTGCATAATAAGTGCTGGAGGCTGGCCTGTTCTCAAATCGACTATCTTCCACTTCAAAATTGGTATTTTTAGTTTCAATCCCGATTGGCGTTGAGAAAATATTGGGACCATCCACACCATTTGTATTTCCAATTTTTGTGAAAGACGTGTTGTCCAAAAAAATACCTCTCACAGGTTCAGCACCGCTTGGACCGATGATGCAAGAGACATTATTTGCAGGAGATTCAAATAAATTATGGGCAATTCCCTCTCCTAACAAAGTAAAACTGCTATTAACCGCCTGTATTCCATGAGAATTATTGGAAAACAAATTGCGTACTGCCTGGAGTTTGGAACCGTTATTTAAATTCAAGCCTATACATGCATCCCTTACTTCGGAATCCATGATGGTCACTTCTCCATTGTTCAGAACATCAATCTCTCCCCATGTAGCACTACATCCTTCGATGACGGTGCCACTAATCAGAATTTTTTTTCTCACACTGATTTTGGAATTGGGTAGCATGATGATATGTGAGCCAGGTGCAAAAGTGTAGGTAGCAGAGTTTACAAGGTCTCTAAGATTCAGTTCTCCATCAACAACCAGGAATTGAGGCATTGTAGATGCCGGTGCATAATCCAACAAGTCCCCATTGCTAATAAGAACAGGAATATCATCCAGAGCAGTAACAGTAATACACTTAAAGGAAGAACTAGGTGCGCATGAACAGGGCTGTCCTACAAGTCGAAACGAAACTACAAACAAACAAACAAACAAAATTGGGAATTGCACGGAAAGAGCGTGCTGTAATTTGATAAATGGTTTTCATTGTAAAGATTTATTCGCGTGAAAGAAAGCATATTCACCCCATGTCTGTTAAAAGTACAGCACAGGTGACATGAAAAATGCAGGAAAAGAGATTAGGAAAATACCGGTATTGTAGTACTACAAAAAAATAAAAATTCTAATAACCAATACCTTTGAATTGGATATGTAAAAATTGAATACGTAAAAGTAAATCCTTTTGTCCAATCAGCAAATGTCAGTTGTGTTAAATGTTTGAATCGGTCATTTTTCCATTAATGGTTATCTGTTATTTGTTATCAGGGTGCTTATGCTACATTTGCCTGCACATACCTCCCCCCGATAATGGAAGCCAAAAGCATCCTGAAATGCCCCCTTACCACCCTGATAACAGATAACCGATAACTGATAACTACACATAAGCATGAAACAACGTATCGTTTTTTTCCTCCTCCTCTGCACAACAGTCCTTTCCGCACAACCCGAGCGATGGCAGCAACGGGTCGATTACAACATGAACATCGACATGGATGCTGCCCGCCACCAATACCACGGCGTGATGCGCCTGTCTTACACCAATAACAGCCCCGACACGCTCGACAAGGTGTTTTTTCACCAGTATTTCAACGCGTTCCAGCCCAACAGTATGATGGACGTGCGCTCGCGCACCATCGAAGACCCCGACCGGCGCGTACTTGATCGTATTCTGAAACTAAAGCCCGAAGAACAAGGCTATATCAAAGTGAACACCCTGAAACACAACGGAAAAGGGGTGCGCTTTTTGTCCAATGAAACCATACTTGAGGTAACGCTTTCCGAACCTATTCTGCCCGGCAGCACCACCGTTTTCGAGATGGAATGGGATGCGCAGGTACCCTTGCAAGTTCGCCGCTCGGGCCGCGACAACCGCGAAGGCGTTGCCTATTCCATGTCGCAATGGTATCCCAAACTCTGCGAATACGACTACCAGGGCTGGCACGCCAATCCGTACATCGCCCGCGAGTTTTATGGCGTATGGGGCGATTTCGATGTCACCATTTCAATCGACAAAAACTACGTAGTGGCAGCAGGAGGTTACCTGCAAAACCCGCAGGAAACCGGCTACGGTTATGAAGACCCTACAAAGCCGCTCAACCGACCCACCGGCGACAAACTCGTTTGGCATTTTAAAACACCCAACGTGCATGATTTCTGCTGGGCCGCCGATCCGGAATATACCCAGGTGGTGCACAAGGCAGAAGACGGCACGACGATGCGTTTTTTCTGGCAAAAAGGGAAAGGGTACGACGAGCAATGGCAAAAACTGCCGGCTATCATGGATCGCGCACGCACGCACATGAACAAGCATTTTGGGAAATACCCTTACCAGGAATATTACTTCATTCAGGGCGGCGACGGCGGCATGGAGTATCCTTTGGCAACGCTCATGAACGGCAAAACTTCGCTGAATTCGCTGGTCGGTACGGCCGTACACGAGCAATTGCATTCCTGGTACCAGATGATACTTGGTACCAATGAAAGCCTCTATGCCTGGATGGACGAAGGCTTTACCTCTTTCGCAGAAGATATTGTGATGAACGAACTGGCACGCGAAGGGCTTTTGCCAGGCCAGGCAGTGGAAGAGAATCCGCATGAAGGCGTTTATCGCGCCTACCAGCAATTGGCCAGCAGCGGCAAGGAAGAACCGCTGACCACCCACGCCGACCATTTCAACTGCAACTACGCCTACTCTGTGGCTGCCTATGTAAAAGGCGATGTCTTTCTGGCCCAACTCGAATATATCATCGGAAAAGACGCATTTGCCAAAGGCTTGCTGCGTTATTTCGATACCTGGAAATTCAAACACCCCAATGCCAATGACTGTGTTCGGGTGTTTGAAAAACAAAGCGGCCTCGAACTCGATTGGTACAAAGAAGATTTCGTAAACAGCACAAAAACAGTCGATTACGCCATCGATACGGTGTATGAAAATGATAAAACCACGTATGTTTCCATCCAGCGCAAAGGCCTGATGGCCATGCCGCTCGATATTGTGGTGACCTACACCAACGACGACCAGGAAATTTTCTACGCGCCGCTGGAAAGTATGCGCGGCGAAAAAGCGCCCGAAGGCGACATCAAACGCACACTCCTCCCCGATCACCGCTGGGTAGACCCCGGATTTACGTTTGAAATACCGGGTAAAATGAAAAAGGTTGCCAAAATTGAAATCGACCCCAGCCATCGAATGGCAGATCAGAATCTGGAAGATAACATCTGGAAAAAGTCCTGAGTCCTGAGTCCTGAGTCGTCAGTCCTAAGTCCTGAGTCCTAAGTCCTGAGTCCGTAGCGTACACCTGATTACGCTTGGTTGTTGTAAAAAGAGTGCCCAAGAGTAATCAGGTGTACGCTACGGACTCAGGACTTAGGACTCAGGACTTAGGACTGACGACTCAGGACTTCTGACATAGGACTAACTTTACTTACCTTTGCCACATGCAATACGAAAATTTACAAATAGACCTGCAAGATGGTATCGCCGTCGTGACCATTAGCCGTGAAAAAGCCCTAAACGCCCTGAATCGGCGTACGATGGAAGAACTCGAACACTTTTTTGGCGAGGCGGCACACGAAATAGCCGATTTGAAAGGCATTGTGCTGACAGGTGCAGGCGAAAAAGCATTCGTGGCCGGAGCGGATATTACCGAGTTTCAGGGCCTGAGCGCGCACGAAGGCATGGAGTTAGCCAAACGTGGGCAGGATATTTTCTTTTTGATAGAACGATTTCCCAAACCCGTGGTAGCGGCAGTCAACGGTTTTGCCCTGGGTGGCGGCTGCGAACTTGCCATGGCCTGCCACCTGCGGGTAGCAGGCGAAAAAGCCAAATTCGGGCAGCCGGAAGTTAACCTCGGGCTTATTCCTGGTTATGGCGGCACCCAACGCCTGGTACAATACATTGGCAAAACCAAAGCCATGGAATTGCTCATGACGGCAGATATCATCGGTGCAAATGACGCACATCAACTGGGCCTGGTCAACTACCTCGTACCTTCGGGCTCCGAAATTGACAAAGCCAAAGAACTGATCGAAAAGATTGCTACCAAAGCGCCTTTCGCTATTTCCAAAGTAATCGAATGTGTCAACGCTTATTATGAAACGGGCGTCGACGGCTTCTGGAACGAAGTGGATGCGTTCGGCGATTGCAGCGGCACCGAAGACTTCAAAGAAGGCGCCGCCGCATTTGTAGAAAAAAGAAAAGCAACCTTTTCAGGTAAATAGTGTTTTCTGGCGAGTCGATCAGACAACAAGGCATTCGTTTGCGTACATGAAGCAGCCGAATCCAAGACTACCTATCGCATGAGTACCAAAATAGAGACGGACATTATTATTATCGGAGCAGGCCCTGTCGGCCTGTTTGCCGTTTTTGAGGCAGGCCTTTTGAAAATGCGCTGCCACCTGATCGATGCCTTGCCACAACCTGGCGGTCAATTGACAGAAATTTACCCGAAAAAACCGATTTACGACATCCCGGGTTATCCTTCGGTGCTGGCTGGCGATCTGGTGCAAAATCTGATGCAGCAAATTGCGCCTTTCAGCCCCGGATTCACCTTGGGAGAACGTGCTGAAAGTGTTGAAAAACAGGAAGATGGCCGCTGGCTGGTGACCACCTCCCGCGGAACGCAACACCTGGCGCCCGTGATCTTCATCGCAGGCGGTCTCGGCAGTTTCGAGCCCCGCAAGCCTCCCATCGATAACATCGAACACTTTGAAGACCACGGTGTGGAATACTTCGTCCGCAATCCAGACCTGTACAAAGACCGCCGGGTAGTCATTGCTGGCGGCGGCGACTCCGCGCTCGACTGGACCATTTACCTGGCCGAACTGGCTGAAAAAATCACGCTGATTCACCGCCGGACAGAATTCCGCGGCGCGCCCGATTCCGTTGAAAAAGTGATGGAACTGGCCGAATCCGGCAAGATTAAACTCATCACCAATGCACAAGTTATTGGTTTACAAGGCAATGGAGAATTGCATGGTGTTACCATTCAACACGACACGGAAGGTGAGTTTCAGGTAGAAGCCGATCATTTTGTTCCACTGTTCGGTCTCACCCCCAAACTCGGCCCAATTGGCGAATGGGGGCTAGCCATCGACAAAGGCGCCGTCGAGGTAAATACTGCCGACTATTCTACCAGCGTTCCTGGCATTTATGCCATCGGCGACATCAATACCTATCCAGGCAAATTAAAACTTATCCTTTGCGGTTTCCACGAAGCAACGCTGGCCTGTCAGTCGGCGTTCAAAGTGGCTTTCCCCGATAAAAAACTGTCGTTTAAATACACGACGGTGACGGGGATTGAAGGAATGTAAATTGAGTTATGAGTTATGAGGGATGAGTTATGAGTGTTACGCACATTGCAATTGGCATTTTCAAAAGAGTGGCCGATAGAAATGTGCGTAACACTCATAACTCATCCCTCATAACTCATAACTCCCCAACCCTCTTTTGCTTATGAATACCATCCAAGTCAACATCATAGATCGGGAAGGCTCCCGGCACGAACTCGAAGCCCCTACGGACATGAACATGAGCATCATGGAGTTGTGCAAATCGTATGAACTGCCAGTAGAGGGTACCTGCGGCGGTATGGCGCTGTGCGCATCCTGCCATGTGTATGTGTTGAGCCAGCACGAACTTTCGGAGCCTACCGACGACGAAATTGCGATGCTCGATGCCGCGTTTTTTGTAAAGCCCAACAGCCGCCTGGGTTGTCAGTTGAAACTGAAAAATGAAATGGACGGGCTGACGCTGGAGTTGGCACCTGTCTAGAGAGGTGAGAAGTGAGAGGTGAGAGGTGAGAGTGCGTAGAGTACACCGCTTTTTTCTTTGCATTTCTAAAAGTAAAGCGGTGTACTCTACGCACTCTCACCTCTCACTTCTCACCTCTCTTGCCTCTCTAATCTACTTTCAGCACCTCAATTTCTGCCGATTTCCACTGAACGGCCTTTTGCAACTCATAATTCTGGAGGCGGTTGTGGTAAAAGTAGAGTACCCGAAAATTGGAAGACACGATATGGCCTTCCTTGGTGAGGCTCAGTGGTTTTTCCGCATGGAAAATGCCGAGATTTTTTACGCCGTCGCGTACCACCTCTTCCGGCGAACGGTGGATTTCGGGCGCGAGTCGAATTTTACCCTGTTGTTCCCACAAATAAAGACGGGTTTGCATTTGTTCTACCACTTCCACGACAGCATGAAAAGGAAACATATAATCATCGGGAGGCAGGCGTAAAATGCCGAACAGGTCGAGTTTGGGATTTTCATGCATCAGCATTTCGAACACGGCAAAAGCAGTCAGGTGGCTGCTAAGTACAACATTTTCAAGGTGATAGCGCTCTACAATCCGTTCGGCTAATATTTTGGTGTATTCCTCTTCCCGCTGGCGGTCCTCATTTACCTCGTTTTTGGCGGTAAAATAATGATGGATGTCCAGTTCATTTCCAAAACGATCGTAACTGCGGCCTTCGGCATCCACCATATTGCCCAGTACATCGAGCGGGCGGCCTATACTGAGGGTAATGTCGCTGGTAGTAGAAAAAAAGCGCCAGATAAAGCGCAGCCAGCCGCGCACACTTTTGCCTTCATCGCGCAGGCGAATGTAGTTTTCCTTACCGGTACTGCGCAGGTGCTGTTCGATCAAAAAGGGCGCTTCCAGTACGAAGTTATAGCAGATCACCAGCGGAACGATGAATACTTTTTTCCCATTTCCCTGCTGGCACATGGCGCGTTGCGCTTCCACGGCAGTACCCAGAAGGCCCATTTTCAGTTCAGTTTCCAGTTCACCCGAACGAGAACGTGTCCCACCGGGGAAAAAAAGCGTATTCACCCCGCGCTGGATGCTCAGGTTGCTCATCACTTTGAGCGTTTCGAGGTAGATGGGGTTCTTTTTCCGGCGGTCGACCCGGTAAGCACCGAGGCGGTTCATAAAGTAGGCAGCAGGTCCGAAGTTGTACAGGTTGAGCCCCGCCCCGTAACTGAACGAGGGCATACCCAGCATCTGATCCAGGGCATACCCAACCAGAATAGAATCAAGGTTGCTGCTATGGGTAGGCACCACCACCACGGTACCGTGTTTGAAGAGTTCGCGCACCGTAGCCGCATCGCCCGTCATGTTCAGGCGCTCGTACAGGTGCCGGCGGCCCCTCCAGATGGCGCGCAGGCTTTTACCTACGGCGGCATTAAAAATGCGGTTGAAAAACGCCGTCAGGAATCGTTGGGCAAACCGAAAAGTCGGGATCTGAAACGTGCCGACAATTTCTTCGGAATAGCGGTGTATGATTTTTTGCAGCAAATCTTCCGCAGCGGCCTTGGCCTGTGGGTCGTCGCGGTCGAGCGATTTTTTGATCAGTTTTTTGCTGATCCGGTTCCAGAACTGGCGTTCATTTGGCGGGTCTACTTTCCAGGGGTCTTCCTTGATACGGATTCGTTCCTGGTACATGGTTTTTACGATCACATCGGCCAGGTCTTTGCGGTGTTTGCTGACGAGGCGTTTGAACGTAAATTCATCGATCTCGCGGATGAAATCAGCGCGATCCTTGCTGAGCCGGTAAATTGGCCAGTCTTCGATGCGTTCAATGATGCGGGGGTATATTACGATGTCCTTTTTCATAGGCAACTGGTTGAAAATCAACCTGTTTGATTATTTAGCCGGTTTTGCCCATTTGGCGATAAATTCCAGCAATTCGGTTCTGCCCAATCTTTTTTCAGCAGAGGTAATGAAATATGGCGGAAGATTTTCCCAGGTTTCAGACAATTTTTCCATGAACGCCGAGATGTTTTGTTGCAGGGTGTCTTTACCAATTTTATCGCATTTGGTAAATACCACTACAAATGGCACCCCGTCCTCGCCGAGCCCGTTGATAAAGTCCAGGTCGATTTTGGTGGGTGGAATCGTGGAATCGATCAGCACAAATGCTGCAATCAGTTCTTCCCGCTGTCGAAAATAACCGCCGATCATACTTTTCAGGTTCTTCTGCTCGGTTTTCGACACGCGTGCGTAGCCGTAACCGGGCAGGTCGACGAGGTACCAGGACTGATTGATAAGGAAAAAATTGAGCAGGCGCGTTTTACCGGGTGTGGCCGATACTTTGGCCAGACCCTTGTGTGTCAGCATATTGATCAACGAAGATTTGCCCACGTTAGATCGGCCAATAAACGCAAATTCCGGGCGCCCGTCTTTGGGGCAGGCGCCGACTTTGGGGTAACTGGCAATAAATTCAGCACTCTTGACTTCCATAATAAAGGGCGAAGGTAGCGAATTACTGCCAAGTCATTCAGGGTTCGCTACTTTCGCGTTTTTCGTCTTCCCAATCGGTGCGCCCCAGCACAATCATCACTACGCCTGCAATAGTCATCAGGACTTTAAGTACAAACGCCAAAAGGGCGCCCCCCCACTCCATCCAGCCCAGAAATACCCAGCGCACGCCTACCAGCGACATGATGATGGAAGTAAGACCAAAGATGAACAACAGAAAACCCAGGAGTACCCAGTTACTTTTATTTTTCATATTTTATGGATGTAACGTCGGCAGGGTTTAAAACCCTGCCGACGTTTGATGTTATGTTGTAACGTCGGCAGGGTTTTAAACCCTGCCGACGTTTGAAACCCTGCCGACGTTTGGCGTTTAAAAAAACGGCAATTCCTCTAACTTTGAGCGCCCGAATTTGTTTGACAAACACCAAAATAATTTCAAATTGATTCCCGACACCCAACAACACATAACCGCTACCAAACTCATCGAATGCCCGCGTGACGCCATGCAGGGGATTCACCCTTTTATCGCTACCGATGTAAAAGCGGCCTATATCAACCAGTTGTTGCGTGTGGGGTTCGACTCCATTGATTTTGGCTCTTTTGTCAGCCCCAAAGCCATCCCGCAAATGCGCGATACGGCGGAAGTGCTCGCAAAATTAGACCTTTCCAGTACGAATACGAAACTTTTGGCCATTGTTGCCAACGAACGCGGCGCACAGGATGCCTGCCAGCACCCTGAAATCGCGTACCTGGGCTATCCATTCAGCATCAGCGAAACGTTCCAGTTGCGCAACACCAATGCCACCATTGCAGAAAGTGTGGAACGCACCAAAGCCATTCAGGATCTCTGCGAAAAGCACGGAAAGCAACTCGTTTTATACATTTCCATGGGTTTTGGTAACCCGTATGGCGATCCCTGGAATGTGGAAATCGTGCATCGCTGGGTGGATGTGCTGGTGCCGATGGGCATACATATCTTTTCTTTGTCGGACACCATTGGCTGCTCCAATCCGCAAAATATTTCCTACCTGTTCGGCAATTTGATACCGGCATATCCGCAAGTCGAATTTGGCGCGCACCTGCACACCCAGCCGCACAACTGGCGGGAGAAAATAGAAGCAGCCTGGCGCAACGGATGCCGCCGCTACGACGGCGCCCTGCGCGGCTATGGCGGTTGCCCGATGGCCAAGGATGATCTTACTGGCAATATGGCCACCGAAAACCTAGTGTTTTTCTTCGATGAGGTGAATGCCGGCCTGGAGTTGGATCGCTCGGCATTCGGCCGCGGCATGGCTATGGTCGACCAGGTGTTCCCGCATTGAGAACGTTATCTGGGTGATGAATTGGCATATCCTGTTTCTTCAACGATCTTGCGGCCCCGTTCGCGATACAGATCCGGGTCGTCCGGAGCAAAAGTCCCCAGTCCGTCTACATACCGATTGAACATACAAAAGGCCGCAGCAATGAGCACAGTATCGTGAATTTCCAGGTCGGAAGCACCGGCCATCCGGGCCTGTTCGACGGTATCGGGTTCTACGAATTTCCCACCCAGTTGAACCTGTTCGGCAATCGCCAGCAGGGATTTCATTCGGGAAGAAACAGGCGCTGTGCGGTAGTCGCGCAACACTTTGTCTACGAGGTTTTCCTGTTCGGGCAAAAGAAATTGTGCCACAGCGCCGTGTATGTTTTTACAAAAAAAACAATCGTTCAGCGAGGATACGAACGTCGCAATGAGTTCTCGCTCGCCCTTGGAAAGCCCTTCGTCGGAGCGTAGCAGTATTTCCGCCAGCGCATTGAGCGGTGTGGCTGTTTCCGGTCGGAAAGCCATGAGGCCACGAATGCCTGGAAGTTGTTCGGAAAGGTGAATATGAGCCATGATCTATTTTAAGAATGAATTTCCGTTTCAGGACTGTACCACGCTGCAAAAAGTGCGATGACAAATGCGAGCGCAAAAGTGAGCAGGGCATTGCCAAATCCGCCCAGCATTTCTACCAGTGTCCCGACAAAAAACACCGCCGTAGCGGTAAAAAAGCGGCAAATATTGAAGCACACACCCGTTGCCGTCGCCCGTATTTCAGCAGGAAACAAGGCGGGCACATAACCCGACAATGCGCCCTGGCTAATGCCGAAAAACATGGCCAACACGGCCATTTCCACATAAATAATGGGAGAAAAACCTTGATTCGTGTGAAAAAGCAGGGCACACGTGCCAATCAGTCCGGTAAAAGTGAGCAGCAGCGTTGTTCTGGAACCCCATCTCTGCATCAACATACCGGAAACGAGCCCGCCTGCAATGCCGCCCAGGCCCAGCAACATCATGGAGAGCCCGCGTTCTTTTTGCCCGTCGGTTGCACCTTTCACCAGTTCCTGTACCCAGGTGGGAATCCAGGAAAACAAACCCCACAAGCCAATCAGCACCGCGCCGTAAACGATAGAGCCCAGCACCAGGTTGCGCCGGTATTCGGGAGCGCCCAGGAGCGGCCAGATCGACCGCTCCCGGGTTTGCGTTTCTTTTGTCGTTTGCCACACCTTCGATTCGGGCAGGAAAAAAAAGATCACTACAGCCAGAGCAAGTGGGATCAATCCCAGCAAAAACGCCTGCCGCCAGTGGGAAAAGCCTGCCGTCAGGGCGCCGCTCAAAACAATGCCCACGGGAAACATAACGGCCAGAATACCCAGCATGACGGAACGGTTTTCGGCTGGCCAGATTTCGGAAATATATACGGTGCTAACAAGTAATACGCCACCCACGCCAAAGCCGGCCAGGAAACGATACACGAGCAGTACATGCCAATCCGGCGCTGCATACACCAGACAGGTAAAAAGCCCGTACAGCCCAGTCGCCAAAGCCAGGGTTTTGATGCGGCCGATTCGGTCGCAAACAACACCCAGCAGCAACCCACCCAGCATCCAGCCGTACAGGAAAGATGCATTGAGGAATGCTCCGGTGTTGGCCAGTTCCAACTCGCCTGATGTCGGCGCCGATAATTCGCGAACCACCACCGGCAAATTGGCCGACAGCAGCATCGAAACGGTTCCTCCGAATAAGTAGGTCAGTGCACAAATGGCATAAGAAAAATTGCGCCCCATATTTTACAAACCGCTGTACGTGAGTGAAATATAATACAGCCCTCCTACAGCAGGCGAGCCGTAAGCCTGCACAATGTACTTGTTGGTAATGTTGTTGGCGCCGATTTTCACCAGCGTTTTCAGGCTGGGCAAGCGGTAACTCACCTGTGCGTCCAGCAGGTTGTAGGCTTTTACCTTGCCGGGGCTGAGTTCCGTGAGGGTGCCGTACCAGTCGAATGCCTGTTGCCAGTGCCAGGCTATTCCGAAGCCGAAATGTTCGGTCACGCGGTCATTGTTCAACATCAGGTTGGTTTTCCATGCCGGCGTATTGAATGCCGGAATATTGTTCGGATCGGCGTCCTGAATATTGAAGTCCGACCAGGTGGTATTGAACTGCACCCGGTAGTTTTTAGGCAACGAATAGGTCAAACCCAGGGTAGCGCCCTGCGCTGTTACCTTGTCGGAGGCGTTGGTGTACAACTGGAACAACTGCGTGTTGCTATTCACCACATCGAAAGCAGCATCCGGGTTGATGGTGCCGTCGGGCGCCAGCACGGGGCTGTCGGTACGCATCACTACCTGATTAATCAGGAAATCGGTGTACGAACTGTGGTAATAATTGACATCCAGCAGGATTTTTTTTCCGAAAAAGCCTTTGTAACCCAGTTCGAAACACTTCGTTTGCTCGGGCTTGATGTACGGCACATCCGACTTGACGAGTTTGTCCTTGTTGTTCACCACCGCCTGCGGGAAAGGCACGCCGTTTTGCAAATCCTGCTGGAACCCGCCGAAAAATGCGCCCAGTGAAGATGCGTCTACAGAGTTCTCATAGGCATTGAGTCCGCGGCTGTTGGCCGGTGCGCCACCCAGAATGATGATCGGGCCGACATTGAGTTTGATGTACTGGTCAGGTACGGTTGGATTACGAAAACCTGTTTGGTAAGAAGCCCTGAAAAAATGCTGTTTTTCAGGTGAAAACACGAGAGATGCACGGGGAGTAAAATTGCCGTCGAAACTTTCATTTTTATCGTAACGGCCTGATAATGTAAGTTTTAATTTATCTGATAATATATTTTTGGATGCTTGTGCAAAAACGCCATACTCGCCAATGGTGACCGGGTTTTCCAGGTCATCGAACAAGGTTCCGTCGGTCGACATATCATAATAACGATAGTTGGCGCCGACTTGCAGGCCAATAACTTTCAGCGCTGAACTAAAATCATACTGCACATCTGCCTGATACAAGGTACTGTTGCTCACCACACCCGCGCCGCTCAGGCCGGTGGTATGTATGAGGCGGTCTTTCTGTGTTTCAAAAGCAGCCGAACCGGGCAGCAGCCGGCCTGCGTCCGCAAAAACGCGCGCTGCGGCATGGTTTTGTGCTGAAACGCCATTCACATCGCCATTGTAGGCAGCAGTGTAACGTGCAAACCAGGTATCGTCGGCCAACTGTGCCGACACGACGTTCCCATTCAGGTCTTGCACCCAGGTACGGTTGATGTGCTGCGCCAGAGATCGGGAGTTGTAAGAATCCGACGAGCGTTCGCCGGTGGAATACGCGCGAATGAAGAAATTGCGACCGCGCAATTCTACGCGCTGTTGCAGCAGTTTGAAATTGTTGAGCGCATAGCGGCTGCTGCCGGTGTACATAGTGGTGCCCTGCCCCCAATTCAAGGCATAAATCAGTTCGAGGTTGTCCTTCACTTTGTAGTGGAGCGAACCGCCGAACTTGGTGCCATACACGTCGTATTGCGCCACATCTTTTTCCTCGTATCCGGTGCGCGACACCCGGCCGATGCCTTCAATGGTGCGTGCTACTTCGTCACCATAAATATTGAGCGCATTGCGGCCCGGATTATTGGCGCCGCGTTGGGCTTCCGGAGTATTCGGGTCTATATCGGTGTAGTCGGCAGCATACCAGTCGGTGCCTGTGAGGTAAGAAGCGTTCAGTTTAAATGCGAATTTGTTTCCAAATGCTTTTGCATATCGCGCCGATACATCGTACAACGGCTGGGCGCCACCGCCAGCAGGATCGTTGACGTGGTTGACACCCAGTTTGGTCTGTACACTAAGTCCTTGATAATCAAAAGGATTCTTGGTTCTTACAGATAGCAGTCCATTAAATGCCACTGGGCCATACAGGGCCGAGGCTGCTCCGGGGATGAGTTCCACACTCTCCACATCCAGGTCGGAAGAACCGAAAAGATTACCCACGGCAAAACCGAGTCCGGGAGTCTGGTTGTCCATGCCGTCTACCAGTTGAAGGAAACGGCTGTTGCCCGTGTCATTGAAACCTCGGGTATTCACTTGTTTGTAGGTGAGGCTGCTCGTCACCATGTCGAGCGATTTCATATTGACAAGTCCGTCGTAGAAATTGACAGCGGGGCTTTCGCGAATCGCGCGGGCGTCCACTTTTTCGATGGTAACGGGCGATTTAAGGATACTTTCTTCCACCCGGGATGCTGAAATAACGACCTGATTGAGCAGTGCTTCATCGGTGTTCAAATCGAGCACGCCGGCATCGGCATTGGTAACGGTGAATTCGCGTTCACCAAAACCAAGCATCGAGACCCGTAGTGTGTAGGGGGGCTGTTGGGAAGTGTTCAGGGAAAACTTTCCGGAAGCATCCGTTACAGTTCCGCTGGCCGTGCCTTTTAGCACAATTCTGGCCCCCATAAGGTTTTTTTGGGTTTCCGCATCCCGTACAACGCCGGTAATAGTCTGACTGAACGCACTACAAGTTAACAATGCGCCCAGAAAAAGGGTAAATATGTGTTTCATGTGATAATTGCAGAATGATGGTTGTAGAATCGCCCGAGAAGCGGGCAAAACAATGGCTGTCAAAACAGGGTCATGATGAACCGCCGTTTTGAGAATGGGCAAACCCGTAGCCTCCTGGCTCTTTCGGGTTTGCCCCAAATATTCAACTCAAACTAAACTATGTCTGGTAATGCCTGCCAAAGCAGGGTTCTCGCTTCTCACTTCTCACTTCTCACCTCTCACCTCTCACCTCTCACCTCTCACCTCTGTTTTGTGAAAGAGTTTCCCAATCCGGAAAGCGTAATTGAAACTGATGGAATAATCAGCAAATGCAGCATCGCCCTGCACATGTACCGGATTGGCCGGGTCGAGCGAGTTTTGTAATTCCTGGCTGGCGATATCGGCTGCGCTTTGAACGCGGTTTTTGATAAAGTTGTAGGGTACAAACAGGCTGAAACTATGCTTCCCGGTGCGGAAAGAAACGCCGGGTTCTACGGCGACCACATAGCCTGGGCGGCGATAGGCTACTTGTCCGCCAAAAGCATCATAGGCGGGAATTCCTTCCCAGCGGCCTGCCAGGGAGAACGTCAGGCTGTTGGAAGGCAATGTGGAGAGCATAAAACCGGCGCGGGCGAAATACTGATCGGGGCAGGCATACAGTTCGTAGCCTTCGAGTCCGGGTTTAGCGGCCGATTTGAAAGAGCCGTTGTTTTCCTTTGGGTTGAACAGGTAGTAGCCATTGGCGAAACCGTACAGTTTTTTGTAAAACTGTTTGAATGCCTGGAGTTCGACAGAGACGCCGATGCCGCCGTCGCCGGGCTGGATCGCCTGATCCATCACGACATTTTTTACTGAACCATCGGCCTGTGGCGCATCGTCGGTAGCCTTGTAGTTGCCGGTGTTGAGTTTCAGGCCCAATCCGAGCATGATATTGCCATGGTGTGCCTTTTCGGGGTTGAACAGCCAGTAGTTGGCATTCAGGCGTACATCGCCAATTCCCTGGGCAAAAACGCTGTATCGAAACGTATCGCGTGGCGTGGTGGAGGTACGCAACACCTGCGAGCGTTCGTTGTGTACCCAGGGAATCACCGCATTGATTTGCAGGCGATCGGTAACGCCGAAGGAGAAATTCAGGTCGACAGCATGAGAATAAATATTCACGGCATTGCCACGTTCCTTGCCATCAGGGCCGATACCGCCGCCCGTCGTCTGCCGTTCATGTTGTTCTTCCGTGCCAACAAAGTGCCGCCAGGAGTGGAAATAGCGGTAACTGGTACCGATCTGGAATTCGCCTTTTTGCAAATTATAAGGCACAGCCGATTCGGAGTTGCACATGGTATTGATGCCGCCCATCTGGCGCACGGCTACACAGCCTTGCGCGTTGGAAATAACTGAATTGGACAATATGAAGAGGGCAAGCAAGAGGAGTTGAAAATATTTCATGGTAAAATGAATTCAATAGTGTTGAAAAGAATAGAGGATGCGCTCGTTGGCAATGCCAACAAGCAACAAGCACGGTTTCTGCTGCCCATACACAGGCAGCAAAAAAAAGTGGAGAAAGGTGCGGGTGTGGGTATTTACGAATCAGATTCCCAAAGGCAAATCAGACCATAAAAAGGTCGGTATGCATGTGGCAACATACATAATACAGGACATTCTCGTGGAACGAGACCTGTAAGGCTTTAAAAACCTTACAGGTCTGGACGCCAAACTAAAAATGTCCAGTAGGCCTGATTTCAATAAACGTAAATACCCGGAAATTCTAATCAAACACCATCGGGAGGGGGCGATGTAATGCTCGCCCAGTTTGTCGGCACGAAGAAATTGTAGTGCCACACAGATGTGTGTTGTTGGGTTTGCCCTGGTAGTGCATGCACAACTACTTCAGGGGAAACAGATGGAGAGAAAACAGTAAGAAAGTCCTTCGCAGAAGGAGTATTGTGGTGGCTGGCAGGTTGTTTGTGCGTCTGGCTGTCAGACGACAAATCGGTCATGATCATGCTCAATGCGTCAAATCGGTCGCGCGCATTTACATTTCGCTGCAAAGTGAAATACAACGTGTCGTTTTCGTAGCGGCGTTCTACCACATTGTAAAATTCATCACCCACTTTGAAGCACTTCTGAACAGGGTCGGCTTCTTCAAAGTTGCCAGTGTAGGGCAGCGAGGCATGTACTTTGATCGTGATTTGTTCAGACTCATTCTCCATTTTCGGCAAGGGCGTCTGTAGCGCCTCGGTGTACCGAAGCGTAATCAGAAGCGGCTCTCCTGTTTTCCAGAGTAGCACCGCCAATATGAATATGGTGAATAATCTTTGCAAATCAAATAATATTCTTTCAGCAGCAAAGAAAGTAAACTTTTGAGAATAAAAAGATCGTTGGAACAAAATATCAATTTTTACACTAAAACGAGTTCCGCCTCCTTGAACTATATTACTTGTATTTAGGCTAAAAACAACGTGTTCTTTCCGATCTTTGCGCCTCAACATTCATTATACTGCCATGATCATAGTACAGGATGTACTGGTAAGCGACGATGTAGTAGAGCAACAATTTATCTGCAACCTGAGCGCCTGTAAGGGCGCATGCTGCTGGGAAGGCGACTACGGCGCCCCGCTGGACGATGTAGAATTGCCCATTCTGGATGCCATTTATGAAAAGGTAAAGCCATTTCTTCTGCCTGCAGGCATCGCTGCTATTGAGGCGCAAGGCACCTCGGCTTTTTTTAATGGTATGGGCCACGGCACAACCCTGATAGACGGCGGCCCTTGTGCTTACCTGACGTATGACGAATTGGGCATCGGGCAGTGTGGTATCGAACGGGCCTGGAAAGCAGGCGCCACAGATTTCCAGAAACCCATCTCCTGCCACCTCTACCCTATCCGCGTAGAAAAATTCGAACATTTTGGCTCAGAAGCCCTGAACTACGACCGCTGGGATATTTGTTCGGCAGCCTGCGAACTTGGCAAAAAAGAACAAGTGCCTGTTTATCAATTCCTTAAGTCGGCTATCATCCGCAAATACGGTGAAGAATTCTACGAAGAACTCGACGGTGCAGCACAGTTCATGAAAAACAATGCCTGACCTGCCATGCTCCTTACCGTACTTGGCACCGGCTCCGGCGGCCCTTTTCACGGGCGTCATTACACTTCGCAGGTGTTGCAGGTGGACAACCAGTATTTTCTGATCGACTGCGGCGAAGGCATGCAAATGCAGGCATTCCACCACCGTGTCAAGGTCGATCGGGTGAATCAAATTTTTATCAGCCATTTGCATGGCGACCACGTATTCGGCCTCATCGGGCTGCTGACCAGTTGGTGCCTGAAAAGACGCACCGAAACCGTGCATATTTTCTCGCCGCCGGGTTTGTACGAAATGGTGTCCACCACCGCCCGATTGTGCCACATTACTTTCCCTTTTCCCATCCAGTTTACAGAAATAGACGCTTCCATGCATGCCCTGGTATTTGAAAACAACCAGGTGGAAGTGTGGAGCATTCCGCTGATGCACCGCATGGAAACAAGCGGCTGGCTGTTTAGGGAAAAGAAGCGCCCCGACAATATCCTGAAATCGAAAATTGATGAATATGGCATTCATTATTCGCTGATACCGGGCATCAAAGCCGGCGGCGACCTGGAACTGCCGGACGGGCGCGTCATTCCACACTCGGAACTTACTGTACCTGCCGCACCACCACGTAGTTATGCTTTTTGCAGCGATACGGCGCCTTCTGATACAGTCGTGAAAATCGTGCAAGGGGTCGATCTCTTGTACCACGAAGCCACATTCAACAACGAGCACCTGGAAGAAGCGCGTATTTCCTTTCATTCCACAGCCGCACAGGCGGCAGAAATAGCCAGGAAAGCAGGCGTTCAGCGTTTGCTGCTGGGCCATTTTTCGGGTCGTTATGAAAGCCTGGAAACCCATTTGATGGAGGCCCGCGCCATTTTTGACCGTACAGACGTAGCCACGGATGGTTGCAGGGTTCATATCAGCCCAGAACAGGAGGAAACCACCGAATTTTCACCTGAACCTTCCGGCATGCCCTGAAATCAAATTGCTGTGTACCTTTGGCCCCCGGTATGAAAATGCTCTTGTATAAAATCTGGGCCGCATATGCAGTGTTGTTGTTTCTGCTGCTAATGCTCATCGGCCTGCCTGTCATCGGCCTGAATATGATGATCACGCCGGGGCCGCGCGCCCTGCGCCGCAATATCCAGTTTCTGCACCACGTATTTACCCCTACTTTCCTGATGCTGATCGGGATACGCGTGCGGGTAAGCGGCGCAGGTTTGCTCGACCCCGCACAGTCTTACGTGATCGTTGGAAATCATCGCTCTTCGCTGGATTTTATCGTCAATGCCCACGCTTTTCCCGGTATTTTCCGCTTCCTGGCGAAGCAGGAACTTCAAAAAATCCCTATTTTCGGGTTTGTAGTGCGTAAAATGTGCCTGATCGTCGACCGCAGCAGCGCTATGAGTCGCGCCCGCAGCGTGGTAGCCCTCAAACAAAACCTGGCCGATGGATACAGCATTTTTATCTACCCCGAAGGCAGTCGCAACAAAACGGACGATCTGCTGGGGCCGTTCTACGATGGCGCTTTCCGCATCGCCATTCAAACCGGCGCGCCACTGGCAGTTCAGACGCTTGTCAATATCCACGACATCACGGCAAATGGCGCAGGGTTGCGCCCCGGTGTGGTGAAGATCATTTGGGAGCAGCCAATCGAAACCAGCCAAATGAAGCAGGAAGATATTCAGCCGCTAAAAACGAGGGTGGAAGAGGTGATGCGGAAAAGACTGGAGATGAGTTATGAGTTATGAGTTATGAGTTATGAGTTATGAGTTATGAGTGTTGGTGCTGTACACTGGGTATTAGTTGTTTATTAGGTGCTTTGGGAAATGAGCTGAATATGATTGAAATTTCCTTCCATCCAGTCTTTTTTTCTGATCATAAAATAAAGGTTGGCATCCCCGATGGCATCAAAAATGGGGAACCAGTGTTTGTAGGGAGATAATTGCAAAAGCAGTTGCCACTCCGCAGCGTCCCTAAAAATATCATCGGAATGTTCGCGTTGGCTGAATTGCCTTTCTGCCCAATAGGCCACGCAGTTTTGTATGTTGTCGGGGTAGCCAAATAGTTTATTTAACTCGCTACTATTGCGGTTAGTACGTATTAGTTTTTTGAAAGTTTTTTCAAGCGCTTCATATTGTCGAACTTCGATAGGGGAAAACTGTAAATGAAAAATGGAAGAATGATCCGACCGAGGCAAATCCAGCGATTTTCTGAATGCCATTCCATGCCCGAGGGGAGGATTATGAGCCGGTATCCATTCCACTTCATCATGTGATACCATTTGAACCCCGTTTTCTAACGCTGCGAATGGCTCTTCGTCTGTTCCTTTTTTCAGGTAAAAACTCAGGTATTCTGCCTTCATGGAATTCATCATTTCTGCTGGAAGCAGCCCTGCAATCTCCGACTTGCATATCGTTGCCACATGCATCATTTGCTCGTTGTTGGCTACCGATGAAACACGCGCTTCTCCTGGAATATTTGGCCGACTGAAATAACACGATTTCCTCGTTGGGTTCATTTCTACAACATCCAAGAGCAGGCATGGGAGCGGCAGCGCTTTTATTTCGTCTCTGTGCGAATCAAAAATTATATCTACCAGTTCGTCAAATACATGTCTTTGGAAATCCAGGTTGTCAATGGCCGCCTTTTCCATTTCTGACAAACCTGCAAGCCCTCCTCCTGTCGGAAACAAAACATGCACACTGGTTTCAAAACCGGTCACAAAAATCTGATCGAAATAAACCTCTACTTCAAACATGCCAGAATCAAGTAAGGTGGCGCGCAATAAAGTTGCATTCATTGGCTCATCTGAAATAGTTACCACTTCGTTTATGCCTTCCACACTGCCAGACAACACATCAACGATTAGTGTAATTTTTCCTTTTTCATGAAGGCCAGATTGAGCAATGTGATCGGGCGTCAGCAATGAAATCCAGACTTGATCTTTGAACAAATTTAAATCATCCAGGCTACCTGGTTGTATTGGGATGATCTGGATAACCTCTTTAATGGAAGCAATTAACATATTTAATTTTGTATTTTGTAAACATATCCAATCTCACCTCTCACCTCTAATTCGCAAACACCATTCTCCGTGTTTCCACCACTACTCCATCCAGTACGAGGCTGTAAGCAAATGTGCCCCGCACGCCATATCCATGTGTGTACAGCACTTCATTCAGGCCAGGTTTGAGTTGGAGCGGTAATTCCTGAACCAATTTGCCTTGCAAGTCGTGTATCCGGATTACTGCCTTATTGCCGGCAGGCATTTCCGCTACCCAAACGCCGATCCAGGTGGCCTCATCAAAAGGGTTGGGCTTGTTTTGAAGCAATTGGACAGGTTTTTCCACTTCTGTAGCCGGTTCTTGCGTGCCAGACACGATAACCGTTTTTTCAATCGAAAACAGGCTCTCAATACCCAGGCTGTCGACCTTCGCCACGCTCACATACCAGATGCCGGGCGCTGCTACCTGGAAATCGCCAGCAAAAGCGCCGGTAATGGTATACACCGAATCCCAGTCGTTGGTGGTGCTGCGCACAGCCACCCGATATGTGTCGGGAACGGCCGGTTCGTCGATGTGTACCGACAAAACACCATTGAAACGCGTGGCCGTAAACGCTGTTGGAGTCGGCACTCCACGCGCAGCCATGGCAATGGCATTTCCATTGATGAGCGTATTGCGCGCCAGGTAATTGAATTGCACAAAAAAAGAATCGACTTCGCCATCCGCATCCGTATCCACACCCAGCACGTCGCGGTAGGAATGCTGGCGGTCGTCGTAGTCCGGGTCATCCACGCCTGCGTCGCCGTGTTCGTTGGCGGCGGTAAAGCGCATGGCTGTAAAGGATCGACTTCTAAATGGAATGTGGTCGCCGCCACGGCCCGTTCGGTCTTCGGGCGACATAATGCGGATATTCATAGGCACCGCTTCGGTGGCCTTCAGGTTTTCCGCATATTCCAGTTTGATAAACCTCGACAATTGTTTGTGCGGCGAATTGAAACTGCCGGAAGAGAACAGGCGCACGCTGGTGGAGTCGATGCTGTTGTACCCCGAGCACGATGGCGGCGACGACGTGTGTCCGCAAATGACGCCGCCGATTACGTCGTTGTTCATCACAGCGCGCAGCGGAATGCTGTTGTTTTTGCAATACACGGCAAATGCTTCGGCGCCGTACAAGCCTTGTTCCTCGCCAATGACCACCATAAAAACAATGGTATTGCGGAACGTATATTTAGCCATTACCCGTGCCAGTTCCATCACCAGGGCCGTGCCGCTGGCATTGTCTTCCACGCCTTCTGCCAGGCAGGATGTATCGCACAGCACCTCGCAGCGACTATCGATGTGGGCCTCGACCAGCACTACGCCGTTCGGATTTGGGTCGGAACCCGGCAACACCGCCATCATATTGCGATGCTGCCCTACGGAGCACATCACCCGGTCGAACTGAAAATACCCCGTCAGCAGGCGGTGTTCGCTGGCCGCACTAAATTCATCAAATTTCGATACCACCCAGCGCCGTGCTGCGCCGATGCCACGCGTGGCTGACACGGTATCGCTGGCGGAATTGCGGTTGCCAAATGTACTCAGCCGCGTGATGTACGCCCGAAGGCTGTCGGGGGAAATGCGTGCGCTCAATTCGGAAGCAATCACGGCCGGATCGTCGATGACTTCGTTGGCAACGTAATTGGAGGGTTCGTAATTACCCTGGAGTACCTGTTCGGCAGCAGGATTGGTGAAAACAAAATTGGATTGCGCAAAGGCATAGCAGCCGGTGATAGAAAGCAGCAGCAAGAGAGAAAATCTGGCCATGATGTCGTGATTTTACCGGATAAATGTAGTAATGTATCGCAGCGTGTTTCTACTTTTGGCGCAGGTGTTAGCAATTTTTTTCTGCCCTCTTGTAGAAAATCCAGCGCGCGAACACCACATTTGCTACCTCGAAACAACGTTTCCGTAACACAGTGTTTGTCAGTTAAGAACCTCTACAGAGGCCATAATCCTGCCGTGTAATGCCGGTTTGTTTTCTATTGCACCTAACTTTTTTTCGAACATGATAAAACCATTACCTCCCCGATGGCAATCGTATGCCTTGTTAATATGGCTGTCGTTCACCTGCCTGTTTCCGCTTTCCGCTTCCGGGTTTGCTTCTTTTCACCATTTGAACACTGGTAAAAACCTGTCTGTCGACGAACGAATTATTACCGGCAAGGTAACTTCTTCCGATGGCGAGGTACTTCCGGGCGTTACGGTGCTGGAACCCGGCACTACCAACGGCGCTATTACCGATGCCAACGGCGCCTACCGCATTCGAGTGAGCGACGCAGCCACTATTCTGGAGTTTTCATTTATCGGATTTACCAAACAAACCGTATCAATCGGCGGCCGCAGCGCCATCGACGTCGTGCTGGAATCCGATCAAAATAAACTCAGCGAGGTGGTCATCGTCGGCTACGGCGTAGAGCAAAAAGCCTTGCTCACCGGCGCTGTCGGTGAAATCAAATCCGATAACCTCAAAAACCTGCCTGTCGCCACCCTCGACGGCATTATGCAGGGACAGGCTGCCGGTGTTCAGGTGGTGCAAAACTCGGGCACACCCGGCGCAGGCAATTCCGTGCGTATTCGCGGTGTGAGTTCCATTGGCGGTTCGAGCCAGCCGCTGTATGTCATCGACGGCATCCCGGTCACGACGGGCGACTTCGCTCAGGTTGGCTATGAAGGCCAGGGCATCAATGCGCTCTCTGACCTCAGCCCCAACGACATTGCTTCCATCAGCGTTCTGAAAGATGCGGCGGCAGCGGCCATTTATGGTGCGCGCGCTTCCAATGGCGTTGTGCTCATCACCACCAAACGCGGCCGCAACGAAAAAGCCGTCGTCAACTTCAACGCCTACTACGGCGTGCAGCAGGTGTGGCGCACACTCGACATGCTCGATGCCCGTGGCTGGATGGAATACCGCAACGACCTGGCCGGCGCAGAAGTATTCACGCCGGAGCAGATGAACAACATCACCATCAACACCGACTGGCAGGATGTCATTTTCCGCACGGCGCCTATTTCCAATTACGAACTGTCGAGCACAGGCGGCAACGACAAAACCAGGGTGTTCATGAGTGGCAACCTGTTTCAGCAGGATGGTATCGTTATCGGTACCGACTACCGCCGCGTGAACGGCCGGGTGAACGTAGACCACAAAATGACCGACCGGCTTACCGTGGGCACCAGCATCGGCCTTACTTATGCCAAAACCAACCGGGTAGAAGGCGACCAGACGCTGCACGGACCTCTGCCCAACGGCATTTCCACACCGGCCATTTTCCCGGTGTACAATGCCGACGGCACGTACAACCAGGAGGGGCCCTATTCCAATGCTGTTTCTATTGCAAATGAGGCCATTAACCAGAACTTTTCGTTCCGCACCATTGCCAATATTTATGCGGATTACAACATTCTGCCGGGCCTGACCTTCTCTACCAAATGGGGCCTCGACTTCCTGAATTTCCGCGAACACGCATACGAATCGATCAAAACCGTACAGGGCGCCAAGTTCAACGGTCTGGGTTTTGAAACGTACACCAACGTGATGAACCTCGTATCGAACAACCTGCTGAAATACCAGAAATCCTTTGGCGAACACAGCACGGAATTTTTGCTGGGTTATAGTTTTGAAAAATACCAGTCGCGCAGTTCGTTCATCCGCGGGCAGGATTTTGCCGATCCGGCGCTGGAATACCTCAATACGGCTGCTACCATCGTTTCGGCCAGTTCGAGTGGCACCGACAATGGCCTGCGCTCGTTCTTCGGACGCGCCAACTACAATTTTTCGGATAAATACCTGCTCACACTGACAGCGCGCGTCGACGGTTCCTCGCGCTTTGGTGAAAACAACCGCAATGGTTTCTTCCCGGCTGTTTCTGCAGGCTGGCGTGTTTCTCAGGAAGATTTTTTCAAGGTAGCCAGCATTTCCGAACTGAAACTGCGCGCCAGTTACGGCCTTACTGGCAACGACGATATTCCGGCGTTCCTGTTTGCCGAATTGTATGGTATTACTTCCTACGGTGGCCAGCCGGGTGTGTACCCGAGCAACATCCCCAACCCCGACCTGAAATGGGAAAGTACGGCGCAGTTGAACGTGGGCATCGATCTGGGCCTGTTCCAAAACCGCATCGTGCTGTCGGCCGATTACTACAACAAACAAACAAAAGACCTGCTGCTGGCGCGTCCGCTGCCGACCAGTTCGGGCTTTAGCACCATCACGGAAAACGTGGGTGAAGTGGAAAACAAGGGTATCGAACTATCCCTTTCCACCGACAACTTCGTGCGCCAGGATTTTGGATGGAGCACCCGCGTCAATTTTTCAATGAACCGCAACAAGGTGCTGAAACTGTACGGTGGCCAGCCCATCGACGATCTCGGCCGCGGTAGCAACCGCATCGAAGAGGGCCAACCCATCGGTATTTTCTATAGTTATGAGTGGCTGGGCATCGACCCTTCCACCGGCGATGTGGTGTATGCCGATAACAACTTCGACGGCCAGATCACGACGGCCGACCGCACAAAAGTGGGCAACCCGCACCCGATTTTTATTGCTGGCATGACCAATACCTTGAATTACAAGCGTTTCGACCTGAGTTTCTTCCTGCAAACCTCCTACGGAAACGACGTTTTCCACGGTTCGCGGCTTTTCCTCGAATCGCTGCAAGGCGGCGACAACCAGTTGGCCATTGTTCAAAACCGCTGGCGCCAGCCGGGCGACATCACCAATATCCCCGATGCTACAAACGACCCTGTGCGGGCGGCGGCCAACAAACGTGTATCATCGCGTTTTATCGAAGACGGCTCCTACCTGCGCCTGAAAAACCTTACGCTCGGCTACACGATCATCAACAAGCGTTCGTCGACCAAGGGCGTGTCCAAACTCCGCGTGTATTTCAGCGGCCAAAACCTGCTGACGTTTACCAACTACACCGGCCTCGACCCCGAGGTGAACTACCGCGGCAACGACAATGCTGTGATTGGAACCGATTTTTTCACCTTCCCGCAAGTGCGCAGTTACACGTTCGGATTTAATCTAACATTCTGACAATGAAAAAGATACTTTTATTTTCCTTCATACTTGTCGCGCTGGCGCCGTCCTGCAATGTACTGGATGTGGAACCGCAAAGTTCCATTCCTGCCAGCGAGGTTTTTAAAGACAAACAGGGCATCGAGCGCGGCATTCTGGGCGCGTACAATTCCCTGCAATCGCTGAGTTATTACGGGCGTACCTACCCTATTTTTTCTGACCTGGCTGCCGACAACCTGAGCCACCCGGCCAATGCCACGGCAGTAGCATACGCTGAGGTAGACAACAACGCCATTTTGCCGGAAAATGCTACCGTCGACGGCATGTGGACGGCGATATATGATGGCCTGAACGTAGCCAACAACGTGATCGTGCAGGTGCCGAAAATGACCGACATGAGCGACGCAGAAAAGAACAAAGCCCTGGGCGAACTGTATTTTCTGCGCGCCCTGCACCATTTCAACCTGCTGAACTTCTTTGGCGCCGTACCACTCAAAACAGCACCTACAGTGGGTGTTGAAAATGTAAACGTGCCCCGCGATGGCGCAGAAACTGTGTACACGCAAATCATTCAGGATCTGCGTTTTGCATCGGAAAATCTGCCAGCGGGAGGCGCTAAAATTCGCGCCAGCAAACACGCCGCCAATGCGCTGCTGGCACGGGTGTTTTTGTACAAAAAAGATTACGAAAACGCCATAGCCTATGCCACGCAGGTGATCGATAATGGCGGGTACGACCTGCTGGACAATTTCGCCGATATTTTTGCTTCGGAAGGTACTTCGGAAACCATTTTTGAAGTGGATTTCACGGCGCTCGACCGCAACCGGATTGCCGAGTATAATTTCCCGCTCACCCTGAATGGCCGCCGCGAAGTGGAGCCTGCTGCCGATCTGATTGCCGCCTACACCGCTGCCGACGAACGCAAGTCCGCTTCGATCGCCTACGCAGGCACCCTGCCCTACGCCATCAAATACGATGACCTCAGCACCGGCAGCGACAACTTCATCGTGCTGCGCCTGGCAGAAATGTACCTCATTCGTGCAGAAGCCCGCGCCAGCGTGAACGGCCCCGCCGACCTGATCCGTGAAGACATCAATGCGGTGCGCAACCGCGCGGGACTGGGGAATATTACAACCAGTGCATATCCGGAATTGCTGTCGACGATTGAATCTGAGCGTCGCCTCGAATTTGCCTTCGAAGGGCAGCGCTGGTTCGATCTGGTGCGCACCGGCCGTGCCGTGGATGTGTTGCCAACCGTCACGAGTGTGAATCAGACGCTTTTCCCCATTCCGCTGAGTGAAATACTGACCAATACCAACCCAGGCATGACACAAAATCCTGGTTATCAATAATTTAAACAATTGTCTAACACACAATCAAACCATATAACAATGACTATGAAACGTTTTGCGCTCCTATATCTGGCGCTGATCGCCATACTGCCGAATGCCTGCAAAAAAGAAGACCCACCTGTAGAGCCTTCCGCAGCATTTACCGCCTCTAAAACCACGGCCGTGGTAGATGAGGAAATCACCTTTACCAACAACTCGCAGGACGCTACCTCCTACACCTGGAGTTTTGGCGACGGCACTACTTCAACCGAAACATCCCCGAAAAAATCGTACGCTACTTCTTCTGTTTTCACCGTAACCCTGTCGGCACTGGGCCCAGGCGGCACCAAGGTATCCACCCAGCAAGTAACCGTGCTTCCATTCGTGGCGTTTACCGTAGAAAATGAAAATGCCCTGACGACCACGGCGCCAGTGAAATTTACCAGCACGTCCAAAGGCGCCACCTCCTATCAGTGGTCGTTTGGCGATGCGGCGAATTCCACTTCTACCGACGCCAACCCTTCCTTTACCTATTCGGCAGCGGGCACTTATACGGTGACGCTGAAAGCCATCAGTTCGGCAGGACAAAGCACCGCCACCAAACAGATTACGGTGACTGCTCCGCCTGCTTCGAAGGAATTGTACTTCGTTGAGTACAACGCCGGATTTATCAGAAAACTCACCCTCGATGGCTCCTCAACCGTAAGCGATGTGCTGGACGTGAATGGCAAGGCTGGTCCAGGTATGGCCATCGACCAGGTTGGTGGCAAAATCTATTTCAGCGATTTTGAAGTGACCGGCGAAGGCAAAATATGGCGCATGAATCTCGACGGCACCGGACTGGAAGCCATCGTGACGGGCCTGGTAGACCCATACGGCATCGCCCTCGACCTTACTGCTGGTAAAGTGTACTGGGCTGATGACGACGGCAATATTTCCCGTTCCAACCTCGATGGCACCAACCTGCAAACGGGTATCGTAAATATTGCAGGCGGCCAGATGCGCGCCGTAGCACTCGACCCCGCCAACAACAAGATGTACTTTTACGAAGTAAACCTGGAAAATCTGTACGTGGCCAATCTCGACGGCAGCAACCCGACTATCCTGATCGCCGGTGTTTATGGCTATGCTATCCTCGTCGACAGCCAGAACGGCAAACTTTACTTTGATGACCAGAATGCCAACGGCGGCGACGGCGCACTGGTGTACACCAACCTCGACGGAACGGGACGCAGCACCATTTCCGCAGTGGCTACCCGCATATACGGTATGGCCATCGACGCTACGGAAAACAAACTGTACTGGTCGGGCCGCGACAGTGGCGAACTCAACCGCTCCAACCTTGACGGCACCGACGCTGAGGTGCTGAAAGACGGCCTGTCGAGCCCGCGTGGCATTATCCTGAAACTGTAAAAGCACTGCGTTTATGAAACATACATTTCTGATGCTTTGCAGCGCATTCCTGCTTGTGGGATTGCAAGGCTGCCAAAAAGACGATTATCCGGTGCCTCCGGCCAGCACGGTACCGAAGTTTACCTATACGATTGATAATGACGGGTTTGCACCGGCTACGGCGACCTTTACCAATACGTCGATTGTGCCCTCCAATGTCGGGGCCGTCACGTTTTACTGGAATTTCGGCGACGGCACTTCTGCGGAAGGCCAAAATGTGACGCACACCTACACCAGCACCGGCGCCTACACGGTACGGCTGGTGGCAGTGGCCTCGCTTTCGTCGGAAATCAAGGAAACCTCCCAGACCGTTGTGGTCAAAGACCCGAATGCCTCCGGTATTCCGATTTTTTTCTCTGACGGCAGCCAGGTGTTTTCCGGACTGGTCAACAACCAGGCGCCCATCGTGTCCGTACTACCGGTCAGCGGTTTGCAGGATTCGTACGGCATGACCTACGACTCTGTGAACAACAAGTTGTATATCAGCGATTACGAAGCAGGTAAAATCTACCGCTTCGACCCGGATGGCAGCAACCAGATCGAATTCCGTACCGGCCTCGATGCGCCCAATGCTATGAGCATCGACTATCCCAACAACACTATTTACTGGGATACCAGCAATGGCGTGCAGCGCGGCGATCTGAACAGCACGGACGTGAACCAGAAAGAGGATTTTGTGACCGGCCAGGCCAATGACCCCGACGGCATCTGTATCGACCCTGTACACCGCGTGCTGTATTGGGTAAACTACAATGGCGGCGTGTGGAAAAAGAACCTCGATGGCAGCGGAGAAGCGGAAATTATTCCGGCCGTGGAAGGTGGCAGTATGCTGGTGGTTGGCAACCGGATTTACTTCGACCAGTACATCGGATCGGGTGATATTCACTTGAAATCAGCCAATCTCGACGGTACCGACATTGCGGTGCTCGCAACCGGCATTTCCCGCGTGGTGTACGCCCTGGCGTACGAAAAAACGGAAAACAAAATCTACTGGGGCGACCGGAATCTGGGCGCCATCATGCGCGCCAACCCCGATGGATCGAGCCCCGAGCCCTGGCTGGTACAGGCTGGTTCGAGCCCGCGGGGGATCGCTTTTGGGAAAAAACTGTAGATTTTAGATTTTAGATTACATGATTTTAGATTTTAGATTTTTCGAGATGTCCTCCTTTTAAAATCTAAAATCATGTAATCTAAAATCATTTAAACACCAGCCCGCCTTTTTCACCGCAGTCAATCGTCAGCATCTCGCCTTCTATCTTGTACGATTGGCTTTTTTCCACAGCGCTCAGAAAACGATTTTCCCATTGGGCGGCTGCTTCGCAATACATTTTTGTGCTAAATAACCCACTGAATGTCAGGCTATTACCACTCGTGGTATAGGCGCCTCCGATACGGTTGCATCCGCCATTGCCGCTGACTTTTCCTGCTTCAAACAGGAGCGTAATCTGGATGGATGCCGGTACCTGTTGGGCGGGCATTCCGGTAAATTCCTGCAGTCGCCAGGTACGCCCTTCCAGGCTAAGGGCCGTCTGTTTGCATTCGCCTTTGGTGTACGTTTTGATGCCGGCGCACTCGGCCGCACAGGCATTGCCGTAGGTTTTGTTGTTGCAGCCGCATACGGGGTCATATTGCAGGGTGCAGATGCAGTCGGGTTTTGGGTTTTCAACGCATTTGCCGGAGGGGTGGCAGGCCCAAAGGCTTGTGAGACTGAACAAGAGGAGGAGGGTGTTTTTCATGGTAAAATGGTTTTGATTTTAGTTTGGAATGTGTATTTTTTGATACGGGCTGTTTTTCGTTCATACTGAATAGGGAGAGTTAATGATCCGCATCATCCGCACCTTTTGCTTTTGTCATTATTATTTCAGAATATTTTCGGATAACTTTGGATATGGCATGTGTCATAATTCCGATGAAAGATAAAACAAACTTGACATGAAAAACCACCTTCTTCTTGCTGCCATTGCACTTTGCAGCGTATTTTTTTCCAGCAAATCTTTTTCGCAGAATACGCCTGCCTGCGATACACTGATGCTGAAATCAGGTATTGTCATTCCTGCCAGGGTCACACAGATCATTAACAAGGAAGTGCAATATACGGCCTGCGATCAAACAGGAGGCAACCCGAGCCTGGTGTACTGGTCCGATCTCCGGGAAATCCGTTACAGCGATGGCCGCATTCGCACCGAAAAAGGCGAAACCCGACCAATAGTACCCGGCGAAAGCGCCTGGATGATAGAAACCACCGACGACAACACCTACATCGGCATTATCAAAGGCCAGGACAACAACCATATCACGCTGGAAACTAAAAACCTGGGTACCCTCAACATCCAGCGGGTAAATATCCGGAAAATGGAACCCGTGCAACCCGAACATATCGTAAACGGCGAAGTATGGTTGCCAAGTCCGCACGATACGCGCTATTATTTCGGCCCCAATGGCTACAGCCTGCATCGTGGTGAAGCCTATTACCAGAACGCCTGGGTGTTTTTCAACCAACTCAGCGTGGGAGTCACGGATCGGTTTACGGTCGGATTTGGCATCGTGCCATTATTCCTGTTTCAGAGCCCTACACCCGTCTGGATCACTCCCAAAGTTTCCTTTCCTATCAAGGAAAACAAGATTAATGTGGGTGTGGGCGCGTTGCTGGCTACCGTCATAGGCGAAGACGGCGGCGGTTCTTTTGGCGTGGTGTACGGGCAACTCACACTCGGCTCGCGCGATAAAAATGTCAATTTCGGCCTGGGCTACGGTTATGCCGGTGACAGTTGGGCCGAAGCGCCCACCATTTCCATCAGCGCCCTGTACCGCAGCAGCAAAAAATTTGCCTTTATTACCGAAAACTACCTGTTCGACACCGGCAGCGAAAAAGTTGGACTCATTTCCGCAGGCGGACGTTTTCTGGGGCGCCGCATCGCCATCGACGGCGCACTGGCGCTGCCGATTGTAAGCGAATTCGACTTTATAGGTATTCCGTGGCTGGGGATTAATGTGCCGATTGGGAAGAAATGAGTGATGAATGATGAATTAGAGGTGTACGAAGGATTTGTTCGGCTACGCCCCTTTTAGAGGGATGGGAACGCGGATGAAACTGATTAAGCGGATTTAAACTGATTTTTAGTGGCCTTGCGGCCACCTCTTTTTGATTTTTACGGATTTGCCCGCCTCCGGCGGGTGTATACGCATGGAATACACATGAAATGATACAATGGATTTTGTTTTCTTTAATAAAAGATTGATTCGATATACGTCCTCCGAAGGCGGGCAAATCCGTAAAAATCAAAAAGAAGTGGCCGCAAGGCCACTAAAAATCAGTTTAAATCCGCAAAATCCGTTTCATCCGCGTTCCCATCCTTCTACGAGGGGCGTAGCCGAACAAATCCTTCGTACACCCCTGATGATGAATGATGAATTTTTGAGGTATCCGGTAAATAGTGCCAACTTTAGGGCAAAAAAAGCCTATGCACTACCGCAGGATGCCTATTGAAATAGAGTCGCCCGAAGAGTTCGGATACGATAAGGTATTGTATAATTTGTCGGAAAGTTCGGTCTCCGACCTGAACATGCGTGAACTGTCGCTTTCCATCGGCGACCTCGACTTATCGTACATCCCGCATCGGGGGCATCCGGATTTTCGCGCTGCGCTGGCCGCAGAAGCGGGCCTGCAGCACCCCGATCAGGTGCTCATCACCAACGGCGCTGCCGGCGCGCTTTTTATCGTCAACAGCGCCTTGCTTACGGCCGACGACCACCTGATCGTCGTGCGGCCCAATTATGCCACTAACATTGAAGTGCCGCGCGCCATCGGCTGTGGCATCAGTTGTATCGACCTGACATTTGAAGATAAGTGGCGCCTCGATCCGCAGAAAATTGCCGATGCCATTCGCCCGAATACCAAACTGATCAGCATTACCACGCCGCACAACCCCACGGGCATGGTGATGACGAACTCGGAAATCGATGCTGTGATTGCGCTGGCAGAACGACACGACCTGTTCCTGCTCGTTGACGAAACTTACCGCGATGCCGGATTCAACACCCCCTACCCTGCTGTGGCAAGCCGCAGCGAGCGTGTTATCAGCGTTGGTTCCCTGTCTAAAGCATTCGGGCTGCCCGGACTTCGCACCGGCTGGCTGCTGACGCAGCATGCGGCATTGATGGAAACATTTCTGGCAGCCAAGGAAATGATTTACATCTCCAATTCGGCGCTCGACGAAGCCGTGGCCTGGCAGTTTTACCAGCAAAAAGAGCAGTTTTTGCCCGCTATTCAGGAAAAAGCCTTGCGCAACCTCGATATTTTAAAACGGTGGCTGCAAACGGAAAACCGCATGGAAGCAGTGCTGCCCGAGGGCGGTGTGGTGTGTTTTCTGCGGATCAAACCGGGCTTTCAGGTAGATATGGATCAATTTTACCATGTGCTGACCCACGAATACCAAACGATGGTCGGGCCGGGGCACTGGTTTGAAATGCCGGATACATATATGCGCATCGGTTTTGGATTTACTTCGGCGGAGTTGTTTGAGAACGGGCTGGCGTGTATTGGTCAGGCATTGTAACACTTGCAACACGGATTGCGCGGATAGATTGCAGATTACACGGATTGGATGGGGAAGAGAGATAAATTGCTTTACTTCTCATAGCGTTTCTCTACTTTTCATCGAAAAGCCCTCTTACCTACCATCCAATCCGTGTAATCCGCAATCTATCCGCGCAATCCGTGTTGCAAGTGTTACTTTTGCCGCCAATTAATAAAAAACATGAGAAAAATACTTTTTACTGCTACGCTTGCCCTCGGTTTGGCAGGCATGAATGCCCAAACATCCACCCCTGCCCTGAAATCGGCTGTCGACAGTGCCAGTTACGCACTCGGACAACTGGTGGGAATGAACATGCAGGGTCAAATACCGGGCGACCTCAAACCTGAGTTGATTATTCAGGCCATCGGCTCCGTACTAAAAAGCGAAAACCAGCCTTTCACGCCGGATGCTGCCAATGAAATTTTTGGCGCCTACAATGAAAAGATGGTGAAGGCGCAAAGCGAAAAATCAAAAGCGGATGGCGCAAAGTTTCTGGAAGATAACAAAAAGCGTGCGGGCGTGGTCACTACCGCAAGCGGCCTGCAATATGAAATCCTGAAAAAGGGCACAGGCACGGTCAATCCAAAAGCCACCGACAACGTGAAAGTACATTACCACGGAACCCTGATCAACGGCTCTGTATTCGACAGCAGTGTGGAACGCAACGATCCCATCACTTTCGGCCTGAATCAAGTGATTCCGGGCTGGACGGAAGGCGTTCAACTCATGCACGCAGGCGATAAATTCAAATTCTTTATCCCTGCCGACCTGGCTTATGGCGACAACAGTCCCACTCCCGCCATCCCCGGCGGCTCTATGCTGATTTTTGAGGTGGAATTGCTGGAAATCAACCCTCAATAAGAGAGGTGAGAAGTGAGAGGTGAGAAGTGAGAGTGTGTAGAGTACACCGCTATTTAGAAGTGAGAGGTGAGAAGTGAGAGGTGAGAGTGCGTAGAGTACGCCGCTATTTAGAAGTGAGAGGTGAGAAGTGAGGGGTGAGAGTGGGGGGAGGTAGCCCCGTTTTTTTTTGAAATGGCAAAGAAAAAACGGGGGTATCAACACACTCTCCACACACAACCCACCACAAACCCCAACTTCTCCCCTCTCACTTCTAAATAGCGGCGTACTCTACGCACTCTCACCTCTCACTTCTCACCTCTCACTTCTAAATAGCGGTGTACTCTACACACTCTCACTTCTCACCTCT
>JAEUUT010000104.1 GCA_016787415.1 Saprospiraceae bacterium | reverse complement strand
CGGGGTGATTATTCCACGCGACTTCGAATTTGCCGATCAGGAAGGCCTGGGTATCAAGGATTTCGGATGGTACCAGCCGATTTCGGAGCACATGGACCTGACGTTTATTTTTAATGCCTACACCAGCGGCACCTGGGGCGTGACGAGTACGGCCCGATACAATCAGCGCTATAAATACACCGGCGATTTTCAGTTGCGCTACAACAACCGCGTGCGCGAAGACGCCACGGCAAAAAAGATTTCCAGCAAATCGTTCGGCCTCCGCTGGACGCACAACCAGGATCCTAAAGCGCACCCTACGCGCCGTTTTGGCGGTTCGATCAACCTCGAAACCAACCGCGACCAGAACCGCAACCGCAACGACTACGCCAGCGTATATCAGAATACGATGAGTTCCAACCTCACCTATTCCAAGTCTTTTCCGGGCAAACCCTACCAGATCAACGCAGGAATGCGCCATTCGCAGAACACCCAGACGCGTGTGATGGACATCAGCCTGCCCAGCGCGACGTTTACCATGCAGCGCATTTACCCGTTCAAGAAAAAAGAACAGGTGGGCAAGGAACAGTGGTACGAGAAAATTTCGCTCACCTATTCATCAAGGCTCGACAACCAGTTTCGCACCATCGATACCTTGTTGTTTACGGAAAAAACGCTGCAAAATGCGCGCATGGGCATACAACACCAGGCCAGTACCGATTTCAATTTCAAGGTGTTTAAATACATCAACATTGCACCGCGCGTCGATCTGAAGGAAACCTGGTACCCTTACAGCATCGAAAAACAACTGCTGAATGAGTCGCGCCTGAAGTACGATACCACGTTCCAGAATGGTGAAATTATCGACATTGCGGTTGACAGTGCGAAATCGCAGTTTGGCATCGACACCACCCTCCGGCGCTGGGGCTTCAATGCCATCCATGAGTACAATACCGGTATTTCGGTCAATACGGCCCTGTTTTTTACCAAACAGTTCAAACACGGCTGGTTTCGGGGTATCCGACACTCCATGAAACCCTTGGTGAGCGTCGGATACGGTCCTGATTTTACCAACTCCCGTTATTTTAAAACGGTGTACACCGACCTGCGCCCGGCCTACAACGATACCGTCCGATACAGCATTTTTGAAGACGCCATTTTTGGAGGCCCCAGCATCGGCGGCCGCGATGTGGCGCTAAACTATACCCTTGTCAATGTGCTGGAAATAAAACACCGAACGCGCAACGACTCACTGCCCGTCAAAAAAGTGCGGATTTTTGACAACCTGGGCTTCACTGGCAATTACAGCCTCACCCGCGATACGTTGAAATGGAGCACGATCAGCACCGGCGGCCTGTTCCGTTTTTTCAAGGGCATTGTCAATGTCACCTGGAATGCCACCTTCGATCCGTATATCGCCAATGCAAAAGGGCAGCGTGTCAATCAATATGTGCTGCATGAAAAAGGCCGACTCCTGCGCACGACCGCGCTGGGTTTGCAGGTGAATACGGGGTTCACTGTCAGCCAGTTGCGCAGTTACTTTGACAAAAAAGACAACAGCGCCGGTACGAGCAATACCCCGCGGGCCGGCAGCGCTTCTCCGAAAGACGACCTGCTGGGCTGGTTCGATAACTGGCGTATCAACCACCGCATTTCCTTCGAACGGCGCCTGATCCCTACCGGATACGGCACTGCGCGGGATACATTCCTGATCGGAACCAACAACATCGGCGTTGCAGGCAGCCTGCAACTGACCTCGAAATGGTCGTTCGATATCAACAACATCAGTTACGATTTCCCCAGCAAAAGCCTGGTGTATCCTGATATCGGCATTACCCGCGACCTGCACTGCTGGCAACTCAGCCTGAGTTGGCAGCCTACACGGGGCACTTATTCCTTCTTTATTGCGGTGAAACCGGGTTCGCTGGATTTCCTGAAGATTCCGTACCGGAAGAATTATTACGACGCGCAATTTTGAATAAAAAAAACAACTATCCGCTTATTGTACCCCTGCATCATTTTTATGTACGTCGTGTACGCTACGCGTTGTGTCCTTAGTGTCCTCCGTGGTTAAATAATAAACCACGGAGGACACTAAGGACACAACGCGTAGCGTACACGTGTTTTTCTCATAAATTAACATCGGGGTACAATATGCGGATAGTCAATTAAAAAAAATCCCGAATTCTTCCGCAGCGGAAAAATTCGGGATCACAAAAAGCCTTGCCTGAAAAAATCAGGAGCCCAGGTATGTTTTCAGCAATTTGCTGCGGCTGGTAGCGCGCAGTTTGTTGATCGCCTTGTCTTTGATCTGGCGTACCCGTTCGCGGGTGAGGCCAAATTTGTCGCCAATATCTTCCAGCGACATCGGGTGTTCCACGCCGATACCGAAGTACAGTTTGATGACGTCGCACTGGCGATCGGTGAGCGTGCCGAGGGAGCGTTCGATTTCGCGGCGCAGCGAGTCGGCATATTCGAGGTGCGTATCGGTGCCGGGCATGGAGTTGTTTTCCAGTACGTCGAGCAGCGAGTTGTCTTCACCTTCCACAAAAGGAGCGTCCATGGATACGTGGCGAGCGGCCACGCCGAGGGTCGTTTCTACTTCGTCGGTGGTGATTTCAAGCAGTTCGGCCAGTTCTTCCGGGCTGGGCTCGCGCTCGAAAGTTTGTTCGAGTTCGGAGAAAGCCTTGTTGATTTTGTTCAGCGAACCCACTTTATTAAGCGGCAGGCGTACGATACGGCTTTGTTCGGCCAGTGCCTGGAGGATGCTCTGACGGATCCACCAAACGGCGTAGGAGATGAATTTGAAACCGCGTGTTTCGTCGAAACGCTGTGCCGCCTTGATCAGACCGAGGTTGCCCTCGTTGATCAGGTCGGAAAGGCTAAGGCCCTGGTTCTGATATTGTTTTGCAACAGATACCACAAAACGGAGGTTGGCTTTGGTGAGTTTCTCCAGCGCAACCTGATCGCCTTGTTTGATCCGTTTTGCGAGGTCTACTTCTTCTTCGGGGGTGAGAAGATCCACTTTACCAATT
>JAEUUT010000081.1 GCA_016787415.1 Saprospiraceae bacterium | reverse complement strand
CGCCATATCAGCGACAGGAGCAGGGGCCACCCGCCGGTGTGGTACAGATCGACTGGATTGCCAAAAATGAAAACTATACTCACGCCTCCGACGATACCGACCCGGAGCACGTCTACGATCCATTTTTTGACAATAGGCGCTTTCATGACTGCAATGTTAGCCAATTTACTTCTTACTCACCTGTTCGAGAAAAAAGGCGTTGGTTTCTTTTCCCCAGACAGGCATGAGTTCTGCTGACGCTTGCTGTTCGTACAAAGTGGCTGCTTTTTCAAAAAACGGTTTGGCACGGTCGGCGCCGCCACCGAAAAATTCGGGCATGTTCATCGTGTACATACCCTGCAAAAACGGCGCACGCGGGTTCTGAGGGTTGAGTGCAGCGGCTTTGCCCAGTTCTGCAAAAACCTGTCCGCTTAGTTCCTGCCCTTTTACCATCGGATTTTCCGAAACGCGTGCAATCAGAATATACGCCTGCATCACAGCCACTTCCGATTCGTTGGGGGCGAGGGCTTTGGCTTTGTCGAGGCTCACCTGAGCGGCATCGACGACTTCCAGGCCCTTGGCCGGGTTTTCTTTCAGCAGGTTGAATGCGGCCGACAACTGACTGAATGCAGTGTAATATGCCGGGAGCCATTCTTTGGGTTCCGCCGAGGCAATGCGCGCAAAACTGTTGGCTGCCTCTAGTTGGCGTTCGCTTGTTTTGGCGGAATCCAGTTGGGTAATGGCTTTTTTCATAGCGCCGATGTATTTGGCATTTTGTGCGGAAAGGGCAGCGCTAGAAAGCAGGAGGAGGAAGAGGAGGTTTTTCATAATGATGAATGATGAATGATGAATGATGAATGATTTTTTCCAAAGGTAGGAGGGCAATGGAGGGCGGAAAAAAGCGGGTAACTGAAGTGCAGAATAGAGGGTGTGAAGTGTGTGGAGGGCCTGCTGGAAATAAAAAAGGGAGACACTTTCTTACAAGTGCCTCCCCATGTCAATTGAAACAGCAGCGATTCAATTGTCATACCGTAAACATAAACTAGACGCATTTCTACTTAATCATCCCTAATATCTTTTTTCAACAACATCTTGATTCTGTGGATTGTAAGAACGCAGGTGCTTCCTTACAATCATGGAGCATCCGTTTTGACCAGTCGTTTGGTGGAAGCGCCCGATTCGTCTGCCAGGCGAACCAGCAGCAATCCGGCAGGCATTTCACCCAGTTCCAGTACAATTTGAGTGGCTCCCACACCAACCTTTTGCTGGAGCATCAATTGCCCGGCCAGGCTGTACACTTCCAGGCGCACCTGACCACTCAGCGGCGCTTGCAGCAGAATGGTGGCGCGATCGGCGGCAGGGTTTGGTTGTATGCTCCAGTCCGCATCGGCAATAGGCTCACGTGTGCCTACCACTTGCACCAACTGGCAGGTGGAAACATCTGTGCAGTTGCCCTGGGTGATGACTACCGAGTATTGGCCGCTTACTGCAGGTGTGAAACTACTGCCGTTGGCGCCCGGTACAGGCACATTTCCATTGCAGTTGAACCACTGGAAGGTGGCGTCTGTGGCCTGGGCTGTCAGCGTTCCATCGGTCAGTGTAACCGCCGTATTCACGGTATTTACAGAAAGGGTCAGCGTGACCAATGTGTCGCAACCTGTTGTAGAGGGCGCAAGTGCTGTGTAAACGCCTGCTGCGCCCAGGTTTTGCCCATAAAACGAATACGATTCTCCTGCACAAATACCGGCTTCTCTTTCGGTCAGTACATTCGGCAAGATCGACAGGGTCAGGTTGATGATCGAGTCGCAGCCCGTCGAAGAAGACAGGTGTGCTACATAACTGCCCGCTACTGTGATGGGCGTACCGTAAAAATCGTACGATGCCCCCGGGCATACCGAAGCCTCTACATTGGTGGGTGGAATGGCCGGGAAAATATTCAGGAACAGCGTCACCACAGAGTCGCAGCCATTGGCGGCCAGGCCGGGGAATGTAAATGTGTAGGTTCCGCTTTCCGTCAACACCTCGCCGTTGAACTCATACGTGGCGCCATTACAAACCACAGCAGCCGCAGCACTGACTGCCGCAGGAAGTACGGTCAGGTGGACGGAAACAATGGAATCGCAGCCGTTGAAGCCTTCCAGTACAAACTCATAGACGCCGGTTTCGTTTAGTTCCTCACCTTCAAACTCATACGTTTCTCCGGCGCAAATACTTGCTTCCAGCGCACTTTCAGATTCTGGCAATACGGTCAGGGTGAGCACAACCGTGGAGTCGCAACCATTTCCTGCGGTAAATACGGCGGTGTAGGTGCCTGATTCATCCAGCAGTTCGCCATTGAATTCAAATGACTCGGAAGCACAAACGGTGGCCGACAGTTGGGTGGTAACGACTGGCAATACTGTCAAATGCAGCACAGCGGTAGAGTCGCAGCCGTTTGCACCAGCCAGCAGCGCCATGAATGTGCCGCTTTCCGAGTAGGTTTGTCCATTGAACGTGTAGGACTCACCGGCACAAATGGTCGCATCAGTCGTGCTTTCCGACACGGGTAGCACCGTCAGAACAAGGGTGATAATGGAATCGCACCCGCCAGCCGAAATGAGCGTCATGGTGTATGTGCCTGATTCCGAGAGATTTTCACCATCGAACTCATAGGTTTCTCCGGCGCAAATGCTCGCTTCGAGGGTCGATTCGTATCCCGGCACAAACGTCAGGTGTACAATGGCTGTGGAATCGCAGCCGTTTTCACCGGTAAGGGTGGCCGTGTAAGTGCCCGATTCTGTCAATTCTTCGCCGTTGAAAGCATAGGTGGCGCCTTCGCAAAGCGTTACTTCTTTTTCTGAAATGGACAGCGGTAACAAGGTGAGTTCGACCGTAACGATGCTGTCGCAGCCATTTTCTGCCGTAAATACAAATTCGTAACTGCCGCCGGCACTCAGGGTTTCGCCCTCGTATTCGTAGGATTCGCCGGCGCAAATGGAAACAGGCAGGGTTGTTTCCGCAACAGGCAGCACAGTCAGGTGCAGCACCACAATCGAGTCGCAACCGTTTGAACCGTCAAAGTGGAATTCGTAAGTGCCCGACTGATCGATGCTTTCACCATCGTATTCGTAGGGCTCATTGGCACAGGTTTCGGCTTCGATGGAGGTACTGACGACCGGCAATACGTTCAGGGAAAGCACTACAATCGAGTCGCAACCATTTTCAGAAGTGAATACAAACTCGTATTCGCCGGCTTCAGTGAGGGTGTCGCCTGCATAGTAGAATGGAGTGCCATCGCAAATCACGGCCTCTTCGTGCGACGTTTGAACCGGCAATACTTCCAGAATCAGGAAAACAGTGCTATCGCAGCCATTTTCGCTCACTAAAACATATTCGTATTCACCCGATTCCGACAGTTCATCGCCGTCGATTTCATACGATTCACCAGCACAAATGGAGGCGTGTATTTCCGCACTGGAATTGGGAAGAACCGTTACCACAATGGTAACCACAGAATCGCAGCCGTTTTCACCTGTAAATGTGAACGGATAACTGCCTTCGGCATCGAGGCTTTCATCTTCGTATTCATAAGTAGCACCTTCGCAGAGTATCACCTGGATTTCCGTGGCATGAACGGGCAATACCGTCAGCACGAGCGTAACCGTAGAGTCGCAGCCGTTTTCTGCTTCCAGGACGCGCACGTAGGTGCCGCTTTCATCCAGTTCGGCGCCGTTGAATTCGTATATTTCACCAGCACAAATGGAGGCGCTGAGGCTCGTAGCCGGTGACGGCAAAACGTCCAGCGTGAGGGTCACGGTAGAGTCGCAGCCGTTTTCAGCCGTCAGCACAAATTCATACTCACCGGCTTCCGTCAGGGTAGTATCCTGAAATGCATATTCAGATCCCGTGCAGATGCCCACTTCGAGGTGTGTTTCGGGCACGGGCAACACCGTGAGGCGCAGCGTTACGGTGGAATCGCAACCGCCGAGCGCCGTGAGCGAGTCGACATAAATACCGGAAAGCCCTACGATAGTGTCTCCAAAAGTGTAGGTTTCACCGGCACAAATGGTGGCAGCCTGTTGGATATTGAAAAATTCAACCACAGACAAGTGGAGGGTAACGGTAGAGTCGCAGCCGTTTTCAGCCTCATAAACAGCCTCGTATTCGCCACTTTCTGTAAAATTCTGGTCGTTGAAATGGTAAGAAGTACCTGTGCAAATGGCCGCAGAAATGGAGGTGGCAGGGCTGCTCAACACATTCAGGTGCAATGTCACCGTGGAGTCGCAGCCATTTTCAGCAGCCAGCACTTTTTCGTAAACGCCGCTTTCTTCCAGCAATTCTCCAAAAAACGGATAAGCATCGCCTGAACAAATAGTGGCATTTATTGTGCTTTCAAACACCGGCAATACTTCTAGTTCGAGCGTTACTGTCGAATCCTGGTCGTCAGAGCCAGTAAATACAGCAGTATAAGTGCCTGCTTCGTGGATGGATTCGCCATTAAAAACATAGGTCTCATTGGCACAAATAGTAGCAGAAATCGTGGAGTCGGAAACAGTCTGCCAGTTTCCCGACAACAAGTCTGTGTTCGAATAAGCCTGTGCCTTGAAAAAAGCGCAGAGCAGAAGCAATAATGGAAACCATAACCTGTACAGGCCTTTTTGGGGAGGCACTGCGGGCGGGGAAACGGGGAACAAAGGCGTAATCTGTTGGATCATAATTGATTAGCATTTAAACAATAAAGTTGAAATGCAAAATTGATCCGAGCCTGGTTGGGGCGAATTAAACAGGCATTAAAATAAAATTAAAAAGTCCTGAGTCCTGAGTCCTGAGTCCTAAGTCCTGAGTCCTAAGTCCGTAGAGTACACCTTGTTACCCTTGGCCTCTCTAATAATAAATGCCAAGGGTAACAAGGTGTACTCTACGGACTTAGGACTCAGGACTTAGGACTCAGGACTTAGGACTCAGGACTCACCTAGTAAGTGAAACCGAGAAGGAACTGCCCGAGCCGAGGGTGGAGCGTAGTGCAATGTGCCCATTGTGCAGTTGGATGATGCGTCGGCTGAGTGAAAGGCCAATTCCATGTCCTTTTATGGTCGATTGAACATTGTTGCTTCGAAAAAAAGGATTAAAAATCAACTCGTATTCTTCTTCCGGAATGCCGATGCCCAAATCGCTGAACGTCACATCGATGGCATTGGGTTGAGATGCCAGGCGAATCCGCACGGTATGATCGGGCGAAAACTTGCAGGCATTGTCCATCAAGTTGAGGAATGCCGTTTTCAGCAGTTGTTCATTGCCGGGAATGGTAAGTTGCGATTCATCTTCCGGAAAAGTATCGTATTCGAGCAAAAAACGATAACCCGGGTGCGATTTCCCCAGTTCATTCTGCGCCAGAAACAGCACTTCGTCTACGCGTACGGGCTGAAACTGAAAACGTTGTTTGTCGATGCCCGATTGGGCCAGTGTGAGCAGGCCATTGGTCAGTTCCACGAGCGTTTGTGTGTCATCGAGCATCGACTGCAAAGCCTGGCGGTACTCTTCCGGGGACCGCTCTTTGCCGAGGATAAGCTGCAACTGACTGGTGATGGCGGCCAGCGGATTGCGCATTTCGTGGGAGGCATTGCTCACGAATTGTTGCTGCACTTCAAACGCCGATTCGAGCCTGTGCAGCATGTCATTGAAATTCATGGCCAATTGCGCGATTTCGTCGTGCCGGTTACCCTCATCGATGCGCTGGCTGAGATTGCCGGCACTGATATTCGACACTTCTGCATTGATACGCGCCAGTGGCTGCAACACCTGGCCGGCAAAGGCGGCGCCTGCCAGAATGATAATCAGAATGCCCACCAGCAATCCGGCGATGAGCACATTGCGCAGGTTCTGGAGTTTGCTCCGGCCAAAACGATCATAAGCAGAAGAGATGACCACAAAATCGCCCTGTGGCCCTTTGTATAAAATCCCCACATTTTCGGTGTTGTTGACGGTGTATTCCACTTTCTGTCTGCTGCGTATGCTTGTAAGAAGGTCGAGCGAATACGGCACGTCCAGGTCATCGAGGCTGGTGTAAATCAATTTGTTATCCGGGTTGAAAATCAGTACGCGCTCCTGATACATAGCGTGTATAGAGTTCTGGTCGATAATACGCAGCATGTTCTCGTCTACCTCCTGCACCGTTACGAACAGCCGGGCTGTTGTAAGCGCCCTGCTTTCCAGCCTGGCATAAAACTCTTCTCTGCGGTAATTTTCCGATGAAAAATAGACCGATAGCGAGAAGGCCAGCAGGATAGTGGCTACAATGGCTGTAAACAGCAGGGTGAGTTTGGTGCGAATGTTCATACCGGCAATACAGTGAGGTAATATCCCATGCCTTGTTTGGTATGGATCAGTTTGGGCTCAAAATTCCGGTCGATTTTTTTACGCAAAAAGTTGATGTACACATCCACCACATTGGTGCCGGTGTCAAAGTTTACATCCCAAACACTTTCCACAATTTCGTGGCGGGAAGCGATGCGCCCGTTGCGCCGAACGAGGTATTCCAGCAAACTGAATTCCTTGGCTGTCAGCGTAATAGGTACGCCGTTGCGGGTGACGGTTTTGTAACCTGTATTCAGTTCCAGGTCGGCTACACGCAACAACTCCCCTACAGGTTCCTTATCGCCCTCGGCAGCCCCGGTATTTCTTTTTAGCAGGGTACGCATACGTACCAGCAATTCGCGCAAGTCGAACGGTTTTACCAGGTAATCGTCGGCGCCTGCATCAAAACCGGTCAGTTTTTGTTCCACACTGCCCAGGGCGGTTACCAGAATAATCGGCAGGCGCGGGTGCAGCGCACGAATCTGACGACACACGTCATAACCGTTTACAAAAGGCAGGTTGAGGTCGAGCAACATGATATCGTAGACGTTGTTTTGGGCCATATGCCGCCCGACGGCGCCATCAGGCGCCAGTTCTACGCTAAAGTCGTTTTCCTCCAGCCAGGTTTTGACGGAGGCAGCCACTTTAGGTTCGTCTTCGATAAGCAGTACCCTGATTTTATTCATACACTGGAAAAATAGCCACTTATGGCGGGCATATCAGATGACTTAGAGTATGTTGAGATTTTTCTGCTTTCGTCTCGGCAGGAAAAACTCAACGTGCTCTTAGCCACTGCGAAGATCGAACCTGTATTCAAATTGCCCAATACTGCGCAGGGATTTATTCAAGTTTGAAACTGGAAGCGCCCAACAGTCCCGATTCGCAGTAAATTGCCGCTACATAAGCGCCGGCGCGCAGCCGTTCGTCGAGGGTATAGGTGAAAGAAAGGCGCTGCGTTTCGGCCAGCATGACCTGTTTGGTTTGCTGATAGGTGATAGCAACGGGCCCGGTAGGCGCTTGCACGCTGGTTTTCATCGGGTTTTCAGAAAAAACAGGGCGTCCTTTGTCGTCGGTAACCACGAGGAAAAGTTTTTGTGGCCCGCGGTAAGGCTCGGGCACATGGGCCAGGTCGAAACTGATAAAAATCTCCCGGGCTTTTTTTGCCCTGACGGTCAGTTTGTCGTTTTTGCGGGCCAATTGCACGCGGAAGGAAGTGGCTTTAAACAGGGCGCTTTGCGTTTTTCGAATTTGCTCTTCGAGTTGTTTCGACAGGTCCTGCATCCGATCAGAAAGGGCGGAGTTTTCGCCACGCAACTGCTCGTTTTCACCAGTCAGTGCGCGGTTGGCCTCCCTAAGTTGATCATTTTCGCTGCGCAGCGTGGCAATGATCGTCTCGTATTCTATCTTGATCCGATGCAGTTCCTCCACTTGATGGCGCAATGTCTGCTGGTCGCGGCGCTTTTGGGCTTTTAGTTGACGAATAGTTGCTTCTTTCTGTTGGATGAGTTCGGCACTGCTGGATTCCTTGCCGCGCAGGTCTTCATTTTCCTGCCTTACATGGAGATAGGAAGTTGTCAGGCTGTCCAGTTGACGCTCGATGATGGATTTTTCCAGTTCCAGCGACTGCAGGTCGGCAGCCTGTCGATTGCGCTCCATCTCGGCGCTTTCAGATGTACGCCAGTAAAAAAAAGCAAGTGCTGAAGCCAGCAGGATCAAAAGGATGGATACGGTCGTAAAAATGCGGGTGTTTCGCTGATCGGTCATGTGGTAAAGAAGATTTGAAAGTAAAAATTATCCTTGCAAATCTTTCATTGGAACACCGGAGCGCCCATTAAACGGCTATTAAAAGTAAATTAAAAGTTGCTGCACAAGGATTTAAGAGCGTTTCACTCTACTTCATCTTTTGTCGTATTGCGCTGGTTGTAGTGCTGTCCGAAATTGACGAACAATCCCACAAAAAGGAAGTTTTTTGCCGGCGAGGTAATCGCGCGCGATTCAAAACGACCCTCGGGCCCGGGTGTCGTGTTGAACTGATAACCGTATATCTGCTTGAACCCCAATATGTTGGTAGCCGATGCATATAGGATGGTGAAATGCCCGGCAATGTTGGTCAGGTAACTGGCATTCACACTCAGGTCGTGGTAGGTGCGGGTGCGGCCGCCGTTGAACACGGTGGCGTTGGGGTCGTTGTAGGGCCTGCCCGACTGGAAGGAATAGGTGGCGCCGAAAAGCATATTGAGGTTTGAAAACCAGTGTTTGTACACCAGTGCTGCATTGTGCGGGGCAGCAAAAACGGGCACTGCTTTCTGTGGAAAATCGCGGTAATCGCGCCGGGTATCCAGAAAGGAATACGATAGCCAGTAGTCGCCATTTCGGATGGTTTTCTGGTCGCGGAAAAACACGTCGATCCCGCGTGCATAGCCACTTCCCTGGTTGTTGGACAGGTAGGTGGTCGGGTCGGTTTTTACCAGCCGTTCGTAGGTTTTGTAATAGGCTTCCACCCGCATGGTAAAGCCGTGCCGGATACGTTGGTAGTTGGCCATGTAATGCGTTGCGCGTTCGAATTGAAGGTCGGTATTGCGGCGCAACAGGTCATATTCCGGGTTTTGGTAAAATTGCCCGAGCGCCATGGCCACCTGTTCATTTTCACCCAGCAGCCAGGCAGCCGATATGCGCGGTGCAAGGTTTGCTTTTCCGAGCAATGCGGAATATTCTGCGCGAACGCCTGTTCGAGCCACTATTTTTTTTGTGATAAACGCCTCCGATTCGGCAAATGCAGCCCCGTAATGTTCCTTGCGGGCTACCTGAAACTCCGTTTGATCGGTATCCCTGAAATACTCGTCGTAGTCTCCCTGCAAATACTCGCCGCCGCATTTTAGCCGGAAATTCCTGCCAAAGGGTCGGCTCAGCGTAAAACGCCCCTGCAAGGATTGCTGCGTTTTGTTCTGGGCCAGGTCGCTCAGGATCGAATCGCGGTTCCAGGTGTATGCCAGTCCTGCAAAAAACGTCCACTTGTCCATTTGCCCGCGATAGGAAGTGTTGAGGTAGAGGTTGTCGGCCAATAGCGACAAGGGCTGCGTTTCCGTAGGTTGAAATGGATCGGGGTAGTTCATGCGCATCAGCGAATGGTTGGCCGAGCCGTACACTTTGAACATGCCTTCCTTGCGGGTACGGTGTCGCAGGATGGTTTCTGCACCCGTAGCCTGCGGCGGGCGAATCCAGTCGATATTTTGGGGTATGAGTGCAAAATAAGGCGCCATGTTGCTGTAGCCCAGCCCCCCTGCGACGGAAGTGTTTTTCCAGCGGTGGGTGTGCGACACGTTGGCGCCGATGCTCATAATTGAAAGCCCGGTGTTGGTTTGTGGCGCCAGGTCTTCCGTTTGCAGCAGCAGTGCCGAAGAAAGCGCCTGCCCGTATTCGGCAGAATAGCCGCCGGTGGAAAACAGGGTGCCTTTAAACAGGAACGGAGAAAATCGGTTGCGCGCAGGTACATTGGGCACCGAACTGCTGTAGGGGTTTTGCACAAACATGCCGTCGATAAAGGTGCGGGTTTCGTAGGCGGCGCCGCCACGCACCAGAATTTGCCCCGATTCGCCATTGCGCGTTGCACCGGGCAGCGTATTGATAGCGCCAGCAATATCGGCTGTGGCGCTGGCCGTCATGGCAATATCGACGGATGTGAGCACCACGGCACGTTTCCGGTCGCTGGTGGCCTCAAAGGAACCGGCTGAAATAACCACCTCTTGCAAGGCGGAGGCGTTTTCCTTCAATCTGGGCGCCAGCACCAGGTCGACACCCTTGAGTTCAAGCGCTTGTCGCAATGTGTCGCAGCCGAGGTAAATCACCAGCAATTGCTGGGCGCCGCTTTCTTCACTGCGGAATTTAAAAAAGCCGTTTACATCGGTGGTAGCGCCATCATAGGCGCCTTCCAGCAACACGTTGGCGCCGACAACCGTGTCGCCACGGGTGGTAAGTACCGTGCCCGATATAGTCGTCTGGGCAGTAAGTAAACCCAGCGACAGCAACCAGGTAGCAACAAATGCGGAACAAGTTTTCATAGCAAAAAAAGGACTGGAACAGGCCAAAGGTGCTGCCTCGTTTGTTGGGCTGGAAATAATCCTGACTGAAGTGCAGATTTGCCGGAGTGAAATGCGAAGATTAAATTCCAAAAAAAATTATATTTGCGAGGGCTACAAGGCTGCCTTCTTTTTCTGTTTCATTTATTTACTCGCTCGCTTATGAAATCTTTCTTCCTTCTGCTGCTCTTTGGAGCATTCTTTTCCCGTACCCTTTCTGCTACCACTATTGTACCTTTTGCCCATTTGGGAGAGGCTACCAATTACTCTCATGCTGTTGTTTTGGCCCGTGCCGTGCAGGAGCAGGATAGCCGAACAGCGGGTGGTATGGTCTTTAGAGACGTTACTTTTCAGGTAAAAAACCTTGTCAAAGGCCCGTTTCAGGCGGGAGATGAATTTGTGCTGCGCCCGGAATCATGGTTTACAGACGATTTCGCCATGGATGTTGCCGGTGACTTTGCCCCGGAAATTGGCAAAACCTACCTCCTCTGGCTTACGCCGCATCAGGGCGTGTGGCGCGCACAGATGCTGTCGTGGTATGTTTTTGAAGAACGAATAACACCCTCTGGCGCGCTGCTGATTCCTTTTTCAGGTAGCGGCATGGAGGCGGCGGCACGCCCCGATGGTATCGTGCCCGAATCGCTCAGGATATACGACCGCGATGAATTGATACAGGCGCTCCGGCACTCCCTGACAGGAGCCTGGAACGCGCCATTGCAGCACGCTATACCGGCAGGCTTGCTGGAAGAACGCACGGCGCCGGATTACTGTGACTTTTCGCTGGGAGCGTCTACATACCTGTGTCGCTGGCAAAATCCGGCCCTGAACGTTTATTATGCACAGACTGGCGCGCCTCCCGGGTTTGGCACTTCGCTCGACAATATCCTGATTACGATGAAAGCCTCGTATACGGCTATATTGCCCTCCAACCAGGGGCAGGTATCTTTTAATCCGGATTGTGTGGGCGGTGGGGCTACGACTTCCACCAGCAATTTTCTTACATTTTGCAATACCATCTTGTCGGGCACTTCTTCGGTGCTGATTATTTTCGACGACCCATGCAGCGAGGTGCCCGATTTAGCGTCTTGTTCCGGCGTGCTGGCTCGTGGCGGCAGTTTTGCCTATACCAGTACCCATACGTTTAAAAGCGAATCGTGGCGCGATGCGGGTTATGGCTTTGTGATCGTTAACAATGGCGTCACAGCCTGTTATCCTTCTTCAGCCCTGTATGAGATATTGATTACCCATGAACTGACCCACGCTTACCGGCTGGACCATATCAGTACCAGCGCTCCTGGTGCCAGCGGGCAAAATATGAACCCCAACTGCTGCAACCCGATCAATACGCTGGATGTGAACTGCATGAATTATTCATATGATATAGCACTGCCGCTGGAACTGACACAATTTGACGTTCAGAAAAAAAATAAACAGGAAGCGCTGGTGTCGTGGACGGCGGAGTCAAGCACCGGTAGCGGTAGTTTTATCCTCGAACACTCGCCGGAAGGCAGGCGTTTCTCCGAACTTGCCAGCATGCCGATTGGAAACGGTCATTTCGAATGGCTGGATCAACACCCGTTTGCCGGACTGAATTATTACAGACTGCTGCAAATGGATGCGGACGGCACTGTACATCACCTCGGCTGGCGCAGCGTGCGTTTCGAACAGGATTTATCGCTGAAAGTCCTTCCCAATCCGGTTGGGCGCAACGAAGTCGGTATGCTC
>JAEUUT010000072.1 GCA_016787415.1 Saprospiraceae bacterium | reverse complement strand
TTTTCCCGCTGCCCCTATCCCCATCGGCAGCCAAATGCGTTTTTTGTTGTTATAGCCGGCGGGGCGCAGGCTTCGTGGCGCGTTCATACAAGCCTTTACTGACCACTATATCGAGAGGCCGTATTCAAAGGCAAGGTTGTGGCACAGCGCGCCGATTATTCTAAAACCGAGGAATGATTAAGAGGCCACAAAAGTAAAGGATTCAGGCCAAAAATGCCGGGAAAAGCCTGCATTAACTTTCTGTAAAGCCAGTATTGGCGTAAATGTGACCACGGCATGGGTTTTGAGCGGCGGCCGAGGGGAGTTCAGGCGGTAGCACCGACTTTAGTCGGTCGGGATGGCGCCATTTATGGCGCAAAAAAAAATTCACTTGTTAAGCGCCATAAATGGCACTGTCCGGACCGACTAAAGTCGGTGCTACCGCCTGAACACCCCTTGGCATTGCCAAAAAAACGGTCATTTGCATGCAGTCCATTATTGGCAGGCATCGTCCATTACCAGAACTGTTCATGAATCCATGTGAACGGATGTTCGCGCCAATGGCTGCACAGCCCCGCAGAAACGGGATTTTGTTTCAGGTAATCGACCGCAGCCAGCAGATGCCGATGGTGGCGGATATACCGATCATGGTATTCCCGCTGCCAAAACGGCGTTCCAGTGCTTTCCAGGATCAGGTTGATCGCCCTGGCAGAAGCGCCTTTAATGCGTTGCATCACATAGTCGAGGTTTTTGTACGTCGCCACATCTACCTGACCGACGGAGTCGGCCTGGGCAGAAAAATCGAGCAGCACATGACAGTGGTTCGACAAAATGGTGTAGCCCTGCAAGTGGTAGTACTCCCCATCGAAACGGTTCAATTGGCCGACCACTTCCGAGGCGACGTCAGGGCGGCTCAATACCATAGGGCCGTGCAGGCATTGGTCGAGGGCCCGATCCAGTCGGTGAAAATAGTCGCGTTGCAGGTAGGCAAGTGCTGTGGGCCGTTCGGTGCCGGGCAATTTTTGCTCGATGCGCTCCAGTTCGCAGTTGTACCAGGCCGACAATTCATCCAGAAAAGACTTGGGCAGGGAGCCGTAGAGGCGAAATGTGACAAAAAAAGTAGCGCCCAACGGGTGGTAGTGCGGAAGCATCCGCGTGTATTCGGGTTTGTTTTGCATAGATTAGAAACACATAAATGAAGTGTTGCAAATTTAGCAAAACAAAAAGGGGAAAATATAAAAACAGGGCGCCTGTTTTTCGGGTGGCCGAGGGTAATTCAGGTGGTGCCACCGGCTTTAGCCGGTCGGGACAGCGCCATTTATGGCGCTTGATAGGTGTTTTTTAAATTTTTTGCGCCATAAATGGCGCTGTCCCGACCGACTAAAGTCGGTGCTACCGCCTGAAAAACCCTTGGTATGACCCAAAAAATACGGCCATTTGCATATATCGTCTATTACCAGAACTGTTTAAGCACCCAGTGGCTTTCTTTTTAAGCGCCCTTGGCCGCCAAACAGAGGCTTACTTCTTCAATTTCTTCAATTCCCGCTCAAAAATCGTTTCCAGTTGTTCCGCTTTCAGGTTTTTGGCCACGATGATGCGGTCTTTGTTCAGCACATACAGTTCGGGGGTGATGTCGACGAAGTATTTGGCGTAGATAGCGCGGTTGGTCGGGTCGAACACATTGGTAAAGGTGAAGCCGTTTTTCTTCACAAATTCCTTCCATTCCGCGTCGGTCGTGCTGATAGCGATGCCATAGAAATCGACGCCTTTGTCTTTCCATTTTTTGTAGAGGCGCTCAATTTCGGGCGATTCCTTCTGGCAGTGTTCGCAGTCGGGGCTGAACATGAATATGACGACGATTGGCGCGGTGGATTCGTATATGCTTCGGTACTGGCCGTTGACGTCCATGGCGCGCACATCGGGGCCTTTGCGGCCCAGCAGGCTGGCTTCCATTTCCGACACGTGCTGGCGGAGTTGCTGGAGGTTTTCGCGTGTGTCCCAGGTAGCCAGTTCGTCGGTGAAAAAGTTTTTCACGATATACACATACACGGCTTCGCCGTCCATGACGGTGGTTTTGGTGTTTTCATGCTGCAAGGCAATCCAGTTGCTGAAAAAGCGGAAATATTCCTTGTGCGGCATCACGCGGCGGATAATCTGATCGGCCACTTTGATCAGCGAATCGGGTTGCTGGGGCGTGAGTTCCTTGATGTAGCGCTTGAGTTTATTGGCAATAACGGGCGTGTACAGCAGGCGGGTGTCGTTGAAATCGACGCCATCCCAGAAATGGTCGCGGTAGTGCATCACCTGGCGCATGGTATCGATGTCGCCATTGGGTTTGTGGAATTCGACGAAATCGGGGTTTTGTCCAGCGCGTTTGAAACTGGTAAACAGTGCCGTGGGGTGTTCCTTGTAAATGGCTTCGAGGTGTTGTTTGCGGCCGGCGAGCATTTCCAACTGGAAGTTTTTAGCCTCCAGGTACTCGGCCGAATTCGGCGGATTTTTACGCATCACATCGCTCAGGCGCATGAGTTCGGGGTCCTGAATCGACTGAAACATGAGGTTTTGGTACAGCAGATCCGTATTGAGCGAGCCGTCTACCTGCATGGTACCGATCAGGTCGTTGGCTTTGGCATGCAGGGTGAAATGCTGGTCGGTGTCGACGATAAACGGAAAATTCTTTTGCCCTGGCAGCAGGAAAAAGTAGTAGCCCGGGTACAGCGGGTGTGCGCGTTTGACCACAAAATGTCCTTTGGCGTCGGCCATCGTGGAATCGGCGAGGTAATTCTGGTCGCCGTACGTACCAACGATGCGCACCATTCCGGCCGGAATACCTTCGATGGTCACATCGATGTAGGTGCTGTCTGTTTGCGCATGCAGCATGGAGGCGCCGAGCGTACAGGCGAAGAGGGCAAGGATCAGTTTGATTCGCATATTTGTGATTCGTTATCAGTTATCGGTTATCGGTTATCAGGGTGGTAAGATGCGATGGGTATCTACTCCAGCAAGTAAAAAACGAAGCGAAGCCGTACCGGGGCTTAGGACGCGCAAAATTACAGTCGTCTCGGAGGTAGAGGCTGGCTTTTGCGAATTGTTGACAATTGGTTATCAGTTATTGGTTATCAGTTATCAGGGTGGTAAGGAGACCATCTGTACGATTTTTTGGCTATTAGATAAGGCATGCCAAACATTTGTGCTGATGGTCTCCTTACCACCCTGATAACTAATAACTGATAACCGATAACTATTTCACTCTTCCCATTCCCAGCGTACGCAGCATCCACTGCGGCAGCGGCTGTTCGGGGTGGCTACGTTTGCGGAGGTCGAGGTACCAGCCGATTTTTTTGAGGATCGGGATTTTGTGTGTTTCCACAAATTCGATGAGGGTGCCGTCGGGGTCTTCGATGTAGGAGAAATAGCCGGCCGCTTCGCCCATATCGAAGGAGCCGCTGCTGTCGACGGTGAACGGGTGGCCTTTTTCGGCGCAGAATTTCTTCATGGCGTCCATGCCCGTGATATCGAAGCAGAGGTGGATATAGCCGAGGTCGCCCCAGAAGCGGTTTTCAAAAATTTTGCGCGGTGTGCGGTCGAGGCTCTGCACGAGTTCTATTTCCGTGTCGCCGAGCAGGCGGCTGAATGGGCCTTTGCGTTTTTCGGAGTGCCGCAGCAGCACGCGGCGGTAATTGGAAAAACCGCCGTCGACGCCATGCCAGTCGGCAAAATCGCCCGATTTGTCATACACGATGGTGTTGTAGCCCAGTACTTCGCCATAGAAGCGAATGGAGCGCTCCATGTCCGACACGCCGATGGTGGCGCCGTACATGCCGCCTGTGAGGCTGCGGTTGTTTTTGATAAACCAGTCGCCTGCTTCCACGATTTCGAAGGGATTGCCCCAGGGGTCTTTCACAAAAAAGTGTTCTTCGCCATTGGGTCGCGGTGCGGGATTGGTGAGCATGTTTACGCCGCGTTTGCGCAGGTCGTGAAAACAAGCCCATATGTCTTTGCATTTTACTTTGGCGATGCCGATGCCCAGGTCGCCGATTTGCGGTTGAAATGCGGGCGGTACGGGCGTCCGGCCGGTGTATTGCCAAATTTCCATGCCGCCGCCGCCCTGCAGGTTGAGGGCCAGAATGGCATGACGGGATTGTGGCTGGCCGCCAGTGTAGGGCAGCATGAGCGCGGCTACGGCTGCTTCTTCGAACATGGGAATATCCATGCCGAAATGCTCGCGGTACCATTTAAAGGCTTCGTGTACGTGGCTGACGCCGATCCCGATCTGTTGTATGCCGGAAATAAACATATGCTGGAAGTAGTGCTGGTGTTGGAAAGAGGGCAAAAGTAGGGATCAACCTCGGGAATGATGAAGGATGAATGATGAATGATGAATTTTTTTGGCGTTTCAAATATTCCTGATCTACCCGATCATCGTTAATGTAACATGCGTTTTGGATAGGTTTTGTGTGAGGGGTCAAGAGCGCGAGCATAGTCATTGTGCTATACTGCTCTTTTTCCTTGATGACGAAGAACCAAAAAATCAAGGCTGTATTCAAATCCTGCGACTTTACGCTCCTGGGCCCAAATATTCATCATTCATCATTCATCATTCATCATTCATCATTCATCATTCCCGATGCTCATCCGTCTTTACGCCTTTACCTTTCTCTGCTTGCTGGCTACAGCAGCGACCGCTCAAAGTTCCAGAAAAATCAAACTGACACCTGTTTCGCTGGGTTTCGACCTGCCCGACTCATACAAACAACGCACGTTTGTAAAAGGGCTGGCGGGATTTGTCAACAAAATTGACCAGTTGGTAGGCGCCATGGTCATGCTCGACGACAACAAAACCTCGGTGTTGACGCGTTTTGTGCGGCAGGATAAGCCGCCGGTGGTTACTACCTCTTCGTCGGATGTGATTTACAGCGCCAAAATCGATTCCAAGTTCAAATTCAACGGCGCATACAGCATTGCCTCTACCAAAGTCGATAAGGACAAAATCTGTGAAATTGTCATTACAGACATCGGGTATGCCTTTTTGCCGGAAGACTATATTCCGTACATTGAAATATGCCGCGCGGCCACCAATGTAGCGCCTGAAACCCGGCGTAAAACCTACTACATCCGCTCTGCCAAACTCACCACTGTGTACACCCGTCTGTACCAGAAGGTGTTGAGTGATACGGAAGTAGGCGGGGTGGTTTTCAGTGTTGGCGGCGAAGTGTTCAGCAGCAGCGACCAGTTCAAGGTCGATTATGTGGTGTCGGTCGACCTCGTCAGCCTGGAAAAACTGTTGTCTCTGCAAAACTGCAACGACCTGATTAACAACGAGGAAATTGCCCGCCGCGAAAAAGCCGAACAGGCGCGTATTGCCGCCCAGCGTGCCGAAGAAGAGCGCAATGCCCGCCAGCAGGAACTGGCTGCCGCCAAAGCCCAGGTGGAAGAACTGAAAAAAACGCTCAATGACAACATCGCGCGTACCGGCGAAATGCAACGCGCCCTCTCCGAAGCGCAGGACAAAGAACACGCCGCCCTCGAACAACTCAATACGGCCATCCGACAGGCCAACCTGCTGAGCGCGCAAGCCGAACAAGCCAGCGCGCAGGCCGACAGCCGCGAAGAGGTGATTCTTACGTTTAAAAACAAGGACGGCAAGGTGCTGGAAATCAAAAGCCTGGAAGAACTCAGCGAAGAAAAATTGCGGGCGCTGGGCTTTGATGTGGAGATTTTGAAGCGATAAAAGGCGTATTTTTGAGAAAATTTATCAGCATCCAACATTCAATATGACCTCCGAACAAACATCTGCGACCCTGCGCCAACTCATTGCCGACAACCAGAACAAGGCGGCAGCCGAACTCTTGTACGGGTGGTTCGAAGGCAAAAGCGCCAGCCGGCAGGACGCCGCGCTGGCCTTGCTCAACCGTATCAAGGCGCTCGACAGCCAGGTGCTGGGCGGACTCATTGCACAGGCCGACGCCGACCTCGAACGCAACCGCATTACCAAAGCCTTGCTCGAACTCGGCAAACAACTCGACGAAACCGGCGAAGCGGACATGCCGGAGCCAGCGCCTGAATCCAAGGCATGGATTTACGGCGTCATCGTTATCCTGCTGGCAGGTATGGTGTACCTGGCGTTCGATAAAAGAGGCAGTTCGACTGCCCCGCCCGAAACGTTTAACCTGCAGGTGCATGTGCATGGCCCCGGCGGCGAGGCGGATCTGATTACTGCTGGAAAAATAAAATTGCTGCTCGGCACTTACCATTCGCCTATTCAGGACGTTAACAGCAACGGTCAGGCAGTTTTCACCGAAATACCCGGAAAATACCTGGCTGAACCCGTGCAATTAGTCCCTATGGATCGATACAAAGTGACAGCCCAGTCGGCCCGCAGCGCACAGGAAAGCCGAAACCTCACGTTCACGCTGACGCCCATTCCCGACACTACCTTGATACGCGGCATGGTGTACCTGCCCGGCCCTGGCAACCGGCCAGCCGCCGGCGCTACGCTGGATTTCAACGGCGGACAGGCGACGGCCCTTACCGACGAAAAAGGACGTTTTCAGATGGCAGTTCCCCTCGCTGCTGGGAAAACAGCCCCGCTGATGATTGAGTATCAAGGAAAAAATCGCTACCACCGCGACCTGACGGTGAGCACCGGCACCCTCTTTCAACTTACATTAAACCCATGAACATACGTTCCCGCCTCTTGCCCTTTACCCATTGCCGTTTGCCCCTTGCCTCTTGGCAGTTGCTCCTTGCCCCTTGCCCCTTGGCATTTGCCCCTTGTCTCTTGCCCCTTGCTCTTTGTTTTTTATTACAAACCGCCCACGCCCAGGAGACCATCTTCACCGGCCGCGTCGTAGATGCCGAGCAAAAAAGTGTGAAAGGCGCCAGGGTTATCCTTGTGGGACTGAGTGAAACACGCACCGACGACGACGGCCTGTTTCGGGTGGCTGTGCCCGCATCGGTAGCGGAAGTGCAGGTAGAAATGGATCGTTATGAGGTGGTTTACCCGCGCTCGGGCCGGGCGCCGGTGCCACGTTCCGCCACGACGCCCATTGTATTTGAAGTAAAAAAAATACAGGGTGGCGAACAGGAGCGCATGATCCGGCAACTGCGCGACAATGTGCGCAAACTCGAAAACGACAAACGTTTTAAGGAGTCGGAAATAGCCCGCCTCGAAAAAAGCATGCAGGATTCTATTCAGTTGTACCAACGCCTGATCGATCAGTCGGGCGGGCAAAACAGCCGTTTGATCGATTCCTTAGACAACAGGGTAAAACAGTTGCTGGCGGCGCAGGAAAATGCCCTGCTGGCGCAGAAAAAAGAGCAACTGTACAAGGAAATCACGAAAACGATGCTCACTTTTCTGGACAAGGCCAAAAACCTGCGTGATGCCCTGGCGCGTATCGACGATGTGTTCCTGTCGGATGCTGCCCGCGCCGAATTTGAGCGGCATGTACTGGCCTACAGCAGCGCCCGCGACTCGCTGTACAGCCGCGACAAGGGTTTTGCGGAAAGTGTACGCCTGTTCTGGGGTAATGCCGATGCCAATGCCAAAATGGCCGCCATTCACGATCTCTCGATTTTGGACATTCATGAGGGCATTATGCTGCCGCTCAACAATACGGTGATCGGGCCCGTGCGCGATTTTGCTACGGGGCAGTCGCCGCGCTTGGCCGCCAGCAAAAAAGCGCGAAAAGGCGCTCGAAAGGCACTGGAACAACTGGCATTTCCGTTGAATAAACTGCAACGGAATATAGATGATTTGATGGTTTTATTGCAACACTGATTGCGCGGATATGAACTGATTTGCACGGATTATTGCAACACGGATTGCGCGGAATAGACGGATTTGCACGGATTAGGGCAACATGAATTGCACGGAATAGACGGATTTTCACGGATTAGGGCAACATGAATTGCACGGAATCTGTGTTATCCTAATCCGTGCAAATCAGTTCATATCCGCGCAATCCGTGTTGCAATAATCCGTGCAAATCAGTTCATATCCGCGCAATCAGTGTTTAAACTTCAATAATATGAAAAACATCCCCCTTCTCCTCTTGCCTGCGCTTTTGGTAGCGCTCCTTTCCAATGCCTGTAAAGACAAATGTGATGCAGGCGATTTTGGTATCACCAGCCTGCAGCCTGCGGCAAATCCTGTGGGTTATGAAATTTTCATCCAGGCAAAAGGTGTCACGGCCGATACCCGCGTGCGTTTCGACGAGGTAGATGCCGCTTCGGTCAAAACGGCCGAAGGTGGCCTCATTGTAAAAGTGCCCAATGGCATTTCTGGGCCGGTGTCGCTGTCGATCGAGGAAGGCTCGTGTAGCGATGCACGGTCGTTTGAAGTGCTGGGAACGTATCCGGGCAATGTACCGGCCGGGCCTACGACGATTATTGTGCCGCAGGCGCCGGGGAGTTTGCCATCCAGTATCGGCAATTTTTATACAAATCTGTTTGACAGCGACCACGCGTTTGTCCTCGGCGACCCTGATTCCGGGACAGGCACACAAGTGGGGAGTTTCAGTACGGAATCGCACTTCAGCAACGACTTTTTTAATGGCAATCCCATTTCCGGCACCATGGATCTTGCCAACAACAATATTTTCCTGATTGTCGACAGAACTGCACAAACGGGCGGTTTTAAAGACACGCTGACAGGAAAGTATATCCAAAAGTTGCCTCTATCGCCCAATGGGACGATCAATATCCTGCTTACCTCCAAAAGAACGGGGCGGCAATTGGTACTGTACAGATTTCTTTAAAAGACGGCGTTGGAACCGTTGAGACACTCATAACTGATTGATCGCGGCGACCACCCGGTTCATGCCGCCCTCAAACGCGTCGCCCTGGATCATGGTCATGGACACCGTTTTCAGTTTGAGGAGGATGGTGCTGAATTCCTTTTGCAGGTCGAACAGGCGTTTGCGGTCGTCTTCGAGGTCGCGGGCGTCGCTGCCGAGCGAACGAATTTCCTGAATATCCTTGTCGAGTTCGAGGATTTTGGCGCTGATGCTTTTGAGTGCTGCGATCTGGAATTTGGAGTCGAACACCACATCGTCGAGGCGGACAGGAATGAACTTCTTATCGGCCATCCAGATGGCGTACATCGAGGCCACGCTTTCCTGCCCTACCCAGCCGGATTGCAGGCTTCGGGCCGATACCACCGACACCACGGCATCACATTGTTTGATACTGGCCTGGATAAATTCCAGGATGGAGCGGCCAGCCGCGAGGTCGTCTTCGTCGAGGATGACGTCGAAGCCCTGATTTTCCAGAAACGTACGCACGCGCCGGGCGGTGTCACGGTCTTCGTGGTTGTAGGAAATAAATACTCTTTTTGTCGTGGAAGCCGTGTTATTACTTGTATTGGTTGCAGTAGTTGCTCCTGCATTGTTTTTCAGCGAACCGGCGAGTTCCAGCGCGGCGTAGTTGATCTGGGCCTGAATACGCGACCATTCGCTGAATTCGATCAGTCCCATATTGTATTGTTTTTTGCCCTGGTTGAAACGGGCTTGCAGCAAAATGGCGTCGGGTGCGCTTTTGACCAGTAGTTGAAGCGCTTCTTCAGTTTGTCCGCTGGAAATCAGTTGCTGGATTTGTTCTTTCATTCGGGGAAAGCGGGAAGTTAGGTGGTTATCAGTTATCGGTTATCAGTTGTCAGGCTTGTTATGCAGGCATTGGAGCCTATCCTGTACTGATTTCACGCATACATGTGTTTGGAGAACGATGGCGAAGAGGCCAAAGGTAGTACCAAGATTGCTTTATTTCCAAAAAGGCTTTGGGCGGGATTTTTTTTGCCGGTCTTGGTTTTTTCCATCCTGAAAACATACCTTTGCACCCCGTTGAGCAAACGGGTCATAGCTCAGTTGGTTAGAGCGCCACGTTGACATCGTGGAGGTCACAGGTTCGAATCCCGTTGATCCGACGGAAGAGTTAGAGGTGAGAAGTGAGAGGTGAGAGGTGAGACTGCGTAGATTACACCGCTTCGCTCCTAAGGTTTATTACAGAGAATTGGTGTAATCTACGCATTCTCACTTCTCACCTCTCACCTCTCGCTTCTAAAAACGGGACGTAGCTCAGCCCGGTAGAGTACACGTCTGGGGGGCGTGTGGTCGCAGGTTCGAATCCTGTCGTCCCGACTTGATTGTCAGCGAGTTATGCAGCATTTGCATGACTCGTTTTTTTTTGGTGCAGGTATAGTGTGGAAACTTGAGGCATTCCTGACTGTTTTTATTTCTACTCGTCAAAGACTATGAGCATACTATTTTATCTTCGTTATGATATCTAATTTTTTACAATATGACTACCATAATTTAATGACGTTAACCTTGAGCCAAAAATAAATCCGAACACCCTCTTGTTTTTTTATGCATAGGAACTAATCCAAAGGGAAAGAACGCACAAGTCGAAAACCAAGTTCGCAATCATGGGAAGTTGATGAATAAAATCCTCGAAAAGCAGGGCGACATCGAATAGCAGAAGTATTAAATCCTCCCCCTCGGTATACCCGATAACTGCCTTTCCGTCTGTTGATATTGTCACAAGGATATGGTGCATATAAATCATCACACCATTCCCATACATTTCCACTCAAATCATAGATACCTAACTCGTTTGGCAATTTAGTTCCAATTAAATGAGTTTTATTTTTTGAATTCCCATCATACCATGCCACAGAGTAAAGCATATTAGTGCCTGCATACCTAAAATTTTGGCTTAACTTTCCCCCTTTAGCAGCATACTCCCATTCTGTTTCAGTAGGCAAGCGATACTGTATTTTTGTTGCCATATTTAACTTTGCAATAAATGCCTGAACATCATTCCATGACACATTTTCAACAGGACAGTTATCGCAGCCTTTGAAAATGGATGGATTATTGCCCATCATAGCCTTCCATTGGGATTGAGTCACTTCATATGTCCCTATATAAAAAGACTTCGCGGTTACACTATGTTGGCATTCATCCCTTCCTCTATCTAGTTCTTTATCATGGCTTCCCATCAAAAAGGAGTCTCCTTCTACGAATACTAATGGGTAGTTAATAACTTTGATAGTATCAAAGGGAATAATTTTTTGCTGGCCAGCAATATGTAAAGAATCTGTTTGTAATGTTGTATTATGGTTTATATTTCCCTGCTTTTCGTTAAATGCCTTTGTTATCCATAAAATCACCAAAGACGCCCCTAATAGTATGCCACCATAGGCAATATGGCGCGGGGACAATGAATTCGTTAATAATCTTTTTAATTTATTTATGTAGAATGATGTATTCTTGCTATATTCATCTCGTGCATATTGGGCAGTATAAAACTGGTTGACATTTTGATCATCCGTTTTTATAGACTGTTGTGGAGGCACCTGTTCTAATCCTTCAGTAGGTAATTCTGTTAAATGTCTTAATAGGTCATCAAGATTTCCAAAATCTTTTTTCGATACGTCAATAAGGCCTTCTTCAGCATTTGTATTAATCTTTTCAGTGGGATGTTCGACTTCTTGTATATCAGTAAACTTTGTTTGTTGTTTACTTTTTTCTGCTAATTCTTTTTGATTCGCATCTTGTTCTGCGGCAATTATGTCTAAACGTGTTTGTTCTGCTAATTTCTCTGCTGCCAAGGCTGCCTTCCTGGCGGCGTGCTCTTTTTCCATTTCACTATCTCGTAATAGATCAAGAGTCCGTTTCACACCAGCGACAACATCTAGCCAGGCATCGTCTCGCTGATGCCAAAACCGGCTATCCGTTACAGCAAGTCCATTAGTTGGTAACGCTTGTAATTTGCTAATAACAGGGTCATCGAAAAAGGCACATGGGCGCACAATAACTGGAATTACCTGTGCTTCTCCGATTTCATGTCGGCTAATGGCGTACTTAATCTCTACATCATGAATATATACTGAATTATAATAGGCTGCACTAACAAGGATCAAAATAATATCAGCAGCATCAAGTTTCTCAACGATTGCTTTTTCCCATTCTATTCCAGGCCTAATTTCACTATCATACCAGACCGTGATACGGCCTGCTAACTCCAAAGGACGCAGTTGCCCACGTAGTTCTTTTAGATATACCTCGTCCTCACGGGCGTATATTGTGAAAAGTTTGTATGGTTGCGGCATGTGGATGCGCAGTTAGAATGACTGATAAAGTACAAATGTATGAAAGTGTATAAACTATAAACACCTATTTTCTTAACGCTGTTAAATCTATATAGGAGTAATCAGGCCTTTTTACGACTATCTAAACATATTGTATTTTATCAAATATTTTTATTCGCACTATCTACGTTTTGTTAAAAGTTCAGCATTGGAGGAGTAAGATAGTTAGGTTTTATCCATATCTTATACTTTAATTACTGACTATTCGCATATTGTACCCCACCATGTAAGGCGAGCACGCGGCCAGCCCCATCGATCCACTTTCAACGTTTCTACCTCCAAAAAACTGTACTGCCCGTCCTCCGTGGGCAACAATATACTGAAAGTATCTTTAATCCCCTC
>JAEUUT010000049.1 GCA_016787415.1 Saprospiraceae bacterium | reverse complement strand
TTCTGCATCGCATACGTAGATGTACAAGCGAACATCGTAGGCTGCCCACAAGGCAACACAGCGACGGTAGCAGGTGCATTGGCCACAGAAACACTGCAGAGCATCGAGCAAGTGTCGGTAGGACTGAGTGGTACGCCGAATGTGAACCAAAACAACCTGTTCGACGGCAACTACGCCTTCCAGAATGTGCCACAAGGCGCAAACGTGACAGTCACACCGACGAAAGACGACAACCCGCTGAACGGTGTAACGACGTATGACCTGGTGCTGATCTCCAAACACATCCTGGGTCTGGAGCCATTGACGACGCCGTACAAAATGATCGCTGCCGACGCGAACAAATCCGGTTCGATCACGACGTTCGACATCGTGGAATTCCGCAAGTTGATCCTTGGTATCTACAACGAACTGCCGAACAACACTTCGTGGAGATTTGTAGAAAAAGCATACAACTTCCCGAACCCTGCCAATCCGTTCCAGACACAATTCCCGGAAAACATCTCGCTGCAAAACCTGCAAGTGAACCAGATGAACGAGGACTTTGTGGGTGTGAAAGTGGGTGATGTGAACGGTAGTGTGATCGCTAACAGCCTGCAAAGTGCTGAAGAGCGCACGGCATCTACGATGCTGTTCGACGTAGAAGACCGCGCTGTGAAAGCAGGCGAAACCTTCACGGTGAACTTCAAAGGCGCAGAACGCGTACAGGGCTATCAGTTCACAATGAACCTGACAAACCTGGAAGTACTGGACATCGCAGAAGCAGGCGAGATCAAAGCCGGTAACTTCGGTGTATTCCAGGACGCTCTGACTACTTCGGTAGACGGTTCTGACAACGAATTTGCAGTAACGTTCCGCGCAAGCAAAGCAGGTCAACTGTCGAACATGCTGGGCGTATCGAGCCGGATCACGAAAGCAGAAGCATACAGCCTTGCAAACAACCGCATGGATGTTGCCTTCCGCTTCAACGGTCAGAATGGTGCTACCATCTCTGGTGTAGGTTTCGAACTGTACCAAAACCAGCCAAACCCATTCGTGAACAAAACGTTCATCGGATTCCACCTGCCGGAGGCTGCTGATGCAACGCTGCGTATCTTCGACGAAACGGGTCGCATGGTATTCACTCAAGGCGGTTCGTTTGCAAAAGGCTACAACACGATCAGTGTTGACCGTCAATTGCTGAACACTACGGGCGTACTGTACTACACGCTGGAAACGGCTACGGACAAGGCGACGAAGAAGATGATTCAGTCGAAGTAGGGTAGAGATTTGGCCAACTTTCCAGAAGTTGTCAACCCTGCCTGAAAAGCGATTTCAATACATCAAATCCGGGTACTCTATTTCAGGGTGCCCGGATTTTTTATTCAAGGATTTCATAAAACTCCTGCTGCGATCAACACTAAAAACAATCGATTACACTGAAATCTGACTTTATACCGACACATTTTACTTTAATTATATAAAAAAAGTCGCACTTGTTACCATAACAAAAAAAGAACGCTTTACATTTGAGCGAATGTTTCCCCGCCTGTGACATATTCGCTTAATTTGTAATCCATTTAATCGCGTGCCTACTGAAGCAATTATTGCACCGCAGATATCATCTGTGGGTGCATTCCCGGATTTTATTTTCATAAAATTTAATCTCATGTTTAAGCGACAATCTGAACTGCGTTCTTCCGCATGCCCGCAACAAACGGGCTCCTTCCATTTAGTATTTTCCCGAGGTTTAGTCATCCGGTAAACCGGTTTGTGGCCTGTACAAATGCCTTGCCTGCTGTGTTCATGCAGGTACAGTCCTCTATGTATTTGCTTCAAATTGTTTACCCCTTTTTAATTACCTTTTAAATCGGGCAAAACTTACATGGATGAATTAGTAGAACTCATCGGTTCGCTCAATATAACCAAACTCAAATCGAGTGGGCTCTGGAAATTTATTTTCGAGCCCGCATCTCTGATGGAGCAATTGTGCGAGGCTATTCACACCGGCCGCGTCAGGTCGGATGAAGATGCCACAGCATTGCTATATCCCGGTCAGAAACCGGGCGCCAAACTGATCAACCTGCGCGAGCGCTTGCAGGAGCGCATCATCAGCGTGGTATTCCTGCTGGAATTCAGGGCCCCTGGCGGCACAGATCGCCAGAAAGCGTATTTTGATTGCAACCGGAAATGGTCGGCTGCTATGGTATTGCTTTCCAAAAACGCCAAACGGGTGAGTATTTCCATGATGGAAGACCTGCTGAAGCAGACCCTTCATTTTGAGTTTACTGAACTCTCTCTCAGTATTCTTTCTGCCTTACGCCTGCACTACGGCACCATTCACGGCAACCTGGATCGATACAACATGTATCGCAGTATGTACCAGCAACACCAGGAAGTATGGATGATGGAGAACGAAGCGGAGGATAACTACACCCACCTGGTGAGTTATTTTGTCAACAGCAAATCGTCCAAAACCAGCATATCGGATAAAGCGCGGGAGTATTTTGAATCGGTGCAACAATTTATGGAACGCAGCGACTCGTTCCGCCTGCACCTCTGCGGACGCATGATTCAGGTGATGATACATAGCAGCCGGAACGACTATGCGGCCACAGCCCAGGTGTGCGAAGAGGCGATTGCGTTCTTCAAAGGCAAGTCTTTCGAAAGCAACCTTCCCTTACAAGCCTTTTACTATCAATTGATTGTGTGTTACATTCAATTGCAGGAGTTCGAAAAAGGGGAGGCCATTATTCAGCAGTACCAGACGGTGTTTGATGAAGGATCGTTCAACTGGTACAAGTTGCAGGAATTGTTCTTCCTCTTGGCCACTTATACCCAGCACTACGAGGCGGCGTTTGATGTATGTGAAAATGTACAGGCAAAAATCCGAAGCAACAACGCCTTGCCGACGCAGATCACTGAAATGTGGAAGATTTACGAAGCCTATGCGTTTTACCTGGTTGCCATCGGAAAAATAACCCTTCCGGAAGGGTATGTTGCCAAATTCAAGGTGAAAAAATTCCTGAACGACATCCCTACCTATTCAAAAGACAAGCAGGGCATGAATATTCCGGTACTGATCATTCAAACGCTCTTCGCAATTTCAGAACAGAATTACCACCAGACAGTCGATCGTATAGAAGCGGTGGAAAAATATTGCGGACGTTACCTCAAACAAAACGAAACGTTCAGAAGCCATTGTTTCATCAAGGCTTTACTTCAAATTCCGGCAGCCTCCTTCCATCGGGAGGCCGTGATCCGGAAATCGCAGAAGTTCATCGACCAACTCCACAAATTGCCGCTCGATGTAGCATATCAAACCCATGAGATTGAAATTATTCCCTACGAGCATCTGTGGGAAATGGTATTACAAGCATTACCGGGGCCATCTGCAAGCGGCTCGTCAGGTGGCCGTTGACCCTGTCGAACATTTACTTCCCTGCGGCTGCCCCCTAATCCGGCAGCCTGAATTTACCCTCCTTAATCCTTCCCCCTGTCTTTTTTAATCCGCACTGACCTTCCGGCAAATCCATTGTTAAGGAATCTACTTGTTGGAAAAATCCATGCCCAGAAATTGCGATTCAGCAGTTTTTGGGCTATTTTTTATCCAGGTATATGTGAAAAAAAAGAGGTTTTTAAAAGATTTTACTTGGGTTAAGTAATTGATAATCAATTTGATATAATAAAACTATGTAAAAAAGGTCAGAAAAAGTGTATGTGAAAAACGACGCTTTACTGTCCAGATGACTCCCGGCTGGCTGCGGCACCTTTGACTTCGTAATCAATAATCAAAGACGAAGTCGAAATGAAAAGTCTAACAGCCATCGGTACAACCCCTGAATCCGCCAACTCTATTGAGTTTCAATTTGTTCAAAAAAGTGACGACGTGATTATCATCGACATTGCAGGCGTATAAATAATGATACTATCGGCTCCTCCCGCCGATAGCCTGTACCTGTGCATGCAGGTGCTAGCGCCAGGCAATACAATCACTTCATTCCGCAATCAGAACGGAATCCTCTACCATCACTTTGAACAAAAATTCGAATGGAATCTATATTACACATAAGGGGCACCCGCAGTGTAACAGTACCTGCGCCTGCTACCGGTCAAACACTAAAACGAGTAAAATCTGAAATAATACTGGGTTCGCCCGGGATGGATTGTCAGGGAGTAGGCGTTTGCCGTGTGATGGCTTATGACAATTCATATCAAGGCAAATGCCCTGTCATCACATCGTGGTTGAGCCTGACAGATCAAAACAAGATTCGTTGTGCATTCTGGAAATCGACCATGGATAAACGCTTTATGAAGCGTCATTTTGGCTGGATGTTATTTCAGGTGTTTGAATTGTATGAAATACCGGCCGAAGTGGTCAGAACGCTGACTACCGAGCCGCTCAAGATATACCCGGGTATATACCCGGTTTGGGAGACTTCCCGCTTTTTAATCGTGGACTTCTGATTTGAGGTCCTTTTCCTACTGATCCACATTCATGAGCCGGTTTGCAAGTGCGCTTGTAAACCACTTGAACTGCTGTGCACGCTACAGCAGACTGGCTTTTATTGCCTGAAAACCAGTGAGTTATAAAAGAAAATTAGTGAAAAAGTGATGATCAACGCATAGCGGGCGGGCCCAAAGGGGCCTGCCCAGTTAGCATCTCGAAACGCAACCTCATTTTTTTAATATATCAAACATTTTCAACTTCTTATGAAAAGAATTTTCCTTTTTGAAAAGGTGGAAGCGATGGTACAGAAAGCAAGGGCATCCGCCCCGGTCGGAAGTGCCTGGATGAAAATCGCGCTTCTTGCCTCCGTACTCGGCATAGCACTGTTCGGCTTGTCGGGTATCGCTGTTTTCGACAGCAACCAGTCAGAAAGTGCCAGTCAAATGGTGCTCACTGACGGATGGGTGCTGATTCTGAAGATGGCATTTTTCCTGATGATTGCCGCATTCTGGGGCAGCCGTCATACATTCTTCAGAAGGGTTTTGCAGAAACTCGAACCCAGTTATCCTACGGCATCAGATGTAGCCGCATGGACCGGAAAAAAATCGGGCCAATGGGCACTCATGTTTACAATGATAGGGATGATGGGTACTTCTGCGCTTATGGCGCAGTCGGGTACTGCTTTCCGCGACTTTAACGGTGATGGCTTGCAAACCGGTGCAGAACCCGGTGCTGCAGACATCATCGTTCGTATTTATGGCGACGCGGCGCCACCAGCGAAAGACGTGTTTATTGGCGAGACGGTGACGGACGCAAACGGTAATTTTAATTTCGCTACCTTGGTTACCAGCGGTCGCGCTGCCAACCCCGGCGAAAAAGTACGTGTAGAATTTACGATCCCGGTAGGTACGTTTACTTGTGACGTCGATCAGGTTGTAGACTTTACCGGGCAAGGTGGTGCTGCATATGGCACAAGTGTACAGTTCATTACAGGTCAACAGAGTGGCGTAAAATTTGCCATTAACTATCCGGGTCAATGGGTAGAAAACCCAGACCCGACCATCATGTTGCCATGCTACTCCTTTGGGGAGCCAACTTTTGGTGGTAATGCGGGTGCTGCACCGGCATTTATTTCCTATCCTTATTCCAGAAATGGTATCCCGCAAAGCCACAGTGGTGGTTACCCGGGTGTGCCAAATCCTAATTTGCTGGCTACAATTGGCGAAGTAGGTTCACTGTACGGTGTGGCGTTTTCTCGTCCCGCCCAAAAAGTGTTTACCTCTGCTGTGTTGCGTCGTCACGCTGCCTTTGGCCCCTTGGGCTCAGGTGGTATTTACCTCGTAGACCCATTCTCGGCAGCAGCAGACAAAACAACCGATTGGCTGAACCTGGATGCTATTGGCATCTGGACGTATAACCATGCAGGTTCTTATCCTGCGTTTCCAGGTAATAATACCAGCCCGAACGGCCAAAATGGTTTTATCGGAACATCTTTACAACGTGGCCTTGGCGCCAACAACCACGATCCCAGCACCGACTACGCTGCTGGCGACCAGGTAGGTAAAGTATCTATTGGTGATATCGACATTTCCGACGACGGACGTTATCTGTATGTTACCAACTTGTATGATCGCAAGATTTACGAGATTGACATGATAGATCCTTCCAATCCGCAAGCCCCTACCTTGGGTAACGTGGCTTCCCGGGTTCGCAGTTGGGATGTTCCCAATCCTGCTACTTCAGTTGGGCAGGGCGCAAACCGCCCCTGGGGTTTGAAATGGTACAGAGGTAAATTGTACCTTGGGGAGGTACTCTGCGGACAGGATCTGAGCGGACAGGTTGTCAGCCCGGTAGTTGATGTGAATGGACAAAAAGTAGGCACAGAACTACGCGGTTATGTATATGAGTTCGACCCTGCCTCACAGTTGTTTACAGTACGCCTCAATTTTAGCCTCAACTACGGTCGCGAACGTGGCTGGATTCCCTGGGGCTATAGCACACAGTCTCCTTTGAGCCGTTACTTCTCCGGTGAGGAAAGAGAGATCGCAGAACCGATCATTTCGGATATTGAGTTTGACGACCAGGGTAATATGTTGATCGGTCTTTTGGACCGTAAAGGCCATATCTATGCCATCAACAACAACAACTTCAATGGCGCCCTGGTTAACTATGAATATTCTACAGCAGGTGAATTGCTGCGCGCAGAGCCCGATGGCAACTGCACCTACAGCATCGTAACCCGCCCGGGAACAACTGACTACTACGCTGACAACATCATTCACCCCGAATCCCTGCAAGGCCCGCTGGCCGTACTGCCGGGTGGTGGCGATGCAGTGGCGGTAGTACTCGACCCAATCGATATTCGCTCGGGTGGTACCATCCGTTTCGACAATGTAACGGGCGCCCGCGTACCCAACTCCGCTTATGAGGTTTTCGACGACCGCTTCACCCTGAGCCAGCCGGGCGCTACGCCCAGTAAGGCAAATGGCCTGGGCGACGTGGAACTGAGCGGCGATGAAGCGCCGATTGAAATTGGTAACCGCGTTTGGGCCGATATGGACCAGGATGGTATCCAGGATAGCGGTGAGCCAGGCGTACCAGGTGTACACGTACAACTGAAAACGCCAGCCGGTAATGTATTGGCAACTGTCACTACTGATGGCAACGGTAATTTCTTCTTCAATGACAGCAATGTACCCGATGGTGATCCTCTCACACCAGGCAACCAGCCGGGTTTGTTACCGCTGACGGCCTATAAGATATGCATCCTTGCAACTGAATTTGGCAACGGTCAGCCACTGAATAATTTCATTGTGACTACCCCGGATCTGGCTGGTACAGGTCTGGCCGATTACAGTGACAGCGACGGTGTCGTTCAGGGTAATGGCGATGTGCAAATTATGCTCACGACCGGCAACTCTGGCGAAAACAACCACACCTATGATTTTGGTGTGATCCCAAGTGATTTCGGCGACCTGCCCGACACATACGGAACGACAGAACCCAACAACGGAGCTTCTCACCTGATCAACACCAACCTCAAATTGGGCGCCTGCGTCGACGGTGAAACCGACGGCCAGCCAGAACCCATGGCTGGTATGATGACGGGCGGCGACGACAATACAGTTGGATTGGTAAATGCAGGTACTTGTGGACAAGGCGGCGACGATGAAAACGGCATTACGTTTACAACGCCACTGATTCCTGGAAGTACTGCATGTGTTAACGTCAATGCCATGAACATGACAGGCTCCGCTGCCTACCTGTATGGCTGGATCGACTTCAATGGAGATGGTACATTTGGACCTGGCGAGCAACTGAATACAGGTAGTTTTGCTGGCGGCGCCGCAACAGTGCCTGCTGGCGGCCTCACCGATGCCTCCCTCTGCTTTACGGTGCCTAGTGGCGCTACTTTCCAGGGTGGTGTGGCATTCTCCCGCTTCCGCTTGTCGCCCAATACCGGACTCACACCGAATGGACCAGGTGGTAACGGTGAGGTAGAAGACTATAAACTAACACTTGCCAAAATTGGCAACCTTGTATGGACGGATTTTAACGATAATGGTATTCAGAATACGGGTGAAACGGGTATCAATAATGTTGATATGACCCTGACCTATTATGGTCCCGACCAGGAAGAAGGTGGTGGCGACGACCGCACCTATACAACCGTTACTGCTACCATGGGTAGTGATGGTGTATATATGTTCCTCGGTCTTATCCCGGGTAACTACCAGATTGCGCCTACACCTCCAGCCGGTTACATACCGGGTAAGGAAAACCAGGGCGGCAACGACGTGACCGACAGCGACCTGCACGCAGGCCAGCCATTCACAATCCCGGACAATATAGTCCTGCCTACAGGTGAAAACGGCCTGGCAGATAACCCCGGCGGTACCAATGGTTTCCCGGATAGCCAGGACAACCTGACATTTGACTTCAACTACGTCGGCCTCGACTATGGTGACTTGCCGGATACTTACGGCACCACTACACCAAATGGCCCAGCACACGCTGTCACTCCGAACCTGAAACTCGGTACGCGCGTCGATGCTGAAGCAAACGGCAATCCAGAGCCAATGGCCGGTATGATGACCGGTGGCGACGACAACTCACAAGGCGCCCCTGCATTCGGCGGCGCTGGCGACGACGAAGATGGTATCGTATTCAGCAGTCCTCTGGTACCAGGTGCACAGGCTTGTATCTCGGTAACAGCCATGAACATGACCACTGCTCCTGCTAGATTGCAGGGCTGGATCGACTGGAACGGTAATGGCCAGTTTGAAGGAACTGAACAACTGACTACAGTTGATTTCACCGCTCCCGGAGCCGTGATTCCGACTGGTATGATAACCAATCAGCAATTCTGCTTTATGGTTCCTGCCGATGCACAATTTGCTTCCGGCAATATTATGTCACGCTTCCGTCTGTCGCCTGATGGTGGCCTGACCGCAACCGGTGGCCTGCCCAATGGCGGCATCCCGCTCGGTGAGGTGGAAGACCACAAGGCACCGACAGCGAAAATCGGTAACTTCGTATGGTGGGACTGGGACAATGACGGTATTCAGGACGAACCGGCATCCACCGGTATCAACGGTGTAACTGTACAACTGACATGGGCTGGCCCTGACGGAAATATTGCAACTGCCGGCGACAACGTGGTATTTACCGACGTTACGGCATTTGATAATGGTACGGGCGCAAATGGTGTGTATGCTTTCTGTGGACTGATCCCGGGCAATTATACCATTAGCATTCCAACGCCTCCGGCCAACTACGTGCCTACACAAACTGACCAGGGTGGCAACGATTTCCAGGATTCCGACAATCCTGCCGGTACACCCATCGTCATTCCAAATCCGCCAACCACATTGCCTACGAATGAAAACGGTGTGGCTGACAACCCGGGCGACAACTTCCCGGATAACCAGGATGCGCTTTCCTACGATTTCGGTTATGTTGCCTACGACTATGGCGACTTGCCTGATACGTACGGAACGACCAATGGCAATAATGGCGCTTCTCAACTGCTGAACCCGAATCTGTACCTCGGTACCTGCGTCGATGCTGAAACCAATGGTCAGCCCGAACCAATGGCCGGTCTGATGAGCGGTGGCGACGACAACAACGCGACCAGCACACTCATGGGTTCTTGCGGTCAGGCTGCCGATGATGAAAACGGTATCGTTTCTTTTGAAACTCCGATGATTCTTGGCTATCAGGCTTGCGTTCGTGTGACGGCTGTCAATACAACCGGCCAGGGCGCAGTACTGCAAGGCTGGATCGACTGGAACGGCGATGGCCAGTTCCAGCCAACAGAACAACTGAACACCGGCTCCTTTGCTCCTGCCGGTGCGCCTATCCCCAACGGTGGCGTAACCAACCAGCAAATGTGCTTCGATGTACCTCCAACGGCTACTTTCCAGGGCGGTCAGGCGTTCATACGCTTCCGTCTGAGCCAGAATGGCGGCCAGTCGGCTACCGGCCCAGCTGCTATCGGTGGTGTCGGTGAGGTAGAAGACTACAAAGTGGCGCTTGCCAAAGTGGGTAACTACGTTTGGAACGACTGGGACAACAACGGCCAGCAAAATGAGCCGGGTGTTGCAGGTCTGAACAACATTACAGTGAACCTGCTCTGGGCAGGTACTGACCTTGCATTTGGTACTGGCGACGACCGCCTGTACACCACTACTACGGCTACAGAAGCAACAGTAGAAGGTAAATACAATTTCTGCGGCCTGATTCCTGGCTCGTACAAAATCAGCCTGCCTACGCTGCCGACCAACTACATCGCTACACAACTGAACATCGGTTCCGATGTGTCCGATTCGGATGACCCAGCCGGTCAAATGGTGATGATTCCTGCCCTGCCAGGTCTGCCAACCGGTGAGAACGCCACGGGCGACAACCCTGGCGCCATCAATGGCTTCCCCGATGCACAGGATAACCTCACGGTTGACTTCGGTCTTATTACCCGCGACTTCGGCGATGCGCCCGATACGTATGGAACAACGGACGACTCTCCGAACGATGGCCCTGTACATGTACTGAACCCGAACCTCAAACTCGGCGCTTGTGCCGATGGCGACCCTGACGGTCAACCCGACCCAATGGCCGGCCTGATGAGCGGCGGCGACGATAACAACAGCGGCGTAAATACAGATGGAACCGCTTCTACTTGCGGCGATGACGATGATGGTATTATGCTCGTTTCTCCGCTGGTACCAGGCTCTACAGCAACCATCATGGTTACAGCCATGAACATGCTGGGCGCCAATGCTGTACTGCAAGGCTGGATCGACTACAACGGAGACGGCGACTTCAACGATGCCAATGAAGCACTCACATTTACCAACGTCAATGGCGGTACCGTACCAAGCCCTGCCGGCTTGGACGGCGCTAAACTGACCTTCGTAGTGCCTGCAGCAGCCACATTTACAGGTGGTAATGCATTCATGCGCTTCCGTATCTCGCCAGCAGGCGGTCTTACGCCAAACGGCCCGGAAAACATGCCGTTCCCGATTGGTGAAGTGGAAGACTACAAAGTGCCACTTGCAAAAATTGGCAACTATGTATGGAACGATAACAACAACGACGGTATTCAGAACGAACCAGGCAGCAACGGCCTCAATGGCACTACAGTACAACTCGTATGGCCTGGCCCTGACGCTGATTTCGCTACGGTAGCGGATAACCTGACCTACACGGTAGTAACATCTAACATGAATGGCACGAACGGCCAATACATGTTCCTCGGTCTTACTCCGGGTATGTATAAAGCCAGCATCCCGACACATCCTGCCGGATTTATCCCGACTCAATTGAATCAGGGTGGCAACGATGTAACGGACAGCGATGACCCTGCCGGTCAAATGGTCGTGATTCCTAACCCGCCAACCACCTTGCCTACGGGCGAAAATGGCACTGGTGATGTTCCTAATGATCCGAATTTCCCGGATGCTCAGAATGACCTGACGATCGACTTCGGTTTTGTAAGTGTCGATCATGGCGACTTGCCATCTTCCTACGGCACGACCAATGCTGAAAATGGCCCGCAACATATCGTCAACCCGAACCTGAAACTCGGTAGTTCGGTAGACGGTGAACTCGATGGACAACCCGAAGCCATGGCCGGCCTGATGACCGGTGGTGACGACGGTAATAACGGTGGCTACAATGAAGGTGGCGCCGGTGATGATGAAAACGGAGTTACATTCCTGACACCCATGATTCCGGGCTACCAGGCATGTGTTCGCGTCAACACTATGAACACCCTTGGCGGCACAGCGGTGCTGCAAGGCTGGATCGACTGGAACGGCGACGGAGACGTGGCTGACCCAGGTGAAGAACTCAGCACTGGCGCATTTGCTGCCGCTGCCAACGGGGCAATCGTACCTGCAGGCGCTTCGGTGAACACCGACTTCTGCTTCGACGTACCTGCAACGGCAACCTTCCAGGGTGGCCAGGCATTCGCTCGCTTCCGTCTGAGCCCAACCGGCGGCCTCGCTTCCGGCGGCCCGGCTACCATGCCGTTCCCGATCGGTGAGGTGGAAGACTACAAAGTGCCGCTTGCAAAAGCAGGTAACTATGTATGGATCGATGCCAACATCAATGGTATTCAGGATGAAAACGGTGTATTGGGTATCAACAACGTAACAGTTGAACTGCAATGGGCAGGCCCTGACGGCAACTTTGCTACAGTCATCGACAACAGAACTTACACAGATGTTACCGCTGCTGAAGCCGGTATCAACGGTAAATACCTGTTCTGCGGACTTATCCCTGGCAACTACCGCATGGTCGTTCCTCCGTTCGGTTATGTACCAACGCTGGTGATCGACGTGGCTGGTAACACCCAGGATGTAGTAGACGCCGACAACCCGGCTGGTGTAAACTTTACCGTTCCAAACCCGCCGACAACCCTGCCGACAGGTGAAAATGGAACCGGCGATACGCCATTGATTGTCAACGGTTTCCCAGACAATCAGGCCAACTTTACCTTCGACTTCGGTTACCTCGGATTTGACTTCGGTGACTTGCCCGAATCGTATGGTACCACACAAGGCGCTGGCAACCCTGGCCCCGACGGTGCAGTACACACGGTAAACCCGAACCTGTACCTCGGCCCAAGTGTAGACGTTGACATCGATGGTCAACCTGAAGCCATGGCTGGATTTATGACGGGTGGCGACGACGGTAATACCGGACCTGGCACGCTCGGCACGAGCACACCTGCCGGCGACGACGAGAATGGTATTTCCTTCCCGACACCGCTGATCCCTGGCAACCAGGCTTGCGTGAAAGTTACAGCCCGCAACGCAACCGGCAGTGCTGCCGTGCTGCAAGCGTGGATCGACTGGAACGGCGACAACCAGTTCCAGGTGAATGAACAACTGACGACTGGCAACTTCACTCCTGCGGGTGCTTCTATCCCGAATGGTGGTGTGACCAACCAGAACTTCTGCTTCGACGTTCCTGCTGATGCAGTATTCACCAGTGGCAACCTCTTTGCCCGCTTCCGTCTGTCGCAAACCGGCGGTACCACGGCCACCGGCCCGGCAATCCCAGGCAACGGTGTGTTCCCGACCGGTGAGGTAGAAGACTACAAACTGCCGCTGGCGCTGATTGGTAACTATGTATGGATGGATAATCCTGATATCGAAGGTGACCAGGATGCAACGGAAATGCCGCTGGAAAATGTCAAAATCAACCTGACTTGGGCTGGTGAAGACGGCGTGTTCCAGACAGCGGTAAACAGCAGCACACCACAAGGCGATGACCGCGTGTACATGGATGTAACGGATGCAACAGGTCGCTACGAATTCCGTGGCCTCATCCCAAGCACCACTTACCGCGTTATGCCCGACAAATACACGGCAGCCAACGCAGCAGCAGGCGCAGGTGTGAACCCGACGAACAAAATTCTGACGATTCCGAACCTGCCCGCAGGCGATAATGTCGACTCCGATGGCGCACCATCTATCACCATCACCATCCCGAACCTCACCAACGGCTTCCTGCCTACCGGTGAAAACGGATTGCAGGATGTGAACAGCAGTGGTGGCTTCCCGGACAATCAGACGAACCTGTCGCTTGACTTCGGTTTCATCGACGAACCAAAAATTGCAGCTGCTCTGGCAATCAAAGGATTCCAGAAAGCCTCCAGCGGCACTTGCGGTCACTTCGATGTAATTATGGATCTCTGTGTGAAAAACAACAGCACGGCGCCATTGGCCAGCATTCAGGCTGCCTTGAACATGGCTGCTGCCAATGCATACGGTACGGCGTTCCTCGGAATCGTTCCTAGTGGCGCTCCTCAAATCGTAAGCAGCAATGCACAGCAAAATCCTGTTCTGAATGCTTCTTACACAGGTGTTGGCGCCAATATCAATTTGTTCAACGGTACTTCGGGCCTGCTGTGGCCGGGTGAGCAAGTGTGCATCCGTTTCCGCTTTGAAGTGGATCCGCTTGCAACTGGCGCTCCTTCCGCTCCAAAAGCGCAGGCTACCGTAACAGGTAAAGCGCAAAACTTCCAGGGTGTTCCGATTCCGGATTACTTCAACGGCGGCGCACAATACGTGGCAACCGACCTGTCTGATGCCGGAATGGATGCAATGACAACTAACCCGGATGATCCGTCTGATCTTGGTACTGCCAACGACCCGACCCTGCTCGGCAACTGCTGGCAGATTACACAAGACATCGTTGGCAATGACTTGTTGCACGTATCTATCAGCGACAACTGCGAGGTGCTGATCAATTCGACACAGGTACTGGAAGGTGAAATCGACGAATGCACCGAGCAGGTTTACCCGCTGGGCGGATTCTACCAGGTGACGGTGTTCAACGCACAAAATCAACCTGTTCCGAACCCTGTACCGCTGTCGTACATCGGCCAGACCCTGACGTACAAGGCAACGCATATTATGACTTGCAACACTACATGGGGCCACTTTATCCTCGAAGATAAACTGCCTCCTGTGATCGAATGCTCGAACATCACGTTGTCTTGCGCTATCACGAACTACACACCTGCATACCTGCACAACGTGCTTGGTTTTGAAAATGCCTACCCGAACACGTTCGACTGTACGGCACTGTCTACACCAACTTATGTAGATACCTGGTTTGACCTGGGTTGCGATAGCGAAAATGATCTGAGCGCATATGTAGAACGTATCTGGACTGTACGCGACTCATGGGGCAACCAGTCGTCCTGCACCCAGTACATCTACTTCGAACGCCGTCATGTCGACGATGTTCTGATGCCGGCAGATGTAACTATTGATTGCTCCGACTTTACGGCTACGCCGGGCCATCCTACTCCCGATCCATCAGTAACCGGCACACCGTATATTGAAGACTTTGGCTTGCATATTTCCGTATTCCCGAATGGAACGTACTGTGAACTGTCTGCCAATTACACCGACGAAGTATACGAAGTTTGTGAAGGTAGTTTCAAAGTGCTGCGTACCTGGTCGGTTGTCGACTGGTGCCTGCCGCACACACCGGTGCCGCCTTACACCAACCCGTACTACTATATCCAGTTGATCAAAGTACTCGACTCGAACGGACCACAGATTGCCTGCCCGGCAGACCTTACGGTGGCTACCAACCCGTCGCAGTGCTGCGCTACTGTCAACCTGCCTGATGTGATTATCTCCGATGATTGCTCGCGTGTAGACAGTCTGGGTGTGAAAATCTATGTGTTCGATCAGTACACAGGCGATCTGATTGCTACACAGGTAGTGAGCGGTTACCTGTCCGACTTCCCGAACAACAACTACTGGAATGCGGATACGCTGGGTGTATTTGGATATACACAGTGTCTGCCGATCGGTACCCACCTGGTGGAATACCTGGCGAAAGACGCTTGTGGAAACTACAGCACCTGCTCGTTCTACATCACAGTGAAAGACTACATCCCGCCGGTAGCAACCTGCACACAGTTTACTACAGTGGCAATTGGAGGGGATGATCCGAACGATTGCTACGTTTCGAATGAAGCCTGCCAAGGTGCAGGTGTAACCTGGGTACCGGCTTCGGCCTTCAACCAGGGCTCGTACGACAATTGCAACGGCCTGTACTTTACTATCCGGAGAATGCCGGAAGCAGACAGCACATATAGCGACTGCATAGACGGACTCGAACCGCTCTGCGATGGATATGAGTACAATGTTGCTACAGCAGAAAGTGACTCGATCAAATTCTACTGCTGCGAAGTAGGTACTACACAAACCGTGATTCTGCGTGTTTACCAGACTGACCTGTATGGTCAGATCATGTACGATCAGGATGAAAATCCGATTTACAATGAATGTATGGTGAATGTAGAAGTACAGGACAAAATCAGCCCGACTTGCCAGGCGCCTGCACACGTGACCATCAATTGTGAAAACTTCGAACCAAGCCTCTGGGCATACGGTTATCCGGAAGTGAATGACAACTGCTGTCTCGATGAAACGCCGCCGACAAGTGCTGATCCACAAGGACAGGTAGGCATTCCTTCCGGCACCTTGCCAATACCAGGTGTTTGTGGCGCTACTCAGAAAGTGTACTACAACAACTTCCTGAATGCGAACTTCGACACTACCTGCAACCGTGGTATCCTGATTCGCCGCTTTACAGCATGGGATTGCTCAGGCTTCAGCAGTGTTTGTACACAACGCGTAACAGTTGATTACATCCAGGATTACAGTATCGTATTCCCGGCCGACGTATCGGTGAACTGTACAACCGAGCCAAATATTGGCAAACCGGTGATCACCAATGACGAAGGTTGCGAACTGATCGGTACCTCTTACAATGACGTAGTATTCACGGTAGTACCCGATGCCTGCTACAAAATTGAACGTACCTGGACGATCATCAACTGGTGTACCTACAATGCCGATCTGCCGTGCTACGCTATTCCGCGCAACCCGGTTAACCAGACCACTGGCCTGGCTCCGGCGAAAAACTGGAGAGTGTACCTCGCCAACGAGATCAACGACGAAAACTGTGTGACATACAAACAGATCATCAAAGTACTCGACCAAACGCCTCCAACGGTGGAGTGCAAGGATATCGATACATGCGATGTATCTACCAATAATGCACGCTACTGGAACGATGGCGACAACTGGTGGGACAACGGCACCATGCAGCACGACCTCTGTGAAAAAGAAACAGATATTGCTGTGACTGCTGAAGACCTCTGCGATACCCTGTCTCCGGAAGGAGGCCTGCGCTTCCGCTACCTGTTGTTCCTTGACCTCGACAACGATGGTATCATGGAAACGGTAGTATCCAGCGCTGACATCGTGACTCGTCCGCTCGGCCAGGTGCTCTACGGCAACTACAATACGTCGTTGTACCACGGTGGCACACAATGGGTATTTGACAACACATCGACAGCCAGCCAGCGTTATCGCTTCGATATCGAACAGTCGGCTACCGGCGCTCGCGTCATCTGGCGCAACGCTTCCGGTACCAAACTGCCCGAACTGGCACACGGTCGTCACAAGATCAAGTGGATTGCAGAAGATGGTTGTGGAAATGAAGCCGTTTGTGAAAAAACGTTTGAAATCCGCGACTGCAAACCGCCGGTGGTGGCTTGCTCTAACGTGAACATCAACCTGATGGTAGGTGGAATGGCTACCCTGTGGGCTACCGACTTCTACCAGTATGGTGACGACAACTGTACACCAGACGGCATCCTCGACCCGACACTGACTGTTATTCGTGCCGATGAAAACCCGAACAACACGTACCCGGCTGATCAACCGCAATCCATTATCGTGACTTGCGCTGATCAGGGCACTCAGGTTCCAGTTCAGGTTTGGCTGCAAGATGCTGCCGGTAATGCCGACTTCTGTATCGCTTACGTAGACGTTCAGGCCAACATCGTTGGTTGCGAAACCACCAATGCTACCGTAGCAGGCGCACTGGCAACTGAAAACCAGCAAGGTGTGGAAGATGCCGATGTAGAACTCGCTATGGTGAGCCCGAACGGTCAGCAGGGAATCGTTACACAGAACAGTACTTCTTCGGGTACCTTCCAGTTCCCGAATGCCGTACCAATGTCGGGCGACTATACACTGACGCCGACGAAAGACGACAACCCGCTGAATGGTGTAACCACGTACGACCTGGTGTTGATCAACAAACACATCCTGGGTCTGGAACCGCTGCCGACGCCGTACAAAATGATCGCTGCCGACGCCAACCGCTCCGGATCGATCACCACGTTCGACATCGTTGAGTTCCGCAAACTGATCCTGGGTATCTACAACGAATTGCCTAACAACACTTCGTGGAGATTTGTAGACAAAGACCACCAGTTCGCTGACCCGTCCAATCCGTTCTCGCCAACTTTCCCTGAAAATATTTCAGTGGCAGATATGCAGACGAACAACGTAGCGGACGACTTTGTAGGTGTGAAAATCGGCGACGTCAACAATACCGTGATCGCCAACAGCCTGCAATCGGCAGAAGAACGTACTGCAGCCACCATGTTGTTTGATGTGGACGACCGCACGGTGAAAGCCGGTGAAGTGTTCACTGTGAACTTCAAAGGCGCAGAACGTGTACAAGGCTATCAGTTCACGATGAACCTCAACGGTCTGGAAGTAATGGATATAGCAGGAACAGGGGATATCAAAACCGAAAACTTCGGGGTGTTTGGTGATGCCGTTACTACTTCGGTAGACGGTACCGACAACGAGTTCTCGATGACCTTCCGTGCTGCCAAAACCGGCCGACTGAGTCAAATGCTGGGTGTGTCCAGCCGTATCACGAAAGCAGAAGCATACAACCTGAACAATGATCGTTTGGATGTTGCTTTCCGCTTCAACACGGCCAATGGCTCCACGATCAGCGGCGTAGGATTCGAACTGTACCAGAACCAACCGAACCCGTTTGTCAACAAAACGTTCATCGGCTTCCACTTGCCGGAGGCAACCAGTGCTACACTGCGCGTCTTCGACGAAAACGGCCGACTGATCTTCACACAAACCGGATCGTTTGCAAAAGGTTACAACTCGTTTGCCATTGATCGTCAACTGATTACAACTACTGGAATGCTGTACTACTCGGTTGAAACCGACAGCGACAGCGCAACGAAGAAAATGATTCAATCGAAATAACGTGTTCGGATAGAGGTTGTCTTAAAGCAATTGGCGGGGGAAATCGAGGTTTCTCCCGCATTTTACTCCCTGCTTTTATAGGTATCCTCTATCATAAGAGTGATGCGTGGCCCGGAAGGAAGATTCCGGGTCGCGCATTTTTTTT
>JAEUUT010000045.1 GCA_016787415.1 Saprospiraceae bacterium | reverse complement strand
CCGCCTTTCAATTTTTTTAAGGTGTTTTTAAGGTCTTTATGAAATTTGGCTAATATTTTTATATGTTTTCTTGTATCATCTAATGAATATGTTTTTCCGTATTCAAATGTTCCAATGGGGTATCTCAATTTATCCTGATGTTCTTTCATTTTAAGTGTTGTTTAAAAAAATGTTGATTTGTCACAGTGGGTTACAGGGTTTATTAACTCTTGTTGGAATTTATTTATTTTGGCTTGTATCGTATTTTTATACCTGATTATATCAGGTTGTTTTGGTAGCATCTTTCCAGCGCCATAAATAACGGCACGCAACAGTGCGCCAAGGCTGCCAGGGCGCCGATAATTCTAGCATTTTTTTTCTTAATTCCTTGCCGGTTTCATTGATCTCGTACAGTTTTATCATTGCTTGCTGTATGCCCAGATCATCTATGGGAAATACATCGGGTCGGCCCAGTGTAAACATGAGCAACATCTGCACGGTCCATTTCCCTACCCCTTTTATCTGCGTTAAAAAGTCAATAATTTCCTCATCGCTCATCTGATTCCACCCGTGGTTTTCCAGATCATTTTCCAAAGAAAAACGGGCTACATTCTGAAGATAACCTGCTTTTTGATAAGACAAACCCATTTCGCGCAGTCGAGCAACTTCTACTTCCACCAACAGTTCGGGGTGAGGATAGTTGTCGGGGAACAAAGTGCAAAAACGGTTGAATATCGTAGTGGCGGCTTTTACACTTAATTGCTGCGATACAATCGACTCCAGCAAGTCATAATAAATCCTGCCCGATGGTGTGAAATCAGGCATTTGCACAGCATCCAAAAGCATGGCAATACGTGCATCCCGGCGAAGATGCGCATGACTTAAGTCGACATTCATCCGGCAAATTAAATAGCATTTCTATTGAAAAGGAAATATTTTTGAAAATACATTTAAAGCCTGTGTTATAGCAATTCCTTTAATACACGTTTTTTTGTAATAAAATTTAGTTTTTTTCTAATAAAAGAGTTTTTAAAGTACCGTTATTGTTTTTCTAAAACCACAAAACACACCAGAGACACGACGCGTAGAGCGCACCCATTACCATATGTACCTGGTTCGGTTTTTACTAGAGTGTGGTTTTGTTTTTCTGTTATTTGCCGTAGAGTAATTTCCCGCAGATCTCGCAGATTTTCCCGCAGAATTCGCAGAACGTAGAGTACACATTTTCTATTTGATCGGAGTAAAATGTGTACTCTACGTTCTGCGAATTCTGCGGGAAAATCTGCGAGTTCTGCGGGGAATTACTCTACAGAAAATGCGCCTCAAAAACCCACCCAAGCCGGAAAATAAAATTTGGCCATCATCGCCCTACCCCCAATCACCCACCACTCTTTCAAAAAACAAAACCTCCATGTTTTGAATCTTTTACGCGAAACAAATAATATTGCAGGGCCGGATTCATACAACCAACCAATTCGCGGCCGAAAGACAATATGGGATTTCAAAAAGTAAACACGGTAGACAACAAAAATGAGATGCAAAACTTCGTTCGCTGCCTGCTCGATGATGTGCGCGCGTTCGAATACATGCTGGAACACGACTGGTTCGAAAATGACATTGTCCGTATCGGCGCCGAACAGGAAATGTGCCTCGTACACAATAAAACTTTCAAACCGGCCACCATCAATATGGAGGTGCTCGAACACCTCAAGGATATGCCCTGGTGCGTGACCGAACTGGCCAAATTCAACCTGGAAGTCAACCTCAACCCACGGGAGTTTTCGGGCGACTGCCTGAGCCAACTGGAGGCCGAAAACCTGCATTATCTTTCCATTATCCAGAAAGTGCTGGATGGTTACGATGCCAGCATCATCCTGTGCGGTATTCTGCCCACTTTGCGCAAGCACGACCTGGAAATGCACAACCTCACCCCAAAAGACAGGTATTTTGCCCTCATGGCAGCCATTCAGAAACACCTGCTCGGCACCTCGTTCGAATTACGGGTGGAAGGCGTAGACGAACTGCTGGTGAAGCACGACTCGCCGCTGCTCGAAGCCTGCAACACCAGTTTTCAGGTGCATTTGCAGGTGGCGCCCAACGATTTTGTGAAGATGTACAACATCTCGCAAGTGCTGGCAGCGCCCGCCATTGCCATCGCAGCCAACTCGCCGCTGGTATTCGGTCGGCGCCTTTGGCATGAAACGCGTATCGCACTCTTCCAGCAAAGCCTCGATACGCGCACCACAGCCGATCACATGCGTGAGCGCTTGCCGCGCGTCAACTTCGGCTCGGGATGGCTCAACGGCGATATCACGCAGATTTACAAGGAAGACATCAGTCGCTTCCGCGTGCTGCTGGCAGGCGCTATCGAAGAGGATTCGCTTGAAATGGTGAAGAATGGCATCACACCCAAACTGCGCGCCCTGCAAATACACAACTCCACTGTGTACCGCTGGAACCGCCCCTGCTATGGCATTTCCCCCAACGGCAAACCACACCTGCGCATCGAAAACCGCGTGATGCCTTCCGGCCCCACCACCGTAGACGAAGTGGCCAATGCCGCTTTCTGGCTGGGTTGTATGGTAGCCATGGGCGACAAATACGACGACATTACCAAACACATCGATTTTGTAGATGCCCGCGACAACTTCCTCAAGTCTGCCAAATTCGGGATAGACACAACGTTCTCCTGGTTGAAAGACAAAAAAGTCCCCGTAACCGAACTGATTTTACAGGAACTGCTGCCCATGGCGCGCGAAGGCCTGAAAATGAGAAAGGTAAAAACCGCTGATATAAACAAATACCTCGACATCATAGAAGCACGTGCCAGGGAACACAAAACCGGCGCACGATGGGCCTTGCGCACCTTCACGGCCCTCAAAAAAGAAGTCACTAACGACGAAGCCGTCACCGCTATCACTGCTGCTATCGTGAAAAATCAA
>JAEUUT010000255.1 GCA_016787415.1 Saprospiraceae bacterium | reverse complement strand
CCCCAAATTGGGAGTGGTGGCATGCGCGGCATCGCCGATCAACAAAGTCTGGCCAAAAGCAAACTGCGAGATGGGTTTAAGATCAATGATGTCATTCCAGATCAGGTCTTCATTGCGGGTATTTGACAATAATTGTGGAATGGGTGTGTGGAAATTGCCAAAATGTGTTGTCAAATCCTCCACCGTATATCCTCTCATACGGGCGTCGTTGGCAGGAGCATTCAGGCATGCAAACCAGTACACTTTGCCTTCGGGCAGCGGAACGATCCCGAATCGGCTACCATTTCCCCAGGTTTCGGTAGCCGCCGTCAGCGACAAATTCCGGGCATCTACGACCGCTCTCCAACAGGTATAACCGGCATAACGAGGTGCCGCATCTGGCATAAACTGTCGCCTGATAGCCGAGTGAATTCCATCGGCAACAATCAGACAGTCCGTTACTTCCGTCGTACCATCCTGAAAATGAACAAGGGTTTGATTGCCTTTTTGCTCCGTGCGGAGGGCTTTTTTTCCAGTAAATAGCATACTCGGTTCCAGTTCTGCCAACAAGGCTTCATGCAAGGCCGCCCGATGAATGGCAAAGTTGTGCAACCCGTATTTTTGGCTGATGGCGGTAGCATCGGCGCTGCTGAGCGTTCGGCCTTGCTGGTCGAGGATGGCAAAAGTGGGCAAAGCATGCCCCCGCTGCACCACTTTGTCGGCAATGCCAAGCCGCTCATAAGCCTGAACTGCATTGGCTGCCAGCAGAAGCCCTGCTCCGACAGGTTTGATGTCGGTGGCAGATTCGAAAACCTGTGCCTGTATTCCGATCTTGCGCAGGGCAATGGCTGTGGTAAGTCCGGCTATTCCGCCGCCGAGGATGGTGTATTTCATGGCTGTAATTAATTTGTTTGTCGGGGCATGTTGTCATTTGATGAAACAAAGGTGGGGCGCTTTGCTCAAGGCCGCCAGCAGGAAGTGTATGAACTGTTGTTTCAGAGGAATGAACTGTAAAAATTGGCGTAGTTCATTTTCCCAGCCATACTTTAAAGTCATTCACTTTTTCCCGGCTGACAGTGGCTTCCTGTGGCTCTTCGGGTTTCAGGTGCAGTTTCAGGCGATTGCCGAAATAAGGATGTATCTGGCTGACGCATGAAACGCTCAGGATGTATTGACGGCTGATGCGAAACCAGTCGCGCGGGTCGAGCGCAGCCTCCAGTTCTTCCATGGTATATTCTACCACATAACGCTGTCCCGCGTGGGTTTTAAAAAAATTGACCCGCCCTTCCGACCAGAAATAAGCGATTTCTGACACTTCCACGGACACATATCGCTGTGCGTGCTTCACCAGAAACCGGCGCCGGAATGACTGTGAAGGTTCTGCCTGTGCGCGCAGCAGATCGAGCAATTTATCGAGTTGGGGAGAAGCAGTGTCGCCTGAAAAACGGTTTTTCATCTCCCTGTACTTGCTCAGCGCACGCGACAAGTCGTCGCGTTGTACCGGTTTCAGGAGGTAATCGACGCTGTTGACCCGGAATGCCTGGAGCGCATATTCGTCGTACGATGTGACGAATATGACCGGACTTTTCACTTCTGTACGCTGAAAAATTTCGAAACTCTGCCCGTCCGACAGTTCGATGTCCAGAAAAATCAGGTCGGGTGACGGATTTCTTTCGAGCCATTCCACCGCGCCGCGAATACTGCCTGCCGTGCCGACAATTTCGATGGAAGGGTCTACTTCTTCCAGCAGTCGAATGAGTTTTTTTACGGCTAGGGGTTCGTCTTCTACTAGAAAGGTACGCATGATAGAGGTGAGAGGTGAGAGAAGTGAGAGAAGTGAGAGGTGAGAGAAGTGAGAGGTGAGAGAAGTGAGAGGTGAGAGGTGAGAAGTGAGAAGTGGGAGGTGAGAGGGCGTAGCGTTGACCGCTTAGTTTAAAGGCTCAATTTTGTTATAGCAAAGTGGTCAACGCTACGCCCTCTCACCTCTCACCTCTATAAAAGGGAGATAGACTGCGAATTCCTCCCCGTTGTCCAGCACTTCAAATCCATTTTGATTGAGCAGGAGGTAGCGTTCGCGCAGGTTATCGAGGCCGATGCGGTTTGACAGCAAACGCGCATTTTTTCGTTGCAGGTTATTGCTCACCTGCAAGTGGGCATCCGTGGCCTGAATGCGGATGAACAAGGGCTTTTCAGGACTGATTTCGTTGTGTTTTACTGCATTTTCAAGTAGAATTTGCAGGGTCAGGGCGGGCAGTTTTTGTTCGAAGTATCTTGTATCCACTTCTATTTTCAGGTCGATACCCGCGTCGTGCCTCGTTTTCAGCAGGTGAAAAAAGGAGCGAATAAAACGCAATTCCTCTTCCACACTGGCCAGTTCCTGCTCGTTGGCGCGCAGCAGGTAGCGATATACATTGGAAAGTTCATCGACAAAATCCTCCGCCTTGCGCGGGTTTTCCATGATTAGCGAGGAGAGTACATTGAGGCTGTTGAACAGGAAATGCGGGTTCAATTGGCTTTGCAGCGACTGAAACTGGCTTTCCAACTGGAGTTTTTCCAGCGTTTCGGCTTCGGTGAGTGCCGCACGCCATTTTTGAAAATAAGTGATGCCTTCGTAAGCCGTTGTGCCGATCATGACCGACATGGCACACAGCAGCATCAACACATACCATTTTTTCCAGGAAAAAGCCATTTCAGGATATGGCAAATAACTCATCAGCAGATATGTAGTCGTCATGATGGTTACAACCACCGTCATGTAGCCCAGCATGCTGTAAGCCACCCTTTTCTTCCATTCGTGCAATTCGGTGAATCGTGTCAGGGTAGCATTTCGAACGCGGTGGCACAAAATGGGCACCAGCATGCTGCTCAGGAACCACGGGATGGTAATCATCCAGAAATGCGCTGCTGTGCTCCAGTAAAAATCCCCGTACAGGCCTTGCATGGCGGCCAGAAAAAGAGGCGGTATGGAGAGCAGTTCCACCCACCACTGATCAAGCGAAAAAAAGGATTTTTGAATCTTTTTCATACGGCTGCTTCGGTTTCCTGTATGAATGGTATTCGAAAATGCAGCCGGTTGTTGACCAGCGCCTGTACTGCCTGTCGGCCACTTTGCTGTTCGTACGTGCTGGCAATAGCAGCCCAATCCAGGTTTCCCGAGTCGACCCACACAGTTTTTGGCTGATAAGGCGCAGTGAGCAGCAAGGCATTTTCATGGGCCGTAATCTCCACCTGAAGCGGCTTTTCAGGGCCAATCATTTGGGTGCGAATCAGAAAATCCAGCAGGTTTTGCAGGATGAGCGGCGGCAGTTTTTGTTCCAGATACTGTGCATCTACGGCTGTTTTTACTTCGAAAGCAGCGCCCAGCCGCGTAATGAGCAGATAGGCGTAAGAGTCCGAAAACGCCAGTTCGTCGGCCAGGGGCACATACGGCTGCCGGTTGGCGCGCAACAGGTATCGGTACACTTTGGACAGTTCGTCGACAAATCGTTCGGCACGGCGGGCATCTTCTCCGATCAGGGCCGATAGCGTAGTCAGGCAATTGAATAAAAAGTGGGGGTTAACCCTGTTTTTCAAAGTCTCCAGGTGTTTTCGGGCCTGCTCTTTTTTGAGCAGTTCGGTGCGTTGCATGGCCAGTTTGTAATGGCCGAAAAAATAAATGGCCTCGTAAATACTGCCAATCAGGACGATAAAAAACAGGGAAATGGAAAAATTGATCAGCCACACCCGGAAAGTAAGAATGGGGGCTGGCGCAATTTTACAAACATCAATAACCACCTGCATGAGAAACTGGCCAATACCTGCTACTATGGAAAAACCCGTCAGCATCCATGCCACACGCGCGCTTGTTCGATCCAGCCCCGGGTATCGCTGGCGGATTCTGATCAGTACATATCTGGAGGCCTCCCAAATCAGCCCCGTGCAAATAATGCTGATGAGCAGGTATTTCCAGAGGAGATCCCAACGGCCAGGGAAGAAAAACGGCATTTCAGCAAATAGCAGCAACACCACTGAAAGTGGGATACCGAGCAAGCGCAGCCATTTGTCGTTGAGTTGTTCCATGGTGTTTTCCTTGAAACAAATGTAGGTAATACCCTGGTTGCTCAATAAGCCCACCGACATGAACTGTTGAAAATGCAACATGAATTGTAATTTGAATTACATTCGCCCTTATGAAGAACTGGCGCTCTGCACACCCCCTGAAAAATTTTGAAACGGTATATGCCCTGCTGCGCATCGTTACCGGATTTTTTATGCTGTTTCATGGTTGGGAAGTCTGGAATCCTGCCATCATGGCAGAAAATAGCAAGTGGCTTGCCGACCTGCATTTCCCGATGGCGGGTACGCTGGCGTATCTTGGGAAAGGCACTGAATTTGTATGTGGCGCCTGCCTGATGATCGGCTTGGGCACTCGCTTTGTGGTGTTGCCGATTATTCTGACGATGCTGGTTATTTCTTTCGGAATGGGCCACGGCAAGGTGTGGTATGAAGACCAGCACCCTTTTATGTTTGTACTGCTGGGAGTGCTGTTCTGGTCGGGCGGCGGTGGCAAATGGAGTGTGGATGCCTGGCTGGAGCAAAAAAACTGAGCATACTGAAACTGTAGTTCCTACTTGCCGTGAAATATTTTCTTTTGTCCGTCCTGCTTTGCAGTTGGGGCCTGTCGCAGGCGCAACAGCAAACCTATTGCAACCCTGTCAATATCGATTACGGCTTTACGCCCATCCCCAATTTCAGCGAGTGGGGGAGGCACCGGGCAACAGCCGACCCCGTGATTGTCACCTATAAAGGCGATTACTACCTGTTTTCTACCAATCAGTGGGGGTATTGGTGGAGCAGCGATATGCTGCACTGGAATTTTATTTCCCGGCATTTCCTCAAACCGCAGCACAAAGTGTACGACGACCTGTGCGCCCCGGCCGTGTGCGTAGTGGGTGATACCATGCTGGTGTTCGGCTCCACCTATGGCCGCGATTTCCCGATCTGGATGAGTACCAATCCCAAGGCCAATGAATGGTCGGAAGCCGTGCCCGCATTCGATATGGGCGGCTGGGATCCGGCTTTTTTCCTCGACGACGACGGCCGTTTTTACATGTACAACGGCAGCAGCAATACCTACCCGCTGTACGGCATCGAACTGAACCGCAAAACCCTGCAACCCATGGGTTATCGCAAGGAAATGTACCTGCTCGAACCCGAACAGTACGGCTGGCAACGCTTCGGCGAATACATGGACAACACTTTCCTCGACCCGTTTATCGAAGGGGCCTGGATGACCAAACACAACAACAAATACTACTTGCAATACGGCGCGCCCGGCACCGAGTTCAGCGGCTATGCGGATGGTGTGGTGGTGGGCGATACGCCGCTGGGGCCGTTTACGCCGCAGTCGGACCCGCTGTCGTTCAAACCTGGCGGTTTTGCCCGCGGCGCCGGGCATGGCGCCACGTTTCAGGATAAATGGAACAACTACTGGCACGTGTCGACGATCGTTTTGTCGGTAAAAAACAACTTCGAACGCCGCATCGGTATCTGGCCTGCCGGCTTCGACGGCGATTTGATGTACTGCAATACGGTGTTTGGCGACTATCCGCATTACCTGCCCAACGGCCCTGCCGATCATTTGAAAAGCCGTTTTACGGGCTGGATGCTGCTGAATTACAAAAAACCGGTGCAGGTGTCGTCTACCTATGGCAACTACAACGCCAACAATGCTGTAGACGAAAACATCAAGACGTACTGGAGCGCTGCCGGCTCGGCCCCGGGCGAATGGATACAAAGCGACCTCGGCGCATTGTGTACCGTGCGCGCCATTCAAATCAACTACGCCGATCAGGACGCCGGGCTGCTGGGCAAACAAACCGACATTTACCACCAGTACAAAATCTACCATTCTGCCGATGGCCGCAAATGGGAACTGTTGGCGGATAAGAGCAACAACAAAACCGACGTGCCCCACGACTATGTGGAACTGCCCCAGCCGGTGCGCACCCGCTACATCAAACTCGAAAATGTGCACATGGCCGCCGGCAAATTTGCCATTTCAGGCCTGCGCGTGTTCGGCCTCGGTGCAGGCGAGAAACCGGATACTGTTAAACAGTTTTTTGTGCTGCGCACCCGCCACGACAAACGGTCGGCCTGGCTGAAATGGAGCCCGGTCGACAACGCCTTTGCCTACAATATTTATTTCGGCACCGACCCGCAAAAGATGCACAATTGCATCATGGTACATGACGCCAACGACTATTACTACAAAGGCATGGACAAGGATAAAACCTATTATTTCAGTATCGAGGCGATTAATGAAAACGGGGTATCGGCGAGAGGAGCGGTGGTGAAGGTGGAGTGAGGCAAGGGGCAAGAGGCAAAAGGCAAGGGGCAAGAGGCAAGGAGCAAAATTCATGTTTGGCCCTTTGCCCCTTGCCTCTTGCCTCTTAATTTTTTGCCTTTTGCCTTTTGCCCCTTGCCTACCCCTTCGCAGTTTTATTTCGAAACGCCCCCGGCGTTTTCCCCTTTGCTTTCAGCCATATCCGGCTGAACTGACGCGGATTTCCGAAGCCGCATTGTACAGCAATTTCTTTCACCGACATTTCAGTGTGCAGCAGCAGTTGTTCGCCGTGTTCGATGCGCACTTTGTCGCGATAGGCTTGTATCGTATCGCCGGTATGGTCTTTGAACAGGCGCGACAGGTGGCGTACGCTCATATTCATCCGGCGTGCCAGTTCGCTGAGGGTAAATGATGCTTGCAGGTGATTGGCGAGCAGTTCCTGGGCTTTGTAAACATCCGCGTTGAAGTGATTTTTAAAATCCAGGAAGATATTTTTTTGCTCCGTGGTCTCGTTTCGGCGCACATTGATTACCATTTCCTGGGCCACTTTGGCGGCCAGCAGCGGGTTGCGCCAGCGTTCCACCAGTGCCAGCGACATATCGATACCGGAGGTCATGCCTGCGCTGGTAAAAATGCCTTTGTCAAATACATACAGGCGGTTTTCCAGCACCCTGGATTTTGGAAAATACGTTTTCATAAACGGGATACATTTCCAGTGGCTGGTGCATTCCACATAATCGAGCAGGCCCATCCGCCCCAGCGCCATGGCGCCCGAGCAAATAGATGCGATGTACACGCCCTTTTCCTTTTGCTCCCATAACCAGTCGCGGTAAGCATCGATAGCGGCATCGAGCGTTCCTGCCTGAAAACTGGCGAAATCGAAGCCGGGAATACACACCAGATCACCAGCGCGCAGCACCAAATCGCGGATGTGTATGTCTGTCGACAGTCCCAGGCCCTGCGCGCTGCACACGGGCTGGCCGGCGGTGGCAAATTTCACCCGGAAGGTGTGTTTCCCAAGTTCCGACGCTTCGAAGAACACCTGTGCCGGGCCGGCAACATCCTGCAGGTGCATTTTGGGGAGCAATAAAAAAACGATTTGCGTCGAATCCATACCTGTATTTTGGCGTGTAGGGAAAGGAATAATTCGGACAATTAAACGCCAAAAGAAGACATCCGGATACGTGTGAAGTTGCAGGAAATATCTTTGGATATAAAAATTGAAGGCTATGAAACGATTCCCTTTTTGTACAGTTCTCTTCCTGCTGACCATGCATGCCTACAACCTTGACGCTCAATCAAATGACCGCCCACTGAACGTAGGCATATTTATTTATCCAGGTGTAGAAATCCTGGATTTTACGGGCCCTTCCGAAGTATTTGCCGCTACACAAGGATTTAACACATTTACAGTGGCTTTTAAAAAAGAACCGCTGCTGAGCCAGGGATTCATTACCGTCACCCCGCAATATTCGATCGAGGATTGCCCGTCCACCGACATCCTGCTCTTTCCGGGTGGCGGCACCGGTTCGGTTTCGGAAGAACCACGGATGATCGAGTGGATCAAACAACGTTCTGCCACTACGCAGTTTATGGTGTCGGTATGTACGGGCGCCGGTCTGCTGTCGAAAGCCGGTTTGCTGGATGGCCTGGAAGTAACCACGTGGCACGGGTTTGTGCCGGGTTTGCAAACCCTGACGCCTTCCGCCAGGGTACTGACCAATACACGCTTTGTCGACAACGGCCACATCATCACTACAGCAGGGGTATCTGCCGGTATAGATGGTGCGTTGCACATTGTGTCGCGAATCAAAGGCGAATCGGCCGCCAAAGCGACGGCGCACTACATGGAATACGACAAGTGGCAACCGCAGGCAGGCAAGGTGCATGAAACACCTTTTGTAAAAACACTCCGGGAAGAAGGGCTGGCGGCAGCACAGAAAAAAAATCCGCCCGTAGCAGGTAGCCTGCAGCCACGTTGTTATTCCGGCGAAATCATCAATCTGGCTGAAGAACTGGCAACCACCGACCTGAAAAAAGCAGAAGAAATCCTGTCCTGGGCAGCAGGGTCGCTGGAACTGAACCTTTCCCTGTACGATGCACTGGGAAAAGTGTACAGTAAAAAGGGCAAATATTGCCCACCCAACAGCCATGATTTTCAGGAACGGTTGTCAAAAGGCGAGGTAGCATGGGCGCGGGAGGTTTACCAAACCACCCTGAAACAATATCCGGACTGGAAATTTTTCACAGAAAATGACCTGAACGGCACGGGTTATCAGTTAATATCTTCCCAAAAGACGGAGGAGGCACTGGATGTGCTCAAATGGAATACGGAACTGTTTCCACAATCGGCCAATGCATGGGACAGTTATGCTGAAACCTGCGAATTGATGGGAAAATCTGAACTGGCTATTGCTGCCAGTGAAAAATGCCTTGCACTGGTTAATAACGGAAAGTACGAAGAGGGCCTGAAAAAAGCCCTGGAAAAAGCCTCGAACGACCGACTGGCGCGTTTGCGGCGTTGATGTGTGGTTTGTAGTAAATCTACTACCTTTCATGCAAAATTTTAAGAAACCGTCTGAAAACCCCGCCAGGAGGTTTCAGACGGTTTCATAGACCAACTTTTCAGCCATGTTCCGAAACTACAAATTCTGGTTTAAAGCGGGCGCGTGGGCGCTGATCGTCACGGCTGTATTTCACAGCCTGAGCCTTATACAGGCGCCTACGGGCGAAAACGACACCGAACGACAGATGCTCGACCTGATGATGAACTACCACCTGGCGGGCGTCAACCGGACGATGTACAACTTTTTCTACTTCTTCTCGCTCAGTATGTCGTTGTTTACGCTGTTTGTGGCTGCGCTCAACCTGCTGTTTGCGCGTTTCTATATGCCCTCTGCTCATGCCAGGAAGTGGATCGGCGCCAACCTGATTTTCTGGACGATTTATTTGGTGCCGCTCAACCTGCTCACATTTATAATTCCGGTGACCTGCTACACGGTTTGCTGGCTGTTTTTTCTGATTTCGTATTTGTATTACAGGGACTGAAAGAAAAAACGGGTTCCAAATTCCGGTGCAGAACAAAAGGAATGCACCATGTAAGAAAGGGATTTGAAACCCCTTCCAAGCCGTCAAGTATTGATTCCTTGTTCTTTCAAGGTTTCCCTGAGCAAAGGCTCCAGTCCACTTTTTTGTGCATCGGCTTTGATGCGTTTAGTCAGTTCGTCGTACAATGTCTGCGAAGGAATTTTATCGATCTGGTAGGTGAGTAGCCCTACCAGTCGCGCATATTTCATACGTTGGTACCACACAAACGCGATAATACCTGCTGCCAGCAAGGCCAAAAGCGTGAGCAATTTACTTGCCTGTTTTTGCACAAAGGGAACATCCCGGTGTACAATTTTATCCACGCCGCGCAGGATGGTGTCGATGGTGGGCTGCAAAGCACCCTGTATCAGCACCTGCGCCTGTTGCTGTGTTTGATCGCCGAGCAGGTTATCAATAATGCTGCGGATTTTTTCTTTTGAGGAAGCCGTTCCCAACGAGTCCAGCGAGGTTTGAATCATATCGCTGAGCAGGTAACGGGTGTCTTTGCGCAAGCGGCCGGTCATTTCTTCAATGGTTCCGATGAGAAATTTTTTCAGGTCTTCGTCTTTAATACTGTTTTTCAGACGGTCGAGCCGGGATTCGAGCGTTTGACCCAGTTGTACCAGTTGTGCATCGGTCAGGTTGCCAAGGCTGTCGATGGTGCGCATGATTTTTTGAATATCGGGGTCGAGCGTGTCGGCGGCTCCTTTCAGTCCCTGCAGCAGGCCTTGAGAGATAACCTGCGCTTTGGAGCCGGCGCCCATCGTAGCGCTTTGCCCCGCATAAAAGGCAATAGAGTCGAGTTCGGGTCGGGTTTTGAGCAGCAGCGATTTTACATCTACCCGATCCACTTCATTTTTGAGCATCCCGCAGGATGCTATGCCTGCCAGGGTGATGGCAAAAAAAAGTGCCGACAGAGGAGTGCGAACTGTTTTCAGATTCATGGTATAAGTGGGTTGGAAATATGGAATGCCTGTAAATTGAAAATCAATTTATTATGCACGAGGAAATGCTATATCGAAAATACATCCGCCTGCACAAACTTAATGTATTCGGGCACCCCGAGAGTGAACCGGAATAAAAAAATTACCGACGGACTTGCGTGTATTGATTTTTCAAATAACTTTGCAACTCAAAGTATTTTTAAAATCATTAAATCTATGGAATCCACCGAACCTTCTTTCTGGCAACGACAGGCCACCACTATCAAAGGCATCCTTATTTTTTTCCTGCTGCTGGTATTACTTATACCCACTTCTATGGTGGACAGTCTGATCAGCGAACGACAAAGCAGGCAAATAGAAGCCATCGCAGAGGTGAGCAGCAAATGGGGGCAAAGTCAGACCCTGGCCGGTCCCGTTTTGGTAGTTCCCTATCAGGTCGTGCAACGGGCTGCTGACGGCAAGGAAATTGCCCGCGAAACCAAATACACTTATTTTTTACCCGACGAACTCAACGTACAAAGTACGGTAAACCCCGAAAAACGGCATCGCGGCATTTTTGACGTCGTCTTGTATTCCTCTCAAATAACTTTGGAGGGTTCTTTCCCACAGCCGGTGCTGGCATCGCTCGTGCCACCCGGCGCCGAGGTGCTCTGGAACAAGGCGGCACTCGAATTCGGCATTCCCGACCTGCGCGGCCTCAAAGACCAGGTGACATTGCAATGGGACGACCAGCAGCGGGTATTCGAGCCCGGCATACCGATTCCCGGTGTGGCTGGAAGCGGCATACACGTAGAACTGGCGCTCGACCAGGCCGGCACAGCCGCGCATCGTTTCCGCATCAATGTGGCGCTGAAAGGTTCCGGTTCGCTGTTCTTTACCCCGCTGGGCAAGGTAACGACTGTAAAAATGACCTCGCCCTGGGCCGATCCGAGTTTTACCGGAGCGTTTTTGCCCGACGAAAAAACCATTTCTGCTGCGGGTTTCGATGCTTCCTGGAAGGTGCTCAACCTCAACCGGAATTACCCGCAGCAATGGAACAGCGACCAGACCAT
>JAEUUT010000281.1 GCA_016787415.1 Saprospiraceae bacterium | reverse complement strand
GGGCTCAGGGCTGCAATTAACTGGCCCGACAAAGTGCGGATGGCACTGCAATGCGTACCCACAATGGCCCATTCATTGCGACCGAACCGGCCAAGAGCCGGGCGTGCAAGTTGGGTATGTTTGGAATGTTTCATAAACAACAAACTACATTCGTGAAAAATCCCGCTTCCCGCCCGTTTTGGCCATCAATCGGGTTTCGCGGATCACAATATCATGCGACAGGGCTTTACACATGTCGTACACCGTAAGGGCAGCGATGCTGGCGCCCACGAGGGCTTCCATTTCTACGCCGGTTTTGGCTAAAATGCGTGCTGTACAATCAATCACAACTTCCTGGTTTTCATTTAGTTGAATGTCGATATGGCAATGATCCAGTCCCAACGGGTGGCAGAGCGGAATGAGGTCGCCGGTTTTTTTGGCGGCCATAATTCCTGCCAGTATAGCCGTCTGAAACACGCTGCCTTTGGCCGATTGCAAAGTAGTGCCGTCGCTCAATTGTGCCAGCACTTCTTCGGGCAGCACAACAATGCTGCGCGCAGTAGCGCTTCGGCGGCTTACCTGTTTTTCGCCGGTATCAACCATGCTGGCATTGCCTTGGGAATCGAGGTGGGTGAGTGGCATTTTCTTGTGTTTTGTATTGAGATGTGTTTTTGTGTTTTGGGGCGCGTTGCTCTTGGTGTTTTGGGGTTATTTCTGGCTTTTAGATTGTATTTTAAGTATAATGCCTATCCGCATATTGTACACCTCTAACCCCAATATGCTAATTACAATGAATGCCAAGAGCGAAGCCCCTCCAACCAAAACACTCCTTAAAACCCATAATACCAAAGCCTGAAAACATCTCCCGCTTCAAAAACATTTTGCCCGGCAGGTAGTTCCAGAAATGCATTGGCATCCAGCAGGTTGGCAAAATCGCCGGAGCCTTGGCCTTGCAAAGGTATGGCCCATTGCTGCGCCGCTACTTCATCCTGGTATGTTTTCACCTGCATGAAATAGGTCAAGTCAGGCTCAAAATGCACGGTTGTTTCCAATCTTGCCCGGAGCGCTGTTGTTCCGGGAAACCCCAGCGAATGCTCCAGCCAAGGCAGTACATACCGCTGTAAACACAAAAAAGTGGAAACCGGATTTCCAGGAAGGGCAAAAACAACGCCCTGGTTTCCAAAAGTGCCAAACTGAAGCGGTTTTCCGGGGCGCTGCCGCACTTTGTCAAAGTGTATTTGCACCCCGGCATCCCGTAGCGCTTGCGGAATGTAATCGAATTTTCCCATCGACACACCACCACTGAGCAGCATCAGGTCATAAGACTGTAGGCAGTCTTTGATTTCGCGCAAAATTACATCCGGCGCGTCGGGCAAATGCCGCAGGTCGGCCTCTATTCCATATCGCTGCAAGGCGGCCTGCAGGGTATAGGAGTTGGAACGTCGTATCTGGTGCGGCAGCGGCGCGGCGGTCACGTCCACCAGTTCGTCGCCGGAGGACAGGATGACGGTGCGCGGCAATTTTTTTACCAGCAAAACACTTTTTCCGACGGAGGCGGCCATACTGATTTCGGCAGGGCCGATGACCTTGCCGACAGGAATGACGTGGTCGCCCCGGCGTTTGTCCTGTCCTTGTCGGTGGATATTTTGCCCTTTTCGAACGGGTTCGTTTATCTGTGCCACACCTGCCGACAATTGCAAGTGTTCATAAGGAACCACCGCATCGGCCGGGCCAGCAATCGCCGCACCGGTCATGATTTCGATACAGGCATTCATAGAAAGGCTTGTAACGGGCGGGTCGCCGGCTGCCTGGGTGGTTTCTACCGGGAAATGCCGACAACCAGCCTCATAATCGGCAAAACGGATGGCAATACCGTCCATGGTCACCCGGTCGTAGGGCGGCAAATCTCGGTCGGCGCGAATATCTTCTGCCAGCACCCGGCCTTGCGCTGCTAAAAATGGCAGCGATTCCTGCCCCCAGGAGCGGGCGTGAGAAAGGACGATACGTTCGGCTTCGGCGACAGGGAGCATGTGGTAAGGATGGTTGGTGAGGGCAAAGATGCTGTTTTTCAGAAATGATTGCTATAAGGCGTTATCTTGAGCAACGAATTGTGCAAGCGAGTGTTTATGTCTGACCTCTGATTTCATCTATAAATTTAATTACCCATGCAACACCAGCCTGTCGGCTTAAAAGCAAATTTGCATCAGTTTATCCTGCTTGTGATCATCAATGCTTTTGTTGGCGGCATGGTAGGTATGGAACGAAGTGTTTTGCCGCAAATTGCCGAAGTAGAATTCGGACTGGCTGCCAAAACAGCGGCACTGTCGTTTATTGTGGCATTTGGTATTAGCAAGGCATTTGCGAATCTTTTTACCGGAATACTGGTGTCTCGCCTGGGTCGAAAAAAAATGCTGTTGCTCGGCTGGGCGATGGGTTTGCCAGTTCCATTCATGTTGATGTACGCCCCTTCCTGGAACTGGATCATCGCGGCGAATGTGTTGCTGGGCGCGCATCAGGGATTTGCATGGTCGGCTACAGTGGTAATGAAAATTGACCTGGCTGGTGAGCGCAACCGTGGCCTGGCGATGGGGCTAAACGAATTTGCAGGCTATTTGGCTGTAGCCATTGCCGCACTGGCAAGCGGCTGGATTGCGGGAACCTATGGCCTGCGTCCCTACCCTTTTTATTTGGGCATCGGACTTTCAGCAACCGGAATACTTGCCACCTTGTTTTTGGTGAAAGATACGCACGGTCATGTAGCCACGGAAGCGGTAAACAGTAAAATTAAACGCCTCGACAATATTTTCCTGGATACTTCATGGCGGCATAATAATCTGGGTTCCATCACATTTACGGGTCTGGTCAATAACCTCAACGACGGCATGGTCTGGGGATTACTACCCCTGATGCTTTCACAAAGGTCGTTTTCGCTTTCAGACACAGGAATTTTAGCGGCTATTTATCCGGCTATGTGGGGTATCAGCCAGATTTTCACGGGCCGTTTGTCCGATTATGTTTGCAAAAAAGACCTTTTGATGTGGGGAATGGTTTTGCAGGGCATTGCACTTATCGGTCTGGCATTTTCGCATCAGTTTACTTTTTTTGCCCTCTGGCTATCCCTGCTGGGTTTTGGCACGGCGCTGGTGTACCCTACTTTTTTGGCATCCATTGCCGACAACACGCATCCTTTCGACCGGGCGCACAGCCTCGGCATTTTCCGTTTCTGGCGCGATATGGGCTATGCGGTCGGGGCTTTGTTGTGCGGCTTACTGGCCGATTGGGCGGGTATTTCTTTCAGCATAACAAGTGTGGCCGTGCTCACCGTTCTGACGGGCATCGGGGCCAATTACCGGATGCATTGTAGAACGGATCATCCGGGCGTGTGGAAATGGCTGGGGTCTAAAGTGTTGTGGGAGGGAGGCAGGCAAAGGATGGTACTGGAAGGGAACAAGGTTTGACAACTTTTGTGAAAAGTTGTCAAACCTGCCATTAACTATACCTCTATGTTGTTATCTAGAAGGAATCGTTGAATACCCCTCTTTTTGATTTTGGACTCTAAAAGCATGGATTCACTGCGGGAATTGCATTCAAAATAATGAATTAGTTGCCAAGGGCGCCCATTTTTGGTCGAAGAGACTTGTCCTTGATTGTGGCGTTCAATACGATTTTCTAGGTGGTTGGTTTGGCCGACGTAAAATTTGCCAGTCAATTGGCTATAAAGGATGTAGACATAAAACATGGCGTGGAAATGGAGGATTGGTAAAAAAAAGAGGTGATGGCGCATGAAGCGCTATCACCTCTTGATGATAGGGATGATGGCGCTTGAGGCGCCACGACCTCTCTTGGGTCGACATGATGGCGCTTGAGGCGCCACGACCTCTCTTGGGTCGACATGATGGCGCTTGAGGCGCCACGACCTCTCTTGGGTCGACATGATGGCGCTTGAGG
>JAEUUT010000155.1 GCA_016787415.1 Saprospiraceae bacterium | reverse complement strand
GTGCCAAGTGAGTACAAGATAAACCGCAGGAATTTGCTCCGGCGACTTTTGACGGGCCTGGTGTCGTTCATTCGAATTGGATGGCTGGTGTGTCAATATCTAGATATCAACTAAAAACAAAGCCATAGAAAACGAGGGCTGCGACAGGGTATTTCGGGAAAAAAATTGCCCAATTTCCCCAAAATGGGGATGAAAGAAAGGGTGTGTGTAAATGCCTATACTAAAAATACCACATCCACGCCACCACCAGCGACCCTGCGATCAACATAACGACCGTCAGAATAATGCCCATCATGTACGCCGTGCCGATGCCCGGGCCCTGCTCGCTGTGTGCGCCCAGCCCGCGATCGAGCACATAATGTGCACCGAAAATGCAGGATACCCAAATGCGCAGCAGCAGCCATGCGTGCGGCACACCGGGAAATTGATACAGCAAAAACGTCATGGGAACGGCAATGAGCGGAACGAAGTTGGCCAGGCTAAGCCACAAACGGTCCATTTGCTTGCGCGGCGAGCGGGTGAAACGTATCAACGCCTTCAGGTACACGAAGAAGAGCAGCCAAAGCATTTCGGGGCCGACCAGGAAGGTGTAGAAAATGTCCATTTATTTTTTTGGCAGGATGAAATGACGAAGGTAACTACCGCCTTGCATAATACATGCCCACATTGATCATCCGGTTGATATTGGCCCGACTGAGCCATGGATATTGCTGTTTTGCTGCTGTGGGGAGATCGACTTCCCGAATGCTGCCAGCCAATTCCTGTTCACACAAGCCGTACACATACGAACGCACTTCGCGGGCCAGGCGGTCGAGTTCGTCGGCTTTGTGCTGCGACAACTCTGGAAACTGTTTCATCATGCGCTCCTGGGTGGGTTGATTGAACATTTCTCCCCACTCCAGGCAGTATGCGAGGGCGACATTGCGGCGGTCGTGCTCTTCCAGGCCGCTGAATTCAGGTGAAGGGCTTTTTTCTGTTGTTGTCGTTGCCATTGCATTGGAAATAATGTCTTCCGCCATTTGTTGCCAACGGGCCTTTGGCGCAGGCGATATGTTGGCCGGGTCGATGTACATGGGGAAGAATTTGATAAAGCGCACCACATGGTACCAGCCGCCAGGGAAATGTACCTGCAAATCAAAAAAACCGGGATACAAATCCGACACATCCCAGGTGAGTTCCCGGTCGCTGTGTTTGTAATTGCGCAATACATACTCCATCACCTGAACACCGCGCAGGGTATCCATCAGCACCATTTTTTCGGCCACCTCTTCAAATTCAGGCAGGCGAATGAGAAATCCCTGCGATTGTAAGGCTTCATTGATTTGAACAGAAACGTCTGCTTCGCGCAAGCAGCCACAAGGCGGATTTTCCCGCGCATTGTCATCGGCGTCGGGGTGCAAGGTACCCGCCATGGTCACACGCGCTTCGCCTTTGCGCAGATCGACACCTTCCAGTACGTGTTCGGGGCAAGGTACGGTGTCGCTCACGGCCAGGCTTACGCCGCGCCCGCGTCCGCTGTCGGGCAGGTAATATTCATGCTGGTGAAACGACTGTTTTTCGCGTACGCGATCATCGTCGTGCCAGTTGGCAGGTTGCGTTTCTGCCGACAAATCGAATACCGTACCAGCCGGGTGTTGATGGAAGGGGACTTTGAGGATGATGCGGACAGTTTCCATTTTGATGGTGATGATGTCAAATAAATTGGCATACTACTGGTCAATTTTGTTTGGCGCCCAAGCGCAACGCCTCTCTCGCTTCTCACCTCTCGCTTCTCACCTCTCTCACCTCTCTCACTTCTCACCTCTAAAACAAACCTTTCACCTTTCCGTCCGCATCTACGTCTATATTTTCTGCGGAAGGCAACTTGGGCAGTCCGGGCATGGTCATGATGTCGCCGCAAACCATCACAATAAACTCGGCGCCTGCGGAAAGCCGCACTTCACGGATTTTCACCACGTGGTCGCTGGGCGCGCCGCGCAGTTTGGGGTCGGTGGAAAAGGAATACTGCGTTTTGGCGACGCACACAGGGTAATGCCCGTACGATTCCTGCAATTTTTTGATCTGGTTGCGAACGTCGGTGTCGGCTATGATGTCGGAAGCGCCATACACCTTGGTAGCGATGGTCTTCATTTTTTCCCACAGCGGGGTGGTGTCTTCGTACAGGAAATGGAAATCTGCATGGCCGTTAGATGTCAATTCCACTACTTTGCGGGCCAGTTCGGCAGCGCCTTTCCCGCCTTCAGCCCAGTGGCGCGACACGATGGCCGGCACACCGTAGGGCGCCAGTTTTTGCTGCAACATGGTGATTTCCGCGTCGGTATCGTAGGTAAAATGGTTGATGGCTACGATGCAGGGCAGGCCATAGTGTTTGCGCACGTTTTTGATATGGCGTTCGAGGTTGGCAAAACCTTTGTCGACAGCCGCTACATTTTCCTGGTTGATTTCTTTTAAATCGACGCCTCCATGGTATTTCAAGGCGCGAATAGTCACCACCAATACAACGGCATCGGGCCGAAGGCCCGACTTGCGGCATTTGATGTCGATAAACTTCTCGGCGCCCAGATCAGCCCCGAAACCCGCTTCGGTTACCACATAATCAGCCAATTTGAGCGCATTTTTGGTCGCAATCACCGAGTTACAGCCATGTGCGATATTGGCAAACGGACCACCGTGGATAAATGCGGGCGTATGCTCCAGTGTTTGCACGAGGTTGGGCTGAATAGCATCTTTCAGCAGCACAGCCATAGCGCCGTGGGCATTGAGGTCGCGCGCCATCACAGGTTGACGGTCATAGGTAAATCCGATGACGATATTGCCCAGGCGTTCGCGCAGGTCGGCCAATGAAGTAGAAAGACAAAAAATGGCCATCACTTCGGAAGCCACGACGATGTCGAAGCCTGCTTCGCGGGGGTAGCCGTTGGATGTGCCGCCGAGGCCCGTCACGATGTCGCGCAGGGCGCGGTCGTTCATATCCATCACCCGTTTCCAGGTGACGCGGCGCGGGTCTATTCCCAGCGCATTGCCCTGATGAATATGGTTGTCGATGAGGGCAGCCAGCAGGTTGTTGGCCAGCGCAATAGCATTAAAATCGCCGGTAAAATGCAGGTTAATGTCTTCCATAGGGATCACCTGTGCATAACCGCCGCCCGCTGCGCCGCCTTTCATGCCGAAAACCGGGCCGAGGCTGGGTTCGCGCAGGCAGATTATGGTTTTTTGGCCGATGTGGCTGAGCCCGTCGCCCAGTCCCACACTCACGGTGGTTTTCCCCTCCCCGGCGGGTGTGGGGCTCATGCCGGTGACGAGAATGAGTTTGCTGCCGGGGCGTTCGGGCAGGCCATTGAGGTAGGGCAGGTCGACCTTGGCTTTGAAATGGCCATACGGAATCATGGCGTCTTCAGGAATGCCAAGTTGTTCGGCTGCGAGGGGAACTATGCGGCGGGGCGTTGCCGCCTGTGCGATTTCGATATCGGAAAGCATACAATTTGATTCTGTTTGGTAAAGGCGCGGGAAAGGTAGAGAAATTTGGGAAGTTGTTATTCCCGCCTGATCCGAATCTCTACGCGCCGGTTCTGCGCCTTGTTTTCCGGGGTGTCGTTGGGCACGACGGGTTGTGTTTCTCCCTTGCCTGTTGCCACAATTCTTTCCGGAGCGATACTGTGTTCAGACAACCATTTTTTGACGGCATCTGCGCGTTGTTGAGACAGTTTGAGGTTAGCGGCGTCTTTCCCATCGGAATCGGTATGGCCTGTAACCTCTACCGTATAGGCAGGAAAATCGTGCAAAAGAGCAGGCAACTGCTTCATTTCCGGCTCATTCACCTCCGTTACGGCAGCGCTGCCCGCATCGAAGGTGACATTTCGGATGGTGAGCATGGAGGTGTTCGGATCCAGTGCCTCCGTCACGGAAAAATCGTCGTAGTAGTAATGGTACAGGCAGTGCAAACCCTCGGCTTCGGGGGTGGACGAAGAAATCCAGTTTTCATCATAGCCAATTTCCTTGGCATTCGCGCCGGGGAAATTGCCCAGCCACAGGAATCGTTCCCCGCCTTTGGCCTGGTAGTAGCCCACGACTTCTGTCCATGCATAATCGGAAATAAGATATTGCGCTTCGCTCGTCTGTACGGGTTTGAGCATCAGGTACGGGATTGTTTTATCAAATCCGTACCACAAATCCGACTTGGGCAGGGTATCCGACAGCACAAAAGCAATACCAAAAACAGGTGTGTTGCAATCGGCATCGGGGCGGCGCACCTTCCCACTCACCCGGTACCAGCGCTCTTTGTACATGGATTTTTCCAGCCTGCCACTGAGAATTTCGGTGGCATTGTCGAAGGCGCGGATGCCGACAAAATTTTTGCCGGAAGCAGGCGGCGGAAATTTGGGCGTAGTGCCTTCAAAATTCGTTCGGGCCAGTGTACCATTCTGGTAATAATCGACGGAGCCCAGGGGTGTCCAGGATTTCGGCTGCCGATGGGCGGGCTCTTCCATGCCGGGATTGAGGAGGAAGTTGGTTTGGGCGGAGAGAAGGGCCGACGCACAGGTGGCGAAAACGAGCAGGATCGACGTTGCCTTTGTCGCTATTTTATGGATTTCGTTCAGCATACCGATTGTTATTTTGTTGAGGTTCGAAGAACGCCAGGGTTGTTCTCAATGTTGCCTTTCAGGCGCTGCACCAATAGAATAATTTAAATAAACAAACCCATGATTCGCATTAATACGATCTGGTAAAAAGCAGGAGTTGTTTGCGTGTATCTTGGGAACTTAATGTACATTTATCTCCCGGATATTCACTCAAACAACTCCTTTAATATAATGCGATTCATTTATGTAAGCCCCTCTTGTTTCTTATGCAACATGGCGTTTGTTTTTTCATGCGTTTTGATGATGCAATGCAGAGGGAACAACCAAATTGACTATGCTGATGCGCTCAAAATTTGTAGCGAAAAAAATCCTGCTAAGGGTCAGACTATTTTTCTTCCCACGGATTGCGTGATCGGCACCCGATTTCCCAGATTTGAATGTACTACTATCAGCAATAAAAAAATAAACGAAGATTATTTTAAGGGGAAAGTGAGCATCGTGAATTTTTGGTTTGAAGGCTGTGCTCCCTGTGTTGCGGAAGTGCCGGGATTCAATCAATTGGCACATACGTATGGTAAAGACAAATTGCGATATGTAGCAATTTCTACAGATCGCCAGGAAGACGTTGAGGCGTTTTTAAAAAATCATGATTGGGATTTTGATCATGTAAGCGATGGAAAACCGATTGTAACCAACGTTTTTCACCTGCCCTGGGGTTATCCTACCACCTTTCTGGTTGATCAAGAAGGGATTATCACAAAAATCATCAATGGAGGAAAGACCGATTCTACGGCGGTTGCGATGATTCAGGCAAATTTAGCGCCTGACATTGACAGGCTTTTATCAGAAAAGTAAAAGGCTCCAGCAATCGCCGCTCGGGATAAAGAGGGACGGCTGGAGCGCTTATGTACAGGTACTATCTTACTACACCACCTGCGTTTCATAATAATGTTCGGCCAGGCCAAATATGCGCTCAGGCGCTTTGCTTTCCAGATGATGAAAATCGGCTGGTTTCATACCTGTAAAATTGCGGTAGTCGTGCACCAGATGTTGGTAATCGTAATAATTACAATCGAATGCAATCGTTTTCCAATCGCGATCAGGATGCAGGTTTTTTTCCCGAAAAGCCCTGTCGAAGCGAACGAGCCGGGCAAAAAGTTTTGGATTGATACCGGTTCGCTCCCTGAATTTTCGTTCGAATTGCCGGGGACATAAAAACGACTTTTTTGCCAGCGCATCAATAGAAACCACCGGATTGCAAAGCATCCATTGGCCAACAGTATCTACCGGGTGTTTGTCTTTTACACCGCTCTTTATCAGCCCTGCGATAAAAGTATTGGCAATATGAACAATTTCTGCATAGGTGTGCGCATGATAAAATGCTTCGTTCACCAGATGAACTTCTTTGCTGAAAACAAGATCTGCTTCCAGGTAGGAATCGTTGATTTCAAAGGTGGGTATGCCCGTCAGCCGGAACAGTCCGCCAGGCTGAAACAGCATTTGAACAACCATAAAATTGCCCGCGATAAAGCGATGCGTAACGGACAGAGCCTGCCCGACCAGTGCCACTGAAATATTTCGCACGCTCCCACACCGATGGGTGAAATCTACCTGCTCACGGTCATGCGGGTAAAATGCCAGGCAATGTTCTGGCCGGGGTGTATATGGTTTGCATAAAGGGGCATCCATATCGTTGAATGTCAAATGTACGATGCGATAACAACGAACAATGGTTTGAAGCGAAGGGTGCGGCAAATAATCTTTAAGAACCATAAAGCCCGATTTTTTTCAGGCCATAAAATTGGTCATTTTAATCCGTATTTCGCAACTATCGCCTGCCTTTCGTCAAATGCCGTGGGAGCGTACACCAATCCGTACTGCTCGTTTAAAAGGTCGCGCTCCCGGTGGAGTTGGGGAGAGCCTTCCGGGAAACCCCTTTCCGGCGTCAATTCGTGGAAAATGCGTTCCAGGAACAACTCAAACGGCTGGTTGAAATACATATCGATGAAACGCAAGGGTTGTTCAGATGCATTCCAAAAGGTGTGACGCAGGTTTCGGGGCCGAAAATGCCAGCCTCCTGCCGGCACTTCAACAATGTCGTTGCCTACCATGACCGAAGCCGTTCCATTCAGCACAAACATCAGTTCGTCCAGTTCCTTGTGCAGATGCGGCGGCGGCCCCATCACTTTGGGCGCTACGGCGCATTCGACGCAAGAGTATACGCCGCCTGTCATGGCAGATCGTACCCACACCCGGATATCCATACTCCCTTTGTCAGACAACGCTTCAGATGGCGCCAGCAGAAATGGCTGCAGCGAATCGCTGGCGGGAGAAAGTGGATTGACCGACCGGGCTTGCAAGGCCGCGCCAGGCAAAAGGCCACAGGCTGCAAGAAGGCTGGTTGTTTGTAAAAAATCTCGTCTTTCCATAGATAACATTTTTTTTGTTCTGCAAACCTATAGCGGCCCAACAAGGGTTTGGTGGTAAAAAAACGACATTTTAAACGGTAAAGGATTATCTTGGAAACCGTCTGAGGGGCCCTGGTGAGGCAGACTAATATGACTCATCCCGAATTTTGTCAAGGCCAGTATTCGTTTTTTTTTTTGTGGCTATTTCCCGTAGAGTAATTTCCCGCAGAATTCGCAGAATACACGCAGATTTTCGCAGAACGTAGCGTACACAAATATTCAGTAAAAGGTGTACTCTACGTTCTGCGAAAATCTGCGTGTATTCTGCGAATTCTGCGGGAAATTACTCTACGGTAAACTACTCTAAGGGAAAATCTGCGGGAAATAAAAATGTCCAGAAGTGAGAATCAATCTTCTTTTCCTTTTAGAGCACCTTAATGAATTTCCCTCTTCCGATTTGGCCATTGGGCATTTGAATCCAGACCCAATAAGTAGATGGCTCCCAATTACTTATATCGAGCCGAATCTGTTCTGTCGAACTCTTTATTCGCTCCTGAAATACCACTTTCCCAATCAGATCGGTCACTATAAGATCACTCCCGGCTTCCACATACCCCTCCAGCCTGACTTCCCCGGTTGCAGGATTAGGGTATAAAATCAGGTCGTTAACATAAATCTCCGACGCCAGATTGGTCAATTGACTGCGAAGCGGAAAGTAAATTGATTGAAAGGCTAAGTTGCCATTTTGCGAAGCGCTATTCGTCATTGTCACCACGATAAAGTTTTTCTCTTCATCCCAGTACATATTGCTCTGGTGTATGAGTATACCGGAATGACCAAAGCCATACAACTGCTGGTTTGCATTAACCGGCAACCTGAACATTCCAAGCCCATAACCCCAACCCGGTCCCCAAAAGCCTTCACTTTGAGGTGCAATTGTGAACATTTCAGCGTAACTGTCGGCTGTAAGGATGTTACGATCTTTGTACAATGCTTTGGCCCATAATGCCATATCATGCGGGGTACTCACGACGTACCCAACTGCGAATCCCTGCGTCAGGAGGGTCGTTCGTGGCATGGAGGAAAAATCCACCAGCACACCGCCTGCCATGTTCCACATGCCGGCGTCCGGGCCTGGGAAGGTTTCAAATCCGCCGCACCAGGTATGATTTAAACCAAGAGGTGTAAAGAAACGGGTTCTCAAGTTTTCGTGTAGCGTTGCCCCTGTCACCTTTTCAATGACCAGCCCCAGCACGACATAGTTACTGCTGGAATAAGCCCAAGAAGTGCCCGGCGGAAAGTCATTAGGCTGATCCAGATAACGCTCAAGCACCTCGCCCGGCGCCAAGGATATGCCGGAAAACAATTCATTGGCCCATTCCGGATT
>JAEUUT010000123.1 GCA_016787415.1 Saprospiraceae bacterium | reverse complement strand
TCAGGTTTCCCAGTCTCCATACATCCTCAAACGTATTGTACAACGGTACCGGCGCAAATCGGATCACATTGGGTTCGCGCCAGTCGGCTACGACGCCATTTTCAGACAAATATTCGAACAAGGCTTTGCCGCGATGGTCGGTGAGCATGGACAACTGGCAGCCACGTGCGGCAGGGTCGGTTGGGGTAATGATGCGGTACATCGACCGATCACGCTGGGCCTCGGTTAGTACCTGCTCCAGGTATGCTGTGAGTTGCAGGCTTTTGGCACGCAGGGCATCCATTCCTGCCTGATCGAAGATGTCGAGGCTGGCTTTATGTGCAGCGAATGAAAAAATCTGGGCATTGCTCAGTTGCCAGCCGGCGGCGCCATGCATGGGTTTGAAGCCTTTTTTCATTTGAAAACGCTCGTTTTCATCATGTCCCCACCAGCCTGCGAAACGCGGGAGAGCCGAATTATCGGCGTGGCGCTGGTGTACGAACGCGCCGGAAGGACCTCCTGGCCCCGAATTGAGGTATTTGTAACTACACCATACGGCAAAGTCGGCGCCCCAGTCGTGCAATCGAAGCGGTACGTTTCCAGCGGCATGTGCCAGGTCGAAACCAACGAAAGCACCGGCATTTCGGGCTGCGGCAGCAATTTTTTCCAGTTCGTAGAATTGGCCGGTGTAATAATTCACGCCGCCTAACATGACAAGCGCCAGTGAATCGGCCTCTTGTTCAATGGTTTGCAGGATGTCTTCCGTACGCAGCACATCTTCTCCGGGTCGCGCCGCTATTTCTACGATGGCGTCGTCGGGATGGAACCCGTGCCAGCGCACCTGGCTCTCCATGGCGTATTGATCGCTTGGGAAGGCGCCGGCCTCCATGATGATTTTGTAGCGTTGTGGTGTAGGGCGGTAAAACGACACCATCATCAGGTGCAAGTTGACGGTGAGCGTATTCATCACCACCACTTCTTCCGGCAGTGCGCCCACGAGGCGGGCAGCCGCTTCGGTCAGGAAACGGTGGTAATGCATCCAGGGCATTTCACCCCGGAAATGGCCTTCCACGCCATGTTCGGCCCAATGATCGAGTTCGTGCAACAGCGCGGGGCGTACTGCGCGCGGCTGCAGGCCCAGCGAATTGCCACAGAAATACAGACAATCGCGGCCCTGATGTTGTGGAAAGAGGAACTGATTGCGGTAGTCGCGCAGCACGTCTTGCCGGTCGGCTTGCTGGGCGCTGGTCAGAGTGTTTTCGAGATGCATGGATAGGGAAGGGTTTGGGTGTTTGGGTATTTTTGTGTTTTGGTGTTTTTGTGTTTTGGGGGACTTTGCTCTTGGAATGCCGGATGAAAGCACAGAACAAGCATTTCCCGAGCCTATGAATATCAACTTTATCAACTTCATCAACCATTTCAACTTTATCAACCTCATCAACCATTTCAACCTCATCAACCCTCAAAAAAAAACCCCGACTAATTACAGCCGGGGCAACAACTAAAAAATTAAGCTATGAAAACAAAAACTTCTTATGTCGAATTGTTTTGAGCTGCAATTATAAAAAGAAAATGCCGCTTTCGCAA
>JAEUUT010000091.1 GCA_016787415.1 Saprospiraceae bacterium | reverse complement strand
CTTTTCAACCTAGCATTTTCACATCACAAAATAGTTTTTGAATATGGCATACGAATTCACGGATGCAAGCTTCCAAACGGAAGTGATCGACAGCAATAAAGTAACTTTGGTGGATCTTTGGGCAGAATGGTGCGGGCCGTGCAGATTGATGTCTCCGATCGTAGAAGAACTCTCTGCCGAATATGAAGGCAAAGCAGTTATTGGCAAACTGAATGTCGATGACAACCAGACTGTGCCATTAAACTATAATGTTCGCGGCATTCCTACATTTCTCCTTTTCAAAAACGGAGAATTAAAAGACAAAATCGTAGGCGCTCAAACAAAACAATTCCTAAAAGACAAAATTGAAAGTTTGCTCTAAGCATTCTTCTCAATACCTGTTTTTTTGTTTTATTAATTTGAGAATCCGCATCCGTTTTTCGGGTGCGGATTTTTTATTGAAGTCGCCTCCAGGCTTCAGGCAAATGTTCGATCAAATCGCTGGCTATCAACGCCTCCTGCCCAAGTTTAGCGGCTGCCATGTCGCCTGCTAATCCGTGCAGATACACTCCCAGCAAGCAGGCGTCCTGAGACGAATATCCTTGTGCCAGCAGGCCTGTCAATATTCCCGTCAATACATCGCCTGAGCCGCCGGTAGCCATCCCAGGGTTACCCGTCGAATTGAACCAACACTGGCCGTCGGGCGTAGCAATGGCCGTGTGTGCCCCTTTCAATACAATCAATACCTGATGCCTTTGCGCATATTCCATCTGTTTTTTGGTTCTGTCGAAGTCATTTGCATCTGGTACAAACAATCGTTCAAACTCGCCGGGATGCGGCGTCAAAATGGAGCCCGGAGGAATTGCCAGCCACCATTCCGGATGTTGGGCCAAAAGGTTCAGCGCATCGGCGTCGAGTACCATAGGCGCCGATTCAGTTTCGATGAGTTGTTTCAGTGCCGCTGCGGTTTCAGGTGCTGTGCCGAGTCCGGGCCCAACACCAACAGTTTTATATGGCTGTATATCAGGCACTTGTGACCACATTTTCGTGTCTGGATCGCACTGAACCATTGCTTCCGGAACGGAAATCTGCATGATTTCGTAGCCGCAGCCAGGAATCAGTACCGTGAGCAGACCGGTTCCGGAACGCAGGCAGGCTTTGGCCGCCAGTACGGCAGCGCCCATTTTCCCGAAACTGCCCGTTATCAATAATGCGTGACCATAGGTGCCTTTGTGTCCGAATTTTTTCCTCGGTTTCCACAATTTTTTTACAACTTGAAGAGTAACATACTGATAATCAGTGTTTTCTAAAACTTCAAACTCTGGATGCAGGCCGATACTTCCATAAGCCCACTCCCTTACCCGATGCGCGTTTTCCGGGTAAAAAAATGCGCGCTTCGGAGCCTCAAAACTGAAGGTTCGTTCTGCTTCTACGACGGGGTATGCGGCACTGCTTTGATCCGAAAACATGCCGCTGGGTATATCCACAGCCACCACTTCATTGGGAAGCCCATTGATATAGTTGACCAATGCCGCCCATTTGCCAGAAAGTGGGCGGTTCAGTCCGGAACCGAACAGGCCGTCGATCACGATTGCGCGCGGAGGAATTTCAGGCAGTTGATCCGGATCGGACAACCATTGCACCGATACACCATCGTGTGCAGGCAGTTGTTCGATCTGTGCTTCAAAATCGGCGCTTCTTTTATCATCAAAAGCACAAACCAGTACCTTTGCCTCATAAAACAACTGGTGCAGGTAACGCGCAATAGCCAACCCGTCGCCGCCATTATTGCCTGTGCCAGCAAACACCACTACTGGTCTGCTTACATCCTGGTACAACCCCACAAACCATTCAGTGAAAATGCGCGCGGCTCGATTCATCAACTCGGTAGATGTAATCGGCTCATTTTCAATAGTAAATGCGTCCCAGGCTCGAACCTGCGCAGCAGAAAACATTTTCATAACAAGGATTGAAACGACATGCAAGATAAGTTTTTTTCAGGCTTGAAAGTGCTCGAATTTTCCAGTGTGCTGGCCGGGCCTGCGGTAGGGATGTTTTTTGCTGAACTGGGCGCCGACGTGATCAAAATTGAGAACAAAACAACCGGCGGCGACGTAACCCGTGGCTGGAAACACCCTTCCGAATCGCCGGAGTCACCCATTTCTGCCTATTGGTGCAGTGTAAACTGGGGAAAAAAGCACGTGTTTCTTGACCTGAGCATGCCAGAAGACCAACACCTTGCTGTAGAAATGGCTCTTGCTGCCGATGTGGTGATCTCCAATTTCAAACCATCGTCGGCCAAACGCATGGGCGTAGACGCCCATACACTGCGTACTGCCAATCCGCGTTTGATTTATGCGCAACTCAGTTCTTTTGCTGACCCGGAAGATGAAAGCCCGGCATTTGACGCGCTGTTGCAGGCTGAAGCGGGTTTTATGTATATGAACGGAGAGGCAGGCGGGGCGCCGGTAAAAATGCCGGTCGCACTGATTGATCTGCTGGCAGCGCATCAGTTAAAAGAAGCAGTTTTGCTGGCACTACTCCATCGGGAAAAAACCGGAGAGGGCGCGACCGTAGGCACCTCGCTTATGGAATCAGCGCTGGCTTCCCTGGCCAACCAAGCCAGCAGTTTTCTGATGACTGGCCACATTCCTCAACGTATGGGCACGCGGCATCCCAATATCGCTCCTTACGGCGATATGTTTCGCTGCGCGGACGGGCAAATGATTTTGCTGGCGGTGGGGACCGAACGACAATTCCGCCAGTTGTGTGTTTGTATCGAGCAGGACAACTTAACCGAAGAGGAAAAATTTGCCAATAATCGAGCCCGCGTACAGCACCGCGACGACCTGAACAAGATCATTGGCGTTGCCCTGGAACAACGCACCCTGAACGACTGGATGGCTATTTTTAAAAACCAGGGTGTTCCCGCAGCGCGTATTCGTGATATGAAAGCAGTGTTCGAACTCCCGGAAGCCCGGGCCATGGTGTTGGAAGAGCAAGCGCAAGATGGAATGGATACCCGCCGGGTAAAAACGGTGGCTTTCCACATGGAATTCATGCCGATTGTTTGACCATTGGCATGAAGAGTCGCACATACCTCGTAATATTGCAGCCCGATTGATCCGGCATGATCAGCAACCGTTTTCAACCATGAATACAGAACAAATACTCGCCGCTCTACGTGAAGTGCGCGACCCGCAAACCGGACAGGACATTGTTTCGAGAGGAATGGTGCAAGACCTTGATATTCAAGGGGATAACGTAAATTTTAAACTGGCTTTGCCCTCGCTTCAGATGCAAGGGAAAGCAGAGTTGAACTTTGCCTGCATTGAAGCGGTATTAAAAGTTTTTCCAAGTGCGAGTGTAAACGCTCATTTTATTGCCCGCACGCCCAATAGTCAGGAAAGCAGCAGCATTGTTCCGCACATCAAGAATATTATTGCGGTAGCATCGGGCAAAGGCGGCGTGGGCAAAAGCACCGTTTCCGTGAATCTTGCGCTGGGACTCAAACAGTTGGGCGCCCGCGTAGGCCTGATGGATGCAGATGTGTATGGCCCCAGTATTCCCACCATGCTGGGACTGAGTGGTCAGCGCCCGAAAATTCAGGATGTAACAGGCAAAGCCAAAATGGTGCCGCTGGAAGCGTATGGTATGCAAACCATCAGCATTGGTAATATCATCGAACCCGAACAGGCTGTCGTGCTGCGCGGCCCGCGCCTGGCTGCTATTATCAAGCAGTTTTTTAACGATGTGCTCTGGGAGCCACTCGATTTTTTGATTGTCGACCTTCCGCCCGGCACCGGCGATGTACAATTGACGCTGGTACAAACGGCGCCCATCACCGGCGTGGTGCTGGTTACTACGCCGCAGGAAGTGGCGCTGGCCGATGCGGTGAAGGCTATGAATATGTTTCTGCTGCCACAAATCAATGTGCCCATCCTGGGTGTGGTGGAAAACATGGCCTGGTTCACACCAGCAGAACTACCTGAAAATAAATACTTTATCTTCGGCCAAGGCGGCGGCAAGAAACTGGCTCTGGAAAGCCACTCCGTTTTGCTTGGTCAAGTTCCACTGGTACAAAGCGTGCGGGAAGGCGGCGACGAAGGTAAACCGGCCGTGTTGCAGACTGGCTCGGAAGTATCGGAAGCATTTATGAACGTCGCCAAAAACACCCTGCGTCAGGTAGGTGTGCGCAATGAAATGATCGCGCCCACCCAAATTGTGCGGTTGGGAGAATAAAAGGATGTTCGTTACACCTTCATAAAACTCAATCCGGATTGCAAGACACCGGCTGTTCTGGCGCGCACACGCTCGTCGATGGCTGTGTCGTTCATGTGTTTGATCACTTTCCATTCGTCGACCTGTGCAACCGACTGAGGTGTGTTCAAACCACTTTGGCCTGCTACAACGCTGACTGAATTTCCAAGCAGGCGGCTCATTCCTCCGACGCCTTGATTGACAGCAATAGCAATGACGGCTGTGAGCGCTGCTTCGGATTTTATTATGTCGCTGAGTTTGGGGATATTAATGCGAATACCGCCCACTGTAACATCAATTTTGAAGTTCAGGGCTGCCTGCACATAAAGTGTATTTGCCATGCGCAATTGTTCGCGTATCAGAGAGGACTCAAAACCGGCCTGGATAAATGCCCCACACAAAGGGAGATTGCGCTGAATGTACAGCCAGGCGTCGTCGCCGCGCAGTTTGGCGCCCGTTTCCGTCAAAACAGTCGTGGTAGCCAGCGAATCGCTGCCTTCCGAATCAATACCTACCCGCTGAAACACGCGCTGAAACGCGGCAGGCGCGTACGACTTCATGCTGGCCATCACACGATTGAGGCTCCCGCCAACAGCAGAAGCGCCCGTAAACTGGATGAATCCGTAAGAAAAAATGGCCTTGTCGTAACTGTTAATGGCGTCGAACTTGCCTTCGTGCGTAGATACGTATTGCAGTGCCTTTGCCTGATTCAAGGTCAAACCCACTGATTGAATGGCAGCAATATCGAGCGCCATCGCCGATTGTCCGGCATACATCACCCCTTGCGGGTACACCATGTAAGGGCTTATTGTGACGTTGTCGCGCAGGTTGGCGACGACCTGACCTCCATTCAACAATGGAACACGCATTGAATAGCGGGTAAAACCCGCGTCGGGGCGCATTTCAACTGTAAACTGACGGCGTGCTTCCATGAATCCCTCTCCGGATGGCGTTACCGGAGGCTGTGGTGGTACAGGAGGCGGAGTGGGTGTTGGGGGTATTGGCGTAATTCCTCCGGAAGATTTCACTTTCAGGATTTGCCCAACACTCAGGTTGTTGCTCGTCAGTCCATTGGCAGTTTTCAATGCATCGACGCTCATACCAAAACGTGTGGCAATACCGTACAAAGTATCGCCTGGTTGTACCTGATAGTTGGCAAGCCCTGATGGATTTGGAGGTGTAGAAGGAGTAACAGGTGGCGGCGGGACTACCGGTATGGTAGTAGAACCTCCGGTAGAGCGCACTTTCAGGCTTTGACCTACACTCAGGTTGTTGGTTTTCAAACCATTCACTGCTTTGAGTTCGTCGACACCCATGCCGAATTTTCGTGCAATGGCAAACAAGGTATCGCCAGATTTTACTTTGTAAGTCGTGAAAACGCTCATCGGCAATGTGGTTTAGAAATTAAACGTGCAGGATTCTCCAGAACAGTTCTTTCATCAACTCTTCTTCACCTGTGCTGGTATTGTCGTTGTGAATGCCCTTGGAACGCAGGTCGTAGTTTTTCAGCAGGGAAATAACAGCCGCAGTTTGAGGTTGCGAATAATGATTGGCTGCAAGGCGATATTCTTTCAAAAACCAGTCGGAACGCAAATCAAGTGTTTTCAGAATCTCTGCGTCTGCCGATCCTTTCAAGGCATGCAGCATAAACACTTTGGAAAAATAGGCGTACAAACTGGTGATGGTGACAATCAGCGGATTTTTCCGAATGTTGGACGCAAAATGGTGTTGAATACGCGCCACTTTTGCTGCATTGCGCATTGCCAGCGCTTTTTGCAGTTCAAAAATATTGTATTCCTTGCTGATGCCTACGTATTCCTGAATATGGGAGGTGGTTATTGTGGTGTTTTTAGGCAAATTCAGCGTCAACTTGTCGAGTTCATTGGCAATTCTGGAAAGGTCGGCGCCCAGATACTCGGCCATCAATGCGGCTGCGGCAGTGTCGATGTGCAAATGGTGCGATTTGCAAAAACTGCTGATCCAGTCGGCTATCTGATTGTCGTACAGTTTTTTGCTTTCCAGCAGCACCACGTGTTTTGCTTGAAGAGACTTGCCGAATTTGGTGCGCGCGTCCACTTTTTTATGCTTGTGGCATACCACAAAAACGGTCGTCGGCATCGGATTTTCCATGTAAGCCGTCAATTCTGTCAGGCTTTTCATTTCCTGTGCTTCCCGCAGTATGACAACCTGGCGCTCGCTCATCATGGGATAGCGGCGCAGGTAATCGAGGAGCGTTACGTGGTCGACATCTTTTCCATACAACACTGTTTGATTGAAACCCTTTTCGGCTTCCGGCAAGGCCGTTGCTTCTACCGCATCAGCCACCTGATCGATAAAAAAAGGTTCTTCCCCGTGCAGGAAATACACAGGAAAGAACTTTTTCGCTCGAATGTCGCGAAGGATTTCGTCGCTGCTCATATTGGCTTATTTTTTCTTAGCCGGCGCTTTTGTCGTTTTTCCGCTTGGTTTTTTCTTGTCAAACACCCCCGGATACTCTTTTTCGATGATGGCTTTTACACCAGGCAGGTCGAGTGTACGGGCCTGATCGGCTGTCATTTTTGCGCCGCCATCCAGTTTGGGCAGGTTGACAATGAGTTTGCCGTATTTGATAAACGGGCCCCAGCGGCCATTTTCAATACTGATTTGCTCCTCCGGCCAGTGTTGTATGTAGCGGTTTGCCTCTTTTTCAATCTTCTGTTCGATGATTTCGATGGCCTGTTTTTCGGTCAGCGTATCGAACTGGAATCGGGCAGGAATATTTACATACAAGTCAGCCCATTTCACAAAAGGTCCAAAGCGCCCCTTGCCTTTTGTAATGGGCAGGTTCTGATAATGTCCAAGTGGACGATCGGCTTCTTTTTTACTTTGAATCAGTTCGACTGCACGTTCATAAGTAGTTTCGAAAGGGTCTTCACCTTTGGGGAGGGAAATAAACTGGCTTCCGAACTTCACATAAGGCCCGTAACGGCCGGTATTTACTTCAAGTATTTCGCCTTCGAAATCGCCCAGAGCGCGTGGCAACTGGAAACTTTCCAGCGCTTCAGAGAGGGTTACTGTTTCCAGGTTTTTGCCCGGGCGAAGGTTGGCATATCGGGGTTTTTCCTTTTTGTCGAGTTCTTCGCCGGTCCCGATTTGAATCACCGGTTTGCCGAGGCTGCTCATACGCACCAGCACGGTGCGGCCGGTTTCAGGGTCTGTGCCCAGGATGCGTTCACCACTGGCACGATCGGCTTCCGCAAGCGTTTTTTCCACCGTATCGTGGAAAGGCTTGTAAAAACGGTCGATCATGCGCGTCCAGTCCAGTTTGCCTTCGGCTATATCGTCAAATTCGCGTTCTACACTCGCGGTAAAGCCATAGTCCATGACTTTTTTGAAATACTCATCGAGGAAATCGCACACGATCATTCCCATATCCAGCGGGTACAGCACGTTTTTGGTGGTACCTGTGGTTTCCTTGCCGCCTGTTTTGCTGATCTGGTTGTTTTTGAGCGTAAGAATCTGAAAGAGGCGCTGTTCTCCTTCCCTGCTTTCCTTCACAACGTAGCCGCGATTGGCTTCCATAATTTTGGAAATGGTAGGCGCATAGGTAGACGGGCGGCCGATTCCAAGTTCTTCCAGTTTTTTTACCAGACTGGCCTCTGTAAAACGTGCCGGCGGACGTGTGAAACGCTCAGTAGCCGTCATTTTGTCCATTTCCAGAGCCTGTCCAACTTTTAATGGCGGCAGGATACCGGATGTTTCCTCGTCTTCATCGTCGGTGCCTTCGAGGTATAACTTCAGGAAGCCATCGAAAGTCAGCACTTCACCTTCCGCTACCAATTTGGCTTGTGGCTGGGTGCTGATGCCAATATCCACGGTTGTTTTTTCCAGTTCTGCATCGGCCATTTGTGAAGCCATGGCACGTTTCCAGATGAGTTCGTACAAACGCTGTTCATCGCGATTGGGGCTCACATTCTGCCGTTCCATGTAGGTAGGGCGAATGGCTTCGTGCGCCTCCTGAGCGGAATCGTTTTTGGTTTTGTAGCGGCGCAAATGGTGGTAACGCGGGCCGTATTGCTTTACAATTTCGTCGCCCATGGCTTGCAGGGCCGACTCGGAAAGATTGGTAGAGTCGGTACGCATATAGGTAATAAAACCTTCTTCGTACAGTTTTTGCGCCACGCTCATGGTTCGGCTGACAGAAAAACCGAGTTTTCTGCTGGCTTCCTGCTGGAGCGTAGACGTAGTGAACGGAGGCGCTGGTTTGCGGCGTGTTGGTTTCACGTCGATATTAGCAACGGAGTAACCTGCGCCCACGCATTTTTTCAAAAAGTCTTCAGCGCCTTCGGAATTGTCAAAGCGTTGGGGCGATTCGGCTTTGAAAGTCACCATTTTACCCTGTGCATTTTTGGCCAGGAACAGTGCTTCGATTTTAAAATAGGGCGTGATTTTGAAAGCCTGTATTTCGCGTTCGCGCTCCACGACTAACTTTACGGCCACCGATTGTACGCGACCGGCGGACAACTGGCCTTTCACTTTTTTCCAAAGCAGCCCTGACAGTTCCCAGCCCACAAGGCGGTCGAGAACACGACGAGCCTGCTGGGCATTGACGATATTCAAATCCAGGTTACGCGGCGACAGCACGGCTTTCTGGATAGCGGGCTTTGTAATTTCGTGAAATACAATGCGTTTGGTGGCATGCTTGTCCAGGCCCAGCACCTCGCAAAGGTGCCAACTGATGGCTTCCCCTTCGCGGTCTTCGTCGGTAGCGAGCCATACTTCCTCACTTTTGGAAGCAGCATCCTTCAACTCTTTGACTGTCTTGAACTTATCTGGAGGGACAATGTAGTTGGGGCGATAGTGGTTGCTCACATCCACACCCAGGTCATTGCCTTTTTCAAGGTCACGTATATGTCCGTACGAAGATTTCACGGAGAAATCGCCGCCGAGGTATTTTTCAATAGTCTTTGCCTTAGCAGGCGATTCGACAATGAGGAGTTTTTTTGCCATGTATAGTTATTGGATTTGGGAGAAAACAGCCGCAAAAGTAATGGGTTTTTAAAGTTTGCAACAATTTAAAACAAATCGTTCCGGAATCGAGTGCGGTTTACCTGTTTTTTTTGTGTTTTTCTTCTTTCAGCACTTTGCCTTTTTTCTTTGATTTTTCAAATTCCTGTTTTCTTTTTTCACGAAAACGGATGGCTAACTCTTTGATATTGACGGGTTTAGCATTGAGTTTCCGAGAATATGCAAGTATAATAAAATCTGCCATATCATCGGGATACGTGATGCCGGCACTTTTTAAATAATGAGAGAGCCGGGAGCCGCCATAAAAGCCCCAGTTGAGGATAATCCACTGCCCCAGCCGGTAATGCATGATGGCGCATACGCTGTCTTCAGGGATGGATTTGAATTTTTCCCGCGATTCCGGCGTGGTAAGTTTATCGAGTTGCAGCAGCGCGTCGTCCAGGTTTTTGGGAATATATACACCGTTCAGTTTGTCCTTCTTGATACGCTCTTCATATTGTTGCCGGTATTCCGCCTCACTGTTGGCCGGCCCTTCCTGTACAGGTGTTTGTGCGGTCATTGGAAAAATTGCCAGC
>JAEUUT010000088.1 GCA_016787415.1 Saprospiraceae bacterium | reverse complement strand
GGCTGGTTTTCCAGTTCGATGATCGTCTGTGGCGAACTGAGTTTCACCACATTGATCGGGCGGTTGAGCGCTTCCTGCCGACGGCGTTGCGCCTCCTCGATACGGCGGCGGCGTTCTTCCGGCGAAATCTCGTCCTCTTCCGCATGGCGGAGGTACGGATCGCTGTTTACCGGCGTCGTGCGGCGGATTTTGTCAACGGTTTCCCGGATATTATCGAACTCGAACTCAAGCGAGGTCGCAGCCTTCTCGTCTACCGGGGAATACGCCTCATCGGCTGTAATCGTAAAGAGAGAAGGCTGGTTCTTTTTTCCGGCTGCATCGTCGTCGAGGTGTACCACCTGGCGTTCGTTCGGATTGGTTTGGCGCTGTACGCCCAGACCGCCGTTTTTGCGGTCGGCCACTTCAAAGCCGGTGGCGATGATCGTGACGGCCAGTTTTTCGCCGAGGCGCTCGTCGAAGCAGTTACCCCAGATGAGGTTGGCATTTTCACCTGCTTTTTCCTGTACGAACTGCGTGATTTCGAAGATTTCGTCCATCGTGGCTTCCTTCGCGCCCGAGGTGATGTTCACCAGGATGTTTTTAGCGCCAAAGATGTCATTGTCTTCGAGCAGCGGCGAGCGCAGGGCTTCGTCGGCGGCACGGAACGCACGGGTTTCCCCTTCTACGGTAGCCGTACCCATGATGGCTACACCCGAGCCGCGCATGGTGGTGTTCACGTCTTCGAAGTCGACGTTTACATAACCTGGCACGGTGATGATTTCGGCGATGCCTTTTGCGGCCGTACAAAGGATATTGTCGGCTTGTGCAAAAGCGGCAGAAATGCTCAGGTTGCCGTAGATGTCGCGCAGTTTGTCGTTGGAAATGATGACAAGGCAGTCTACGTTTTTGCGCAGTTCCTCCAGGCCTTCCAGGCCGTTGCCCACGCGGATTTTACCTTCGAAGGTGAAGGGCAGGGTCACAATACCTACCGTGAGGATACCGAGTTCCTGAGCCGCTTTGGCAATGATGGGAGCGGCGCCGGTGCCGGTGCCACCACCCATACCGGCGGTGATAAAGGCCATTTTGGTGCCTGTTTCGAGGAATCGTTTGATTTCGTCGATGCTTTCCAGGCAAGCCTGCTTGCCCACGGAGGGTTTGCTGCCTGCGCCGCGGCCTTCGGTCAGCAACTGGCCGAGGGAAATTTTGGTCGGCACAGGGCTGAGTTGCATGGATTGTGCATCTGTATTGCAAATGGCGTAGTCGACGCCAACAATTCCTTGTTTGTACATGTGGGTGACTGCGTTGGAACCGCCGCCACCTACGCCTATGATTTTGATGATGCTAGGCTCATCTTTTGGAAGATCAAATAGCATAACTTTCTGAGTGATGAGTTATGAGTTATGAGTTATGAGTGTTTCTCAGTAAATCCTGGTATGGTGAAGAAAACAGACGCCGCTATTCATCGTAAGGAGTTTAGCAGTTTATTTTCTTTCCTGGTCAGTATTGCGCTTCGAATGATGCGCAGTAGTTCTTCCGTATCCTTGTACATGGATTGAAATGCTGTTTCAGTGATGTAATCTGTTTTATGCAGCAATTCGAGCCAGTACAGGGTTTCATCTGCTTCCTTTTGAGCGATTCCCAACTTATGTATGAAATCGGCGCTACTTTCTCCATTCTGGGCTTCCCTAATGTTAGCCCCTATTGCAGTGCCTGATTTCAACAGTTGTTTACTCAAAACATATTCTTTCTTATCTCCAACCAGATATTTATGCAAATGGACGATCCGGATTGCAAGGCTCATCGATTTTTCTCTCATGGGAGAAGGCATAAATTTTTTCATAGTTGGAGCGTGATTTCAGATTAGTAAGTAGAAAATGTATGAGTCATCTATTCTGGATGATCAAGCAATGGCTGAGTACAACTCATCACTCATAACTCATCCCTCATAACTCAAACCTATTTATTGAAGTCCACATCCGGTTCCGCTTCAAACCATTCCTTGGTTTTACGGAAAACGTTGTCGAACCAGGAAGCGCCTTTTTCTTCCGAAACATTGGAAGGTTCTTTCGGCTCTTCTTTGGGTGCAGACTTCTGCTCTTCTTCTACTATTTTGGCCGGGTCGAGGTCGTTCAGGCCGCGCAGCAGCAAGCCAATGGCTGTGCTGAAGATCGGACTGCTGACCCGCTCGTGGTAGCCGTGCGCCAGTTGCTCGACGGGCACTCCAATACGGCACGACATGCCGGTGTGGAATTCCGTGAGTTTGTCGGTGTTGGCCAGCAAAGAGCCGCCGCCGGTGAGCACGATACCGCCGATGAGTTTGCGCTCGTAGCCGCTGCGGCGAATTTCCCACAGCACATAGTCGAGCACTTCTTCCATACGCGCCTGGATAATGCGGGCGAGGTTTTTCTCGCTGATTTCCTTGTGGTCGCGCCCTTTCAGGCCTGGAATCGTGATGATCCGGTTGTCGAATACCTCGTTGGCGAGTGCGGAACCGAATTTCACCTTGAGTTTTTCCGCCTGCGGTTGCATCACGGTACAGCCTTCCTTGATGTCGGCTGTGATGACGTTGCCACCGAAAGGAATCACGGCCGTGTGGCGGATGATGCCTTCATGGAAAATGGTGATGTCGGTAGTGCCGCCGCCGATGTCGACGAGGGCAACGCCCGCCTGTTTTTCCTCTTCCGACAGCGTCGCGTCGGCGCTGGCGATGGGCTCAAGGGTAAGGTCGGCTACCTTGAGTCCGGCTTTTTCGATGCAGCGGTAGATGTTATTTACTGCGGTGATCTGGCCGGTAATGATGTGGAAATTGGCTTCCAGGCGCACGCCGCACATACCGACGGGGTCGGTGATGCCCTGTTCGGAATCCACGGTGAATTCCTGCGGAAAGACATGGATAATCTTGTCGCCTGGAGGCAGCACGAGTTTGAACATGTCGTTCACGAGGCGGTCGATGTCGCGGTTCGCAATTTCCGTGTGGTCGCTTTCGCGGGTAAGAATGCCCCGGTGTTGCAGGCTTTTGATGTGCTGGCCTGCGATGCCGACGTGTACGGAGCGGAATTTCATTCCGGCCTGGCGTTCGGCAATTTCCACCGCTTCGCGGATGGCATTGACTGTTTTTTCGATGTTGCTAACGACGCCGCGGAGTACGCCGATGCTTTCGACCTTGCCGATACCGACAATTTCGAGTTTTCCATGGGAGTTCCTGCGTCCAGCCAGGCAGCACACTTTCGTGGTACCGATGTCGAGTGCAACAACTACATCATGGGGTTGTGGGAGCAATTCCGTCATAATGTTATCTGTTTAAGTGGTTGAGTTTCAGTTTGTTTTACATTCCCTTCACCGCCGGTACGAAACTCTTTTCCGTTAGCAAAGGTATTTTAAAATATTTTGTTTCAAAAAAATTTATCCAAATTGTTTTGAAATTTCAAATTCTTCATTTTGGCCGCTTGCGCGAGGCTCTGCCTCGCGCATACTATCAAAAGGGCTTTGCCCTTATTTGCAGGCAAAGCCTGCAGAATCTTACGCACGAGGCGGAGCCTCGCGCGAGCAATCATTTTTTCACAATAATCGATCAAACAGCCAGTACAAGCACAGCAACACAATCATAATAATCGACGCCAATCCCATTCCAATTAGCACAGGCGCTCTTCCAGGAGATCCGCCTATCCACACTTTATAAAACGTTTCAACTTTTGGCAGAAACGAAAAAATCGCCATCAAAAGCCCCCAACCACCGAACCACCACATGCGTTCAGGCGGATTGATTTCATCGATCAGAAAAAACACCAAAAACGTAGGTATAAGGGCAAAAACCAGCAATACCAGAAGCCTGAGTAATTTGATTCCTGCGCTCATCTCCTACACACGACCTGCCCGCTATACTTCAAATTGATCGTCTCATATTTCCGCCAGCCCTCATACGACATACCTTCCTGGTAAAAAACTTTTAGTCGGTTCAGTTTATCATCCAGTCGGCGAGTACTGCCCAGTACAATTTTCTGGTCACCAATCAGCGGCACAAGGATAAATTCGCCTGCATTGTTCACGTGAATCTGCTGAATAAATGAAGCCGTGAAATCGTCTTTCAGCAGGGTTTGTGTCAGATTAAAAAGGTCTTTGAGGCTGCTTTTTTTCTTTTTCAAAAACTCCGGTGTGTAAGCCGAAATGTTACCTGTTGCCACCAGCACCCGCGCAGCGAAGTTTTTGGAAGCAGGCATTTTCGCGCCATTGCGGTCGAGGTAGTAGTTGCCGCCATTGTTATCGAGCACGCGCACCAGCGGTTCGCGCTGCGTGATGGTCATGTGCAGCACATTGTGTTGGTCTACATACGCTTCGGCGTCGAGCACAAAAGGGTCTTCTTCCAGCACCCGTTCCATGCGTTCCACTTCGAGCAAGCCCAGTTCGGTGCCTTCGAGCGTGTTGCCGAAGGAACGTAGCAGCGCCTGCCGCACATCCCGCTCGCTGATGAGTTTGTCGCCACTTTCCAGCGGAGTGACCACTACCTCTACTCCATCGGCAAAACTGTTTTTCTTTTTGCCAATGGCCGAATACAGGATCACCGCCACGAGTACCAGAAAGGCAACCCAGGCAAAGCGATCGTATCGGAGGTGTGGCAGTTTCATTTTTTTGTTATCAGTTATCGGTTATCGGTTATCCGGGTGTCAGGCTTTGGCGGTTGTGATGAGTTGGTTTTTGATGGGCTCGATGAGGGTGTCGATGTCGCCGGCGCCCATGGTCATCAGCACTTCTATGTCTTTGGTTTTCAGCAGGTGGAGTAAATCTTTTTTATTGATGAGGTTCACATTCGGGTTTTTCATGAGGTTGGCAATGGTAGCCGATGTGATCCCCGGAATGGGTTGTTCGCGCGCCGGGTAGATGTCGAGCAGGATACACTCGTCGAGCAGATCAAGAGCGGCAGCAAAACCCTCGGCGAAATCGCGGGTACGCGTAAACAGGTGCGGCTGGAAAATGCCGGTTATTTTCCGATCCGGGTACAGCATTTTCGCAGCGCTGATGGCGGCTTCGAGTTCGGCCGGGTGGTGCGCATAATCGTCGATGTACACCACATCCTGGCGACGAACGATGTACTCGAAACGGCGTTTCACCCCCTGGAATCCGGCAACTGCAACACCCAAGAGTTCGGAAAAACCGCCCGCCGACAAGGTAGCCGCAATGGCTGCCGTAGCATTCAGCACATTGTGTTTGCCGGGGTAATTCAGCCTGAAATCGCTCCAGTCAAAAATAGTGGAATGCAATCCGAATGCCATTTGGCCTTCCACTACACGCACGCTAAACGCCTCATAATCACCCTCTTCGATCCCAAAACTAAAGGCCTGTCGCCCGCTGGCCCGAAGTTCCGCCACCACATCTTCAATAGGAAGTCCATAGCGGTAGATGAGTTTGCCGCCGGGTTTTATCTGGCGTACGAACTGCTTGTACGATTCCACTACGGCTTCTTCGGTGCCGTAGATGTCGAGGTGATCGGGGTCGATCGAGTTCAGCACCGCGATTTCCGGGTGCAGGTGCAGGAAACTGCGGTCGTACTCATCGGCTTCTACTACCACCCAGTCGCTGGAACCTTCCACGAAATTGCTGCCGAGGTTGAGCGAAATACCGCCGACAAAAGCCGTGGCATCGATGCCGCAGGCCCGCATGAGGTGGCTGGTCATGGTGCTGGTGGTCGTTTTGCCATGGGTACCGGCAATAGCGATGCAGCGTTTGGCGCGGCTGATAATGCCTAACACTTCGGCGCGTTTTTTTACCGGGTAGCCGCGTTCGAGGAACCAGTTCAGTTCAGCGTGGTCTTTGGGCACAGCCGGTGTAAACACCACCAGATCAACGTTTTCCGGAATGAACGCCACATCGTCTTCATAGTGCAGGTGCATACCCTCGGCCGCCAGCGACCGGGTCAGGTTGGTTTCGGTACGATCATAGCCATGTACCTCCGCACCATGCAGGCGGAAGTAGCGGGCCAGGGCCGACATACCGATGCCGCCGATGCCTATGAAGTAGATTTTTTTGATTGCGTTGAATTCCATGTTGTTTTCTTTTTAGTGGTTTTTGTGGGTTCTTTCATAAAACACCTTCCCCACTCTCTCTATGTGCTGGATGATGTCCGGGTTTTGGATATGTTTCATCAGAGACAAGTCAATCGAGTATGGCAACATCAAATCGTCAATCGCTCGTTCCAGTTTCAAAACAGTTGAAAAGTCGATGTCTTCGCCTATGATTGTCAGATCGATATCGGAACCATTTCTGTAGTTTCCCTTCGCACGCGATCCGTAAATAATCACCTGTTCAATTTCCGGGTAACTATCCAATACGGAGTGGATACTTTGAATGACAGACTCTTTCAATCCAAATTTCATACAGACTTTGCTTGGTTAAAAAAGTGAGTGCTGTTCACCTGATCGTATTTCCTCCATTTTCACCTCGAACTGTTTGAAAAGCGGAAAATACCGCGTGGTGATGTCTACCGCCAGTTCTTGTGCAGTTGCCTGGTTGTAGGTATGCGATGCCAGGTTTCTGCTTTTGATCATATCCATCCAGGCTTCTCCATCCGTAATCAGTTCCACTTTAAATCCCTCTCGTGTGGCATCTCTTGAACCGCGCACCGTGGTATTTCCCTGGTATTCTGCAAAATCCTTCATTACGTTCCAGGCTAGTTCATGGGTAAATTCAAAAGCCTGAATCAGTCCTTGTGTTTCCAGATCAGACAATACCCGCTCTTCACTCTGCTGAACAGCGTTTTGCAATTGAGCAAGTGCTTTCCGGTAATTTTGAAAGCGTTGTATCCATCGTATGTCTTGATCGTGGTTTTCCATTTTGCTACTTCTTTACAAGTTTCAGGGTTTCTTTTTGTCCGCCGCGGTTCATTTCAAAATCGAGTGCTTTATCGTTGATTGTCAGCATTTTCACCATAATTTCCTGTTTTCCGGTTTCCTGCGTGTACAATTTGTCTTTTTCGGTGCGCCAGGTACCCGCCTGTTTCTGGTCGCCGAACTGCGCGGAATACGTGCCGTCTTCTTTGAATTCGAAGCCGACCTGAGATGCGTTCATGCCACTGGGTTTGTCAAAAATGAGCCATTCCGTTCCCTGCCACTGGCCGATGAGCAGCGGGTTTTTGTCATTGGCTTTTTGGCAGGCTGCCAGCCCAAGGGCAAGGATTGCTATGAGAAAAAACTGTTTCATTTTATTGATTTTGAATGGTTTACTGTTATTCCTCCTCTTCTTTGCTTGGTTTCCTGCGGGATGGTCGTCTGGTCGCTTTTTGTCCCCGTGCCAGTGCGATGGCTTCTCCTGCAATTGCGTCGGCGGCATTGGGTCGGCCCATTTGGCGGATGCTTTCACTCAGGCTGAACGACAGCGCTTCGTTTTCGAGCACCAAAAGGGCTTCTTGCAGCATTTTCTCCGATGCTTCGGCATCGCGTACCAGCCGGGCAGCGCCTTTTTCCACCAGCGCCAGGGCATTTTTGGTTTGGTGGTCTTCGGCTACATTGGGCGAAGGCACCAGGATCGCGGGTTTTCCAACCAGGCACAATTCGCTGATACTCAATGCTCCTGCGCGTGAAATCACCACATCGGCGGCGGCATACAACAGGTCCATGCGGTCGATGAATGCCCGAAGGTGGATGTTGGGCAGTCGGGCTGTTTCACATTCTGCATATTGCAGTTCGTAAAACTTGCCGCATTGCCACAGCACCTGAATACCGTCGTATTTTTCAAAAAAAGCGGTGTTTTCCAGCATCGCATTGTTGAGTGTGCGGGCGCCGAGGCTACCACCGATCACTACCACCGTTTTTTTGCTGGCATCCAGTCCGTAGTAGGCCAGTCCTTCCTCGCGTTTTCCATCCAGGTCGAGGATGTCGGAGCGCACCGGATTTCCGGTAAAAACAATCCGCTCTGCGGGGAAGAAGGCTTCCATATGGTCGTATGCCACGCATATTTTCCCGGCTCTTTTGCCAAGGAGTTTATTGGTCACGCCTGCATAGGAGTTTTGCTCCTGAATCAGCGTGGGAATGTCCATTCGCTGGGCGCTCCGCATCACTGGTCCGCTGGCGTATCCGCCTGTGCCGATGACTACATCGGGACCAAATTTTTCCACAATCCGGCGGGCTTTTACCATGCTGCTCAGCAGTTTGAACGGAAAGGAGAGGTTGCGCAAACTCATATTCCGTTGAAAACCAGCCACATTGAGCCCTTCAATGGGGTAGCCTGCTTTGGGTACCCGCTCCATCTCCATTTTACCCAGTGCGCCGACGAACAGGAACTCTGTTTCGGGCAGCGCCTTTTTTATAGCGTCGGCGATCGCGATGGCGGGAAAAACGTGTCCGCCGGTACCGCCGCCTGTGATCATTACTTTTAGGTTCATTTGCAACACGGATTACGCAGATTTTTTTCGGATTTGCACGGATTGGATCGGTGGTTGTCCTTGGAATTTGCGATGATTGGATACAGTTTGCAACACGGATTACGCAGATTTTTTTCGGATTTGCACGGATTGGAT
>JAEUUT010000071.1 GCA_016787415.1 Saprospiraceae bacterium | reverse complement strand
GCGACCTTGCCACGCACGGGTTCGTCGTCTGCGAAAGTGACGCCGGTAGGAGGAACAATGCCGTCAAAACCGTGGTTGGTGGCATCGTTGGCGTCGTCGTTGAAATGCCACCAGGCGATGGGGTCGAGCGGCAGCGGCGTTTTGCCGTTTTGCGCAGTAAACGCCAGTGGCTCGCTCCAGGGACTCCATTCCAAGTTTTGGTCGCGGTAGCGCACGCGCAGCCAGTTTTTTCCGGCAAACACCTGCGTGGAATCCACCGTTAGTTGAAAAATATTCACCCCGGCCATCTGGTCGATCGGAGAAAAGTAGGTTTTGTCTTCGATTTGAAAATAATCCTCGAAATCGCGTTTCACATTCAGGATCAGTTCCGTGTCGAAATCGCCGGAAGGTCCTGCCAGTTCAAATTCTGTGGTATTGTAAGGCTCCCCGTCCTGTGAAAAATATTCGGAACCCTCGAAGGTGTAGGGCAATTGCAGCAGGGTGTCGGCAGGCGCCATGAGCGAGGGCTGCGCCGGGCCTTTTTTACCAAAATAGCGGTGAAAATGGTCGATCAGTTCGTTGTTGAGCACATAGTCGTTGTTGCCGATGGAATAACACTCGATGTCCATGGTTTGTGCATCCAGGTCGATGTCCATGATCTGGTACGTCCACACGTCGAACGACCGCTGCACATCGGGGTAATCCTGTTCCGGGTTCTGGTTCCAGTTCTGGATCAATCCGCCGCCTCCGCTGATCACTTCCCACATCGACGAGTCGCGGTTGGCGCCCCGCGCATACATGTGCGAGTGGCCGGAAGTGTACATGGCGGTTTTTTCGGAGGCGCGCAGGGCCGGAATGATCTGGTCGCGGATGTATGCCGAGCCGTCGGAAATCCAGTTTTCACAACGCAGCGGGTGGTGGGCGGTGCCAAAAAGCCATTTTACTGTGGGGTCGGCGTTGGCGGCTGTCACTACATTGCTCAGCCATTGCGTCTGGCTGCTCCACCATTCATTGGAGTTGAGCATACAGAACAGCACAGGGCCTACGCGGAAAGCGTAGTAATGTTCGCCATTCTGGCCGGCTATGCCATTGTATTGCAGGTCGGGATCGTCGAATTCGAAGTGCGGAAAATAGTACGACAAGTCGCTGTTCTGGTAGTATTCGTGGTTGCCCAGTACGGTCATCGTAGGGATATTGCCCGACAGGTTGCTGAGCGGATCGAAGTGCATGGAAATGTACTGGGATAATACGCCAGCATCCACATTATCTCCTTGTTTTAGAATGAGTTGTACTTCGTTTTCCAGATTGGGGCCGTATTTCTCCACCAGTTTTTCTTTGGCGGCCTGGAAAGTGCGCTGAGCCGTGATAGGATGCTGTGTATCGCCTACAATCAGCACACGAATATGGCCATTCGCGCCGGCAGGATTCTGGTAGGTGCGGAACCGAAACACCACAGAACTGTCCGATCCTGTTCTCACCCGGTAGTAATAGGCAGTATTGGGCTGTAGTCCGCTGATTTTTACACTGTGCCAGAGGTAATTAGCCGCGAAGGTGTGGTAGTTGCCCGTAACCGTTTCGGTCAGTGCATCCACTGCTGTTCCCCATTGCACGGTACTTTCTGTGCCCGTGGTGGTGCGCCAACTGACCCACACGGAGTGATCGGTGGCCGATTGCAGATATGGTTTCAGGGTTTGTGCCTGCAAGGTGCTGCACAATAAGCCGAGGAGAAGGAGGATCGTTTTGTTCATGCAGCAAAGATAGGGGTGGGAGTTATAAGTTATGGGTTATGAGTTATGAGTGCTGTTCACATGGCTTTGTCAATAGAGTGGCCAAGTGTACAGCACTCATAACTCATAACTCATAACTCATAACTTAAAAATCAATACCTTTGTACTCCTGCAACACTCCAAAATTTAATACCCATGCGAACAAAACACACTCTGGAGTGGTTGCTGTTGTCTCATGGCAGATGTTATTCAATTATTACCCGACAGTGTAGCCAATCAGATTGCGGCGGGAGAGGTGGTGCAGCGCCCCGCTTCTGTGGTAAAGGAATTGCTTGAAAATGCGGTCGATGCCGGGGCTACACAAATCAAACTGATCGTTCGGGATGCGGGCAAAACCCTTATACAGGTGATCGACAATGGCTGCGGCATGTCGGAAACGGATGCGCGTATGAGTTTTGAGCGCCATGCCACGTCTAAAATCCGCGAATCGAAAGACCTGTTTTCCATACACACCATGGGTTTCCGGGGCGAGGCGCTGGCGTCTATCGCTGCCGTAGCGCAGGTGGAGATGCGCACACGCCGCGCCACCGACGAACTCGGCGTGCGCATCCTGGTGGAAGATTCTACCGTAAAATTGCAGGAAGCCTGCCAAACCCAGCCAGGTACCAGCATTGCGGTAAAAAACCTGTTTTACAATGTTCCGGCACGCCGCAATTTTCTGAAAGCCGATCCGGTGGAAATGCGGCACATACTCGATGAGTTTCAACGAGTGGCGCTGGCCTATCCCGAACTGTATTTTTCCTTGCACCACAACGACCAGGAAATTTTCCACCTGGCAGCCGGTAACCTGCGCCAACGGATCGTCAAAATTTTGGGCGACGCCACCAATAAAAAACTGGTGCCCGTTCAGGAAGAAACCGATATTCTGAAAATTAGCGGCTTCGTTGCCAAACCTGATTACTACAAAAAATCGCGCGGCGAGCAGTTCTTTTTTGTCAACAAACGCTTTATCAAAAGCAATTACCTGCAACACGCCGTCATCAGCGCTTACGAGGAATTGCTGCCTTCCGATACCTACCCGTTGTTTGTCCTGTTTCTGGAAATAAATCCCTCCCGAATCGACATCAACGTGCATCCTACCAAACAGGAAATCAAATTTGACGATGAAAAACTGGTGTACAATTACCTCAAAGTGACGGTACGCCATGCCCTGGGCAGCCACAACATCACTCCGACGCTCGACTTCGAACAGGAGCCGGCTTTCCAGTCGCGGCCGGTCAAATTATCTGATTTTTCTGCCAATAAAGAGCGCCCGGCCTCAGTAGATACCTACAACCGACCTCAACCGACCCCCACCGACGCAGCGCGCCAGCAAGACAACCTGCGCAACTGGCAACGCCTGTACGAAGGGCTCCAACTCGTAGAAAAAGGCAGCGCCGAAACCGCACCGGAAGAAGATTCAGATGCCCTTACGCTGGAAGCCATTCTTGGGCAAAAACCGGTGTACGAGGTACAACCCGGTATTGAAGTGGCCTCGATGGACGATGATAGCGGCTCCTTTTCCAAAGGAATAAAAATGCCGTATCAGGTGCATGGTCAATACATTGTGAGCCATATCAAATCCGGTTTTTTACTCATCGACCAGCAAACGGCCAGCGAACGTATTCTATACGAACGTTTTCTGGAGGCGCTGGGCACCGAACCTGTGGCTACCCAGAAAGCACTGTTTCCTTCTACCCTCGAACTGGCCCCTGCCGATGCAGCCCTGCTGCGCGACATGCTGGATGAAGTGAATCGCCTGGGTTTTGAAATCACAGAATTTGGCGGCAATACGTTTGCCGTGCATGGTACGCCGGCCAACCTCAGCGGCGGGCAATCGGAACAACTGCTGATCGAGCAAGTGCTGGCACAATACAAGGCCAACCTCGACCTTGATCTGGGTACCCGAGAAAACCTGGCCCGGTCGATGGCCCGCAGTGCCGCCGTTCGCCGCGGGCAGGTATTGTCGGTAACTGCTATGGAAGACCTGATCGATCAGTTGTTTGCCTGTTCGGTGCCATACGCAGGGCCAACAGGGCGCAAATGTTTTATTACTTTCGAATTGGACGAACTACAAAAAAGATTTAACCCGTAAGCGGGTGCCGACGATTTATGTTCTATCAGTCATTCACCGGCGTCGTCCGGCATTTGATTATTCTCAACGTTCTGGTATTTATCGGAAGTTACGTCATCCTGGGGCAGGAATCCTTTCCCCGTATCATGGAAGGAGATGAAAGCGGGCTCGGGCGCTTGTATCTGGCAGCATTTATGCCGGGTTCGCAGTTTTTCGCGCCGTTCCAAATGGCTACCCACATGTTTATGCACGGCGATATTATGCACCTGGCATTCAATATGTTGTCGTTGTATATTTTCGGCCCTATGGTAGAGTATGAGTGGGGGCACCGACGTTTTTTACTGTACTACCTGATTTGCGGCGTTGGCGCATATATGATGCACCTGGGTGTACAGTGGTGGGAACTGGAACGTGCCGGAATTGATCCGCGTACATGGAATGTGCCCATGCTGGGCGCTTCCGGGGCAATATTCGGGATTTATGTAGCATTTGCCTACCTTTTCCCCAACCGGGTGATCAGTTTGTTGTTTCCACCTATATCTTTGAAAGCCAAGTATTTCGTTTTAATCATGGCGGGACTGGAATTGTACTACGGCGTGCGAGGATATTCCACCGGCGTTGCCCACTTTGCACACCTCGGTGGCGCCGTATTTGGCTTTATTACCATCATGATCTGGTATAGAGGAAGGTTGAGGTGAGGGCAGGGGCAAAGGGCAAAAGGTAAAATTTAAGAGGCAAGGGGCAAAGGGCAAAGGGCAAGGAAAATGGGCATTGCCGCAACGTAAGGACATAAAATTACGTCTTATGAAAGACGCTGCGGTATTGGCGGATCAAAACAGACGAGAAACGAGACAGACAACTGATAACAGACAACTGATAACTCAAACATGGCGGTATTCGGCTCTATTTGGGAAGACATCAAATATTCGTTTCGAATGGGCAACATGGTAACCCGGTTGGCCATTGTCAATTTCGGCGTGTTCGTAGCAGTCAATCTGGTAAAACTCACGCTGTGGATTGCCAATGGAGGCTATGGGATTCCTGACTATTTCGACGACGGTTTGTATTTTTTCTGCATGCCCGCGCAGTGGCAAACGGCATTGTTCCACCCTTGGGGTTTCTTCACCTCCATGTTCCTGCATGAGGATTTCTGGCATGTGGTGAACAACCTCATTTTCCTGTACCTGTTTGGCACCATTGCTGGCGACCTTATTGGCAACCGGCGGGTATTTCCCATTTACCTGATGGGCGGTCTGGTGGGCAATGTGCTGTTTTTGCTGTCCGACTTCTGGATGCACTACCCCATCCCCTATGCGCTCGGCGCTTCCGGGGCGGTGATGGCGCTGGCAGGCGCGGTACTCATTCTGGCGCCCGACTACCGCGTGATGCTGATTCTGCTCGGGCAGATCAAATTGAAATACATCGTGCTGGTAATGGTGCTGCTCGATATGGTCGGTATTGCGCACAACAGCAACAGCGGTGGCCACATCGCACACCTCGGGGGCTTTGCCATGGGTGTATTTTTTGTGTACCAACTGCGCGACGGGAAAGACCTTGCCGTTCCGTTCAACAACCTGTTTGATCGTATTATGGGCTGGTTTTCTGCCTCCAAACGAAAACCTTCGCCACCGCCCCGCCGCCCGCAACCTGCCATGAAAACCACTTTCGGCAATGCCAAAGGCAATCGCGCTTCCGATACCAATGACCTTAGTTTTCAGGAAAAACTGGATGCCATCCTCGATAAAATCAAGCAGCAGGGTTATGAAAACCTGACCACGGAGGAAAAGGACTTTTTGTACGAAGCAAGCAAAAAATAGAGTTATGAGTTATGAGGGATGAGTTATGAGTGTTACGTACTTTGCTTTTGCCACTCTATTGAAGATGCCAAAAGCAAAGTACGTAACACTCATAACTCATCCCTCATAACTCTAAACTTCTTCATCAACCGTATCTTCCTCGAATAATGCAATCACTCTTCCGGCAGGCGCTCCGAATAATCAGTGCAGTGGTGATGACAGGCACCCTGCTCTCCTACGCATGCCCGCTGGTGAACCCTGCTACTTTCAAGTGGCTGGCATTTTTCGGAACGGCATTCCCGTGGTTGCTGCTGTTCAACCTGGCACTGGGAATCTGGTGGAGTTGGCGCCGCAATCGTTTTGCGCTGTATCATTTTGGTGTGGTATTGTTGGGCTGGCAGTTTGTATCCGGGTTTATCGGGTTTGATCTGGGCCGCGATACTATTCCGGAAAGTGCCATTACCATTGCTACGCACAACATTGGCGAGATTTTCAAGGAAAAGAAAATTACGGATGAAATCAACGAAAAGCGGGCGGCGGCCTATGCTCGTTATCTGGAGGAAAACGGCAATCCTGATGTGCTGTGTACGCAGGAAACGACCGGCAAATTTTACCGCGTGTTGGCCGAAAAAATGGGCTACGAGCATACTTTCAACCTGAAAAAAGGCACTGTGATCCTCAGCCGCTACCCGATAGAAGCAGGCGGCGATATTCCTTTCGGCAAAACAGCCAATTCCACCCTTTGGGCCGATGTACGCATCGGCGGCAAACTCATTCGTTTCTACAACGTACACCTGCAATCGAACCGCGTCACGCAAACGACGGAAAAAGTGATCGGCAAAGGCGAATTGGACGAAGAGGAAACCTGGCACGACATCGGTTTTGTACTCGACCGCGTGGGCAATGCCACCGAAGTGCGTGCCGAACAGGCCCAGCGCCTCCGCGAACACATGATGGCCTGCAAGCACCCCATCGTGCTGTGTGGCGATTTCAACGACACCCCCAATTCCTTCGTATACGCTTTACTGTCGGAAGGACTCGGCGATACTTTTCGCGAAAAAGGACTGGGGCTGGGCACAACTTTTGCGGGTGTGCTGCCCATGCTGCGCATCGATTATGTGCTGGCAGAAAATAAATTTACCACCTACTCGTGTCGGGTAGGGCGCGACTGCGATTTTTCAGACCATTATCCGGTGTTTGTGGCGTTGGGTTTTTGAATATGTTTATCTGGACATGTGCGCCTGCTTTTCAGCAGTTTTTACGATATTAACCAACATAAATGTCCTTCCAAGGCCTACTGTAAATGCCCACACATTGGGTACGTCCTCCAGAGGATGTGGCGGCAATTCTTCGACATCTTCCTTAAAGGCTTTCAAAAACACATTCGTATTCAATTTTTGAATATCTTGACTATCAACAAGTTGCGCTGCCCATGTATGGCAGGCACTGGAAATGTCGTTGGCATTTACCTGTCGGATGTATGTTCCACCCTTGTAATTAGTAATAAATGTGAACGCGGACATGATTTAATTGCCTTTGGATTTTTGTGAATGGTTTTCGCCTTTCCAATCCTTCTTTTTGCGCCAGTGTTTGAGCACCTTTTTTAGTTTCTCCAATTCTTTTACATCTTCCTTTGATTTGTTTGCCTTGCTTAAAAGTTCGTCATGCGCGGTTTTGGCTTTTTCATATTGGGTTTCTGCCGATTTCTGTACATCTGGATTGGCATGTTTGCCATTTTTACCTGATGATTTTTGCTCCATTTTTAGAGGCTCTAGCGGAACCGGCGGCATCAGATATTGGATACTCAAATATCCCGCCGAACACAATACAAATATTCATAATATTAAAACATTGGAGAAATGCTTTTCTAAGAAATGAGCGCGAATGGTGTTT
>JAEUUT010000011.1 GCA_016787415.1 Saprospiraceae bacterium | reverse complement strand
CACCTGAATTTTGGAGCATTCGCGTGTCAGCGGGATCGTATCGCATACGATCATTTGAGAAAGTTGTGATTTTTCGATGTTGTCATAGGCTTTGCCCGACAGCACCGGGTGCGTACAAATAGCGCGCACCGATTTGGCGCCTTTATCCATCAGCGCATCGGCGGCTTTGCAGAGTGTGCCGGCCGTATCCACCATATCATCTACCAGAATCACATCGGCGCCTTTTACATCGCCGATAACGGTCATGGCCGACACCTCGTTGGCTTTGGTGCGGTATTTATCGCAAATGACCAATTCCCGTTTGAAATGAATAGAATACTGCCGCGCGCGTTTTACCCCGCCCACATCCGGGCTGGCAAAGATGACGTTCGACAAATCCTGGCTTTCCAGGTACTGCGAGTAAATGGCTTCTGAGCGCAGGTGGTCGACCGGAATGTCGAAAAAGCCCTGCACCTGGTCGGCATGCAGATCCATGGTCATAATGCGGTCGGCGCCCGCAGCAGTGAGCAGGTTGGCCACCAGTTTGGCACTGATCGGCACCCGTGGCTTGTCTTTCCGGTCTTGTCGGGCATAACCGAAATAAGGAATGACCGCTGTGATGTAACCGGCAGAAGCGCGTTTGGCAGTGTCGATCCACAACAGCAATTCCATCAGGTTGTCATGGGGCTGGCAAGTGCTTTGAATAAAAAAAGTGTAGGCGCCCCGTACACTTTCATTCAGAATGGTTTGCATTTCGCCATCGCTGAAACGAGCCAGTGTGGTATCACCGAGGGGAGCGTCGAAATGATAGGCAATGTCTGTTGCCAGCGCTTGGGAAGCGGAGCAGGAGAAGAGTTTTACTTCGGGCATATATAGAAGCCGAGACGGACTTAAAATGAAAGGATGCGCAAAGGTAAGATAAAGTCTTCAGTCTTCAGTCAACAGTCTTCAGTCTGTAGCGTGTACCTTCATACTTTTGGCTACCTTTTGCAAGAAGCCTATGTTGATGAGGTACACGCTACGGACTGTCGACTGAAGACTCCTGACTGAAGACTCCTGACTGTCAATTCCGAGCATTTGCCCCGAAAGACTGTCGACTGTCGGCTGCCGACTGATCACTTTTCCCTACCTTTGGCAGCCCTCGCTAAACTGTGCTTTTTCTCCGTTTCAAATCAAACTTGTTACTGTTCTGAATATTATGAACCTGATGTACGTCATCCGGCGTTGCCTGACGCTGTTTCTGATCGCCTTTTGGGCGGTACAACTCCTTGCACAAGCCAATACCACGAATCCGCGCGAAACAGCGCTTCGTTATTTGAAAGAACATGCTGCCGATATGGGCCTTTCGGTTCAGGATGTGGCTGACCTGAAAGTAACGGATGAATACCGCAGTAAGCACAACGGCGTGACGCACGTCTGGATTCAACAGCAGTATGCCGGCATCCCGGTGTACAATGCCCTGATCGGCCTGCATGTACTACCCAATGGCGATGTGAAATACGTATCGCACCGCCTGGTGGCTAACCTTACGCAAAAAATCAACCTCACGGCGCCCTCCCTGTCGGCGTACAAGGCACTGGAACTGGCCATGACCAACCTGGGCTTCGGCGGATTTACAACCCCCAACCTGAAACAAAAGACCAACGAGCGCAACTGGCTGTTTGAAGGCGGCGCTATTTCCGGTATGGATATCCCGGTAAATGCCTGCTACGAGCCGCAACGCGACGGCTCCGTTCGACTGGCCTGGATGCTGGTCGTCGCACAGGCCAATACTTCCGATGTATGGAGCATGCGCGTGGATGCCCAAACGGGCCTGATACTAAGCAAAGTCAACCGTACGGTGTACTGCCAGGCAGGACATGCTCATAGCGGCAGCGATGAGGCGGCCGCCTGCGAAGAGGAGGCTACTTCCTCCGCGACGGAAGCAAAAATGCTCAACGAAAACGACGAAACCTACAACGTTTTCCCTTTGCCAGCGGAGAGCCCTTCGCACGGTAGCCGTGAATTGCTGCTGAACCCTGCCGACGCGATCGCCTCGCCTTATGGCTGGCTGGACGTAGACGGCGTTCCTGGCCCGGAGTACACCTACACACGTGGCAACAATGCCTGGGCTTATGAAGACAGCGCCAACGACAACAACGGCTCGCCCACCGAATCGGCACAGGGCAGCGGCAGCGTTTTTAATTTTCCTTTCGATCCTAACCTCGAACCGGAAAGCAACCGTAGCGCAGCCATTACCAACCTGTTTTACATGACCAACAAGATGCACGACATCTCTTACCGTTTCGGTTTTGATGAAGATGCCGGCAATTACCAGGTCAATAACTTTGGTCGCGGCGGTCTGGAAGGCGACCCGGTAATGGCCGAAGCGCTGGATGGTTCGGGGGTGGATAATGCCAATTTTTTGCCTTTTCCCGACGGTTTTTCAGGCAGAATGCAAATGTACAAATGGAATCGGCAGGGCGGGAAACTGCTTACGATCAACGCACCGGCAGCCATTACCGGCACGTATTCCGTAGGCACCTCCTCCGGCTGGGGCGCTACCATTGGCAGCGTTCCTGTAACTGGCGATGTGGTGCTGGCCGACGACGGCAGTGGCGCCGAAACCGCTGCCCAGGGCTGTGGCGACTACAATGTCAGCCTGGCGGGTAAAATAGTGATGGTAGATCGCGGTGATTGCACTTTTGTACAAAAAGCGCAAAAAGCGCAGCAGGCTGGCGCTGTCGGCTGTATCGTGTGCAATTTTGAAGAAGATGTGATTCCAATGGGCGGCTCGGGACTGAACAATTTCCCGGTCATCATGCTGAAAAAATCGGATTGCGACCTGCTCAAACCTTTTACCGGTGTCTCCCTGAATGCGTCGATTGTAGTGCCTCCTGTTAGCGGTCCGGAACGCCTGGACGGCGATTTCGACAATGGCATCATCGCCCACGAATACACACACGGTATCAGCAACCGACTCACAGGCGGCCCGTCGACGGCAGATTGCCTCACCAATGAAGAGCAAATGGGGGAAGGCTGGAGCGATTTCTTTACCCTCGCTACTACTATTCGCCCCGGCGACGTAGCCGGCCAGAAGCGCGGCATAGGCACTTATGTGCAGCGGCAGGGCAACGACGGCCGCGGGATTCGCCGCTACGCCTATTCCACCGATATGTCGATCAACCCGGAAACGTATTCCTGGGTATCACTTACACCCGCCGTTACGGGCGACCCAACCCAGCAATTCCCGCACCAGAAAGGGGAAATCTGGACTTCCATGCTCTGGGATCTCTACTGGGCTATGGTGGAAAAGTATGGTTATGACGCCGATATCAACAATGCCAACAGCGGCAATTTCCGTACCCTGCAACTGGTGATCGATGGCATGAAAATTCAACCCTGCGACCCCGGGTTTGTGGACGGCCGCGATGCCATTGTACTGGCCGATATGCTGAATTATGAAGGCGCCGATACCTGCCTGATTATGGACGTATTTGCCCGCCGCGGACTGGGTGTTGCCGCCAGTCAGGGTTCTGCCATGGAAGACACCGACGGCGTGGAGAATTTCGACCCGATTCCGTATTGCATCAAGGAACTGAAAATTAAAAAAGAAACGACCACGCCATTGATTGAGCCGGGCGAGGAAGTGTCATTTAAAATTACGGTCATTAACCACCGCGAAGAAGCCACTGTAAATACAGTTGTGACCGACGAACTCCCCGACGGGCTCATCTTCCTGTCGGCTTCCAATGGCGGTACGTTCAGCAATGGCATCATCACCTGGAACCTCGGCTCGGTGCCTGCGGGGCAGTCGCGCGAAATCACTTACACGGCCAAAAGCGCCGAAGGGGTGGGCTCCCAGCGCCAATTCCGCGATCCGATGGACACAGATGAAAACTGGATTTCCTTAGCCCTTGATGGCAATCAGTATTTCAGCCTTCAATCGGTGGAAAGTGTGGTAGGGCCGAGCGCCTGGAAAGCCACCAGCCAGGCAGATGTGAGCGACTTTACCCTGGAAACGCCGTTCCAGAGTTTTGTTGTCAGCGGCAACCAGCCCGTGCTACGATTCTGGCACCGCTATGTTACCGAAAAATCGGCCGATGCCGGTATTCTGGAAATCAAGAAAATAGACGATGTGAACTGGCGTCGTTTCACGCCGGAAAAAGTTTTCCGAAATTCGTACTCGGGCCAGGTTCAATATTCAACCTTCGGCATCCCGTACCTCAGTGCATTTTCCGGCAACTCCAATGGCTGGCTTCAATCGTACTTCGATATCAGCGATTATGCAGGAGAAGAAGTAACCATCCGTTTCCGCTTTGCTACCGACGACAACACCGCCAACCCAGGCGACGCCTGGCTGGTGGATGAAGTGGAAGTGCTCGATATGCTGAACTACAACAGCCAGGCCTGCGTAACCGCCGACGGCAGCAACTCGGCCTGCGCAGTTGCCAAAGAACGCGGCGTGGTCGTGCAGCCTGCTATCGTGGGCACGCAAGATGTGGTTGCGGCCAATGCCCTCGGCCTCATCGCCCAACCCAACCCGGCCGACGACCTGCTGCACCTGAGCACCAGCCAGACACTCAGCGGCGATGTGCGCGCCACCCTCGTGGCTGCCGACGGCCGCGTTGTGCTCACCCGTACCATCAATGGCCTGGCAGAAGGTCAGTTGCTCACCCTCGACGTGCAGCAAGTACCTGCCGGGGTGTATATGGTGCGACTGGAAAATGCGGCAGGAGCGGGGGTGAGTAAGGTGGTTATTAGGTAGTTATGAGTTATGAGTTATGAGTTATGAGTGTTGGTGCTGTACGCATGGCATTCTCAATAGAGTGGCCAAGGGTACAGCACCAATTATTCATCATTCATCATTCATCACTCATAACTCTCATAACCGCGTTTTCCAGTCCCACCCAATCTTTCCTTTCCAAAATTTCTTTGGAAATCAGTTTCGATCCCATTCCCACACACGTAGCGCCTGCGTCAAACCATGCCTTCAGGTTTTCGGCATCGGGCGACACGCCGCCTGAAATCATCGTTTCCGTCCAGGGGCATGGGCCGAGGTGAGCCTTTAAAAAGGCCGGGCCCAGCACTTCTCCAGGCGCTATTTTCACGATTTCGGCGCCCAATTCCTCTGCTCTTCCGATTTCCGACGAGGTAGATACGCCTGGCAGCACAGCCACTTTGCGGCGGTTGCAAGTCAGGATAACGTCTTCCCGCAGCAGCGGCGTAATGATAAAATCGGCGCCCATGTTGATGTACAACGACGCTGTTCCTGCATCCTGAATAGAGCCTGCACCAATCAGCAGGCCGGGCAGGTCGCGGTTGGCACGTTTTTTTAATTCAGCAAATACCTCGTGCGCAAATGCACCCCGATGGGTAAATTCCAGCACCTGCGCCCCGCCGCGATAACAGGCGGCCGCCACTTGCCAGGCCGTTTCCGGATCGGGGTGGTAAAACAAAGGGATGATGCGGGCGTTGCGAAAGGTTTGGTAGACGTGGGCGCGCATGGTTAGAAGTGAGAGAGTGAGAGAGTGAGAGAGTGAGAGAGTGAGAGAGTGAGAAGTGAGAGAGTGAGAGGTGAGATAGTGAGAACAAATATAGGGTGGAGGGGTGAAACAAAAAATGGCGTAAAGTGCCATGTTGTGTGACGCAATTGCAGTTCCCTTTCATCAAGGAAAAAGAACAGTATAGCACGATGACTACACTATCACAATCCACTTTTTTAACTTTCATCGAATCAAAACCTATCCGAAATTCACATTAGCACTAAGCCA
>JAEUUT010000230.1 GCA_016787415.1 Saprospiraceae bacterium | reverse complement strand
CTCACAATATGGATGTGGAAATGACAACATCAATGTGACCTTTAGCGATGCGGCTGCCAACAATGCTGCTGCCCTGGAAAACCAGTGTAATACAAACCCTGCACTGTCGGGCACTTTCCAGCCCATCATGCCACTTTCGGTGCTCAACGGGCAGGATGTTGGTGGGGAATGGCGACTTTTTGTTACCGATAATGTTGGAGAAGACGGCGGTTCTATCGATCAATGGAGCCTGACGTTTTGTTTTCAGTCGGATATTCCGGCCGGCGCTATGGTACACAACAATACGCTGACAGTGCCACAGGGCGGCACGGAAGATATTACTACTGATTATTTGCAGGCGTTTGCCAGTGGGCAGGCGACGCAACTGACCTACACTTTGTTGCAATTGCCACAGCATGGCGCCTTGCTGCTGAATGGCAATTTGATGAATGCAGGGGCCGTTTTCACCCAGGCGGATATCGACGCGGGCGCGTTGTCGTATACACACAATGGCGACCAAAGCCTGACAGACAATTTTCATTTTGATGTGTACGATGCACAGAATTTTTCGTGGTTACACGAGCAGATTTTCAGCATTGTTATTTTGCAAAATGACCTGGCGGCTACGGCTGCTATAACACACGTGGTATCTTGCAACAATGGCAATGATGGCGCCATTACAGTTACTGCAACCGGCCTGGATGGCAATTATCAGTACAGCCTGAACGGTGGCGCACCACAATCTTCCAATGTGTTTGACAACCTGTCAGCCGGAACATATACGGTTGTAGTAAGTAGTCAACTTGGGTTCAGCACCACAGTAGGGCCATTTGTGATTGTTAACCCGGTGCTGCTGGAGGCTGATGCCATCGTAGAGGCCGATCAGGTTACAGCATCCGGCGCAGGCGGTACAGCGCCCTACACCTACCGGCTCGACGGACAGGATTATCAGGATTCTCCGGTTTTTCTATCTGTTTCCAATGGAATTCATACCATAACGGTACAGGACGCGAATGGCTGTGTGGCTACAACACAGGTGATTGTGGCCGTCAATACGCTGCTGGCATACACGGAGGGCTCTCAGAATGTGTCATGCTTTGGCGGCGCAAACGGGGTGCTTACGGTTACAGCAGCCGGGAGTACGCCACCTTTCGAGTTTAGTATCAACGGAGCAGATTTTCAAACATCCAACGTGTTTACCGGCTTGAGTGCCGGTTTTTATACCGTTATTGTACGCGATGCAAGCAGTATGGCGGTATTTACCAATGAAGTAGAATTGACGCAACCCACGCAATTGGTACTCGAAGCAAGCACCAACGTGAATGATATAGCACTGACTCCTTCTGGCGGAACCCCTCCGTACACGCTCACCATCAACGACGAGCCAACTGGCGCATTGGAGTTTATGGACCTGGAAGCCGGCGAATACACGTTTGTTGTTACAGATGCCAACGGCTGTACCGCCACTGCACAGGCTACCGCGCTTGGCAATACCCTGGTCAACTTCTTCCAGGCCGTGTCGGCTGTATCGTGCGCAGGCGATCAGGATGGCGTGATCGGGCTTTGTATCGACGGCGGATATGGCCCCCTGACGGCTACTATTTCTCCTGAAGCCGGCACCTTCATCGGTGGCAGCAGTGCTTCCTGCGCGTTTCAGGCTACGTTTACCAACCTGCCTCCCGACGCATATACCATCACGATCACCGACTCGCTGGGTTTCAGCATTTCGGCTGGAGCAACAGTGACTGCGCCGGAACCGCTGACGCTGGAGGTGGTAAATCAGGGCGACACCATCATTGCCCTTGTGAGCGGTGGTACATTCAGTTATGAATACAGCCTCGATGGCGAAAACTGGCAGCCCGAACCCATATTCCCGGGCTTGCAGGAAGGATATTACACGGTTTTTGCCCGCGACATCAAACACTGTTCGGACTCGCTGACGTATTTCCTCAACCTCACCAGCACAGTCGATCCTGCCACTGCCTGGGGTGTAAGCGTATCGCCCAATCCGGGGGCGGGTCTGTTCAATATTCGCTTGGCCAATGCACCCGATCACCTGTTGGGTGAAATAAGTGATATGACCGGCCGTAGCCTGCGTAGCCTCGAATTC
>JAEUUT010000210.1 GCA_016787415.1 Saprospiraceae bacterium | reverse complement strand
ATGACGCGCCGCGACTGGCAAGAACTCACCGCCGAGGTTTTTGGCAAGGTGTTTAAGAAATCGGCGGTTAAAAGGGTAAAGTGGGAAGGGCTGCGGCGGAATATTGGTTTTTTGGAGTTATGAGAGGTAAGAACAGGATTTATGGGATTTTGTAGGATTAGAAGGATTCCTTACGCGATGTCGACAATTTTAAAATTCTCTCAATTGTCGACATCGCGTAAGGAATCCTTCTAATCCTACAAAATCCCATAAATCCTGTTCTCACTTCTCATAACTCAAAACCGTTATTCCACATTCAAACGCTTTTGCCTCCACCAGTTTCAGGTCTTGTTTTTGTTCCAGTCCCTGAAAAATGGGCATACCGTGGCCAATAGCGGTCGGGTTGACAAAAAGATAAAATTCGTCGATCAGACCGTGTTTGATCAGGTTGGTAACGAAATTACTTCCTCCATAGACCATTATATCGCCGCCGGGTTGTTGTTTCAGGGCAGTCACCTCTTCCACCAGATCGCCGTGCGCCAATGTTGTGTGCGCCCAGGAATGCTCTTGAAGGGTGTGGGTAAAAACCACCTTGGGCGTTTCGTGGAATTTTCTGGAAACAGCGTCCGAAGTATCTGGATTCGTTGCCAGTCCGGCCCAGTGATCGATAAAGCCCTGTGCCAGCACGCGGCCCAGCAGAATCGTGTCGATGGGTTCGGTGAGTGCCCCCACGTATGATTTGAGGGCTTCATCCCAGTTCCAGGTCATCCAGTCCATTTCGCCATTGGGGCCGGCAATAAAACCGTCGATCGAGATTTGTACTTGCAGTTTAAGTTTTCGCATGATGGATATGTTTTAGAATCAAGGATTTTCAGGAATAGCCGTCGCATCCAGGAACATGACTTCCCACTGATGTCCGTCGAGGTCGGCAAAACTGTGCTGGTACATCCAACCGTAATCCTGCGGGTCGGCATAGGTAGAAGCGCCTGATTCCAGCGCTTTTTTTACCATGGTATCTACTGCTTCGCGGCTGGGCAGTTCGATAGCCAGCAAAACTTCCGTGGTTTTGTGCGCATCGGAAATCGGCTTTTTAGTGAATTGGCCAAATTTGGGGTGCGTCAACAGCATCGCATAGATCGTATCGGACATGATCATGCAGGTAGCCGTTTCATCGGTAAATTGCGGGTTGAAAGTAAATCCCAGGTTGCTGAAGAACGCAATGGATTTTTGAAGGTCCTGAACAGGCAGGTTGATAAATATTTTGTTTACCATGATTTGTAATTTTATGCAATGAGAGTTTGTTATCTGATTGATGATACAAAAGTACGGGCCGTTGCAGCCTCTTCGTGAGTGGTTAATCCGACAATAGCACGGGCAAATTACGACATATTTTGTTTTAAAAACTATAGAAAATGGCTTAGTGCTAATGTGAATTTCGGATAGGTTTTGATTCGATGAAAGTTAAAAAAGTGGATTGTGATAGTGTAGTCATCGTGCTATACTGTTCTTTTTCCTTGATGAAAGGGAACTGCAATTGCGTCACACAACATGGCA
>JAEUUT010000208.1 GCA_016787415.1 Saprospiraceae bacterium | reverse complement strand
TTTCCTCAATATCCGTGGCGAAGAAGCGCTCATCGATGCAGTACAACGATGTTTTGCTTCCTTGTTTACCAATCGCGCGATCAAATACCGCGAAGACCAGGGTTTTGGCAACCACGACGTGGCTATTTCTGTAGGGGTTCAAAAGATGATTCGCTCCGATTTAAGCGCGTCGGGCGTCGCCTTTACACTCGATCCTGATACAGGTTTTGAAAATGTAGTCGTCATCAACAGCATATTCGGCCTGGGCGAAAATATTGTTCAAGGACGATCGACGCCCGATGAGTTTATCCTGTTCAAACCACATATTAACTCCAATTTCAATCCGGTGATTCAAAAAAATCGGGGCGGAAAGGAATGGACCATGGTGTACGCGTCGGCGTCGAACGATACCGCAACCATCGATAATCTGGCTACGCCACAGGAAAAACGAGATACTTTTTCACTCTCGCACGCGGATGTCGTTACACTCGGCAAATGGTGCCTGCAAATCGAGCAGCATTACGGCCGCTCCATGGATATAGAGTGGGCAAAAGATGGCCCTGACGGCCCGCTTTTCATCGTGCAGGCGCGCCCCGAAACCGTGTATACCGGAAAGGGCAAGCATACCACCCTGCGGACGTACAAAATAAAATCCAAAGGCAAAGTGCTGGCAGAGGGTATTGCTTTGGGAGAAAAAATCGCTTGCGGCAAGGCTCGTTTGCTGAGTAGCCCGCAGGAGGCCGGCGAACTTCAAGAGGGTGAAGTGCTGGTAACCGACATCACCAATCCCGACTGGGACCCGATTATGAAACGCGCCGCAGCCATTGTCACCAATAAAGGTGGGCGCACCAGCCATGCCGCCATTGTAGCGCGCGAACTGGGCACTACTGCCATCGTCGGATGCGGCCAGGCTACAGACACCATAAAAAATGGAGATATGGTGACCGTCAGTTGTGCAGAAGGAAAAACGGGATTCGTGTATGAAGGCAAGGCTGAATGGGCCGTACAGGAAAAAGATGTTTCCCTGCTTTGTATGCCTGAAACGGCGCCCATGCTCATTCTGGGAGATCCTTCACTCGCCTTTCAACAGTCGTTTTTGCCCAACCGGGGCGTCGGGCTGCTGCGTATGGAGTTCATGATAACACACTATATCCAAGTGCACCCGCTGGCGCTGACCCGATTTGAACAGATTAAAGACGCCGGTATTCGTGCCGACATCGAGCGCCTGACCCGCGATTATGCACGGAAAGAAGATTATTTCGTGGACAAACTGGCACAGGGCGTGGCCACGATTGCAGCGGCATTTTACCCGCACGATGTGATTGTGCGCATGAGCGATTTTAAAAGCAATGAGTACGCCAATTTGATGGGTGGCAAGCAGTTTGAACCCCTAGAAGAAAATCCGATGATCGGTTTCCGCGGAGCGTCGCGCTATTATTCGCCCCTGTACAAAGACGGTTTTGCGCTGGAATGCAAGGCTATGAAACAGGTGCGCGAGGAAATGGGCTTTAAAAACGTAAAACTAATGATTCCTTTCTGTCGCACCGTCGAAGAAGGACAACAGGTAATCGCCACCATGCGCGAGTTCGGGCTTGAACAAGGCAAAAACAATCTCCTGATTTATGTCATGGTGGAAATACCGAGCAATGTGCTCATGGCGGAGGAATTCGCCGACATTTTTGACGGCTTTTCAATAGGCTCCAACGACCTGACGCAACTTACCCTGGGCCTCGACCGCGACTCGGCACTTGTCAGCAGCCTGTTTACAGAGCAGAATCCTGCGGTCATGGAATTGATCGCCAGGGCTATCCGCACGGCCAGGCGCAAAGGCATTCCGATCGGGTTGTGCGGTCAGGCGCCCAGCGACCTGCCGGATTTTGCCCATTTCCTGGTCCGCGAAGGCATCAACAGTATTTCCTTCAATGCCGATGCCTTGTTAAAAGGCATAGAAAATATGACAGCAGCCGAGTCAGGAGTGTACGAAGGATTTGTTCGGCTACGCCCCTCGTAGTAGGATGGGAACGCGGATGAAGCGGATAAAGCGGATTTAAACAGATTTTTTAGTGGCCTTGCGGCCACTTCTTTTTGATTTTTACGGATTTGCCCGCCTTCGGCGGCTGGATACGCTTGGCATACACATGAAATGATACAAGGGATCGATGTTGATGTTTGCTTGCTTTATAAAAGATTGATTCGATATACGTCCCGCCGAAGGCGGGCAAATCCGTAAAAATCAAATAAAGTGGCCGCAAGGCCACCAAAAAATCCGTTTAAATCCGCTTTATCCGCTTCATCCGTGTTCCCATCCCTCTAAAAGGGGCGTAGCCGAACAAATCCTTCGTACACCCCTAATTCATCATTCATCATTCATCATTCACCATTCACCATGTCCACATCACCACTTGCCAATATAGAAGCCGCCGCGCATGTCAGCGGCAAATCCATATATGTCGACGACCTGCCTGTGATGGAAGGCACACTTTGCGTGAAGGTGTTCGATGCCCGTGTGGCACATGGACACATTCGTCGGCTCGATATTTCAGAGGCTTCGCAAATGGAAGGTGTGGTGAAAATATTCACCCATCAGGATATTCCCGGCGAAAACCAGATTGGCGGCATTATCCCCGACGAGCCGCTGCTGGCAGCCGGAGAAGTGCATTTTCAGGGGCAACCCATAGCCCTGGTAGCAGCCGAAACGGAAGAGCAGGCTGCGGCTGCACTGGAAAAAATTGTGGTAGAAATAGATCCTTTACCCGTCATTACCGACCCGCGCGAAGCATTTCGGAAAGGCCAGTTGCTGAGCGCTTCCCGCACGTTTTCAAAAGGTGATACAACGAACGCTTTTTCTTCGTGTGCGCATGTATTTGAAGGTCAGGCTGAAAGCGGCGGACAGGAGCATCTCTACCTCGAAACCCAGGGCGCTTATGCGGTGCCGACGGAGCACGACAGCGTGCGTATATTTTCCTCTACTCAGGGGCCTACTGCCGTGCAGCGTACTGTAGCGCGTGTGCTGGGCGTCGGGATGAACCGCGTGGAAGTAGATGTGGCACGGCTCGGCGGCGGATTTGGCGGAAAAGAAGATCAGGCATCATCCTGGGGGGCTTTCGCAGCGCTGGTGGCATACGTGCTGAAAAGACCCGCCAAATGTATCCCGCATCGCATGGAGGATATGCGCATGACGGGCAAACGCAACCCGTACAGCAGCGATTTTCGCATCGGCCTGGATGCCAATCTGCATATTGTAGCCTATGAAGCCACGTTTTACCAGAATGGCGGCGCAGCAGCCGATTTATCGCCGGCAATTCTGGAACGAACCCTGTTTCATGCCGCCAACAGTTATGCCATTCCGCATGTGCAGGTGACGGCGCATTCCTGCAAAACCAATTTGCCGCCCAACACGGCATTCCGGGGTTTCGGCGGGCCGCAAGGCAAATTTGTGATGGAAGCCGCGATAGACTGTGCCGCCCGGAAACTGGGGGTGCCCGCGGCTGTTATTCAGCAAAAAAACCTGCTCGCCGAGGGTTACGAATTTCATTATGGCCAAATTGTCACAGGCGCAGAAGCACGCCATTGTTGGGAAACTTTGGAAAAAATGCGCCCGTCTGAATCCGTTTTTTCAGAAATAGAAACCTTCAATGCTGCCCACCGCTGGAAGAAAAAAGGGGCCGCCTGGATGCCGATCTGCTTCGGTATTTCCTTTACCAATACTATGATGAACCACGCGCGCGCCCTGGTGCATGTGTATTCTGATGGCAGCGTGGGCGTTAGCACCGGCGCAGTGGAAATGGGACAGGGGGTAAACATGAAAATGATGCAGGTGGCAGCGCGTGTTTTCGGCATCGGTCTGCCGCGTATCAAACTGGAAACCACCAACACCACCCGCGTTGCCAATACCTCGCCAACGGCAGCCAGTGCGACGGCAGATTTAAACGGGAAAGCATTGTCAGATGCCTGTTTGCAGATCAAAAACCGGCTTGAAACCGTAGCACGGGCTGCTTTGAATGCTTCTGAAAGTGCGGTTGTCGCGTTGCAGGATGAACAGGTTTGGCTGGACGGGAATGTGACCGATCTGTCCTGGACGGCGCTCGTACAACAGGCATTTGTGCAACGCATCAACCTGAGCGCCAAAGGCCATTATGCCACTCCACAAATTCATTTTGATAAAACCACCGGTAAAGGCCACCCTTTTGCCTATCACGTGTATGGCACGGCCCTTACGGTTTGTACCGTCGATTGCTTGCGAGGCACGTACTCCATTGACCTGGTAGAAGTGGTACACGACTATGGCAACAGCCTCAACCCGGGTATCGATCTGGGGCAATGCGAAGGCGGTATCGTGCAAGGCATCGGCTGGATGACGATGGAAGAAGTGGCGTACAATACAGAGGGGCGACTGCTTTCCAATGCCTTGTCGACCTACAAAATACCCGATATTTATGCTGTGCCACATGCGCTTCATGTTCATGCACTGGAAACGGAAGGCGCCGAACTGGCCATTTTCAAATCAAAAGCAGTAGGCGAACCCCCACTGATGTATGGGATCGGGGCATTTTTTGCTTTGCGAAATGCTGTGCTCGCTTTTAATCCACAATCTTCCATATCCTATTCGGCGCCCATGACGCCTGAAAAGGTGTTGACTGGTTTGTATGACGCGGGGTAACGCGCCTTCAAAAAAAATGGAAAACACGTCTAATTCACAGAAATAATTCATTTTTGTGGAGCGTTATCGCTACCTGCTCCAAAGTGGCCTTCACAACCAATTGAACAATCTTTTATGCCCGCACATGCTATTTTTGAGTCTGTCCGCCAACAACTTCAACAAGGCGAAACAGGTGGCGCGCTGGATACGCTTATCAAATATCTGGAAACGGAAGGCAAACAAACCGAATTGCTGCGTACACTTCGAGTGGTACAGGCCAATTACAATGCTGCCAAACAACAGGAACTGAAAGGCATTCTGGCTTTTCAGGAAGCGCAGCGGGAATATTCCAAGGTGAATGATACGCTTCTGCGGGCGCTCGACGACCTGCATGCAGGCCGCCCGACCAACACTACATTCGCGGGCACGGGCCGACGCATTCCCTGGGTTGGAGTGGGCATCGCCGTGGCTATTGTTGCGGCAGTGAGCGCATTTTTCATTTTCCGAAAACCTGACGCGCCGAAAAAAGAGGCGGCTAAGGCCACTTGCCCCGAATTCAGGCAGGCGGATTATCGCATCATGATTATCCCTTTTTTGAGCCTGAGTGGCGATACAGTTATTCACCCCAGCGTGAGCATACAGGCGCGGATACGTCAATTGACGATTAGCAATAAAATGTCGACTGACGTGGAACTGGCGCCCGGGCCGCGCATCACCAGCCTGCCCGATTGGGCCAGAGCCGAGCAAAAAGGAAAGGATTGTGGCGCGGATCTTGTCATCTGGGGGCAGTTTGAAAAGGTAGATGACTCGCTACAGATTGATATACACTATGTGTTTACGAAGGGCAATCAACTTCCGGGGCACACGGATTTTCAACCGTTTAAAAGCCTGACTGCCTTGCAAAAAAGCGGAAAATCGTCAGGACTTCGTACCCTCGACGATGCGGTATTGTCGTTATGCAGCATTCTGGCTGTGCATGCCAACCGGCCGGAAGTGGCAGAAAAATGGCTTGGAAAAATTCAGGATACTTCCGAAAAAGACGACAGTCTGATAGAGGCCATCACGCAGGTGAAGCAAAACCAGCAGCGTAGTAATACGGGTGTAAAAACTTCCGAGTAGGGGATTTGATTCAGGCCAACGTTTCTTTCCCCTGCAAATTTTTCAGAAATTCCAGCGTATCCGGCAATCCACTCAAAACCTTGGCATTGTCCGGCAGTTTTACAGGATTCATAAATAGTTGCGCACCGGTGAGCAGCAATTCGCTGCCATTGACAGAGCGCGAGGCATTGTCTACATAATTCTGAATCGTCTGCCGTGGCAGGGGCTCTTGCAAGATGGTAAAAATATAGGCCGGTTTCAATGTATGGCTGATGTCGCGAATATCATTCAAAGAGGTATTTGCGCCAAGATACACCACCCTGTAGCCACGCGTACGCAACAGATAATGCATGAAAAGCAGGGTCAGTTCCTGGGTTTCTCCTTCCGGTGTATACAGCACAAACGTAGGTGCATCTCCCGGTGTATCGATGGGTTCCTTGTCGATAGCGGCCATTAGTTTGCGCCGAATCAGGTTGGAAATGAATTTCTCGTGCGCTGCGCTGATGCTATTGGTAAGCCAGAGAATATTGAGTTTGTCGAGAAAAGGATAGATCAGTTCGACCATGGTGCGTTCGAACCCGTTATCCCAGACATAGGCAGAAAAGATGCGCTCAAACCCGAGTTCGTCCATGTCGATCATAGACAGGGTAATGGCGTCGATTTGGGTGTTGTGGCTGTTGTTGTTTTCGGCTATTTCCGCCACCAGGTCAGCAATGCGCTCATGTGGCATGTCTGCCAGTTTGCTGATTTTGTAGCCGTGCCGGTTCAGCAGCGCAATGTTGAACAACAGCCGCAATTCATCGTCGGTATAGTAGCGTATATTGGTGTCCGTTCGATGTGGCACTACAAGACGATACCGCTGCTCCCATATGCGTATGGTGTGCGCTTTGATACCTGTCAGTCGTTCCAGGTCCCGGATGGAATATACCGCCATTGTTTAGATTGCCAGTTCAGTCATATACCAGGCCTTGTCATCGACAATTCGCTGAATATCAACTTGTTCAGCGGTTGGTTGTCTGATGCGCCTACCCGGCGAAGAAAAGTGACTGTAAAGGTACTATAACAGGACAAAATGTGGAAGGTTCACACGCAATATTCAGGAAAAGTTCCACAAAAGCACATTCCAACCTGGCTGCACTATACCTGCCTTACACCCGCTCACCTACCAGCCAGCGCTTAAAATCGGATGACCGCTCGGTACTTACGATGGTATCCATGTCGGCGGGCGGATCAAGGTCGATCTTCACCCTGCTTTTGGAATAGGAGTGCATTTCCTTGATCGCAGCAACATGCACGATGAACTGGCGGTTGATGCGGTAAAACAGGGTGGGGTCGAGCAGGCTTTCCAGTTTGTCGAGCGGGTAGTCGACCGGAAATCGCTTACCTGAACTGCGCGATACCACGAAAGTAATTTTGTCTTTGGAGTAAAAATAGGCGGCATCACTCATTTCCACCAGTTTGTAACTGTTGCTGAACCGGATCAGCATACGCTGGAGATAGTTGCCGCCGGGCTCCTGTTGGCGCATGGTTTCGATTAAAGGCGTATAGTTAGGGGCTGGTTGAAAAACACGCCTGTATTTGTCGATGGCGGCTTCGAGGTCGGCCGTTTTGATGGGTTTCAGCAGGTAATCGACTGCCGTTACCTTGAATGCTTTCATCGCATATTCATCGTAGGCGGTGGTAAAAATAACGGGAGCAGTGACCGCCACATGTTCGAATATTTCAAAACTGGCGCCGTCGGCCAGGTGTATATCCAGCAATATAAGGTCGGGCTGGGGATTGCTTTGCAGCCACAATACAGCGGTTTCCACGCTGTCAAGGCGGTCGATTACCACTGCTTCCGGCGCGATTTCTCCCAACATTTTCTCTAGCCTGCGGGCCGCTGCGTTTTCGTCTTCAATGATGAGTATTTTCATGGTGAGTGGTGAGTGGTGAGTAGTGAGTGGTGAGGGGTGAGTAGTGAAGGGGGGCTTTTGTGGGTGAGGTTGGGTCGGGGGGGGGGGAATGGAGTGTTTTTTTATTGGGTAAAATGAAAGGACCTCGAGGGCGTGTTTTGTTTGTACTATTTGGGGATTGGGGCGAATATGATTTGAACGTAACGTAGGGCGATGGATTGATTTGAACGGAACGTGAGGTGATGGATTAATTTGAACGGAACGTGAGGTGATGGATTAATTTGAACGGATACGTGAGGTGATGGATTAATTTGAACGAATACGTAGGGCGTTGCCCTACGCTATTGAATACGCCCTTTCAGGGCTCCTCCGCGGTGGTAATGAGTGGCCTTCTCACTTCTCACCTCTCACTTCTCACCTCTATCTTCTCTTACCGGTACTTTCACCGTGAAAAATGCTGAATTGTCTTCCACAATGACCGGGCGTTCGCCAAAAAGGCGGTATCGATGAATCAGGCTTTGCAGACCGAAA
>JAEUUT010000186.1 GCA_016787415.1 Saprospiraceae bacterium | reverse complement strand
AGCAGCGTGTCATCCTGAACGCAGTGAAGGATCCCTGTAACCATTGGCGGCTCCCGATTACAGGGATCCTTCACTGCGTTCAGGATGACACGCTGCTCCTGGCTGGGGTACAATAGCCGGATAGTCATTAATTTTTTATAGCGAAGCGGTCAACTCTACGCTCTCTCACGCTCTCACCTCTCACGCTCTCACCTCTCACCTCTCACGCTCTCACCTCTCACGCTCTCACGCTCTCACCTCTCACGCTCTCACCTCTCACGCTCTCACCTCTCACCTCTCACGCTCTCTCTAGTGAGCGTCTTCCATCGCCGCCTTGGCCGCCTCCGTGGGTGGGCCCTGTTTTTTTATCTTGATAAAGAAAATGAGTGGGAACACCACTACAAAAAACAAGGAGACCAGTCGGAAGGTGTCGAGGTAGGTGAGTAAATATGCCTGGCGTTCTATGGCGAAATTCAATTGTTTGTAGGCCATCGCTGTCGCGTCGCTCAGGGCAGCGCCTGTGCGGCTCATCATGCCTTGAACCATGATGTTGAGGCGTTCGTCGAATGCCGGATTGCCGGGAACAGCATTGGACACCAGATCGGCCTTGTGTTGCGCAAATTGCCGCGCCATGTAGTTGTTGGAAATGGCAATACCGAAAGCGCCGCCCAATTGCCGGATCATGTTGTTCAGGGCAATACCGGACGGGTATTCGTGCGGTTTCAAACCTGCCACCGCCTGATTGATCAAGGGCAATTGAACCATACTGATGCCCACGGCGCGCAAGGCCAGCGGCCAGAAAAAATCCCATTTGCCGGCTTGTGCATTTACCCCTGCCGCCATCCAGCCGAATGCAATGAATATGAGAAATCCAATGATGACAAAGGGAATCGGTGAGGCGCCCGAGGCCATACGTCGGCCGATCAAAGGCATCATCACCACCCCGATGGCGGTAGCCGGCAGCAGCGACAAGCCTGTTTCAAGCGGCGTGAGGCCCAATACCCGTTGCGCCAGAATCGGATATACAAAAACGGAAGTGAACAACCCAATACCGATCACGAAGGTAAAAACGGTGGTCAGCGCCAGGGTTCTATTGCCCATCACCCGCAGGTTCACCACAGGATGCGGCGTAGTCAGTTGCCGCCAGATAAATCCAACTACTCCGATCAGCGCCGTAACCGTTAACACCCGAATGGCTTCACTGGCGAACCAGTCTTCTGCTTCTCCTCGTTCCAGTACGTATTGTAAAGAACCAATACCCACTGCCAGCAAGGCAATGCCAGTGTAATCGATCACAAAACCTTTCTTTTGTTCTCCTTCTCCCGGTTTTTTATCCACGAACAGCACAGACAGGAAAGTAGCCACTATACCGATCGGGATATTTACCGTAAAAATGAGCGGCCACTCGGCATTGTCCAGAATATAACCGCCGATGGTAGGCCCCAGCGTAGGCCCCAGTACCACGCCCATACCAAACAGACCGCTGGCCATAGGCCGGTCTTTGGGCTCAAAAGCATCGAAAAGGATGCTTTGCGAGGTGGAAAGCAGGGCGCCGCCACCAATACCCTGTATAAAACGCCAGAACACCAGTTCCCACAATCCGGTCGAACTGCCGCACATCCACGACGCTGCGGTGAACAGTACCATGGAAAAAACATAGTAGTTCTTGCGGCCAAAATAAGCGCCCAGGAATCCGGTCATGGGGATGATGATCACATTGGCGATGGCATAAGAGGTGATCACCCAGGAAACGTCTTCGATCGTGACGCCCAGGCTACCTGCCATTTGCGACAGCGCTACATTGACGATAGAGGTATCTACCAGTTCCATCACTGCCGCGGAAACAGTGGTGAGAACAATGAAAAAACGGGCAAAACGTGAAACGGTAGCCATGTAAGTGGGTTTTTATGTCAGATTTCAAAAGGAAAGGTGTGCGATGACACCTGGGTTTTGAAATCAGTTTTCCGGAACAATCACTTTCACACTCATACCTGCGCGCAAAGGGCGCGCCGGGTCGGGCGCATCGGTGAGCACTACGCGCACCGGAATGCGTTGTACCACTTTCACGAAGTTGCCACTGGCATTGTCGGGCGGCAGCAGGCTGAATTTGGCGCCAGTAGCAGGCGAGATACCCTCGATTTTTCCGTTGAAAGTGGCATTTTCGTAGGCATCCACTTTCACTTGTACGGGTTGTCCGGCCTGCATTTTGCCTACCTGTGTTTCCTTGAAATTGGCAGTAATCCAGATGTTTTTATCACTCACAAGGCTGCAAAGCGGGCTGCCGATATTGGCAAGTTGGCCCACTTGTGCCGATTTTTTGGCAATAAATCCGCTGGTGGGCGCGGTAATGACCGTGTAGGAAAGGTTGAGTTGCGCCTGTTCGAGGTCGAGTCGGCGCTGTTCAGCAAGGGTACGTGCCACACTGATATTGCGGTTGGCAGCAGCAGCCTGGGTCTGATAAGAAGAAGTCTGGCTTTTGCCTGCTTCCGACTGGCGGCGGCTCACTTCCACCTGGCGTTTGGCTGTTTCGAGTTGGCCTTGTGCTGCGGCCAGGGCGGCGTCGGCATTTTCCTTGGCAGCCTTGGCGGCATCGTATTGTTGCTGTGTAACGGCTTTTTGTGGCAGCAGCGCAGCATAGCGCTGGAAGTCCTGGTTCAGTTGCCATGCCCTGGCCTGGGCGGCTTCTACATTTGCCTGGGCTGTTTGTACCGAACTGGTGCTGGTTTCGACGCCTGCGGTAGCGGCCCGGTAATTGGCTTCTGCCGTGCCTACATTTGCGCCAGCAGTCGTGGCGTTGGCAGCCACAAAACCCACATTCGCTTCCGACTGTTGCAGAGCGGCTTGTGCCTGTGCTACTTTCAACACAAAATCGCGGTTGTCGAGCACAAACAGGGTGTCGCCTGCTTTTACAAACTGATTTTCATTGACGTACACTTTGGAAATGTAGCCCTGCACTTTGGGCGAAACCGAAAGAATATCGGCTTCCAGGTAGGCGTTTTCCGTGTCTTCGTGGGTCAGCATATAGCGAACCTTCGTGAAGCCGTAGTATCCTGCAACCAACAGGACACCGCCGAGTATAAAAGGTAAAAATCTGTTTTTCTTTGTTTGTTGCGCTTCCATGGTGCGACCGTTTTTTTATAAATTGGAAAGTTGTTGTTTCTCACCTCTCACCTCTCACCTCTCACCTCTCACCTCTCTCTCAAAGCCTCGCTGCGCTCCGCAGCAACCTGAACCGGCTGAGCGAAGCATCCGCTTTGGCGCTCACCTGATTGATCCGGGCTTGCAGCAGCAGGGCGTCGGCTTCGAGCAGGTCGGTCAGCGACGACAATTGCTGGCTGTTTCTGAGTTGCATAATGCGCTGATTTTCAGTAGCCTGCGAAAGTGATTTTTCCGACTGTGCAATTTTTTGCAAGGCTGTTTGCCAGGCGTAGTAGTTGTTGCTGACATCGGTATTGGCGGCATCGAGCAACTGGGCACGTTGTACAGTAGATTGTGTCAGGTTGAGGCGGGCTTCCTGCACGTTGTGTCGGCCGGTATAGAGATTGCCGATATTCCAGGACACCTGAATGCCGGCATCCCAGGTAGTAATAAAGCGGTTTTCGAGGGGAAACTGGCGCTGGTTGGGGTTGTTGGAGTACAAGTTGGCGCCAATACTGAGCAAGGGCAGGTAGGCCCCCTTGCTCACCTTGAGTTGCTTTTCGGAAGCAAGCAAACGCTGCGTAGAAGCCTGATAGTCAGCACGCTGGGTCGTATTTTCCAGCAATGATTCCAGTGTTTCAGCGCCAGCCCCAGCGCCAATGGAAGCAGCATCGATGTGGACAATGGTATTTCCGGGAAGTCCCAGCAACGTATTCAGGGCGAAGCGGCCTGCTGCGAGGTTGTTGGCAGTCTCTATCTGTGCTGTTTCCAATTGAGTCAGCGAGAAGTCTGCTTTCAGCACATCGTTGTCGAGCGCCATGCCTTGTTGTTGCAGGGCTTTGGTGTCTTTCAGGCGGTTTTGAGCCGTCAGCAGGCTGCTTTGCACTACTTTAAGCGCCTCTTCCAGTTTGTACACCTGAATGGCCGAACCGATCAGATTGAGTTGCACTTCTTTTTTATCGCGTTCAAGGTCGAATCGGGCTGCATTTTCCAGAAATTCGGTAGCCCGAATGGTATTGAGCGCTCGCAGTCCGGTAAACACAGGCTCGCTGATGCTTACCCGGTTGAGTGTCTGATTGAGCAATACCGGCATCGTAAACAGGGGGGTTTCAAACGGCGTGATATTGTCGCTAAGGCGGTAATAGGAACCCGAATAAGTCAGAGACGGTACCGTGGATGCCAATGCCTGTCTGGTCTTGGTCTGTGCAATATCAGTTCGGGTAGCAGATAATTGCAACTGCTTGCTGTTGGCGAGCCCGAGTTGAACCACTTCGTCCAGCGTGAGTGTTCGCTCTTCGGCCGTTTGCGCTTGCATACCAAATGGCAAGGATAGCAGCACAAATACAACACCCAGCCGGGTTGTCTTGGCAAGAAGGTTTGTCATGTTTCAAGATAATATTTAAATCAAACGTTTGTTTAGTTTATTGAGCAAAAAAAACACCCGAAGGCGTTGCAGCAAACTAATATTCTGTATAGCAGAATTCACCCTCCTGTATTCAACAGCAGGTGCGCCTGCAACATGGATTTCATATGCCTTTTAAACCGTTCCCGGTAATCATCTCCATACACCAGTTCGGAATCCGGTTGCTGCGTCAGCATACACATTAGTTTGTGGTTGTTGATAGCCGTTGAAATGGTACCGAACATACTGGCGATTGTCAGTTCCGCATCCACATACCTGAATTGCCCTTTTTCCTGGCCTTCCTCGATAATGCCCCGTATGATTTTCATATTGCGGGCAAAGTTGTCGGCAATCAACTGAACATGTTCTGGGCGCTGTTGTAGCGACATTTCGCGCATAATAATGCGGTGAAATGCCCGATTAACAAAAAACTTGTCGATGTACATATCAATCACTTTCGACATCTTTTCCCACGACGGAATATCCGAAGCCAGCACTTCTTCGAGCACCGCCCGGGTCTTCGGCATTTTGCTTTCCAGCAGGGTGCGAAACAGTTTTTCCTTCGATTCGAAGTAGTAACTCACCATAGCGATGTTCACATCCGCTTCTTTGGCCAGGTGGCGAATCGACACGGCTTCGTAGCCCTGTTCTGCAAATAGGCGTTCGGCCACTTCCAGCAAGTGCTGGCGTTTATCCTGCTTTTCTGTATGTATTGCCTGTTCCTGCATAAGCGCTGCAAAGGTAAGGTGGTGTCAAGGAAAAAATCAAACGTTTGTTTAGTTTTTTGTTTCGTAGCATTTTATGCCATTCCAAACGGATGTCCCAGCCTGATTTTACAGGCATGTTATTTCATCGGTACTTGAAAAAAATATCAGGCTTCCCGGGTACATTTTTTCCACGAACGACACAGGTATGAAAATCCATTTTTCACCTCAAATTTACAGAACACATGAAAAAAGTACTGTTGTTTTTTGTTTTTGCCTTTTCCATTTCAGCGGCTTCCTTTGCGCAAATTATCAAGTCTAATGTGCCCGAAGGCGCCGATCCTGCTGCGCTGCCCATTCAGTTTCTTCCGGCTGATGCACTTGTATTTCCCAACGGCGATGTTCAGATCGGAGTAGCCATCAAAGCCACGGCCAGAAATATTGGCACGCTGCCCTATATGCCAGGCAATATGCCGCTCAAAGTGCGCCTATACCTTAAAAAAGGCAACGGCTGGCAGGAAGTAGACTCCCGATCGCTCAATTTTATGGCTGCGGGCACAGAGACGTCGATGAATTATTACACGACTTATATCAAGGGCAAACAAAAGCCTCCCACCTTCAAACTGGTGGTTGAGTCGAAAAACGCAGGTGTGGTAAACCCTGATGTCAATATGTCGAACAATGTAAAGGAAGCGCAAGCGCAGTGATGGGTTATAAGCCGCTCCATCCTCCAAGCGGCTCATGATCAACCTCATCCACCCACATCCAGGTATCGTTTTTTATTGGGGCATTTTCTCGCCAGTTTTGGCTGAAAATGACCCCAATTTTATTTTTCAGGTGGCAGGAACGACATTTTTTCAGAAGACATATCAGTTCTTCAAAATCCTTTTTTTCATTTCAAAAACTGAAACGCCATGAAAAACTTCCGTTCAATAATGCTCTTTTCCGTCTGTGCATTGGCCCTGAATGCCTGCCAAAAAGAAGATACACTTGCCTCCGCTGCAAAAGACACTGATGGCGCTGCTACCTCGAAGGAGGCGATTCTCTCCTGGAAAGATTGTGCCGATTTCGTCAATTATGACATGTCTGTATGCTTTGCGGATGCCAATGAATACCGCTGTCCCTGCGACGTTGATTGTGTATGGGCCGGTTCCGTCGAGTACACTTTGAAGGTAAAAACGGCTGATCAGGAAAGCCTCGTCGTATTGCAACCGCCTGGCAATCCACAAAACGCGCCAAGTTCGGCTGTCGTAGGAAAGGCTAAAATCAGTATTCAGGAAACCCGCGTTGTCAACTGTGCCGACTATGGCAACTATGAAAAATACAGGCTGACAGTGACGATCACGGATGCGGATGATACCACATTGGGTACCCCGCGACCTGCGCCGGCAGCAACATATTTGGGAAAGGCTGTGGTGCAGGGGAATTGAGGCGTCAATTGTTCACCAGTTTTTTCAGCACCGCGATCTGCCCCAAATGGTAGTGAATATGCTCGATAATGCCCGCAAGATTTCGGTAGTACGTTCCGTATTTCGGGTCGGCAAAATCCTGCACTAGTTTTTCATCGGGTAATTGTTCTATCAGTTGCGCAAAAACCTCGGCATCGGCCCAGATGCGATCACGTTGTTGTTCCCAGTCTTCCCGACTTTGAATGGGCGGATGAGAGAACGCAAACTTGTCGCTGGCTGTAAGCGGCTCGCCCTGAAGCACTTTGGTCACTTCTATTACGTAGTAATTCAAATGATAAACGAGTGTGGCAATGGTGTTCAGCCCGTAAACCTGCCTGGTCGCTTGTTGCCAGGTCACATCTGCCAATTGCGTTTTCAGGTTGGAGGCTGTCCAGTTCCCGCCGAAGTACACATCGCAGAGGCTTTTGGCCAGGTGTTGTGAGATGGTCATATTTCGATTTGTTTGCCAGAAAAACAGGTAGCATTTTCAAAAAAGTTTCCTCGGGCCGAATTTTTCAGCCTTATTATTGCCTGCTTTTTTATTTTATATGGAAAATACAGGCATCATTATCCTGGCAGCAGGCCGTTCGGCCCGCCTCGGTGGAATCAAGCAATTGCTTCCCCTGGGGAGTAAAACATTTATCCAGCATATTACCGACATTGCTTTGGAGGCCTCTCCTTCACAAGTACTGGTAGTTACCGGGGCTTATGCTAATGAAGTAGAGGCTTCCATACATGAGCGGAAGGTGCAAATTGTGTACAATGAACGCTGGGAAGAAGGAAAGGGAACAGGTATCGTGGCTGGTATTCATCATCTGACGACGCATTTTCCGGAGATAGAAAACGTCATCATTGCCGTATGTGATCAGCCGTTTGTAACGGCCTCCCTTTTTCAATCGCTACACCAAATACAGCAACAAAGTGGTAAAAACATCGTGGCGGCAGCCTACGCTAACACGTTCGGTACTCCTGTACTTTTTACCCGGAAATACCTGGAAGAACTCCTGCAATTGAGTGGCGACGCGGGCGCCAAAAAAATCATGGCCGCCCATCGCGACGATGTGGCGACCGTGCCTTTCCCGGAAGGAGAGATGGATGTGGACACGGTGCAGGATTATGAAGTGGTGGTGCGGCAATTAGGTGTTTTTGTGTTTTGGTGTTTTTGTGTTTTGGAGGTGCTTCGAGTTTGACATTTGTGGTCTTTATTTCCAATATCAAGCGCGAAGCACCCCTAAAACACAAAAACACCAAAACACAAAAACACCAAAACACAAAAACACCAAAATACAAAAACACGTAACTTATTCTCACGCCGCTGCCCGGTGCGAAGTCTGCTCCATCGACTTTACTTTGGACGCTTCCTTCTGGTTGTTCAGCAGGGTTTTGATCGGGCACCAGCCCATCAAACCACGCAGGAAAAGTGGCAGACCTACAATGGCCAAACCCCAGTGACCGGAAAATCCGGCAATGAAAATAACGACCATCATGAGGACGTAATTCACCACGATTTCGCTGATGGATAAGTTGAATTCAAATTTCATGACTAGCAATACATTAGGAAGTGATCGATGACACAAAAGTGCATCGCCTGAATTTCCTAAAATTATGATTGTCGTCATGGGGTATGGTGATCTGAGTTGGGTTCAGGTAATTTCGTTGCTTTCGGGTAACCTCATTTTCAACAGTACAAACCCCAGCAATCCTGCAATGAGTGAACCCGCTAGGACCGCAATTTTAGAGAACACTATGGTCTGTTGGTCTTCAAACGCCAGGAGTGTGATAAAAATAGACATTGTGAAGCCGATACCTGCCAAAAAACCAGCACCTGCCAGACTTGATTTGTGTATATCATCAGGCAGGTTACAGATTCCTACACGCACAGCGAGCAGCGAAAACAATACAATTCCGAGTGGTTTTCCCAGCACAAGACCAAGGATAATTCCTGCACTATTGCTCGACCATAAAGATGCTGCCCAGTCGGCTGGAATAACGATGCAAGTGTTGGCCAGCGCGAACAGGGGGATGATGGCAAACGCTACAGGTTTGTGTAATAAGTGTTGAAGCCGAAAAGAAGGGGAGTTTTCACCGCCATGGCCAAACGGGATGGCAAAAGCCAGCAATACGCCCGAAATAGTGGCATGGATACCTGAGTGCAGCATACAATACCACATCCCTGTGCCAAGGATCAGGTATATCCCGATCCGATACACCTTCATCCGGTTCAGCAAAAGCATGAGGGCAAACAAAAAGGCTGCTATTCCCAAATAGACCCATGAAATGCCGGAAGAGTAAAAGATCGCAATAATGAGAATGGCGCCAAGGTCATCGATAATGGCCAGTGCAGTAAGAAATACCTTTAAAGAAGCAGGCACTCTATTACCCAATAGTGACAGAATACCCAGAGAAAATGCAATATCCGTAGCCATCGGAATGCCAAACCCGTTTTGAAACGGAGCGCCATGATTAAACCCGAAATGAATCAATGCAGGTACCAGCATACCACCCAACGCGGCCGAAACAGGCAACAGTGCATTCCTGATGTCGGATAATTCCCCAACGTACACCTCTCTTTCAATTTCCAGCCCAATCAAAAGAAAAAAAATAGTCATCAACCCGTCGTTAATCCAATACTCGAGGGGTTTGCCGCTCAGATCGAGGTGCCAAAAATGCAGATAAGTTTGACTCCACATGGAATTGGCTAATAAAATCGATACCAGTGTACACACTATCAATATAAAGCCTCCGGCTTTTTCACTGTTGAAAAAGTCGGTAAAAAGAGTGGAAATACGCATAAGCGGTGAATAACGTTTTAAAACAACCCGTTAGGTACTTAAGAGACACGCTCTTCATTGATATCCAACAAAGATAGGGAATTAAGTGCCTGGACTTATCACTGCGTCAGCACAAACCGCGCCACTGCTTTTTCGCCGTCCGGCTTACTCCACACAGCAATATAGGTACCGGCAGACTGGCTGCTCATTTCCAGATCCATTGACAAAGTGCCTTCCATCAGCGCAGTTTGATATACAAGCCGCCCATAGAGGTCTGTCACGTTGAACATACAGTTTTCACCCACAGGCTCTTTGAAACTGAAGGTTACAGCGCCCTGACTTGGGTTGGGGAACACGGACAGCACTTGCGCATCGGCAAAATCGTCTTCAAAAGTGTTGTCATGCTCCGTGTCGATGGTAGGGCCGGCTACCAGGCCTGAAATGCCCGTCGTAAATGCTTTTACCGGCGCATAGGCGGAATTCACTCCGTTGCAACGCGTTCTTACCGTCCATTCACCTTGCAATCCTGTTGTCAGGCTGGCTGTGTAGGAATTTGTACCAGGGCTGGCTGTCACCCAGGGCTGCCATACGCCGCCTACTTTCAGTCGGTATTGGATATCATATCGAACGACACAGGTGGAGGTAGGCGCCGACCATAAGAAAGTGGTAGTACCTGTCAGCGGAGAATACATTTGTGTCAAGTTATATGGCACGCCGCATGCCGCGCCACAAGTAGGGTTGCCGTCCGTATAAATCCAGATGCGTTGCAAGTAATTGGTGACGGCCGGCGCTCCGCAGGCTGCGGAAACCTGCCAGGTACGGTCGATGCGACGGTTGGTGCCGCACAAATTGGTAACTACATCGCCATAAGTGACCGTCAACTGACAGGCATCGCTCACACAGGGTGTCGTGCAGGTGCCCGGCGTTTTTACGGCCGGGAAAATGCTGCTGCCGTCGATGGTGGGAGAGCCGAATTGCCCGGTTCCGGTAGCCGCCGGGGTAGGGGAGGGGCGGCCCGAGCCGTTGTTGCACCAAGGCGCACAATCGGTGCCGCTAACCTGCAAAGTGATATTGGAAGGATATACCACGGTGGTGGGCGCACGACGTACATATTGAATGGTGCGCGTACAGGAAGTTGAATTGTTGTACAAATCCGTCGCAACGTACGTCTGGGTAATGCGTCGGCTATAAGCGGATGCACAAGTCAGGTTTTCGGTAGTCGACGTCAACGTAGAGGTTACCGGACTGCAATCGCTGACAGTCGGCGCCAGAATGGGCTGGCAGGCGTCTTCGCAATTGACGGTGATATTGGCGCATCCAGTTATGACAGGCGCTATTTTGTCTTTTACGAGGATGGTACACACAGCATAAGTGCCGCTGTTCGTATCGCGTACACGCGCTGTTATACTCTGATTGATGTGCGAGGCATTCAGGTTGGCAGGCACCCAGACACCGCCTTGCAGTATTTCTGCCACCAAATTGCCACCCGGACAATTCACGGAGTGCAACAAGGCACTCACAGGTACTGTATAAACGCAAGTGGAAGGCAGCGAAACGTTGACATTGGCATTGACAGAGATGCTACACTGTGCCTGAACGGAAGCCGAATGCAGGCCGAGGCACAAGGCAAGGAGGAGAAACATGGATTTGGTCATGGAAAGTGGCATATTCGAATTGGATTGGTGGAAAATAATGTGGTTGCCTGTTACAGGTTTTTTTCAGGCATCCTCTAATGCTGAAATCAGGTACCCTGTGAACAGGGCAACTGATTCTTCGTACCTGTATGCGCAAGAAAAAATCTACGGATCCCAATCGACCCAGGCAGGTTTTTTATAAGGAGTTTGGAAAAAATGCCGCACTTTTTTGTTGAATTCTTCTTTGTATCGATGTACCGTGCCATGCCCGGCAGATGGAAATATCCACAAGTATGCCTGTTGGATGTTTTCAAAAATTTCGAGCGTATGCGAGGGGCGAATCACATCAAAATCGCCCCCCATTACCAACACAGGGCATCGGATGCTGCGCAGGTCGCTGTGCGAAATATGTGGTTCTACTTCCATCATGTGCAGCAACTTGATGGTATTGCGTGCGGCAGCATCCTGCGGCCCGGCTTTCAATCGGGCAATTTCTTCTGTTATCATACCCGTACCATCCGGTGAAATGACAGAGGTGTCGGGGCGGAGATTGGCGCCGGTAACAGCCAGTTTTTTCACTTTCTCTGGATGACGGATGGCCAGCAAGAGGCCATTGATGCCCCCGTCGCTCCAGCCCACCACATAGGCAGAGTCAATTTTGAGGTGCGACAGCAGGGCCGCAAAATCATCGGCCATCATTTCGTAGTTCAGCACGCCGCTGGTATCAACGGATTTGCCTTGCGAACGGCTGTCTACGGCAATGACCTTGTAGTATTTTGAAAAGTAGGGAATCTGGTACCGAAAATCGCGAATGGAACCGCCATTGCCGTGAATCAACAGCAAGGGTTGCCCCTGGCCATAAATTTCATAGTACAATTTGATGCCACCTGTGGCGAAGTAGCGACCGACTTTGGCGTTGCTGCCGTAAGCAGGTGTTTTGGGCTGATTTTGCGCATTGCCTGAACACGGCGCCAGCAGCCAGCATAGCAGCAGTAAAAAAGGGTAAAGTGTTTTCATTTTGCCTGTGTTGAAAAATTACAGGTACAAATATAGGTTTTTGGAGGCACTAAATCTCCATAACAATATAATTATGAACACTTTGCCATGAGTTACGCTGCCATCACTTGTCCCTCCGGGTCGACACCTTATCGACAATGTACCAGCCTTCACCGGTTTTGATCAGGTTGAAATAATCGGTAAAAACCGCTTTGGGAATTTCCAGTTCGCATTTGGCCGAGGCGATATTGCCTGTGACATCCAGCAACATGATACGCCCTTCTGTGCCTGCCTCTTTGGCGCGGGGTTTGAAACGCGACAGGTAATCGGCGCGGCTGACCTCGGTGAAAGTATTGTCGCGGTAATATTTCAATTTGCAGGAGGCATGCATGGCTTTGCCAACCTTGGCGGTATCGCCCGTCATCCAGCCTTCAAAATAGAAATCTTTGATCAGGGTTTCAATCTGGGCTTTATCGTCCGACTGCGCCTGAAGGCCAATGCATGCAAAACAGAAGATTGTAGCGATAAACAGGTGCTTTTTCATGTTGAAAGTTGGAATGGGTGAAACAAAAATGTACAGACAACCATTTCTTCCCGGGATTGCATAGCCGGGAAAATACAATTCCCGCCTTTGTGATAATTGTCACACAAATCGGGAATTGCAAGGCGCTACATTTGCTTCACACGATATTCAACATGACGACATTGTTTTCCAACTGGCATTTCATGCGCATTTTACGGGCTGCTATCGCGGTATGGTCCGTTTTTGAATTCAACCGCACCCACGATGCGCTTATCCTGATGCTGGGCGGCATTTTTGCCATGCAGGCCATTTTCGACATCGGCTGTTGCGGAGCGGCAGGTTGTGCTGTGCCGCAGCAACGTACGATGCAGGAGACGCAGACCTCTAAAGAGATTGATTTCGAAGAAGTTAAGTAGTTTGTACGCCTCCAAGTCGCCACGGTGGGTTCAACCTGTTATCGCCGGCATGGTACAGAATCAGTTGGTTACCGTCGGGATCTTTCAGCCGTGCTTCTCTCCACAGCCAAGGTTTGTCGGCAGGCAGTTCTTCAAACGGAATGCCTTTGCCGATCAGTTCATCGACGTATGTATCCAGGTGCTCGCATTCGAAATACACATGAATGCCGTCTCCTTCCGGCAGTTTTTCTGTTTGGTGCAGGGAAAATGTAGCGTTGCCGGCCGGACATTCAAACCGTGCATAATGCGGCAGTGATCGTACAATCAGTTTCAGCCCCAACTGCTCGTAAAACGGGATCGATATATCCAGGTCCAGCGATGGAACTGTTATTTGGTTAAGGTTCATGTTCTTGAAAATGAATTGGTTATGCCTGCTCTGATAGTTCTTTCAGTTTCCGGTTCATCGCTTCAAAACCCATTCTGGTATTTTCCAAATTCAACAGGCCGACGAGCAGTCCGCTGAAAAACTCGTTGTGGTGCAGCGTGGTCGTGCCGTTTTGGTTGTCGATCAGGATAAACTGGTGCTCGCCGTCAAAAATCCCGGGGAACAATAAATTTCCCAGCCAGCGAAACTCCCGGTTTGGCTCAAAAGCCAGCACTTTGGGTTTGAAGGTCATGGTCTTCGACTGTGGCGGCTGAATGACTGCGGTAATGCGCTGGCCGACGACCGCATTGCCGGTGATGGATTTGATGAATGGATTCCAGTTGGGATATTGTTCGAAATTGGTGAGAATGGCCCACACTTTTTCGGGGCTGGCTTGGATGGTGATTTCCGTTTTTAATTCTTTTGACATCGTTGCGTTGTTGAGCAGGTGACTGAATTTCTTTGTTTTTGATAGCACAAAGGTCAGGGCCTGCCAGCGCCCCGCTCTTGACAAATATCAAGAAATCATGGAAGTTGTTTTTTTCTTACGCGGCTGAAGGTTTCTGCCGTCATTCCCAGCATGGAAGCGATGTATTGCAGGGGCACCTGATTGAAAAACTCCCGGTGGTTGTCAAAAAAGAACTGGTAACGTTCTTCGGCCGTCTTCGACAAGTGGCTGAAAATTCGGTCTTCCATGATGGTAAAACACTTCACGATGAACAGTTTTTCCAGTTCATTCCAGCGTGGCACAAGTTCGGTCAGCGTCTTGTAGTTTTCCCGTGAAATAGCAGAAACTTCCGCATCGGTCAGTGCCTGAATTGTCCAGCGCGAAGGACTTTCCAGCATAAATCCAGCCAGGTCGGTCACGAAATATCCCGGCGTGGATATCCACTGTGTAATTTCCTTGCCATCCGCGAGGGCGTAAACCCGCAACAGCCCCGACTGTATAAACGACATTTTATCGCATCGGCGGCCTTCCTGCAACAGATAATCGCCTTTTTTGAGCGAATAAGGTTTGAACAGGTTCCCGATGGTTTGCAACTCATCCGGCCGCAGCACCCCGAAATAGGTTTTGATCTGTTGTTCGAGTTCTGTCATAACAAGGATTTGGGCGTCAAAGATATTAATCCTACTTCAATGGATGATTTCCGTCATCAGTAAGGCCGGTGGCAGGCCCGACATTCGCGTTTTTTCAAACGCAACACTACCCAAATGGTTTTCAAAACGATCATCGAGCCTTTCCGCATCAAAACAGTCGAAAAAATACGCATGACCACTCCGGAGGAAAGAGAAGGCTTTCTTCGTGCGGCTCATTTCAACCCGTTTTTGTTGCATTCCAGCGAAGTGATCATCGATCTGCTCACCGATAGCGGCACCTCGGCTATGTCGTCCGAACAATGGGCAGGTATGATGCGTGGCGATGAAAGTTACGCTGGCGCATCCAGTTGGCTGCGTATGGAAAAAGCCGTGCAGGATCTGACCGGCTGCCCTTACGTGATGCCGACGCACCAGGGCCGCGCTGCCGAGCATTTGTTGTATTCCAGGATTGGCGGTCCGGGCAAATATTTTATCAGCAATACTCATTTTGATACCACCCGCGCCAATATCGAATTTTCGGGCGCCCAAGCCATCGATATTCCCATTGCCGAAAACCGCGACCCGGCGCTGATTCACCCCTTCAAGGGTAACCTCGATACCCGGCAGTTACAGGAAAAAATAGCGGAACTCGGCGCGGAAAACATCGCTGCGGTCATCCTTACTGTTTCCAATAATTCGGGCGGCGGGCAACCCGTCAGCATGGCCAATGCCCGCGAAACGGCTGATATTTGCAAAAAACACGGCATTTTGCTCATCCTCGATGCCTGTCGTATTGCCGAAAATGCGTGGTTTATCAAGCATCGCGAGCCCGGATTTGAAGAAAAAACGTACCGCGATATTGCTCAGGAGATGTGCGCGCTGGCCGACGGCTGTGTGATGAGCGCCAAAAAAGACGCCCTCGTCAACATGGGCGGGTTTCTAGCCCTTCGCCACCTCGATTTGGCGCTTCAGTGCCGTACAGTGCTTATCATTACCGAGGGTTATTCTACTTATGGCGGACTTTCGGGGCGCGATATGGAAGCCATTGCCATCGGACTGGATGAAATTTTTGAGCCCGATTACCTGCATTATCGCATCAAAAGCACCGAATATCTTTGTGAAAACCTGCATGCGCTGGGCATTCCGGTTATGAGGCCCGCTGGCGGTCATGCCGTGTATATCGATGCCCGAAAATTCTACCCCTCTATTCCCCTCGATCAGTACCCCGGGCAGGCGGTGGTGTGCGATCTGTACCGAATGGGCGGTATCCGCTGTTGTGAAATCGGGTCGGTGATGTTTGGCAAATACGATGCAATTGGCCAACTGGTTCCAGCGCCGATGGATCTGGTGCGCCTGGCCATTCCGCGCCGGGTGTACACACAAAGCCATATCGATTACGTCATCGAAGCATTTGCCGAACTGGCGAAAAACAGGGACAAAACCACGGGGTACAAAATTGCCTGGGAGCCGCCGTTTTTGCGGCACTTTACAGCGCGGTTTGAAGAGATTTGAACACACGATGGTATAATCTACCCTTTTCGCCTCAGAAGGGGGTTAAAACAGTTTCTCAACCATTTCTCCGCTTGTGTGTTTTGGCGTGTATGAAAAAACTCAACGAAATGGTTGCCCTCATCACGGGCGGTAGCAAAGGAATCGGCTATGGCATTGCAGCCAGCCTGCTGAAGGAGGGCGTAAACGTAGCCATCACGAGCCGCGGACAGGATGCCGCCGATCAGGCGGTTCAAGAACTTTCGACGATCGGCCCGGGAAAAGTGATCGGTATTGCTGCCGATGTGCGCAGTTTTGAATCGCAACAACAGGCAGTAGCCAAAACGCTGGAGGCATTCGGCCGCCTGGATATTTTGGTCGCCAATGCTGGCGTCGGCCATTTCGCAGATATTCGGAGCCTGACACCAGAGCAATGGCATGAAACCATCGATACCAACCTGACCGGCGTGTTTTACAGTCTCAAAGCCTCTATGGAGGCACTGATCGATGCCCAGGGGTATTTTATCAGTATCGCCAGTCTGGCAGGCACCAATTTTTTCGCTACCGCATCGGCTTACAATGCCAGCAAATTCGGTTTGGTCGGTTTTACCCAGGCAGTAATGCTCGACCTGCGCGAAGCGGGCATCAAATGCACTACGATCATGCCGGGCTCGGTGGCTTCTCATTTCAACAACCACGAACCCAATGCCGGCGATGCCTGGAAGATACAACCAGAAGACCTTGGACAAATGGTCGTAGACCTGCTTCGCATGCACCCGCGTACCCTGCCCAGCAAAATTGAGGTGCGGCCAAGCCAAACGGCGAAGAAATAAGAAGCCTGCATCTTCTCGGCTCATCAGCCGTTTTCAGCACCGCCAATTCTTCTGCTCACCCCTGTAATGAGCACCGTTTTCTTCATGTTTGTCTATTTTGGCTGAAATAAAAGGGAATAATTGCCAATTTCGCTTCTTCAACAGCCTAATTTAGAGTTTTGAAAACACAAACATGAATACTATTTATACGCTCCAATCTTCCCTGCTATTGAGAAACCGGTTAGTGTTGATTGCATTCGCCTGCTGCCTCTTCATGTGGGATGCCCGCGCACAGGCATTTCAAAAAATTTACACCAACCCCGACAGTGCGTTTTTTCTTGCTTACGACCTTTATTCAAATACCAGTCAGGGTTTTTTTATTACCGGCGCCATACAAATAGACCGGCCGCAGGCTTTCATCATGAAAACTGATCTGAACGGCGTGCCGGCCTGGACAAAAATGGTAACGCCTGCAGTGGCTACTTTTTCCTACATTACTGGTGAAGCCATTACCCAAACTACCGACAATGGTGCGGCATTTACGCTACAAAAGCAGGCAGGCGTAGTCGAATCCGGCGGCGTGCTGGTGAAAACGAATGCTTCCGGCGGCGTCTCCTGGGCCAAACTGGGCAGTTGCCTTGCCGGATCCAGCGAAGTTTGTGCGAGCGATAACAGCATTTACTTCGCTTCGGAAGGCAAAAACGTTGGAAGTGTATTCCTGGCAAAATTGAGCAATACCGGACAGATCGTTTGGCAGCACTGGATCGATATTGCGAATGCCGACAACTACACCGTCGAGGCATTGGTACCAAGCATCAACAACGAAGTAGTGCTGGCTTTGTCGACCGTGCCGAATTCCGGGAGTTCACAGGGGCAAGTTCAAACCATTCTGTTGCGCATCGATGGCGCTGGCGACGTTCAGCAGGCCGCCCTGTTCCCGGCAGCACGTATGGCAGCACTGGCGCCTCTTTCCGATGGCCGTATTGCATTTCGTTGCAGTGCTGCCGATAATTCCTGGACGGGCATGGGCTTGATGAGCAACCAGTTCAACTTTCTGTGGTTCAAAAAAGCCCGGTACAACCTTACGCCTTTGCTGCCCAATATTACAGGGCAGGAATTGGCTGTTTCAGAAGACCAGACGCAGATAACCGGTATCTTTTATACACAGGGCGGTGAAAAATCAGCCCTGGCATTCGATGTAAACGGTAACCTGATACAGGAAGAACTGTATGCGACCAACACGCTCACCCAAACAGCGGCAGCAGCGCCCGGACGAGGATATGTCCGAGCATCCGGAGCCCGCACCACATCATTTACGCTTACCCGTTCTTTCGACGATGGAGAGGTGTTTGCCAACTGTTTTTTCCCCAATCCCTGCGGACTGATACTGGAAGATGCTACGCTCGTGCCCCAAACCGTTACGGCGCAAATTTCCAATACGGATTGCCTGCAAGATGAATCTGCTGTTGCAAGCAATCTGCCGGTTGTTTACAGCGATCACTGCGTGGATGTAGGTATTGTAGATGCCACATTCCGGATGAGCGATACCACAATCTGTGCAGGCGGCACGATCAATTTCAGAAGAAATTCAGGGGCTTTCGAACCCGTTTTCGGCAGTTCTAACTGGTCGATTGAAGGTGGAAGTATTTCCTCCGCTTCTACGCCATTAGTGCAGAATGTGCGTTTTAATCAGCCTGGTTCGTTTTCGATCAGGCATATTTATACCGTGGCCGGCTGTCGGGATACGGCCTATCTGACGGTGACGGTACTCGGTTCGTTTCCGCTCAGTCTCGGCCCCGATACTACTGTGTGCGATGCAGCCGGGCTGCAACTAACAGCGGGCATGATGCCCGGACTTATGTACAAATGGAATACAGGAAGTACGGCATCCTCCCTTCAGGTAACCGAAACGGGAACCTACACGGTTACTGTTACGGTACCAGGTGGCTGTGTGGCGCAGGATGCTGTCTATGTTCGGGTTTTGTCGCAAAAGGATGTCGACCTCGGTCCCGACGCAGTCATATGTGAAAGCGGTTCGACAAGATTAACGCCTCCGGCATCTACCAACGCATTGCCGTTGACATGGAGTACGGGCGAAACAGGAGTGTATATCGACGTTACTTCGCCGGGAACGTACAGCGCGGAATTGTTCGCCGGGGATTGTTATTTTACGGATACGATTGTGGTGAGCAACGCCAATTGCGGCAAATGCGAGGTGTTTGCGCCCAATGTATTTACGCCGGAAAGCACACAAGGCGGCAATGAGTTTCGTTTTGCTGCCGGCTGTATCGTGCTGGCTGCCCGACTGGAGATATACGACCGTTGGGGCAGTTTGCTGTTTCAAAGTTCTGACCTGAATGCCGGTTGGGATGGTCGTTATAAAGGCCTGTTCATGCCACCAGGCGTATATACGTACCATGCCATGCTACAACTACAGGATGATGATCAACCTGTGGAGTGGCGGCAGGTGGATGGGAATGTGTTGCTGGTACGGTAGGAAATTACTTCCCAAATTGTCAATTTTCTAGTTTGCTATATAGGCAGGGTTTCGGGGTGCGTTGCTTCAACGCGCCCTAGAAATCATTGATTGTCAGGCACTTTGTCAGGAAAGAAATGGCGTTTATACTTTTTGAAAATATTTTTTATCCATGTGTCTTGGTGTTTTCAAAATTATCTATAACCTTGTGTGAAATTTACAAACTGTAATTGGGTTTTTGTACACCACTTCCGAATAACATAACATTTTAAAAAATGGAGCCAGCACCACACTCAAATCAGGATATTAATACCGCCGAAAACAGCCTGAGCAAGGAACAACACCGTATCGCATTGAAACGAGGCATGCGTTGGTTGGCTGTTGGCGTTGTACTCATGGGATTGAGTTTTGCCGTCAATTTCTTGTTGTTTCATACGGAAACATCGTTCACCATTTCGATGTATCTGCTGACTTCTGCCGGGTTGATCTGTATTATGAAAAGCATGGCGGATATATTGGGGTTTTGATGATCTGGTTAACGTCGGCAGCGCTTGAAGCGCTGCCGACGTTAACCAGATCATTGTCGGTCGAACACCCAGATGTTGTGATGATCCTGAGGATACCCGGTGTACACTTCATCTGCGATAAACTCATTTTGATCAATACCAAACTTGTATTGCACCACATTCAGGAAATGCTTTCTCCAAAGTGTTGACTTCAAAGTATTGTCCTGCTTTTCCAGTTTGCCTCGGAAAAGCAGTTTTATTTTACGGGTTTTCCCATCGGCCCGCATCTTGAAACGCAACTTGTTTTTCTTTTTTCCAAAAAAATGATAACGGGTCAGCCGTAAGCAGTCGCCTTTCTGTTTGATGATGAACAGGCTGCCGGTAAATCCCTCTTTTTGGTGTTCCAGTTTGCTTTTTTGCAAATTCAGTACCCATGTCCCAGAAAAGTCGGGTTGTTGGGCGAGTAGCGATCCGTGGGCTACGAACAGGCACAGGACTGCGATCCAGGTGTACCGGTTGTTTTTCATAATAACAGCATTGCAGGTGAAAAAAGGTGTGTGGCGTGGCGCCATACACGGAACGCTGGAATGCTGTTTTTCGATGCCTCCTGTGGGTAAAGTGACGGCGTGACTTAGAGTCACGCCGTCACTTCTTGACAAGTCACGCCGTCACTTCTTGACAGACTTCCTACATCGACTTGCCAATTTCCACATCCCGCGTGGCCTTGATGTCCCTGGACGAAAGCCCGGCCTTGATGCTGTACATTCCGTTTTCCAGATTCCAGCCTTTCACTTTTTCGTCCCAGTAGCGCAGGTCGGCTACCGGAATGACAAACGTCAGCCGCTCCGATTCGCCGGGCGCCAGTGTACGGGTTTTGCCGAATGCTTTCAGTTCCTGCACCGGCCGATCAATGCCCGAATTGGGTTTCGAGACATATATCTGCACTACCTCCTTTCCAGGCACGCTACCACTGTTTTTTACAGAAATGGCTACGAAAATGCTATCGTTTTTTAGTTGTGTTTCCAGGGCGCCTGCTTCAAACTGGGTGTATGACAAACCGAAGCCAAACGGATAGGAAACTTCCAGGTTGGCTTTGTCGAAATGCCGATATCCTACATAAATTCCTTCTTCGTAGCGCGTATAATCCTTGTTGCGCACCTTGTCTTTTTCTGCTTTTTCGCCGCTGAAAAACTGATCCATCATATTAAATGGCGCTCCATCTTGCGGGAAGTTGGCGTTGGAAGCATGGTCGCTGAGGCGCACCGGGAATGTCATGGGCAGTTTACCGCTTGGGTTGGCTTTTCCACCCAAAATATCGGCTACAGAGTTGCCACCTTCCTGTCCGCCCTGCCAGGCGCAAAGAATGGCATCGGGCTGTCCTTTCCAGGAGGCAGTTTCAATCACGCCGCCGATGTTGAGCACCACAACAACTTTTTTGCCGGCCTGGTGGTACGCCTGGCTTACCTTGTTCATCATATCGTTTTCCTGCTGCGTGAGGAGGAAATCGCCTTGTTCGACCCGGTCTCCACCTTCGCCGCTGTTTCTGCCGATGGTGATAATACCGATATCCGAACTGCCGACAATTTCATTGATCTGATCAGCGGAGTAGGATATTTGCGGCGGATTGTAAGGATGCGTCATGGCATCCAGGCCCTGGGGCCGCACGAATGCTTTTGGGTTGGCAGCCTTGTGCTGGTCGAAAGCGCCTTTCGCTTTGTCATTGACATTAAAACCGGCGTTTTTCAGGCCTTCTTCCAGCGAAACCACGTAGGCTTCGTTCACGTCGCCCGAGCCGGTGCCTCCTGTGATAAAGTCGTAGGAGGTGACGCCGAACAGGGCTACATTTTTCCCGGCCTGCATAGGGAGGGTGTTGTTGTCGTTTTTCAGCAGCACCATGCCTTCCGATGCCGACTGGCGGGTGATAGCGGCATGCGCTTTCAGGTCGGGGGTGTTGCTGAAACGATAGCGCTGCATTTTTTTGCTTCCCAGAATCAGTTTCAGGATGCGCTTCACGGAGGTGTCGATGATTTCCATAGACAAAGCACCGTCTTTTTGCCCTGCCGTGAGGGCTTTCCATTGCCGATTGGTGCCAGGTTCCAGCAGGTCGTTGCCAGCACGCACTTGCGCCACAGCATCCTGTCCGCCAAACCAGTCAGACATCACCAGTCCTTGAAAGCCCCATTCGGTTCTCAGCACATCGGTCAGCAGGTGGCGACTTTGGGTGACGTAGGTGCCGTTAATTTTGTTGTAGGAAGACATAATCGTCCAGGGTTGTGCCTTTTTTACGATGATTTCAAAACCACGCAGGTAGATCTCCCGAAGGGCGCGTTCTGAAATAATGGCGTCGTTGAAGGAACGATTCGTTTCCTGGTTGTTGCCGGCAAAGTGCTTGACGGAAGTGCCCACGCCGTTCGATTCAATACCATTCACCATGGCTGCGCCGATATTACCCGTCAGCACGGGGTCTTCCGAGTAGTATTCGAAATTTCTGCCACAGAAAGGGTGGCGCTGAATATTGACGCCAGGCCCCAAAATCACGTCGATGCCGTATTCCAGCGCTTCATTGCCCATGGCTTTGCCTACTTCCTGCACCAGATCGGCATTCCAGGTAGACGACAACAAAGTGCCGATCGGGAAAGCCGTGCAGTAGTACGTACGGTCTTCACCTTTCCGATTGGGTTCAATTCTCAGTCCCGCAGGCCCGTCCGACAAATAAACGGTAGGAATACCCAGTCGAGGCGTAGGAACGATGGTACCTACTGCGCCGGGAATACCCTGTCCGGCCTCTACCATACCCGCCCCGGAAGCCATACCTGACCCTTTGAGCAGGTGAATTTTTTCTTCCAGGGTCATTTGCGACAGCAGGTCGTCGGCGCGTTCTTCTATCGATTTTCGATCGTCTTCGTATATGTCGAGTTTGCCGTTTCCATTTCTATCCAGAAAAGTGTAGCCGTCTATGGTCAGTTCGCGGAGGTTCTGGTTTTCGGGATAGTCCTTTTCAAAAGTCAGAAAAGTGGATTTGACGTACATCCAGCCTCCAAAACCGGCAATTGCAAGTACAACGATGAGCACAAGCAATGTGAGGAGGGTGAATCTGAGAAATTTTTTCATGGTTGGAAGTATTTGTGACAATGTGCCACAAATGTAAAAGAAAAAAATGATTGTGGCAAAATGTCACAAATAATTATTTTTGCCGCATGGATTTAAAATTCTTTCTGGAACGCGGTTCGGAACACTTTCTGCCCCATTTGTCTGTCGACCTGGTGATTGTTGGATACGACGGGCAGTCGCTGAAATGCCTTTTGTTGAAAATGGCGGAGAAGTGGCTCTTACCGGGCGGTTACATCGGAAAAGACGAGTCGGTAGAGCATGCTGCTGAACGTGTGTTGAAAGAACGAACCGGCCTGGATAATCCGCACCTGCAATTTCTGGCAGTCATGGGCGAGCGCAATCGCCAGTTTACCGAAGAATTCAAGAAGCATTGGGAAAAAATCGGGCTTGAATGGAACCCGGATTCCTGGCTGAATGCGCGATTTGTGTCGCTGGCCTATTACTCGCTTGTCGACATACGGCGTACGTTTCCTGTGGTACACAGTTTCGACGAAGATTTCGGGTGGTTCGATTTCGAGGCCTTGCCTGACATGTGGATGGATCATGCTGACATTGTAACAAAGGCCAGAAATCACCTGAAATATGACCTGAAACACGAGGAGTTAACTTTCAGGTTGCTGCCGGAACGATTTACCATGCCAGAACTGCACCAGTTGCATGAGGCCATCCTGGAAACCAGGCTGGATCGCAGCCGTTTTCAGAAAAAAATGCTGTCGACAGGGCTGTTTGAGCGCCTGCCCAAACGGCAAAAGGAAACGCCTGGTAGCAACCCGTACCAGTATACGGTGAAGCAGCGGGGGCAGGAGTAGTCAGGGGGTGACTCAGAGTCGCCCCTGACTACTCCTGCCAGTGCTTACCACCACATCTTTTCCACCGCTACCACACGCCCGCTCTCCTCTTTCAGGGCCGCTACGTACAGCCCGCTTGCCAGTGCCTGAAGGGCCACCACGCTGTTGCGGTACACCTGGGCTTGTTGCAGCAATCGGCCATCCATGGCATATAGTTCGAGCGTATAGGCAGCACCCTCCTGCCCTCCAGCAATATCAACAAATGCCGAATGCACGCTTTGTTCCGGCACAATACGCAGGCTGATGCCCGAGGCGCTGAAACTAAGCGCTTTGGCCGGGCTGTACCACTGTTTTCCGCTTCGGTCTGTTTGTCGGAGGCGATAGTAATTGATCCCGCCAAGCGGGCTTTTGTCAGTGAATTGATAGGACGTATTTCCACCTGTTCCTCGGCATTCCTCCCGGCCTATTTCCCTCCACTGAATGCCGTCGCTGCTGCGTTGGATGTCGAAATGCTGGCAGTCGACCTCGGAAGCAGTGACCCATTCCAGCAAGGCCGTCCCGTGTACGGGGCGTGCTTCAAAAGTAGCCCATTCCACAGGTAGCGATGTGGAAATGGCTTGGAGTGTAGCGGCCAGCGCATCCACGCGCCCGTAGCCGTACACATTATTGGGGCTGGTGGTAGCATCGACACCTCCGCAGCCTTGTGATGAGTACAATGGAACAGCCGTATTTTTCAGAATCGTTTCCAGCAGTGGCACATTGCCTTTCAGTTCGGGGCGGGCGCTCATCATCAGAGCGGCTACACCTGCTACGTGCGGGCCCGCCATGCTGGTTCCCTGCAGGTAGGCGTATGAATATCCTGTTGCATTGTTGTCGGTACCAATGCAGGAAAGAATATTAACCCCCGGCGCACTGATGTCCGGTTTCATGGCGGAGCCATATACTGTAACGGGGCCGCGGCTGCTGAAACCGGCAATCACATCGCTTTCATTCGTTGCGCCAACGGCAAATGAGCCGGTAAAAATTGCCGGCGGGCTAGATACTGTGCTGCAACTTGGCCCGCTGTTGCCGGCAGACACTACCACGAGGATTCCGGCATCGCGCACGTTGTTGATCGTCGTGTTCATAGTAGCGTAATTGGTGGAATTGCATCCTTCCGAAGTCGGGCATCCCCAGGAGTTATTGATCACATGCGGCGCTTTACTCGCATCGGGGGTGCTGTTGGCAGTGTTGGTGGGGGCGATAAACCACTGAAAGCATTCGATATAGGTAGCAGGGGTGCCGTCGCCTTCTTCCATATTGCGACAGCCTATCCATTTGGCATCGGGCGCTACGCCGTAAGTGGTGCCGGAGACATCGGCCAAACCGCCGCACATGGTGCCCATGGTGTGGGTGCCGTGCCCGTTGTCGTCGCAGGGCGCAGTGAGGTTGATGCCGCAGGAGTTGGAACCGTCGTTGACCAGGCTGTGGATAGCGTCGTGAAAATTGTAGTTGTGGTCGGCAGCAGTGCCGCTCCAGCCGCGGTATTTCTCCTTTATCGCAGGATGCTCCCATTCATAGCCGGTATCCTGGCCGCCTATAACTACACCGTTGCCACGAATATCCATGTTCCACACATCGTCGGCATTGATTTGGGTAAGTCCCCACGACACAGGGGTGTTGGATCGTTCCGACAGCATTTCATTATCCTGAAACTGAGGCGGCAGGTTGAGGTGCAGCACCGGGTTGTTTTCCACGCGCTCCACTTCGGGCATTTGGGCCAGTTGTTCTATCAGGTTCATGTCGCCTTTCGACCACAGCGCATTGATTACCCAGAAGGACTGCATGGGCGCCTGGGCGTCGTTCAGTACCTTTCTGACAGGGCCCTGGGTAGATTCGGCCAGTTGCAGCAGTGTTTCATACACATACCTGCCTTTTTCTTCCTTGTCGGTCAATTTGTTGGCAGCGCTCACATCCGCCTGGGCGCTCAGAATGACCAGAAACTCGCTGGGCCCTTCTGCCTGAATGCGTGTGCGCAGAGCAGGGTCGATTTTATTGGGCCAGTTGAGGGGCTGGGTGGAAACACTTGCTGAACAAAGGAGTAGCAAAAAGGTGCAGAAAAAGAAATACGGGCGCATACTGACAAATTAAATAAAATGCAATGTCAGGCAATTTGTCCTACCTGCCAACATTTGATGTTCTTTTTGTCAGAATATTGACGAAATGAATGGCAAAACGCAGGTTGCTGTGATGGTCTTTTTGTAAGGCTAACCAGGTTCTCCTGTCCTGCCAGCGCGGTTAACACCAAATGAAAGCCGCCTTTTGGCATTTACCTGCCTAAAAAGCGTTCAGCGATCTTCAAGGGTCGAAAAATGTAGCGTTTTTTTGCGTGGTGCCCGCCGGTGCGTTGCAGAATGTCGCGCAGGGTAGCCAGCACCGTAAGCAGGTATTTGCCTTTGTTGAGCATGACACACTCTGCCTGTGCGGCGCGTGCCGCGTCTGTTACTTCCGAGCGGGTAGCGATTCCTTTTTTATTCAGCGTTTCAAGCACCTGTGTTGCCCATATTACGGGGACGTGTGCAGATTCGCAAAGCCAGAGTATTTCTTCCTGAATTTCGCTCAGCCGCTCAAAACCGATTTCGACAGCGAGGTCGCCACGGGCAATCATGACGCCAAAAGCGGGTTCTGCCATCCCTTGCAACAATAAATCCGGCAGGTTTTGTACCGCCTCAATGGTTTCAATTTTGAGTACGATGGGCAGGTTTTTTCCCGGATTTTCACGCAACAAACCTTGTAGTTCTTCCACATCCGCGGCCGAGCGTACGAAGGAAAATCCTAGTAAATCGGCGTGTTCCTTTACAAAAGGCAAGACAGACTTGTCGAACGCCGTAAGACAACGTACGCTGAGTTCGGTATCCGGAAAATTCATACCTTTTTCCGGTTTCAGGCGAGGTTTGGCTGCTGAAATACGAATAACACGCAATGCGGCCATTTGCGCACCGCTGGTTTCCACCACCGCTTCAAACAGCCCGTCATCGAATAATACCCGGTCGCCCTGGCGTAAATCTTTTACGATACCCGGCAGGGTGCAACCCACGGTTTTTCCTTTTTTATCGTACTGGGCGCCCGACTCCGCGAGGTAAATAATTTCCTGCTCTTTCAGTTTCAAGCGGCCTTTGAAGCGGCTTTTCCCGAGCAATTTCGTACGAATTTTTGGGCCAGCCAGGTCGAAGTAAACTTTGCAGGATCGCCCGGTAGCCAAAGCGGCTTTACGCACATTGAGCGTCATTTTACGCCACGTAGCGGGGCCGTCGTGCGCACAATTGATGCGGGCAATGTCCATACCGGCTTTTACCATGGCTTTTACCGCGCCGTAGTCGTCGGCCATTCCAGTGTCGAGCGTGACCATCAGTGTTGGGATGTCAGCCGATTGCGCCGATCCAAACAACATCTTCGCATGGCGTTGAAGCAATTTTTTTCCAACGGAAAAATTACAGCCGGCCAGTTCTTTTTTCGAAAAATACACACCCAGCCGCTGCAATACAGATTGTACCTGCCGCAATGCATGGCTTTCAGAACTCGCTAGCGAGGAAAGCCCGGCATCATGCAGTTTATCCTGTATAGGGCGGAGGTCTTCCCGCCGAAGTGCGAGGTAGTGAATCAGGTTGGTAGCGCTGCGTTTTTGTTGTGGATGTACGCGCACAATCCTGTTTTTTGCATGGCGTTCTGCCGCCAGCATATTTTGATAAATGCCTTGAATCGTAGCGCGCAGGTAGTCAAGAGATGCATCCATGTTAAAGGTTCAGCATTTTAAGTGTTTCATACACCAAAAATCCGGGCCAGAAAATGGCTTTTAAAATGCCTAAAACCCCTCCCCAAAAACCTGTAGCAGTCGAAATGTAGTAGATGAGCGCGCCAATGAACCCCATCCCGTAGACGGGATTGTTGGAGGCGTGCCGTTTGACTTGCCCTTCCATTTTTGAAAATTTTGACCCAAAACTATGCGGGTTTCTATCGTTCTGCACCAACCAGAATCATTTGCTTAAGTGATTTTATGAAGAGCGAATCAGTGATTCCCCAACGCTGCCTTGAACTGCTCTTCCAGCATATTTATAGCAGTCATGATATTTTCCTGGCCCTGGTACTTCGCTTTTAAGGCATCAAAAACCGCCTGTCCTCTGGGGGCGGCTAGCGTAGCGACCAACAGCGCCTGCTGAAAAATATCGTCGACACAGTTTTCCTGCATAGCCTTTTCGATGCGCTCTCGCACGATCGGAAAGGCGCGCTCCGGTTTTCCTAAGGCCGCCAGGGTTTGCGCGGCCACATACGGATAGTCCCAGCCATTGCCCAGAAACCAGCGCGGCGAACGGTTGTCGGCAATGGCGGCTACTGCGATGGCTTCGGCCCTGGGGTCGTTGAGTTGTGCCAGCCCGTTCAGGGCGTGCATCAGGCTCTGGTTTTTCCAGGAAGGGCGCTGAAGGAGTTGCACCAGGGCGTTGAACGCCAGCGGACTTTTGGTTTTGCCCAGGGCAATGGCGGCAGCGTTCACGACGCGGTCGCTGGAGTCGGACAGGCTGGTGATGTACAGGTCTGCGAATTGTGGATCATTGCTCATGCCCAGGCTGGTAATGGCGGCGGCTTTTACCCACGATTTTTCTTGGTGGATAAGCGATTGCAGCATTTTTACTGTCGCCTTACTGTAAGGCTGCGACTCGATGGCCCGGAGTTGTCCGATCGTATTGAAGCGCAATCGCCAGTAGGAATTCCCTTGAATGACGCGCCTGAACGCAGCGTATATTTGCTTTTTGTCAGTCTGCGTGGTGGTTTCAGATTTGGCTACCGCGACCAGTTCGAGCATGGCTGCATTTCTTGCCTGCGCGTCGCGGCTGTGCTCGAACTGATACAACCATTCAGGCCAGGTTTTTAATACCTGTTTTTCACAAATCCAGGTGTTTTCCACATCTGTGTTTACCAGTTTCGGGCGTTTGGGAAGCGAAAATGTAAACTCATTCGTTTCCTGCGGCGCTATTTGAACCACCTCGATGCGATCGTCTATTTCCACTTCCATTTCACCCTGGAAAAACGGCGCCTGGGGGTAGTAGGCCGCCGTGTCGGGTTGTTGTACTTGTTTGATTATCAGGCGATACTGTTGGTTTTTGGAGTTGTAGTCGTCGCTTATTTGAAACACGGGATGCCCGGTTTTGTACATCCATTGCTCAAAAAACCACTGCAAATCCGTACCGGAAACGGCTTTGATGGAAGCCTGAAAATCCTGTGTGGTGACAGGCTGAAAAGCATGTGTTTGCAGAAAATGCCGGATGGCCGCAAAAAAATGTGCATCACCGAGTTCCTTGCGCAACATCCTCAGCACCAGTGCGCCACGGTATTTCGCATAACTGTCCGCAGCAAAATTTTCCGCATCGGCATAATCCCGTGTTACAATCGGGTGGCGATTTCCGGCAGCCCAGTCGCCCCACACGCTGCCCGTTTCCCAGGGCAGGTACCAGAGCAGGTATTCTGCCTGCCCGTTTTGTTCGGCGGTAAAAAGCCCTTCAAAATACTGGCTAAATGATTTGGCGAGCCAGATGTCCTCGACGTTTTTGGGCAGGAGCAAATTGCCAAACCACTGTCCTGCCAGCGCATTGAATTCCACACCATCCCAGAGGTATAAAAAATCGCGGTGGGTTCCATAGTCGTCTATCATGTTGTCGGAAATGAGGCTGAACGCCTGCGGGCTGTTGAGGCTCGGAAACGGATAATCCTGCACCATGACCTGCGCATAGGAGGCAAAAGGGTACTTCACACCTGTTTTTTCTGTAAGAAAACGCAGCATCGCAGGAAGCCGCTCGGTGGTGGCCATGGCCGCTTCCTTTTCATCCGGATAACAGAATGTGTGCATCGGGATGCCGTCGACCTCCTGCACCAGATCGGTGTACACGCCTGCTGCAAAGGCCGTCAGGTAGATCGGGTAGGGCTGATCGGCGCGGTAGTGGAACCTGCGTTTGCCATCGGACACGTCGCTTGTTTCCACAAGTTTTCCATTGGAAATGACGGTCAGTTCCGCATCCACGGTGGCGATGAATTCGGAAGTGTGCAGGTCGCTGATGTTGCGGGTACAGGGAAACCAGCAGGCATTGTTTTGCAGTTCTCCTTGCGACCAGACCTGTTTGCGTTTCACAGGATTGACGGCTGTTGGAGAAAAAAAACGCAGGCCTTTCCCGAAACTGCCGCCCAGGGCGTTTGGATCGGGGTCGTTGTGGTGCAGGGTGTTGTAGGAAATGAGAACCATGAGCGTTTCTTCTGCGGCGTACGCACGGCCCAGTTGTATGGCAAGTTGGGTGCTGCCGGGCTGGTAATCGAATGCAAGGCTTTGCTCGTCAATCGTTTGTACACTTTTTACATCCAGTTCGTCGACGGCAAGCGAGATAGCGCGAGCAGGGGCAACGATGCGCAGGGTAATGGTCGCTTCGCCGGAGGCCTGCCGTTTTTTCCAGTCGAACTGCAAGTCAATTTTTGTGTGCAGGATGTCGATATCGGGCGCCGTTTGTGCGGAAAGCGGCAACACAAAACACAGGGAAATGAACAATAGAAAGCGAGATCGTGCGGGCATGGCAATAGGATGTTGGATGAACCCACAAAACTACCGAACCTGGCAGCCTGCGGCCGGACAAGGATGGGACATTTCCGGCCAGGAAAAACGCAAGGGTATCTTTACCGCCCACATCTGTACATTTGTTCCCATGAAAACACCTCCGACCTTTTCACCCCGCTTCTGCCTGCGCGCACAACCCCCAAGGCTCCCTTTTCTGGTACTCCTTTTTTGCTGCAGTGCTGCCGCTGCTTATGCTCAGACCAACACTCGCACGGCGCTGTACAACCAGATCGAGTACATCCGAACGGCCAGCATCCAGGTAGAAAGTATGGTGGAAAGCATCGGCGATCTCTATCCAAAAGTCGTGCAGGCAGCGGAAGGCAAAGGCCGGAACTGGATCACCTACCGCTGCCCGTACAACGACGAGCCGTATTACCGCACACAGGCACAGACCAAAAGCGGCGCCCCGGGGCAGCAACTTCAGCCGGTATCCGATGCATTCCAGGCGGATTTGGAGGCAGTTGTGCAACAATGCCAGTCGCTGGACACCTATTTTAAACTGGAGACCTACAAAACCGACCAATACGCAGGCGCTCTGGCATTGATGCGGGAAATGCCTGCGCGGGTGGGGGCTTTCAATCAAAGCAAACAGGCTTATGAAGCCAAAATAACGCAATTATGCCCCGTAAAAACCACCACCGGCCCCTATGCCACTGCCGAAGGCCAGTTGCGCCGCGTGATGGCCCTGCATCGCGATATGATGGCAGGCTTGCAATACAATTTCAATGAACAGGTACACACCAGATGGCCATGGCAGGAAGTATTGGCGCATATTACCCGGATGGAAGATGCGCTGGAAGACATCGAACAACACAAGCCTAAACTC
>JAEUUT010000108.1 GCA_016787415.1 Saprospiraceae bacterium | reverse complement strand
ACAATCACCGGGATGTCGGTGCCTGCCATAGCGTCGGCAATTTCCTGAACAGAAAAAGGATTGACCGTCGTGCGGGCGCCAATCCAGAACACATCGACGCCGTATTTCAGGCATTCGTACACATGCTGGCCTGTGGCGACTTCCGTGGTCGTTTTCATGCCGGTTTCTTCCTTCACACGGCGCAACCAGGCGAGGCCGGGCACCCCGATGCCTTCAAAAGCGCCGGGGCGGGTACGGGGTTTCCAGATGCCTGCGCGAAACAGATCGGGCTGGAATGCTTTCAGGCCGTGGGCAGCAGTAAGTACCTGTTCTTCGGTTTCGGCAGAGCAGGGGCCGGCAATAAGTACCGGCCGTTTTTGGGTATTGAAAATAGGTTGAAATTGCATGGTGGTCAGGACGTTTGGCTGGTTGTCGGGAAAAATGCGAAAATAAAACAGGCGGGGATAAAATGGGTTTAATTTTGAGCGTCGGCAGCGCTTCAAGCGCTGCCGACGCTTGCGGGCGTCAGCGAAGAAAGATACGTTTCCAGCCCTCCTGCTTCCTGTGCCCGAATCAGCGCCGAGCCGATAATGGCGACATCAGCAGCGGCATGCACCGTTTGCACTTGTTCGGGGGTGGAAATGCCGAAACCGATGCCGACACGTGCTTCCGGAACTGTTTGTTTGATGCGGCCAATCACCTGTTGTAGGCGCGGGTGCAGGCTAAACGTGCTGCCGGTAATTTTAAAATCGGACATCAGGTAGAAAAAATCAAAACCTGCGTTCAGCAGTTTGTCCAGCCGCGCATCCGTCACGTTAGCCGCCAGAACGGGCACGAGTTTAATATTCGCATGTCGGGTAATAACCGCTGCTGGCGTTTCATCTACAGGCAAATCGGGAATAATCAAATGTCGGATGCCCAGGTTTGTCATGGCTTCCACAAAGCGCTGTATTCCAAAGGCATATACGCGATTGACATACGACATCACCATGATTTCCTGTTCAGGGAAGCGCTGTCGGATGGTGTTCAAGGCTTCCAGGCAATCGTTCATGCTCACGCGCTGATGCTCTACGGCTTCCCGGCAAGCGGCCGTGATGACCGGCCCATCGGCAGTAGGGTGAGAAAACGGAATTTGAAGTTCCAGGATTTCAACGCCGCCTTCCACGTATTTTTCAGCCGTGCGGATGCTCTCTTCCAGGGTAGGATATCCGAGTACGAGATGGCCCATGAGCGCCAAGGCCGGTTGTTTTACTTGTGTCATAAGGCGATTATTTGAGCAAATGTTGAGCATAGGCTACCAGGCTTTCTTCCTGGAAATGCCGCATAGTGATAAACAGGTCTTTTTCGCCGCGTCCGGACGCATTGATCACCACGATCTGATCTTTTGGCAAATTGGCCGCCAGTTCGAACGCATGTGCAAAGGCATGGGCCGATTCCAGGGCTGGTATCAAACCTTCCGATCGGGCCAGGCGCTGCACAGCAGCCAGGGCCGCTTCGTCGGACGCTGTTTCAAATTGCACACGGCCTTCATCGGCCAGGTATGCCAGTATAGGGCTCACACCACAGTAGTCGAGTCCTGCCGAAACGGAGTGCGTAGAGGCAATGTTCCCATCGCCATCTTGCAGGAAATAGGAATGATAGCCTTCAAAAATGCCAAGTTGGCCGTGCAGTACCTTGGCAGCATGTTCGCCCGGGCGGGTGCCTCTACCACCCGCCTCCACGCCGATCAGGCGCACGTCTTCATCATCGAGAAAATCATAAAACATACCCATGGCATTCGAGCCGCCGCCTACGCAGGCCACACAATAGTCGGGCAAACGGCCGGCAGCATCGATGCATTGGCTGCGAATTTCTTCTCCGACTACTTTTTGAAAAAAGGTGTTCATCGCCGGATATGGGTGTGGCCCGACGGCCGAACCCAGCAGGTAATAACTTTCGGGATGTTCTACCCAGTCCTTGAAAGCGGCAATCACGGCGTCGTTGAGTGTCTGAGTGCCGTCTTCCACGGGCACCACGCGGGCGCCCAGCAATTCCATCCAGTACACATTGGGGCGCTGCCGCTCGTAGTCCTTTTTACCCATGTACACCGTGCAGTCGAGCCCGAAACGGGCGCAAACGGCTGCCGTAGCGTATCCGTGCTGGCCTGCGCCGGTTTCGGCAATGATGCGGCGCTTGCCTAAGCGACGTGCCAGCAAAATCTGGCCGATGCAGTGCGTAATCTTGTGCGCTCCGGTATGGTTGAGACCTTCATTTTTTAAAAACAACCGCGCGCCGCCAATTTCTTCCGTCAGGCGTGGCAGGGGCGTGAATGCCGTCGGGCGGCCGGAAAAGGTTTGCAGCGTATCATTAAATTCGGCCAGAAAAGCCGCGTCCGTTTTTGCCTCATCAAATGCCGCTGCAATTTCCTGCAAGCCCGGCAGCAACACTTCCGGCACAAAACAGCCGCCATAAGCGCCGAAATAGCCTTCCGATTGAAAAATCAGGTTCTTGTAAGCAGTTTGTGTGGGTGTCATGGCGGCAATCAAGTAAATTTAAACAAATTTGTATCAATGTATCAGTACGATGATACAAAGGTAAGCAGGTTTTCCCGACACTTGCAAGTGCGGGATAAAAAAAGCGGGAAAAATTCCGTTGGTTGAGGCGCTGCGACCACTGGTTGAATATTGGGGAGTCGGGAACAAACAAAGGGTAGGTTTGGGTCATAAAATCCTTTGTAATGAAAAAAACTTGCTTTTTACTATTATTGGCAGCACAGTTGCTTTGTTTCGGCACAGGCCAGGCCCAGTCGCTCGGCAATGCGGCCGAACTGCCTTTCGAACTCGAACTGGAAGACGCCACGCAGGACGAACTGCCGGGGCTGCATTCCTGCGCTTTTGGCCGCTGGGGAGAATGGTGGGTTGCCATTGGCGGGCGAATCGGCGGATTGCATGGCTTTTTTGCAGTAACAGGTTTCCCGGAAGATGAAGCCAATATCAAAATACGATTGCTCAACCCCGAAACCGGCGCTGAAATCACGTATGAAGTAGAAAACCTCAGCGGCATTTTTATCGACCCTCTTAAATCGACCAACCCGCAATATGTGCAAGACGGCTCACATCTGTACATTATTGGCGGATACGGAAAGGACCTGCTGCAAAACAAGTTTGTCACCTTCAGCACGCTGACTTCCGTCGACTTGCCGCTGCTGGTTTCCAAAATGACTGCCGGGCAGGACCCTTCTACTGCGTTTCATCAGATCGAATCCGAACATTTTCAGGTATGCGGCGGTGAAATGGAAAAAATGGGCGACTGGTTTTACCTGGTAGGAGGGCATAATTTTTCGGGTCTGTACTCCGACAACGGTATACCCACTTTTACGCAGGAATACACCAATGAAATCAGGAAATTCAAAATTTCGCTGAGCCCCAACAATGTGCCCTTGTTCAGCGATTACAGCGCTTTTGAAAATACACAGCAATTGCATCGCCGCGATTTTTCCATGGCGCCTCTTGTCAGGCCCGATGGCTCGGAAGCCCTGGCGCTGTATGGCGGCGTATTTCAGTACACGCAAAACCTGCCATTTTACAACCCGATTTACATTACAGGGTCGCAGATATTTTCGTTGGATGCTTCTTTCCAGCAACAATTTTCGCAGTACACCTGCCCGGTTGTTCCAATGTACAATGCGACCGATAGCAGCATGTATTCCATCTTTTTTGCCGGACTAAGTACGCACTACAGGGATGCCGCTACCGGATTAGTGGCTTATGACGACAAGGTGCCTTTTATCCGCGATATTACAACGGTGCGCCGCCGGGCGGATGGCAGCAGCACGGAGTATTTGTTGCCCCAGCATTTTGACGAATTACTGGGCACCAACATGATTTTTATGCCTGTAGAAGAAGCGCCGCACTATGCCAATGAGGTGATACGGCTGCACGAATTGCAGGGTCGCACTTTTGTTGGGTGGCTGTTTGGCGGTATCCGGGCAGATATTCCCAATTTCACCCCTTCCATTGCCAGCAAACGCCTGTTCAAAGTGTACATCACCCCCCAGACCAACGCCGTAGCAGAACCTGCTGAAGGGTTAAAGGTCTCTTTTTCGCCCAATCCATTCGGGCCATCTTTGCGCATCCGGGCAGAAAATGCCGGGCAAGGGCAGCGGATAACATTGTACAATTCAGAAGGCAAACCGGTATTCGAAGCCGACAATATTTACCCGGATACCTGGCAGCAACTGGAACGCCACTGCACAGCCCTGGAAAGCGGTATTTATTTTTGCACCATACACAGCGCTGAAGGAATACAGGTGTACAAACTAGTGCACATTAAATAAACTTAGCGTTTTTCTTTAAAGAACCGCGTCATCAGTGCGCCGCATTCTTCTTCCATCACGCCCATTTCCAGCCTGGTTTTGGGGTGCAGGAGTTGTTTGCCGCCGACCGTCATAAAACCGCGCTTTTCGTCGGTGGCGCCGTACACGATGCGGCCTATCTGCGCCCAGGCCAGTGCACCGGCACACATCACACAAGGTTCGAGGGTAACAAACAACGTGCAGTCGGGCAGGTATTTGCTGCCGAGGTGCCCCGAAGCGGCCGTGAGCGCCAGAATTTCGGCATGAGCAGTCACGTCGGTGAGTTGTTCTGTCTGGTTGTGGGTTCGTGCAATAATCATATTATCGCACACAATGACAGCGCCCACAGGCACCTCGCCGGCGTCAGCAGCCTTTTGGGCTTCTGCCAGCGCCTGTTTCATAAAATAAGTGTCGGAATAAACGGAAAGCATGCACAAAGAAAAGGCGGACATTCAGAGAAATAAAAAAAATGAACGCAGAGTTTTTTAGTTTTCAGCGCAGTTCCGACCTTTGCACATGGAATCAAAGTTTGCTACCGCCACCTCGTCCAAATTTCTGGGCGAATCTCTTACCTACGACGACGTATTGCTCGTCCCCGCATACAGCGAAGTTCTCCCAAGAGAAGTTGATATTTCCGCACAACTCACGCGCAAAATCCGCCTGAACGTTCCGGTGGTTTCGGCTGCTATGGATACAGTGACGGATAAAAACCTCGCTATTGCCATTGCACGGCAAGGCGGCATAGGTATCATCCACAAAAACATGAGCATCGAAGACCAGGCCGACCAGGTGCGCGCTGTGAAACGCTCGGAAGCCGGCATGATCCTCGACCCGGTTACCCTGCACCCGGAGGCCATGATTACCGAAGCGCTGGATTTGATGAAAAAATACAGCATTGGCGGCATCCCTATCACCGACCAAAGCGGTCGACTGGTGGGTATTTTGACCAATCGCGACCTGCGTTTTGAAACCGACCGCAGCCGAAAAGTGCAGGAACTGATGACCAAGGATCGGCTCGTGACCGCTCCGAAAGGCACCACACTGATGGAGGCGCGTGACATTTTGCAGCGCCAGAAAATTGAAAAACTGCCTGTGGTGGACGACAATTTCCACCTGATCGGTTTGATTACCTACAAAGACATCATGAAAGGGGTGAATTTTCCCCAGGCTTGTAAGGATTCTTTCGGCCGACTGGTGGTGGGCGCAGCAGTGGGCGTCACTTCCGACATGGAGGCGCGGGTAGCCGCACTGGTGGCAGTGGGCGCCGACGTGATATGCGTGGATACAGCGCATGGCCACTCAAAAGGTGTACTGGACGCGGTACGGCGACTGAAAAACAATTACCCCGACCTGCAAGTGATAGGAGGCAATGTGGCTACTGGCGATGGCGCCAAAGCCCTTGTCGATGCAGGCGTCGACGGCGTGAAAGTGGGCGTCGGCCCAGGCAGTATTTGCACTACGCGCATTGTGGCCGGTGTGGGTGTCGCCCAGTTGTCGGCTATTTTCAATGCTGCGCAGGCCATTCAGGGCTCTGGCGTGCCGATCGTTGGCGACGGCGGTATCCGTTACACCGGCGACATTGTAAAAGCCCTCGCAGCAGGCGCCAGCACGATCATGGCAGGGTCGTTGTTTGCTGGCGTGGAAGAATCGCCGGGTGAAACGATCATTTTCGATGGCCGTAAATTCAAATCCTACCGCGGCATGGGCAGCCTTGCTGCTATGGAACTGGGCTCGAAAGACCGTTATTTTCAGGATGTGGAAGACGACATCAAAAAACTGGTGCCCGAAGGCATCGAAGGCCGCGTACCCTACAAAGGCACCCTTCAGGAAGTCATGGTGCAATACATTGGCGGACTACGCGCCGGTATGGGCTATTGCGGCGCCGGCACAGTGGAAGAACTGCAACAGAAAGCACAATTTGTAAAAATCACCAATGCTGGTATGACGGAAAGCCACCCGCATAATATTATTATTACGAGGGAGTCGCCGAATTATAGCCGGAAGTAGTTTGTAAAAGGCAAGGTTTAAGAGGAAAGGGGCAAAAAAAATTAAGGGGCAAAGAGCAAGGGGCAAAAGGCAAGAGGCAAAGAGCAAGAGGCAATTTTTTGCCTCTTGCCCCTTGCCTCTTGCCCCTTAATTTTTGTTTGCCTCTCACCTCTCACCTCTCACCTCTTCCCCCTCCCTGGGTTATCTTTCAAAAAAGCCCCCCAGCCGCTGTAGGATTTTTTGCCGGCCAGCCCCGGGCTCGACGACTGGTACCAATGGCACAGCGCGGTAGCCAGGGCGTCGGTGGCGTCAAATTTCTGATCGACAAATTTGGTGCGCAGGATACTTTCGAGCATGCCTGCTACTTGTTCTTTGGAGGCATTGCCGTTGCCGGTGATGGCGCGTTTGATTTGCTTGGGCATGTATTCCGTGATCGCCAGTTTGTTTACCATACCTGCTGCGATGGCTACGCCTTGCGCGCGGCCGAGTTTGAGCATACTCTGCACATTTTTTCCGAAAAACGGCGCCTCGATGGCCATTTGAGTCGGTTTGTACTGAAAGATCAGATCCTG
>JAEUUT010000097.1 GCA_016787415.1 Saprospiraceae bacterium | reverse complement strand
AAACGGGCGGCGATCATCGCGATCGCTGTATTTATGAAGATCGTACGCTAATCGTTTGGGCGCCAGGCGAAGAGTGATAGGTAGTGGTGATTGGGTGTTTTGGTGTTTTTGTGTTTTGGTGTTTTGGTGTTTTTGTGTTTTTGTGTTTTTGTGTTTTGGTGTTTTTTTGTTTTTGTGTTTTTGGTGCGCCGAGGCCGGCGTTTTGTTTTTGGGGGGAATATAAAAAAAAAAAATTCAAGCCAAAAGCGGAGCACCAACCAAAAAAAAAAACACCAAAAAACAAAAAAACCAAAACACCAAAACACCAAAACACCAAAACACAAAAACACCAAAACACCCAATCACCACTACCTATCACTCTTCGCCTGGCGCCCAATCGATTAGCGTACGATCTTCATAAATACAGCGTTCGCGTTGATCGCCGCCCGTTTCGCGCGCCATGATGGTGGATTCGCTACTTATCAAGGTTTTGATTCTGAGTTGGTTATACATCAGCACGTCACTGTTGGCCGACCAGCAGGGTTGTGTGGCGCTGGGTTCAAACATGCGAACATTGCTCCCGTCGGGCCGGATCAATTTGATTGAATAGGTGTCTTCAAACGCAATATCTTCTCCATTCGGGGCAAAACGCGGATTTCCAAAACTGTTAAAACCGCCAGTCAGCAGGATTTTGAAATGGCTGCCGTCGCGACAAACGGTACACAAAATGGAGGCAGCATAGGGATCGGTATTGCGCGCAGCCAGCACGAGGCTGTTACCATCTGCCGACCAGTCGATGCCGCAATCGTAGATAAACGACCCTGGCAAAGAGATGCTATCGAACGTGTTGGTCAGGCGGTTGAAAAAGATGAGGTCTTTCGTGGAAGTGTATGCCAGCGTGTTGTCGTCGGGCGACCAGCAGATTGCTGAGTTATCCGGTTTCCGAAAACGAAAAACTTCTTCCTGGGTATTGGTCAGCAGGATGCGGTAGTTAGGGTTGCTGTACACTGCCATCATGGCGCCGTTGTGCGACCACCGCAGGGGCGTGCCATGATCGAAGGGTATTTGGTCGCCTGTTATAGGTGTGTACAGCCAAGAGTGATACACATTGGCCTGCATGACGAACCTGCCGGGTATTTCATTCAAAGGCAGTTCCTCGTTGCGTTGGCAGGCAAGGAAAAATGTGAGGACGAGCAGTGGAATTACTTGTTTCATACGGCAGGAAGCAGTGGTGAACAATGTGCTTTTACACACTAAAATTCACCCCTTACTTCCTGCCAAAACAATGATCCTGGTCAGAGAAAGCATTGATACTCCTGCTATTTCCCCTGTTTTAGCCAGCCATTGTCGTTCATCCAGTCCGTGAGCCGCTGCGGCCAGGTTTTCAGCGTAGTCAGGGGTGTGCGTTTGCCCATGTTAAAGGCGTGGTTGCCCTGGGCGTACAGGTGTATTTCTACCGGAACATGCGCTTTTCGGTACAGGCCAGCGAGTTGTAAAATGGGCTCCGAACAACATTCATCATCGTTGGCGGCCACCAGAAATGCCGGTGGAGGGCTCGACAAGGTAGTTGTCGGCACGGCCAATGGACCCGGATACACCGCCACCATAAAATCGGGACGAGCGCTAAAATGCTCCACTGCATCGCTGCTTTTTGCATTGGCAGGCCGGTCTTCGAAGGATGCCCAGGCCGCCAGTTCGCCGCCTGCCGAAAAACCGACAATGCCGATGCGCGCAGGATCGATGCCCCATTCTGCTGCCCGGCTGCGCAGCAAGCGCATGGCGCGGGCGGCATCTTCCCGCGGGTGTTCTTCCTTGTAGGGCGAGCCTTCTTCCCTGAAAAGGCGGTATTTCAGCACAAAAGCCGCGACGCCAATGCTGTTGAAATACTGGGCTGCATCGCGGCCTTCCGAATTATACACCAGGGCGCGGTGACCACCGCCCGGGCAGATCAGCACTGCCGCGCCATTGGCCATGTTTTTTGGCGGCAAAAAGGCTGTAATGCTAGGGTTATGGATGTTTTTTACCCACCAGTCCTGCGCTTTTTCAGGTTCGTTGCGGCGGCTTTCGAAGCCGGGGGCGCCGTTGGGCCAGAGCGGACTTTGTACGGCCAGGAGGTTGGTTTCGGGTTGTGCGAGGTCGAGTTCCTGTATCCAGATATTGCGAAACAACACATTGTGGCCCTCGGCTTGCAGTTTGAGCCCGCCAGGCACATCGGTAATGCCTTTGCCGCCGTCATTGCCGCCATCAATACCGGAGTTGGCGCCGCCCCACACCTGGTTGATGGGCTGGTTGATGTACACTTTTTGTCCGTTGAAACACATGGACAACATGGCTCTTTCGGTACGTTTGCCATCCTGAAAACGGGCGGCCCTGAACACAATATCGTAGGCATTCCACTTGCCCACACCGTTGTAGGCATAGTAGGGCGAGGCGGTTTCGTTAATGACCGCAGCCATTCCATGCGAGGTCGTGTCGCCATCCAGCACCTGAATTTCATAGCGGTTTTGCAGGTAAACGCCGCTGTTGCCGCCTTTTTGCTGAATCAAAAATTCGATATGGAGTCGGAAATCGCGGAAGGCTTTTTTTGTGACAATATCGGCCGTGCCGTATTTGCCGCCTGCGGCTGTCGGATCGTTGCCATTTAATACAGTCCCCGCATCCACCGGGTCTTTTACGATGGTCCACTTGATAGGCGGCTTGGCAGCCAGCCTTGGGCCCTCCCAGTATTGCCATTTTTCATCGAGCATGCCGCGGCTGCCATCGAAAAATACTTCCGCACCTTCCGGCGCCCTTGCGCCCACGCCGATCTGGGCAACAAGATTGGAATACATGCCCAGCGAAAGCAGGATACAAAGAGAAAGGCGATTGCTGAAGGAAATTTGTTTCATGTGTTGGTGTTGTTTTTTACTCAGTTGAAATTTTCTTCTAAATTTATTCTCTCACATACTTTATGCTACAAGTATTGCCGAGGGTTTTTCAGGCGGTAGCACCGACTTTAGCCGGTCTGGAAAAGGCCCTTTAGGGCCGTAATGTTACACGCTTCTTGGTCGGCCCTAAAGGGCGTCCTCCCGACCGACTAAAGTCGGTGCTACCGCCTGAAAATCTCTCGGCAATACTCGCAAAATAAAGCATGCTTTGTCATTTATCTCAAATGCTATGGTTTTCATTTACCTCCAAAATGTACTTGCAAACCTCATATTGGT
>JAEUUT010000089.1 GCA_016787415.1 Saprospiraceae bacterium | reverse complement strand
TTTGCCTGTCACATGGCCGACCGAATCGAGCGGGATAGGCTCCAGGTCAATATCGAGCAGGAAGGGTTTTTCGAGCGTGGCTGTTTCTGTAAGGTTGAAGTTTTCGGAGTGAAACAGGTATTTTTCCTTGTTGACGTACAGGCTATACGATTTGCCGGCAGGCAGGCATACCAAAAACGAGCCGTCGGATTTGGTGGTAGACGACAGGAACGAACGGCCGTTGGCCAGGTCATTCAATTCTATTTTGGCTACCAGCGGCTGGTGGGTTTCCGCATCGCGCACCTGCGCCCGCACGTAGGTGACGGGTTGCGGGCGGGCGGCGGTGGGCAGGTCGAAACTGTAGATGTCGAGCCCGCCTTTTCCGCCGGGGCGGTTGGTGGCATAGTAGGCCGTTTTACCATCGAGGCTCACCGTGAGCGCCACCTCATTGGCTTTGGTATTGATAGGGTAGCCGAGGTTCTGAGGCACACTCCAGGTGGTGTCGGAAGTGCGGCGCACGACGAACAGATCGAGTCCGCCCATGCCCGGCAGGCTGTCGGAAGCAAAATACAGCGTTTGTCCGTCTGGGTGCAGAAACGGCGTTTGTTCCACACCGCCGGTATTGATGCCGGCGCCCAGGTTTTGAGGCACGCTCCACTTGCCGTTGGAGAGGCGGCGTGTCATCCAGATGTCTTCCCGGCCTTTTCCGCCCGGGCGGCGACTGCTGAAGAGGATCGTTTTGCTGTCGGCGCTGATGGTCGGTTGCGAATCCCATTCACTGGAGTTGATGGTGGCGCTGAAAGGGACGGCCTTGGTCCATGCGCTGTTTTTCAACTGCGACCAGTACAGGTCGCAACTGCCCTGCGAGCCGTCGTCCTGCCGGTTGCAGGCGGTAAATACGAGCCAGGTGCCATCGGGACTGATACTTTGCGCGCCTTCGTTGTCGCGGGTGTTGACGCCGCTCAGGGGCACCGCTGTTTGCCACACGGTGTCCTTGCGGGTGCTGCTGTAAAAATTCTCGTCGTAGGATTCGTTTCGGGTAAATACCAGCGTGGCGCCATCGGCCGTGAGCGAAGGGAAATATTCATCGGCGGTGGTATTGATGCCAGGCCCTACATTGCGAGGGGTGAACGGCACCGGGTTTTTGACTGCTTCTGTTGCAAACCGGGCATTGAGCAGCAGCCGTTGCGCCTTGTTTTTATTTTTGAAATTGGTGGGATCGGTAGCGAGGTAGGTGCTCAGGTGTTCGGCACATTCTCCGTATTTGTCCAGTTGCCATTCCACCTGCGCCAGAAAAAACCAGGCGGCCGGGGAGAAGTCCTTGCTCAGTTCCAGCGCTTCTTCGTAGGCCCGTTCGGACTTAAAAAAATCGCGCATTTCCTCGTAGGTTTCTGCCAGCGCCAGTTTGGCCTCTATAAAAACGGGGTCGATTTTCAGGGCTTTTTCAAAATAGCCCAGCGCAATGGCGGCATCCTGTTGCTGCATATAGGCCTGACCTTCACGGAAAGCGGAAAGCGCTTTGTCGGAGGTGGTTTTTTCTGTGTGGTAGGTTTGGGAAAAAACAGGCGTACAACACAGGAAAACGAGCGAGAGAACAGGAAACAGGATGCGCATGGTTGATTTTTTGGCAAAGAAAACGTTGAAACGGAGGTTTTAAGGTGGAGGGGCTTGAATTTTTGAAGATGGGGGGCTTCGCCATTGGGATGTTCGGCTTCGCCTCACAGGGACTTGGGATTTTGCGGATCAAGCGGATTAAACGGATTTTTTGTGGCCTGACGGCCACTTAGTTTGATTTTTTAATCCGACCTGAGTCATGGGTTAGAGCATTAATAAATAATGGAATAATGAACAGTATCATTTTTTACCATCAAAATATTATCCTCATGCATGGGTGGGAGTTGATTTGTAATAAAATTTTCGAGGCTCCAGGATACGGTTGTGTACTCATCACTTACAGCATCCACAAACAGTATTTGCTCCTGACCCACATTTAAATCGGCTCTGTGGGACAAGGAAAGACCTGCCTCTGCCTGTATGCTGGGATTTTTTAAATCCAGATACACATACGGTTGTTGGCCTGTTTCATTTTTTATGTAAATCCGCAGCACCGCATCCGAATGAACGAGTGGAATTTCACACTCTTTTTCCTCTCCGGCATGAATAACATCTACATTAAAATTGACGTGTTTGTACAGGTAGCCGTCTGCTATTATTTTGTAAAACCAGGCAGAAATGACGTCTGATCCAAAAGTATGTTCGAAAATACCTTGCTCGTTCGTAACCGCCCACTCATTGTAAGCAGTTTCATTGTAAACAACCTCGGAGCCATGATGGCTGATACGAGGAGGCACTTCCGATCCGAAGGTAATGTTGGCATTCCTAACAGGTTCTCCAGTTACGCTGTCAACGATTTTTCCTTTCAGAATGGTAGGGCCATTTTTTGTGCAGGAAGAAATAAGACAGCAAAGGGTTATAAACAGCCAAAAGAAGCGATACATAAATTGGGTCTTAGATTTTAATTGATATAAAATTAAACACAATAATAGTAGTGTCTCCCATTAAAAAAGGAAGTGTCTGAAACCATCATTAAAATGGGATGTTCGGCGAAGCCGAACATCCCAAAAGCGAAGCCGAACATCCCTCCCTTAAAATCACTTCAAATAATTCTCCCCAAAGAACTCCCTGTACCCGTCCAGCGTCTTGTTTTTCAGTACCCGGCGGTAGTTTTCCTGGGTAATGGCAAAAAACTCCTTGTTGTAGGTTTTTTTGTCGGTTTCGCCGAGGAAACTCTTTTGTTTGCTCACTTCCTGATAGAAGCGCATGGCCTGCTCTTTGGTGTCGAACTTGCGAATCACGATAATCGGCTCGTTCGTATCCGTACCGAGGAAGATATTGGAAATGCGCAGTTGTTCGAGTTTGTGGTTTTCGCGGTTGTAGTCGGAAATAGACGCCTTGATGTCCTCTACGCGCACATCGCCTTTGATGGCCACCAGGAAATAGTGCAGTTTGTCGTCTTCGCGGGTAAACGCGTCGTCGATGGCTGTTTTTTCCTGTTTTTTAGGCGTTTCAGCCACTTCGAAACCTTTGCAACTGATGAGGCGCGCAATTTCCTTGGCGCGGGTCGATTCGGCGCTGTTGGGGTAGCGGGCTATCACTTCCTGCAAGGCGCTGCAATAGGCGTCGTTGCCCTGGAGGTTGCCGACACAGAGTGCGCCGAGCAGGGCAAATTTGGCCATCAGGGCATTTTGCGAGCCATATTTTTTGGGCGCATCCACGCACAATTCATAAGCATCCTTGTAATTGCCCGCAGTGAAGGTGTTGTAGGTCTGCTCGTAATACTTGTTGAGTTCGTTGTCTTTTTCCTTGGTAGAATTGCGGAAATTGGGGTCGGTCAATGCCCGTGCATACGAACTGGTCGGGTATTTTTTTACCAGTTTATCCAGATAATAC
>JAEUUT010000061.1 GCA_016787415.1 Saprospiraceae bacterium | reverse complement strand
GGCGCCAAATCGGTGCGCGCTATTTGTACGCACCCGGTGCTGTCGGGCAAAGCCTATGACAACATCGAAAAATCACAACTTTCTCAAATGATCGTATGCGATACGATCCCGCTGACACGCGAATGCTCCAAAATTCAGGTGTTGTCTACGGCAAAGTTGTTCGCGCGCGCTATCCGGAATACGGTGGAGCATAAGTCTATTGCGGCGCTATTCCACTAACAGAAGTGAGAGGTGAGAGGTGAGAGGTGAGAAGTGAGAGTTCGTAGAGTGTACAGAGAGGTGAGAAGTGAGAGGTGAGAGGTGAGAGTTCGTAGAGTGTACCGTGAAGTGAGAGGTGAGAAGTGAGAAGTGAGAAGTGAGAAGTGAGAGTTCGTAGAGTGTACCGCTCCGTTCTTAGATATGTATTTAACGAAGCGGTCCACTCTACGGATTCTCACTTCTCACCTCTCACTTCTCACCTCTCTGTACACTCTACGGACTCTCGCTTCTCACCTCTCACTTCTCACCTCTCTGTACACTCTACGGATTCTCACTTCTCGCCTCTCACCTCTCACCTCTCACCTCTCACCTCTCTGTACACTCTACGGACTCTCGCTTCTCACCTCTCACTTCTCACCTCTCTGTACACTCTACGGACTCTCGCCTCTCACTTCTCACCTCTCACCTCTATCATTGTTTGGCGAACGTACCTTCCACCCGGCCGGCTTCGCCCGACACCGAAATGCGATACATTCCGGCTGGCAAATTCGACACATTCAACTGGAAGTTACTGCCATTGGCAACGATTTGCTGGATCACCAGACGGCCGTCGGCGCTGAATACGCGCACATCGCTTTGCCCGGCTTGCAGGCCACTTTCCCACTGAATGGAAGCCTGTAGCCAGTCGCCGGCAGGATTGGGGGACAAGATCATGGATGCCGTATTGCCCGGATCAACCACAGGCGTCATGCACACCACTTCACCCATTTCAAATACATCCTGGCAATCCGGATGCAGGTGATCGCGGACAACAAACTCGTAGTTGGTTCCATCGCCCGGCAACGGCCCAAGAATGATCGGCTGCGGATGGCTGTATTCGAAGGTGCCGTAGTTGTGGCCATTACCGACAATATCAAATCCGCCGCTGCCTACATTGTCAAACTGGAAGTTGACCACAGCAAAAAACTGTCCACACAAGCAAGGCGTGTGTACCACCTGCAGGTCATAAATATGACATGGGTTGCCATTCAGGCAAGGCGGCACAGGGAATTCCAGCGTGCGGCAGCACTCCGTTTGTGGTGTTGCAATACAAATTTTGATCACATCGTTGGCGCCACCGTTGTACGGGAAGTTCGGAATCATGAGTGGCAACTGATTCATGCCATAGCGTTTGAAGAAAACGCCATTGGCAAATACCATAAACGAGTCGACCGGCGTGGCGGAGGCCAACTGGAAATTGACAAACAATTGATACGTAGTGTTGGACGTACACTCGCCGGTTTGTACTACCAGGTTGAACACCTCGCAAGGACCGGCAGGGTCGAAGCAGTCTGGCGCTGGGAATTGCAAGGTACGGCAGCAACCGCCGGTAGCCGTGTTATTTCCAACACATACGGTAATGACGTCGTTGGCGCCGCCGCTCCAGGGGAAGTTGTGGATGGTCAGTGGCAACTGATTGGTGCCGAATGTGCCCAAAAACGTATTGTTGTTGGCATATACCCGGAAAGAATCGGGCAGGCTGATACCGGCTACGCCGAAATTGATAATCAGGTTGTAGGTGCCGTTGTCGTGGCATTCACCCGGGTCAACAACCAACTGCGTGATTTCACATGGCCCAGCGCCGATGCAGTCTGGCACCGGGAATTCCAGCGTGCGGCAGCATTCCGTCTGTTGTGTTGCGATGCAAATTTTGATCACATCATTGACACCACCGTTGTACGGGAAGTTGGGAATCAGCAGCGGCAACTGGTTCATACCATAGCGGCCAAAGAAAACGCCGTTGGCAAACACCATAAACGAGTCGATGGGCGTAGTAGAGGCGACCTGGAAGTTGACGTGCACCTGATACGTAGTGTTGGAGGTGCATTCGCCAGTTTGTACTGTCAGGTTGAACACTTCGCAGGGGCCGGTTGGGTCGAAACAATCGGGCGCTGAAAACTGCTGGGTACGGCAGCAACCGCCAGTAGCGTTGTTGCCCACACAAACAGTAATGACATCGTTGGCGCCGCCGCTCCAGGGGAAATTGTGGATGGTGAGCGGCAACTGGTTGGTGCCGAAAGTGCCCAAAAACGTATTGTTGTTGGCATACACCCGGAAAGAATCAGGCACACCGATACCGGAAACGCCGAAATTGACCAGCAGGTTATAGGTGCCGTTGTCGTGACATTCACCCGGATCGAGCACCAATTGGGTGATTTCACAAGGATTTCCATTCAGGCAGGCCGGCACCGGGAACTCACGCGTAGCGCAGCATCCCAGGTCTTCATTGCCGATGCAAACTTTGATGACGTCGTTGGCGCCGCCATTGTACGGAAAATTTGGAATCGTAAGCGGGAGTTGACTGAGCGCAAATTTTCCAAAAGGTGTACCATTGGCAAAAACCCGGAAAGAGTCGACTACGGTAGGGTAAATCGCATCAAAATCCACCGTTACCTGATACGTAGTATTGGAAGTACACTGTCCTGTCGTAACCGTCAGTCCGTCGATGAAGCAAGCAGGCGTTGTATTGCAGTCGGGCGCCGGGAACTCCTTTATCTTGCAACAGTTATCGCTGTCGTTGATACAAACTTTGATCACGTCATTGGCATTTCCGCTGGCCGGGAAATTGTTGATTTGTACAGGTAGGGCGCTCAGTGCGAAGGTGCCCAGTATCTGGCCGTTGGGTGCAAATACATCGAACAGCGCATTGGTGGGCGCCGTTACCTGAAAATTCAACATCAGGTTGTAGTTGTTGCTCCCTGGAACGCAGTCGCCGGGCGTCACCACCATATCGTAAATATTGCAGGGCGTAACCGCCGAGCAGGCAGGGATCGTCACCACGACGGATGCCGAGCAGCCTTCAAACACTGCATCGCGCACGACGAATTCGCGGGTGGTTGCCGCATTGCCTGCCGTGAACGGTCCGAGTGTTACGGGCACGTTGTTGTACGGGAAGGTGCCGTAATTGTTGCCATTGCCATGTACGGTGTACTGGTTGGTAGTGCCGGTGTGATCAAAATTCAGCACCACTACATACTGACAGGAAACAGGGTCGATGGGGGAAACCGTAGCAGTAAGGCCGGTGATGTGACATTCTACCTGGGCCGACAAGGCAGCAGCCAGGAAAAACACCGGTAAGAAGGATAATAACCGCATAAGAAGGATGGGTTTGGTGAAATGAATATGTAACGGGGGATTTTTCTGGAAGATACTGTTAGGGTAAGTTTCGCTCCCGAATAATCCGCTTATTTGAAAAAATAGGGAAGGAAAATAAGTGCGCCGGCAACCGCCGCGCCAATGGCTGTTATGAGCACCGCTGCTGCTGCTACATCCTTGGCTTTGCCGGCCAAGGGGTGGTATTCGGGAGAGACCAGATCGGTCAGAAATTCCAGGGCGGTATTCAGGGCTTCCATTGCCAGTACCATAGCAATACAGATCGAGATACAGACCCATTCCAGTCGGCTGATGTGGCACCAAAAACCCAGTAGAACAGCCGAGATGGCAGCCAGGGCGTGGATGCGTGCATTGGGCTGGCTGCGAAACAGTTCGGAGATGCCCTGAAAAGCGTATCTGAAACTGAGCAGGCGTTTGTGCGAAAAGCCCATGATAATGAATGATTTACGTGTAGAAAAAGTCAGAAGGTCAGCCAAGAAACGAGCAGGTTTCCAAAGGAGTTTCTAAGAAACCTTGCTCCAATGCAGGAGGAGACGCGCCGGGCAGGGGCATCCGATCATCCAGCGCTTCATTTTTAAAAAAGCAGATCGCGGCGCTGCATCCCAGGCACACGAACATCAGCCGAGGGTTGTCGATGATTAAAAAAAACAGGCCGAAGAGCAGGTATCCCAGCGCAATAAAAAATGCCTGATCTGCCCACCACTGGAATGCGGGTTGGCGCGGCGGAAAGATACAAAGCAAAGTGCCGGACAACAGGCTGATCGTCAGCACCTGGCGCACGCGTGCATGGTCGAATACCGAGAAAGTCATTTCAGCGGCAAAGATATGTTTTGCCGATGTTTATTCATGTTCGAGTGTCACAATCGCAGAATTTGCTCCGCTCTGAAAAAACTCTCCATACACCTTGTTGGAATTTGCCAAAGGTGTTATTATCTTTGCCGCCGCTTTTGAAAAAGCCTTCATCTGGAGAGATGTCCGAGTGGTTTAAGGAGCACGCCTGGAAAGTGTGTATACGCCTAAAGCGTATCCGGGGTTCGAATCCCCGTCTCTCCGCTTCATCCGCCGAAACCCGTAGGGCGAAGGCGGGTTGTTTTGAACATTCACCTGCCTTCACCCTACGGGCTACGGCGGGTAAAGGAGAGATGGCAGAGTTGGTTTAATGTACCTGATTCGAAATCAGGCGTACCTTCACGGGTACCGGGGGTTCGAATCCCTCTCTCTCCGCCCGAGTTAATCTTAAATAACCTTCTTTGGTTTTTAATCTGTTTTAAAGTATTGATTTTCAATGTTTTAACAGAAATTAAAAATCATAGAAGGTTATCAGGGATTACTCAAGATTAAAAAAAGTGTCACCAAATCTGACACCTTCCCTTATCTTTGCCGGGAACTTTTCAGGCTTCTCACGCCTCGTTTCCCGATATGGCAAAACCCAGATTCAATCTAAAAAGTAAGGGAGAAAAGGAATCCTATATCTTTCTGGTGTATTCCTACCCGAATGAAGCCGGTAAGAGGCTCCGGTATTTTACCGGCTGTTCCGTACCGGTCGCCCTTTGGAACGATAACGAACAAAGGGTTCGTTCTTCCCGACAATACCCACAGTTCTCGGAAATCAATGCTATTCTGGCCAGTCTTGCACAAACTGCGGAAAGGCTTGCCCTCTCCTACCGCAACCAGGGAAAAGATCTTTCCATAGAGCAATTCAAAGTGGAACTGGACAAAACTCGTGGGAAATTTTCTCAGGAGGCGGTGGAGGAAAAAGTCACCTTCGTGAAGTTTTGCCAACAATTCATCGAGGAACGGGCGGCAAATGCTGACTACAGCAAGGGCTCCATCGTAGTTTATAAAAACTGCTTCAAACACGTCCAGACCTTTGGAACGTCCAGGCAGCGTCAAATCGACTTCGAGCATTTCGATTACGCCTTCTTTGCGGACTTTACCAATTACCTCTTCGGCCAGAATTTCAGCAGAAATTATATCCACAAGATCCTCTCTACACTGAAGACTATTCTACGCGAAGCCGAAAGGCGGGAAGTTTCACCCGTTCTGAAATATAAAAACGATTGGGCGCAAGTTTCAAAAGAAGAAACGCCTAAAATCTATTTGACCGAGGATGAGTTGGGCAAAATCAGTTCACTCGACCTGAGCACCAACAAGCGACTGGACCGGGTGCGGGATTTGTTCCTTTTGGGATGTTACACTGGCTTGCGCTATTCTGATTATGGCTCGCTCAAGCCGGAACACATCATCACAAAAAACGGTCGACAGTTCATCGACATTCTGACTCAGAAAACACGCCAAAGGGTGATGATTCCGTTGCGGCAACTGGTGGTAGATATGGTTCAAAAATACGATGGAGCGCCGCCACAGGCTATTACCAATCAGAAAGCAAATGAGTATTTGAAAGAACTGGGCGAGTTAGCCGGCATTGAGGACTCGGTTCTGATTACCTCCTACCGCAGCGGCAAACGTATCGATCAAGTGTTCAAAAAGTATCAATTGATTACCACCCATACTGCCCGGCGTTCTTTTGCCTCCAATGCATTTAAAGCAGATGTGCCCGTGAAATCTATCATGCAGATCACCGGGCACAAGACGGAAAAGGAGTTTTATAAGTATATACGCTTGTCAGGTGAGGAACATGCGGAGATGATTGCGGACAATCCGTTTTTCAGGTGATCAACTTTTCAGCACTAGTTTTCCCTCTTTTTCATCCACATCAATAAAGTCGGCTGCTTGCGCTAACCAACAACGCACCCGAGCATCCTTCTTATCTGACCAGTTGAGCAACCGCTTATAATAATATAATGTATTCGCGCGCTCATAACGAGGATGACGGGCAATTAAGTCATTTCTCAACATTTGCACCCCATTTGGTACTACTCCCGGATTGGTCATGTAGATAGATTCCCGAAACAAAATATCTCTTGACTTTACAATATCCGTTTCCGGGAAGGGGGGCTCGCCGGAATTTTGGGGGGAAGGGCATTTTTTTTCATTTGAAGAAGAAAAAGAATTTAAAAAATTGGTGTGTGTTGTGTCTTCGACACATTCATTCACACTCACTTTATTTTTTAATTTTTTTTCTTTCTCTTCTTCTTTTTCAGTTCTTACTAGCGCCGGATTTTCCGACAATCGGCTTTTACCGATGTCGGGCCTTTCCTGCTGTCGGGAAAGAACCGTTTCGGCTTTGTGGACAACGGTCGTTTTGCAGTTGTTTCTGAAATCCGGATTGAGTTCGGGCAGTTCAAAAACTTCCCATTGCTTCCCTGTAAACTGGGTTTTGCCAGTAAGTCTGACTGAGACAAGGCGGGCGTATCCAAGTTTTTCCAATTCTTTAAAAATAGTCCCGATCCTGTCCCGGCTCTGCTTAAAATGCTGGGCAAGTTGCACGATCTTGATTTCCCAATTGGGCGGTCTGCCAATCAGATAAGTCATGACGCCTAATGCGGCCGGGCTCAACCGGTTGTCGTTGAGCAATGTTTTACTCACAATCTGGTAAGGCGTGGGGCAAGGTTGGCAGCGATAAATCATGGTTTTCCGGTTTTGGGTTGGCGAAAAAAAGCAGTCCCTTTATTGCCGGAAATGGCAGCAATAACTTCGGCACGCAGGAAGCGGACTACGCGTCCGTTTCTGTACTTCCGTAAGATGCCTGCGTTGGATAGATGATCCACTGTAGTCAAGCAGACATCAAGCATTTTTGCAACTTCTCTGCGTGTTACGTAACCTTCCAGGTTTGGTTCAGATGGGAATGGCTGGACAGGTGGCCCGGCCTTCAAATTTACCAGCAAGTCTTCAATTCTTGCAAGGCGAGCATCCAGCACTTCGAATGGATTGGTGATTTTTGAGTCCGTCATTTGGAGTTATATTTAAATGATGGCTCAAAGGTGGCGGGACTCAAAACCAAACATTTCCCACACTTCCCGTGGGAATTAACGGGAAGTATTTTTAACATTTTCAGAACTGTAATTCTCTCATCATCTCCGCAAATAGTTCATCGTGATTGCCTAAGTTTTTACTTAAGTAATCCGGTGAAAATGAACTCATTTTGAATTGTTTCCGTATCAATACTGCGATTTCAGCATCTGCCACAGGTTTAAGTCGGAACTTTCTCCGCAATACACTAACCAAGATCGTTAGATACTTCTTGTTACCATATTTTTCAATGAATACACCTTCCTTGTCTAAAATCAGGTAATTTTCCAAGTAAACAGTTATCGTTTTGAAATCATCCTTTACTTTGAATGTATCCTCAAAAGAATCAAATCTCGGCGCAACCATATTTCCGGCAAAGGCCATCACACCATCGTCTTTCGTCTGCTCTAAATTTGACAGAGATTCCCTCAAAAATTGCAAATAGTATACGTCGGAGAGGAAGCCCCAAAAATCCTGTATACCGTTTTCCTTTTTGATCTCTAGATTCTCATCGAAGACAAACTCAAAATATGGACTGTTGTTTCCAGCCAACATCATCATGGCATTTGGGATCACCATTTCAAATCCGTTGTTATAATATCGCCCCTGCATATAAAAAAGGAAAGGGTACTCATACAACGCGATTTCAGATTTCAACTTATCGCTCTTGTTTTCCGCAACAGCTAATCCGGCACTAAATACTTGAGTCCGGCTGAAAAAATCCTGCCGTAACCGATTTTCGATGGCAAAAATCCGTTGCATTTTTTCAGGCACCTGAGCCGGATTATTGCTGTAATACCAAAAATGGAGTTCTAAGAAATGATGCAAATTTTCCACCATTTCTGCTACCGTGTAGGGCTGTTCAAGTGTCTGTTGAAACCATGCCAGGTAATTGTCCATTGCTGAACGAACGGAAACAAAGCCTTCATGGGTGGTATCGTTCATAAATGGCCGGATTTGAATTGAGAGATTCCCGGAAATCCGGGATAAAGTGATGTTGCAACAAAAATAACTTGCCCAGATTTACATTTTGAATAAAAATTTTGGAGTTCGGAAATTAGAGGGGAGATGAAAGAAACTGGAGCCGGATTCTATAGGTAGCAAATCAAATATTATGAGCAATTTAGCCGGATTTCGGATGAGAATCCGGTCCAAAAGCGACAAGAAGGCCCTTCTCAATTTTCAACCAAACTCCACTCCCCTATCCGTTTAACACGGAGCAGAAATTGAGCCGGATTACTGTGATTGAATCCGGCATTCACGAGATGAACTTGAAAATTTAACCGGATATGATCTGAATCGTATTTCCAGAAATTGCGACGATTTCTTTGAGCCGGATTTGAGTGCTGTTTCCGGTTATATTGCAGATGGATTCTGTAGGGTAACCTATTTTAACTTTCGGCATATATTTAGGTGTTCAATCAGTTTTTTTTGAAAAATGAAGATTAGCAGAATAGAGCCGGATTGTTATCTATTTCAGTGGACATGTTTTAGGTTTAGATATCTTAAGCCGGATTATTGGACAAAAATGGCCGGATTATTCCAATTGTTCTTTAAGCAAGTAGATGCCGCCAAGCCGGATTACTGAGTTAAAATCCGGCTAAAACAAGCTAGAACAAGTAATGCGTAAGGATTTACAAGGCAATAGAGCCGACTTGGGTTTCCAGAAATAAGAATCGTTTTTTGAGATGGATTTGAAGGTCGTTTCCGGTTATTACAATTTATATAAGGTTTAGCATTACTCTTTATACTAACTCGAGCCCATTCCATCGTTTATTTTTCGATATATCTTCCGCATCATCCATTCCTTCACCGTGTCGCCAAACTTTTTATCCTCGAGGATCTTCTCAAAAATATCCTGATTTTGATCCATGCGCTCAATAAGTTTTGCTAAAAACACATCTTCGAAAGCATATTTGAAAGTATCCAACTTGTTGACTTTCGCTTGTGCCATCAGTGTTTCATCATCCACTAATTCCGATTCGATTTGATCAAAAAACAAGCGGTCCGCTGCATCGAATTCGGTACCAAAGCGTTCGTTGAGCAAATCTATTATTTCGGACAGAGGCGCTTCTTCTTCTTTTGGGCGTTTTAACCCAGCTTCGGTTATACCGCTCAATTCACCACTTTCTCCTTTAATCAAATCAATGCTGCCTTCTTTTATCTTTTGCAAGCGATAATATTCCATCGCCACCTTATCATCCAAAATCAGGCTTTCTGAAAGGTTACGTTTAGGCAATTTTGTTTGTAGCAACTTCGAAAAAGCAAAGAACTTTTCAAATTCCGACTCCCGGAAAGGCATGATTTGCGACAAAAAAGCATACAAATTTGTCCAGGCGCGCAAGCCTTTTTTGAATTCATCCTGTTTCTCTTCGTCTTCCAATTTTTTATAGCGAATTACAGCAGGTTCTATCAGGGCATACAGTTTTTCCTGGTCGCGGGCGGTCAACCGGCCGGTGGGTTGAAAATAAATATCACAGAAATTGTCAATCTCGATTTGCCAGTAAATTTGAAAAGCATCCAAAACTGCTTTCAAATCGTATAAGTGGTTGATATCAACCTCTTCTTTGATGGTTGTCCATTCAAAATAGGGCTGAAATGAGGCGAGAATCGTTTCGCGGTCGTTCGCAAAATCCAAAACGAACGTGTCTTCCTTGCCGGGGCAAGTTCGGTTGAGCCGCGAAAGCGTCTGCACGGCCTTTACACCTGATAACTTTTTGTCAACGTACATCGTATGCAGGAGCGGTTGGTCAAAACCCGTTTGGTACTTGTCTGCCACGATAAGAATTTTGTACTCCTCTGTATCAAAGACCTCCGGCAATTCGGTTTCCCCATAGCCTGTCAGGCTCGGTTCGGAAACGCCATCCGGGAAATCGTCATCGATCACTTTTCCCGAAAAAGCGACGAGTACTTTTATTTCGTTCTCATATCCCTTTTCTATGATGTATTTCCTGAACTCCTGAAAATACCGCTTCGCATGCATTCGAGAGGAGGTTACCACCATCGCTTTGGCTTTACCGCCTATTTTTCGGGAAACGACTTGTCGGAAATGCTCTATCATGATTTCGGTTTTTTGAGCAAGATTGTGCGGATGTAGCGATACAAATCGTGCAATGGCTTTCACGGCTTTCTTTTTGCTGAATGCCGGGTCTTCCTCAATAGCTTTGGATACCCTGAAATAGGTCTCGTAGGTCGTGTAATTCTCCAAAACATTCAGGATGAACCCTTCTTCAATCGCCTGCCGCATCGAATACAGGTGAAAGGCTTCGGGTTTGCCGTCTGCACCTTCCCTGCCAAATACTTTCAGGGTTTTGAATTTGGGTGTGGCCGTGAAAGCAAAAAAGGAAATATTTCTTTGTCTGCCTCTTGCCGCTGCCGAGCGTTCAACCTGCTCGCGCACGAGGTCTTCGCCCGAAAAATCTTCATCCTCATCATCTAATGCGGCTGCTTCCAGCGTTTTGGAAGCCAGCACCGCTTTCATTTTTTTGCTGGCCTCGCCACCTTGCGAACTGTGCGCTTCGTCAATGATAACCGCGTAACGGCGTTCGGGCAGTTCGTCCACTTTATCAATTACAAATGGAAATTTCTGTAGGGTTGTGATGATGATATGGGTACCGAAACCCAGCGCGGCAGCGAGTTGCTCACTGCTTTTATCAATCTTTTGCACCACGCCGGTCTTGTGTTCAAACTGATAAATGGTGCTTTGTAATTGTTGGTCGAGTACTTTCCGGTCGGTGACAACGATGACGCTGTCAAAAATCCGCTCGTCCTGCGCGTTGTGTAAACTCGAAAGGCGGTAGGCCAGCCAGGCGATGGTGTTGCTTTTACCCGAACCCGCCGAATGTTGCACGAGATAATTTTTGCCCGCACCTTCTCGGCGCGCATCATCGGTGATTTCTCGGACGGCATCCAGTTGGTGGTATCGCGGAAAGATCATGCGCTCTTTCGTTCGCGTCACGCCATCCAGTACATATTCTTCTTTTTGCAGGTGCACATAACTTTGCACAATGTCCATGAAACTATCTTTCGCCAGGATTTTTTCCCACAAATACGCAGTTTTGTAGCCATTCGGGTTGTAGGGATTGCCCGCTCCGTGTTCGTCGCCCCGATTGAAAGGTAACCAACGGGTGCGCTCCTCTTCCAAACGAGTGGTCATGTAAATCTCGTCGGCATCTACGGCAAAATGCACCAGCGTTCGTTTTTTGAACGCAAACAGCATTTCTCGCGGGTCGCGGGTGGTATTGAACTGCCGTTTGGCATCGACGATATTTTGCCCCGTGAAATGGTTTTTGAGTTCGAGTGTAACGAGCGGGATGCCATTGAGCACGATTACCAAATCCACTGACTGCTTGTTTTTGCTGCTGAAAAACACTTGCCGCACGATACCCACCTGGTTTTTTTGGTACAGAATCAAGGCGTCCGGATTCAGTCCGGACACGGGCTGGAAAAATGCCAAATTGAAACGCACCCCATAATCTGTAAAACCATTGCGCAGCACATCGAGGCTGCCGCGCAAGTCCATTTCGCGGTGCAAGCGTTGCAGGACGCGATTTTCGGTTTCCAGGCCATGTATTTCGGTTAGTTTGGCCCAGCGCTTAGGCTGCGTGCTTTTCAAAAAGGTCAGTACCTCGTCTTTGAACATTCCCAGGTCGGTGCTATAACCCGCAGCGGGAACCTCGGCGTAGCCGCCGTTTTCCGTCAACGATTGAATAATCGCTGTTTCGAAGGTGTGCTCGGAGGTGATATTCATAGTTCGTCTGGGTTCAACTCCTCAAAAATTAAAGTTTCGTTTGGTGTTTTTTCTTCCTTTGAAATGAACTGAGCATAGGCAACTTCTTTAAAAACAGTTTTGAGTGTTGCTTTATCTCTTTCGCTGATTTCGTTTTTTAGAAAACCATCCGGATAACATTCGCTTATAAATTCGACATGAAGACCATATATTTCTTTGGAAATTTCTGAAAGTTTGTCAGGCAAATCAAGTTCCATGATCTCAAAAGTATCTGGGTTTAAATATCGAACTTGTGGTTTGGTCACATTGCTGTACTCCCTGCCCTGAAAAAATGGAACACCTTTACTTGATTGCCAGAATATTCCAAAGAATTCTGTTCTATTGGATTTGTAAACCTTAGCAATTTGAAGACTGCCACCGACTTCTCTTACTTCCTCATCGAGTGCAATTTGTTTCAAAATCTTCAATGGTTCCATATCCAACTTTTGATGCACCTTATCTTCATCTAACAATAATTGATTGAATTTTTTTTTCGCAACTTGTTCAATGTCAACGCCATTCGCTTCTCCAACAAACGTATAAAAACTGGTTTGCTTTTCGTTTCCTGTTAGTTCTGTTGCTAAAAAACTTTCGCTTGTTGCTTCATAATTGATCGCCCAAACCCTGAATGCTTCCATTTCCCAATCCCAACCGCCGAACAAGAATCTCGCTTCTGCTCTTGCCTCATGCACCATACCGTCAACTTCCGTGATAGTTCTTATTAGTTTGGAAAACAATTCGGTCAAATGGACAACTACGTCATCCAATGATGCCATGGGGCTGTTTAAATGCTGATCGTAAGAAATGGAAGAAATCAGATTCAGCACCAATGGATAAGCCCTGATAGTGCTTCCCGTGAAACATAGCAGCGCATCTTTTCGAGGCATTTCAAAAAGTTTTACCCCTTTATCCCATCTTTCACCACCTGTCAGAACGGTGTCCGTTGCAAAAACCAGTTCCTGACGGTTTTTTACCTGTCGAATCCAGGATACACAAAGTGTCATAATGAGCGTTTTTAATGTTTTCCGATCAAAGGTGTCAAACTGCGCGCAAAATGCAATTCCAGCGGATCCACAAAATCCCGCATTTCTTCAGGAAAGGCAAAAATATGCATCCGCAGTTTGAGGCAGAGCGGCTTCGCCCAACAAACCAACTGCAAGCCTGCCGTAGCGCCGACATGGTAATGGCCTACGTGTTGTTTCAGCCGGCCTGCGATATGCTTTTTTACTTTTCCGACGTACAGTACATTTTTATGCGTGGGCGGATATTTTTTCAGGGTCGGCGATGCGCGATGCGCAAAAAGAGGATCTGCTCTGAACAGACGGTAGTGCTCCAAAACCTGTGCCGAAGGCATTTCGTCTATTTCAAAATAATACAAACAAGGCTGTTGGTCTATGTGCTTCACCTGTTCCCACAAATTAATGTCCATACCGGGTGTTTTCAGCGTCCAGTCGGGATCAGAAAGTTGGGCGCAATCCAATGTAACTTGCACGTATTGCAGGCTACCCTGCTCCTGCAATACTTTTTCGTAGGCGTTTTTACCTTGTTCGATGGTTTGGAAAATGATTTCGGGAAGTTGTAGCATGGCGTTATTGGCTTACGTTTATTTTGCCCGTCACCACTTCGCTGATCAGCGTGGCGCGGTATTCTTTCAGTAGTTCTATCAGTTTCCGGGTTTGGGCCATTTGGTTGCTGATGCGGTCGCTTTGGGTTTCGATGTAGTGGACGATGGCAGTTTGTTCGGGGAGGGGAGGAACTGGAAATCTAAACTCCAAAAACTCATCTGTTGGGAACCTCCAACGCCCGAAAAGCGATGCGCCCTGACCAAACCCGTAAAATATCTTCCGTTTGTAACCCATTTGCATTAAATATAGAAAATACCGGCTATTGCATTCTGTGTCAGTCAATGTAAAAACCCGATAATCAGGGCTTGTAACACCTTCAAACTGTGAAATGTCGACATACCCAGTCAATAAGTCCATGTGATTTGCTGCAAAATCACCAACATTCACAATCTGATACTTCGAGTAATCAGAAGCAATTTGCCCTTCGTTTTGAGAAATATCCTTAATCACGATTCCTTTTTGGGTAATAGACAATATGTTTTTACCCAACTCACCAACGATTCTCTTTTGGATTTTAAATAAGTATTTAGTTTTCTTCACCTCCCAATGTTCCGGCACTTCCTCCAGCCACGCCACGCCCGAGTCTTTCATTTTCACGCCGGCATCCAACCCCCGCGTGACGGCCTGGTTGATGAGGGCTGTTTTTTCTTCTTCCCACAGGGCGAGCTGGCGCTCTTTTTGGGCGATGAGTTGGTCTATTTCGCCGGTTTTTTGGTCGAGGTAGCGGGCAATGGCGGTTTGCTCGGGGAGGGGGGGGAGTAGGATTCTTTCTTCCAAATAACTTTCAAGGTCAAGATTTTGAATACCTGTTGTTTGCTTAATAGATTTTGTATTTACTCTATTTGAATACAGCGCATGGAAAAAATAAGCTAAAAACCTCTGAACAGTATTTGAATTAGTTTTTAACGCTCCTACAAAATTTGAGCAAACTGCTGGTAACTTCAAAGTATTTTGAATTACGCGCCCAACCGTTTGCTTTTCTCCGCCTCCAGATTTTTCAATCAAAAGTTCTCCTTCTGATAACAAACGTGTTGTCAATTGCTTAGCCTCAATATTTCTGATCGTTAAGTTTTTTTCATTCACACCTAAATTTGCCATATCAAAATCTGCTACACGAATACAAACAATGTCATTTTCGTCTTGCTTTTCATCCTCTCCCCAAACACCATTTACGGAATTCGGAATAAAGGTTTTGAGTCGAAAATCAACCCAATGCTCCGGCACGTCACCGATCCATTCTGCGCCGGAGGGTTTGTATTTGTCATATTTTTTCATAGCAATCAGATGGGGTCAGAAGTATTTTTGGGATTTCGAGGAATGGAGTTGTAAGAAGTTGAGTCAAAACACGTAGTATCTGTTCCCTTAAAAAGAGAAACAATCTCGCTTATGACTACAGGATGGGCATAAAAAACACTGGCCCAAACGGAAAAAAAACCTCGCTCTTGGGCAAATTTTGCTACTGTGTTAGCATCAATTTCACTTCTTTCGAATGCTTCGAGTTTGCGTTTAGCTTTTTCCCAAGCTGCTCGCCGGTGCTCCCAACGTTTATCATTTTCAGGAAAACCCAATGGATGTTTTTTTGTAGCTGGGTATTTTTTATTCCCAGGGTACTTGTCCAAGCCAACTAAATCCATTAGAGCATTGGCTTTTGTGAGTTGATCCTTATGACTAACTTGCGGGTGAATATCTACTAATCCACCCTCTTTGTATTCAAAAATGTAAAGTGTATTGTGCGAGTGAGGCAAATATATATTATCCAAATCCACATGTTTATTGGATTTGTTATCTTTCCCATTGCAGCGCCCGCAGGCAAGAAGAAAATTATTCCACTCTGTTTTTTTCGAACTATCTTGCTCTTTCGAAATAACATGTTCTACCTCTAAGTCGGAACTAAAAACTTCGCAGTAACTGCAAAAATGATCCAAGTTCAGTTGTAATACTGAGTTTGCACTGCCGTATGGGAGGTAATGTTCCGTTACCGTTTCAGCATTTCCGCCCCGGTTAAACGCGTGGCCTACGCACCATTTAATTACTGGTCTCATAAATTAGCAGCTTCTCGTTCAAGTTTAAGAGTTGCGACAAAAGCAGCATCATCACTAAATCTTTCTTCCAGTTCATTAAGTTGTCTGCGCAGTTCAGCCACTTCTTGATCGTTCTCGCTTGTTTTCCCTTGAGCAATAAATTTGTAATAGGCACTCGCTATTTCTACTCTAGTTTTAAACGCTTCGCTTCGAGCAACATCCTCCACACCCATTTCGATCTCTGCCACGTCTTCAATCCCATAGTCAAAAGGATTTTGTTCAACGCCTTCTGTGTCTGGATCTAAATTGATCAGTTCATCTTTCGCCAGGCTTTGCACGATAAACGGAGAGTGCGTAGTAGCCACGAACTGAATACTGGGAAAAGCGCGTTTCAAATCACCTACCACATGGCGTTGCCAGTTGGGGTGCAGGTGCAGGTCGAGTTCGTCGATGAGGACGATACCGGAAGTATCCTTGACGACGTTTTCGCGTTTATATCCATTCATCACGATGCAGCGATAGGCCAATTCTGCGGTCATCTCGGTAAAGGACTTCACCCCATCGGAATGGTATTGGATGGGCAGGTATTCGGAGCTATAGTCGTCCATTTCAACCTGCAACCATAACTCTGCTGAGACAAAATTGATTTTTTTAATGTACGGATTGGCGGCTTTGAGGGTGTCAAAAAAAGCGGCTTTGCTTTCCGGGTACTCTTTCCCGCTTTCTGCCAGCGCGTCGTAAGTACGCAGCCAGCTATCGTATTTGAAACTATGGGAACGCATATCGAACCAGCTATAGTAACCTTCCCGGAATATTTCCCGCCCGATGCGGGGTGCGCTGCGGTTGCGGGCGCCGCCGTGCAATCGGGCCGTACCAAAATAAGCGATAACGGGCAGGTCGAGGTCCTCGGCGCCGGTAGTCATCATCCGATCATATTTCGTCTTTCCTATATTCCGAACCGTACCCACGTCTTTAATAGTGTAGGTATTCCCTCTTTTTCCCTCCTGTATCTGCCGCCGCCAAACGATGGACTCGGGGGTATTCCGATCAACCGACCCGGTTGCTTCTACGATAACAGGTAGTTGAGGCAGCAGTACGCCATTGGCTTTGCGACGGATTTCAGCATTTTCGATATGCCTTTTGTTCGCATCGGGTATGCCGAGTAGATAAGCGCCACAAGCCACGCGAAGACCATGTAACCAGGAGGATTTTCCGCGTCCGTTGATACCGATCAGAACAGTGAAATGCGGGTTAAAGCGGAAGGTTTGATCCTCCACATTTCTAAAATTTTTCAAATACAACTTATCTATCCTCATATCTCCAGGATTTGTTGGACTGATTTTACCGTTTCCATCTCCAATTCCAAAATTTCTTTTCGGATGTCCGCGAGCGGTCTTAATGGTTTGAATTCATAAAAATACTTCGTAAAATTGATTTCATAGCCCGTTTTAGTCTTCGTCTCATCTACCCATGCATCGGACAGGTGGGGCAGCACTTCGCGTTGGATGTATTCTTCGATGGTCTGCGGTTTGCCATTGCGAAGGAAGGGGATGTTTTCGCTGTCGCGCAGGCTGCTGTCGGCTTTGGGTTTACCGTCCTTACCTTTTTTGATCTTACCTTTTTCATCACGTTCCGGCCGTTCTACTGTGACGCGCCAATAGCCGAAGAATTCGTTGGGATAAATTTTACAAAATTCGTTTTCCTCGAAATCACCATAGAGTTTGGTAATGAACCCAATACCACGCGAGTTTCCGTTCTCCGGTATTTCCTTCCGCTTGTTGCCGAGGCTCCGTGGCATTTTTTGCCAAAATCGGGCTGCCGTTTCGTCTTTAGCGCCTGTCACATTGATAAGTTGTACTTTTCCTCGCCTTTTTTTAATTTTTCGATTGGTTACTATCCAAATATAGGTACTGATGCCTGTATTATAAAACAATTGGTCGGGCAGTGCGATGACAGCTTCGAGCCAGTCATTTTCGATGATCCATTTTCTGATGTTGCTTTCGCCGCTGTCTGCACTGCCTGTAAAGAGCGGCGAACCGTTGAACACGATGGCGATGCGCGAGCCGTCGGCTTTCATCTTGGAAATCATATGCTGCAAAAACAGCAACGAGCCGTCGTTGATGCGCGGCGTGCCCGCTCCGAAACGCCCTGCCATGCCTTTATGTTTGGCCTCTTCGCTGATGATTTTTTCGGCTTTTTTCCAGTCCACGCCAAACGGAGGATTAGAAAGCATATAGTCGAACCGCTCGTGTTCAAGTCCGTCCACAGTGAAGGTGTTACCAAACTTGATGTTCGAAGGGTTTTGCCCTTTTATGAGCATATCGCTTTTGCAAATGGCGTAAGATTCGGGGTTGATTTCCTGCCCGAACACTTCCAAACGGGCCTTGGGGTTGAATTCTTTCAAATGCTGCTCCGCGACAGACAGCATACCACCTGTACCACACGCGGGATCATACACTGTTCGGACGATACCCTTGGTTCTCAGGGCTTCGTCGTCACGATCGAATAATATATTCACCATGAGTTTTATCACCTCACGAGGTGTGAAGTGTTCTCCCGCTGTTTCATTGCTATCCTCCGCAAATTTTCGAATGAGTTCTTCAAAAACGTATCCCATTTCCATGCTACTCATTGCAGCGAGGTCAATTTCCTGGAAGGCTTTTACGACCTGGAAAAGGATATCCGCTTTAGGGTCGTCCATGCGGTCAATTTCTTTGTCGAAGTTGAAATACTCGATGATTTCCCGGGCACTTGCAGAGAAGCCATTAATGAAATTGCGCAGATTCGCTGAAACATTGTTCGGATCCGATACAATTTTATTGAAATCGTAAAGGCTTCGGTTGTGAAAATTGAAGCCTGCGATGTTGTTAAGTGTGAGGTCTTTGGCAGCATCACTAAGTTTTTCGACACGTGGTAAATAGTCGAGCACTTTTTGTTTAGACGGTGCCAATACACAATCCAATCGGCGCAGCACAGTCATGGGCAGGATGACTTTCCCATAGTCGCTTCGTTTATAATCCCCTCTGAGCAAGTCGGCAACCTTCCAGATAAGGTTGGCTTTTTCTTTAAAATCGAGCATATCTGTTTTTTAAAATGCAGGTGGTCAGAGCAAAGGTAGAATTTTTAGTCTCGTCAGGCTTCCTATCCTTAACCAAGCCAAACGCCACCCTGATTTCGCCAAAAAATCCCGGTTATAATAAGTGATATAGGTCATACCAGAATTTCAAGATAAGGCCGCATCACACCTTCAATACCGAGGGTTTTAGCAGTTTGAAGCAGCAGCGTCAGGTTGCGATCAGGTTTGTCCAAGTACGTTTTCAGCACCTCTTTCATACTATCCATACCCACGCGTTGCCGAAACCGAATCATATCACAAACCGTTTTTTCGGGGCTGTACATTCGGGCAGGAGCGCCATTCAGGGTCACTTCTTGTATTCCCGTTTGATAAGGTACTGCATCCCAATAGTATAGTTTGATCGATGGGTAAGGCGGCAGCACAATTTTTGATTTATCCGGGATAGCGAGATGGTGTTCCCGTGGGATAAAAGTGGTCAATTCGTAAAAAAAGGCAGCAGAAAACATACAAAACACGCCGTCTTTCACCATCCGGGCGACATCGGTCATTTCATAATTGTCTGTGTCGCTCCATTTATACAGGCCGCGTTTTAGTTTGAGCACGACGCCATCGTCTACCAGTTGGTTGAGTTGGTAGTAGTTAATGCCTTCCGCAAGCAGGGTGCCTGCATCGACAATACCGTGGTGCCGGGAGAAGACTTCCTGGATTTGATGCGCAGCGATCATATAGGATATTTAATTCAAATATACTGCCTTTAATAGCAAATAGCCGTATTTTTGTAAAAAAATTTAGCGCTTCTTGGGCTGTGCAAGTTGTTGAAGCCGTTTTTTGAATGTCAACTCCAGGCGCGGTTCTCCATTGGCAAGGCGTAGCAGCCATTCGTTACGTTCGGTTTCCGGCAATCGAGAATACGCGTTCTGTAATCAGGAAAGGTTGTTTCGGACCTCCAATCGTGGTCGCAACCGGTAGAAAAGAACAAATGTAATAATTGCATCAACGATTATTACGATGCCAAATAGCATAGTAATATTGTCAAGTGACGGATGAAAAAAGCCCATGGTATAAAGTATAAATGCGGATCCATACAAGAGAACATTTACCAGCAGCGATTGTAGCAGCATAAGATCGGTGCGGCCCAAGCCATAGAAAATACTATCAATTATATTGTTGAAAGCAAATACCACGTAGAACAGTATGGATAACCTGACGAGGTAGAGTACTTTCTCCGGGTGCGGGATGCCCAGGATACTTTGAAGAAAAGGATACCAAAGCGGAGAAGTTGCCAACCAAAGCAGTATTACAACAAGGGAAATGATCACATAACTGGGTAGTAAACGAAGGATATCGGCCGGGGACTCAGCGCTGTTTCGTTTGATTAACTCACCCAGGGCCAGTATCGGTAACAATAACCAACCCCAGATGAAATTATTTGCCAGCCAAAAAGCACTCTGTTCATTTATCTCATTCATGAGTCTTACAATCATCAACATAAATGCGAGGTTACGCACCAAAGATTCCAGTCCGGAATAACCACCGATTTTTATCCAGCCTTTGAACCAGGAAAAACTCCATTTGAAATTATCTCTGAAAAGCATGAGTCTTTCTCGTCTAAGGAATACAAGCGACATCATCAAAAGGAAGATATTGACAACAATATTGGTCCATGCTATTCCATTTACGCCCAATTTGAATGAAATCGGGGTGTTGCTTATCAAGAGCGTATCGAATGCAATGGAAAGAATCATTTGCAACAACAATATGGTCAATAATGCTCTGTTGTATTTCAGCGAAAGAAATATGAGTGAACAAAATTTAAGCGGCGCTGAGAAAAACATACCAATTGTTTCGAGGCGTATGTAAGTGACTGTTGCTGAAATGAGTTCTGGTTTTTGTGCCATGAAACGGGTAAGGTAGGGTGCATTAACTGCTAATAGTGTAGTTAGAATGCCATACATGACAATGGTAAGGGTAAGGCCTGTTTGCACCCGGTTGACGAACTCGTTTCGATCATGGAGTGCCTGACCTAAAAGAAAAAATAAGGGGAGCATAAAAGCCTCCTGAACCACTTCAAAGAAAAGACCAACCCAAGATAACTGAGAGGCAATGTTGTAACCCCAGTCAACAGGAAGCGCTCCGAGGAAGTAAATCCGAACGCTTTGATACAGCGTCGGTAAGGCACTCATCAACAATAGTGTACCGAGAAGCCTAAAACTTCCGTTGGAATTGAAGGTGCGGAAGGATAGGTAGGAATTCAATGATTTAAGGTATATATAGTTAAGCTACCAATCCCAATCGTTCCCGCGCTTTCGCAAGCATCAGAGATCTGATATCGGCTATTCGTTTCACCTCCTTATAGGGCAAGTGAATTACAATTTGCCGTATTCCTGATTCGTCCACCCAATCATCTTCTTCTCCTCCCTCACGGGTACATATGTATATGATATCGGTGTCATGCACGTGCATGAACTGATCGGATATGTATTTTGTATCGACCTTGTCGGCAATATCTTCATCAACGACCTTAACAACCAGCATAGTAGGATTTTTTACAAAATTACGATGGAGCATTTGATCTTGCAAGTTACCGCATAATTGGATTAAACGGCGGCCGAGGTAAGCGCTCTTCCAAGGGTCGTGCTACATTTTCCGGTAAGAACGGGTAATTGAAAAGTTTGATTTGCTCCTGCTTCAGACACTCCGCCATGTTGCCCTTGAACTGCGCGATATAAGAAACCCGGTGATTTCTCAGGAACTTACCTGCATAGCGCCCAAATTCGCCTTTACTGGTAACGCCATATTTCCATATTTCACCGGCTTGCAGGTAGCATACTGTTTTTCCGCTGTGCAAACAGGCAAAATAGCCGCTCTCCACTGCTATGAGCGCGTACTGCTCAGAGTCATCGATTTCTTTGAGTCGCTTTTCCAACTTTGCTTCCTCTTTTGGGCTGAGTTTTGGCTCCTGATTATCCGAACTAAAGTCAGTCGCCTTGAATAATGCCACGATGAGTATGATCCCTCCCATAAGGATTGGGACAAATGGTAGTGGCGTTTGGGTATGTATTTTTTTTATCTCTGGCTTGTCGGCTCCCATAAGTAAAGTTTTTCTTGATTCACTTTATTCGGTAACTTTCAAGCAAAATTATTCTTTTCATTTATAAAAATGAAAATATAATCAAAAAGAATATTTATGCAAAATGGAGCACTATCAAATTGACCAGGGTATAAGATTAAAAAAGTTGATGAAGGTATTGAACCTCAATCAAGTAGATTTTGCCAAAAGTGTCGGAGTCACCCAGCCTAACATCAGCAAAATTGTAAACGGAGAGAGCAGTTTGTCCGCTGAACTATTAGCCCGTATGGCCGATACTTATAACCAATTGAACCTGCATTGGCTGCTAACTGGTAGCGGCGAAATGTTTTTTGATGCGGTTCCCAACAAGAATTTCCCAGCGAACGAGGCTATAAGTGTATCTAATACGAAGGAAAGGATAGAGGAATTGAAAGATATTATTGAAAAGGCAAAGCGTACTGTAAATCAGCTGCTGAAAGATATTTAAAATCGCTGTTCCTCCTACACGATTCAGGGGTGTTTCATGTATCGAAACAACCTGGCTCCCCTTACAGTATTTACTGGACACCTTGATGCGTCATCCGGACCTGAAATCCAATGCCGCGGTCAGACGCTGGGTGGACCAGGAGATGCTGGCATACGCCCTGTTATTTCATTTTACGGGATTAGACAGCAGCAAGCCTGAAGTGCCGTTTGAAGAAACGCTTGTCCGTACGACCTACAAATCGGACTTGCTCTTGCCGGGACTATACGAATCGTTTGACTTAAGCGAACTGGAACACTTGCGGCCTTTACTGGGAGAAAATCTGCACAAAGATGCTAGTGCTTTTATTGCAGCAAACAGACCGGTGGAGGCGCGCTTTTCGAAGCTTGTGTTTGAAAGGTATTTTCCGAGTAAAAATGCGGGTGGTTGATGAAGAAGGAGGGCAAACTGGTAGGGAGGTTTAATCGCCGTTTTTATCCGTCTGCTTTCTGAAAAGCAGATAGTATGGGATGGGAATGCCTGGAGAGGTGGGATTCGACAAATCGCATTAACATGCTGCTCGTGTTGCTTTTGTCGGCACAGCCGACGCGGCAGCGTATTTGTTTTTAGGTTTGGTTTTCGAGGTAGGGGATTGGCAGCATCGGTACCAGCGGGGGGTGTGGACAGCCTATGATCCAGTGAGTTTCGCCATCTTGAAGAGAGACTATCTATGACCTGCTTAGGGCTTTTGTACCGATCTCCAAAACCTTGCCATATCCGCACCGTTCTCTTCTATCATGTTTCCACCAGCATCTCGCGTGAAAAAATATTGAATTGAAATTAATTTTTTTCTAAAACAATTAATGCATTACGGAAAAAAATACAAACATTTGAGCCGCCATTGTGAACATGGCCCCAATAAAATACTTTCACACCTCTGCCAAATCCTAAAACGAAATGCCTACCTCCCCTGGATCGCCCAGCTTATTATATGGCCTTCCGTCAGTTTCCGAAACACATTTGCTCACCTTAACGACAATTGCATATGTGGGCTAAAAATAGACACATCCTGCAATTCCTTTTCCTAACAGGGCTCCTGGCTGCCTGGATGGTATACGAGCATCAGACTACTCCCAAAACCGGATTTGTTATTATTCAAGAGGTATATAATGGTTTCGAGATGAAAAAGGAAATCGAACAAAAATATATTAATGTAAAAACAGCGAGAGATAGAATACTGGATAGCTTGAATTTGGATCTAAAAACAATAGCAAAAAAGATTGAAGATGAACAACAGAAAAACCAGAACACCATTGCAACATTCAATATTAAACGAGAGGATTTTTTGCAGCGAAAGCAGACTTATGAAGAAGACAATGCTGCGCTTACTAAACAATACGACCAGGAAATACTAATCCAGATCAACCAATACATAAAAGATTTTGGAGAAGAAAACCACTATACTTATGTATTCGGTAATGATGGGAATGGTTCACTAATGTATGCCGTAAGTACGAAAGATATCACGAAGGAGGTAATAGAATTTATTAATGCGAGATATAATGGAAAAAACTGAGATGAATAAATTAGGAGCACTGATAATCTTGTCCTATTTTATTTTTTTTATGGTGTCCTGCGCTAATACAGAAAGTACAGATACCATAGCCGGAGAAAAAATAGTTGAAGTAGAAAATGGTTACATTCCTGCTGAAAAAGCCAAAGTGAAGAATGTAAAAGACTATGTTCAATGGATTCAAGACCCGGACAATGGTTTTAAAAAAGAAAAAACTATTAACAATCTGACCTTTTCCGCTCAATTCAAACCTTATGAATACATCGTTTGCTTGGAAGAAAAGAAAGATATTTTGCCGGATAGCCTGGTCAGAAGAAAAGTGGGCGAATTGAAAGATATGCAGTATTATGACCTCAAAATTTCTTTGAAGGAATTCGCTGGCGAATTATTAAAATATCAACTCACTTCATCGCAGCAGTATACCGAGCGAGTCAATTATTTTGCCTTCGGGATGCAGCATGATATTCATCTGGTAGAAGGAACCGATACGTTGGCCTGCGAATTATATCACTTCGAGCGGACATTTGACGCAGCGCCGACTAGTACAATTTTACTCGGATTCCATATTTCTAATCAGAAAACAGCAGAGAACAAAACCCTGCTCTTTTATGATCGGACCTTTAATACTGGCTTGATAAAATTTACTTTCCGAACCCAAGAATTAAAAAACCTGCCCAAACTGAAAACATCATGAATATCGGTACCAATAAAACCAGATGGAAAGCCAAGGCCCGCCCCAAAATGGCGTTTTTTTTGATTTTTATCATCCTATTCCAGGTAATTGCCCCGCCCTATGCCTATGCCCTTACAGGTGGTCCCAGCCAGCCGGAAGTGCAGAGCTTCGAGCCGGTCGGTACCTCCGAGATGGTTGATCCGTTTTCCGGTGATTTTAATTACAATATCCCATTGATGGACATCGATGGTTATCCCATTAATATTGCTTATAATGGGGGAATCACGATGGACCAAGAGGCGAGCTGGGTGGGCCTAGGTTGGAACATCAATCCTGGGGTTATTAATCGCGGTATGCGAGGCCTTCCCGACGATTTTAACGGGGATGAAGTAATTAAGGAATTGAATATGAAACCGAACCGGACTTACGGCCTGAATACGGGTTTCGGAATAGAATTGTTCGGATTGGATAAATTGAAGTTGGGAATAAATTATTCTATCGGTGTTCGTTATAATAATTACAATGGGATGGCGATAGAGCAAGGATTGAATCTTGCCCTGAGCACCAATTCTGGTGGAAAAAGTAGTGGAACGGCTAGCCTCGGGATAACTTCCAGTAGCGATGACGGATTAAGCTTGAATCCATCAATCAGTTTCAGTAGTACGGTTGCTAAAAACACGAAGACCGGTACCTCCGCTGGACTATCCGCTAGTGTTGGTTCTTCTTTCAATTCGAGAGCCGGGCTTAAAGCGTTAACGATTGGCCTGTCGGGACGGGTATCGACATCTGACCCAAATAAGGCTGCAAACAAAAGTAGATATGGATATTTAGGCAATGAAGGAGATACCCAGAACAGCGCATCCCTGGCCAGTTCTTCCTTCGATTTCGGCATGCCGACCTTTACCCCTCAGGGCGGCCCCTCTATGCAGAATTTTTCCATCACTGGAAATTTTAAACTTGGGTTTGAACTCTACGGCTTACACCCCAATTTCACCGTGGGAGGCTATTATTCCGCGCAAAAGCTCACTCAAAAGGTGTTTTCAAACCCTGCTTATGGCTACCTGCACGCTGATGAAGGTACCAAATACGACAATGCCTTACTGGATTTTAATAGAGAGAAAGACGGCCCCTTTACCCCCAACACTCCCGCCCTGCCCCTAACTAATTTTACCTACGATATTTATTCGGTATCGGGCCAAGGCGTTGGCGGCAGTTACCGCCCTTTCAGAGGAGATCTGGGCCATGTTTTCGATGCCAGAACCGGCACAACCAGCGACGGCATTTCAACCGGCTTCGAAATAGGTATCGGCAATCTTACCCACTTTGGTTCGGACTTCGCCTTGACGGATGTCAATACTCAAACCGGGCGCTGGAGCGACGACAATCCGGCAGCCTCCCGCCTGACCCATCACATATCAACGGGCGATCCCTTGTATGAAAACTACTACTTTAAAGAAGCCAATGAAAAATCTGTCGATGCGGATTCATCCTTTTTCTATAAGGTGGGAAAACATCGACCCAAAAGCGTTTTGCTGAACCAACTTTCTAAGTTTCACACGGTTGGCGACCATTATTATGCGGAAGGTCAGCAGGATATCGCTGCGAATAATTACCGAAAAAAAAGGGAGCGCCGGAATCAATCCTTGTCTATGATTTCCCGCGACGAGATGGCCGGCTACGGACTGGAAGTAAGACCGAAGTTATACACCCCCGGTCCTGGCCAAACCATCGATCACCATATCGCCGAGATTACCACGCTGCGAACCGACGGAGCTCGCTACGTATACGGCATTGCTGCCTATAATACCCGACAGGAAGAAGTTACGTTCGCCGTTGGCACAACCTTGAACAATGACCCTGGAAGAGCGCCCACTGCCAGTTCGGGGTTGGTCACTTATGCACCCGGAGACAATTCCAATGACAATTTGCTCGGCATCGATAATTACTATTCCAACACAATCATGCCCCCCTATGCCCATTCCTATCTGCTGACGGCCATCCTCTCGCCCGATTACATCGATAGCGAAAATTATAATGCGACTACACGGGGCCCAAGCCCCGGAGATATCGGCAATTATACCCGGTTTGAATACGATACCGTGATCAGTAATTATCGCTGGCGCGTACCGGTAGGCGATAAACAAGCTACGTTCAATGAAGGATTAAAGTCCGATCATAAGGACGATAAAGCCAATTATATTTATGGAGAAAAGGAGCTGTATTACCTGACGAAAATTGAAACGAAAAACTATGTAGCCATATTTACGCTGGAGCCCCGCAAAGATGGGTACGGTGTTACGAATAACGATGGAAAACGGGCCGCGAACAAGCCCATGCGGTTATTGAAGAAAATAAGCCTGTATTCCAAACCGGATTATGATAAAAATCCTGCCCAAGCGGTTCCCATCAAGGAAGTTCATTTCCAATATAATTATTCTCTGTGCCGCCATGTGCCGAATAATATAAACTTTGGAACAGGATCGGTCGATGACGGCAAACTCACGTTGACCGGGATTTCTTTTAGCTATCAGCATTCGAACAAGGCTCGGCTGAGCCCCTACAAATTTGCCTATTCTGGGTCCAATCCCGACTACGATTTAAAAGCCTACGACCGCTGGGGGAATTATAAACCCAGTCCAAACGCTATTTTATCTGCTACCGATCCTAATATTCCTACGGCGGAATTCCCTTATGTAGAACAAAATAAATCCACTGCCGATCAATATGCGCAGGCCTGGAGCCTAACGGAAGTAAACCTGCCTTCCGGCGGTAAGATCAACGTAGAGTACGAATCGGATGACTATGCCTATGTGCAGAATAAGCGTGCCGGGCAAATGTTCAAAGTCGTGGACATACTGCCAGTAGCCGGCAACTTTAGTACAAATACTTTTACGGTAGGTGCGACTGACGGTCCCGGCACAACGGTCGATCTCAACCATCCGGCAGGTACAATGCTGATCGTCAAACTGCAGGATCCGCTCACCGGACCGAACCGTCATGACTTATTTCGGGCGCGTTATTTAGACGGTATCGATAACTTATACTTCCGCTTTTTAATGGATATCATGGGCGGGCGGTACGAGTACGTTTCTGGCTATATAAAACCGAACAGTTTAAATAGAGCCGCTTGCCAGGTGGACTTTTCAGGCCAGTACGCATGCATACCGCTGTTGAATACCAATACTAAGGATAATAACAATGGAAGTAGTATAAGTCCGATAACCAAAGCGGCCATCCAGTTCGGCCGTCTGAACATGTCAAGGGTGGTTTGGAATTCCGCCGCCCTGGATGGCGCGATTGGAGACAATGAGTCCTTCGGACTCGGCGTCCTGCAGGCGATTGTGAATGCCGACTTTACAAAAAATATCGTCGAGGCGATTGAAGGCCCGAACGAAGCTTTGTATAATAAAGGGGTTGGCATAAAAATGGTGCGGGGCAAATCCTGGGTACGCCTGAACAACCCCAACGGGAAAAAACTGGGCGGCGGTTGCCGGGTAAAAAAGATCGCCATCAGCGACGAATGGTCCGGGATGAGCAACAGTGCCGAGCCCTCCTTCATTTACGGACAGGTGTACGACTATACGCTGGAAGATGGAACTTCCTCCGGTGTGGCTTCCTATGAACCGCAATTGGGTGGTGATGAAAATCCTTGGAAGATTCCCATTTTTGTCGAAGAGGAAAAAATGCTGGCACCCGACGACGAGCATTATGTGGAAGAACCCTTTGGAGAATCTTTCTTTCCTTCTCCCAGCGTGGGGTACAGCCGCGTCACCGTAAAAAACCTGCAATGGAACAACGTGGCCCGTCATGCGACCGGTAAGGTGGTGCATGAGTTCTACACGGCCAAAGATTTCCCGACCATCACCGAGCGAACCTCCCTGACCGCCAAACAAGAAAAAACCAGTCCGTTCAGCATCGCTTCCTTATTAAAAATCGATGTGAAGGATTACATGACCGCGAGCCAGGGCTATGTGATCGAACTGAATGATATGAACGGCAAACCCTTCAGACAGTCGGTCTACCAGGAAGGCCAGACCACGCCGATTACCTCGGTTGAATACCATTATAAATCCAAGCCCTACCTGAACGGAGCTTCCAGGCTGGATAATGAAGCGACAGTAGTTTACAACGATGGAACAGTCGCCGCGAATAACATCGGCGTCTTTTTCGATTTCGTTTCGGATATGCGGGAACATAAAACAACCACAGTTTCCGGCTCGATCAACGCCAATGTCGACGGTTTCCTCGTGGGGCCTTACACACTTTACATCCCGATCATACTTCCTTCCTTTACACAGGAAATCACGCAATTCCGCTCGGCGGTCATTACCAAAGTCATACAGCGTTTCGGCATTCTGGAAGAAACAGTCGCCAAAGACCTAGGCTCGGTCGTATCTACCAAAAACCTGGCCTACGACGCGGAAACTGGCAATGTACTTTTAACGCAAACCACCACGGATTTTAATGACCAAGTATACTCGCTGACCTATCCGGCGTATTGGTATTACCATGGCATGGGTCCAGCCTACCGAAACATTGGATTCAAAAAAACCGGTGTAACGTTTTCGACTACTGGTATTGCAAATATAACGAATGCTCCTGCCTATTTTGCCGAAGGAGACGAACTGGCCTTATCCAATGGCACGGTAGGCTGGGTCCTGGACGTAAACCTAGCCTCGATCAGAGTAGTAGACCGAAACGGAGGGAATGTTACCGGAACACTCGACGTAAAAATACTCCGCTCCGGACAGCGCAATCAACAGGAAGTGTCGATGGCCACTATCACCACCCTCAGCAACCCGCTGACCAATTTCAAGTCCAATATCTACGACAACGTGCTACAGGCACAAGCCATGGAATTTACCAACAACTGGCGGACGTTCTGCGATTGCTTCCAGGGCGCTGCTTCAGGATCTACCTCCAATCCCTATGTCCTCGGCACCAAAGGCATGTACAAGAATAAAAAGAGCTATGTGCATTTGTCCGGTCGTTCCCAAAGCAATTACGACAACAATACCAATATTCGGAAAGATGGTGTGTTTTTGTCCTATACACCCTTTTATAAATTGACTGCCGGACGCTGGGATATAGACAGAAGCAACTGGACCTATACCTCCGAGGTAACCGAATTCAGTCCCTTCGGCGCGGAATTGGAAAACAAAGATGCTCTGGGTCGTTATTCCGCGGCTATCTATGGCTACAACCAGACGTTCCCGACGGCCGTGGCTGCCAATTCCAAATATCAGCAGATCGCATTCGATAATTTTGAAGACTACGCGTTTAGCCTCTGTGCCGACAATCATTTCAAATTCAGAAATAACACCAGCAACCTTGTTGACACCCAATCACATACCGGTCGTAACAGCATCAGAGTGACCAATGGAACACCGGTAAATATGACGAAGCAGATACATCTCTGTGAAAAAACGGATGCATGTAACCTGCAATTGCTCCCCAAGCAGACTGCCAATATCATCTGTTATACCGTAGCGGGTGGCACCGACCCCTACAGCTTCGATTGGACCGTAACCGGATGCGATCTCTCTATCTTGATCAACGATGCCGGCGATGGCATTTGTGTCACTAAGCCGGTAGCGGGCAGTTGTCAGTTGATCATTACGGTCACCGATAAAAACAAGTGTAAAAAAATATTCGCTCCAATAACCCTGTAAGTACACCGGCTCGCTAAAATTTTTGAAAAAATGAAAACGCAAGTACTTAAAACCCGGTTTCGCTCCGCCTTGGCCGCGCTACTGTTCTTATACCCGGTCTGGTGTGGCGCGGTCGTGTACCACATGTGCAGCACCGCTTTGGGTACGCCCGGATCGATCGACAAGATTCTTGCCCAGGCAATCACCGATGCGAATGGGATCCAGGCGATCAGTATTTTAGACCTTCCTAGAAACCCTGTTTCCGGAAATCAAAATATCGACCCACCACAATTGTTCAATGCTGTCTTTGGCGGCTCTTTTTTACACGTTGTATATAAACTAAATGGAAGTCAACACATAAATGCCAACGCGGATTTCATCGTCGAATTTTTTAAATCCAATACCAATGGGGATTTATTGAATTATATTGGGAATCATACTATTACCTCCTTGACCGGCGGCTTTTATGCTACCGATTTGACGATCCCACCAGGGGTAATTTTCGGTCCGGGAGACCGGCTTGCCGCCACGGTGACTGGCTTAGGCAACCACGTTAACCCTCCTAATCCGGTAGGCACCAGTGAGGCTGCCTACATTGTTACGGCAGGCTGCGCCAGCTGTGTAGCGCTTGGGTTTGAAATACCTGCTACAATTTGTACTGGGACATCCCTGGCCTTTACTAATACTTCTGCGTCCTGTTTTGGAAATCCATCCTTTCTATGGGATTTTGGTGATGGTAGCCCTATTTCTGCAACTGGCACCCATAGCTACACCCATTCGGGAACTTATCAGGTGAAACTGTCTATTTCAAATTTCTGGGAATGCGGAACTCAATCGGTTACAAAATCCATCAGCGTTACGAATTGTAATTTTCCCTGCATCGATTGCATTGGCTCTTTTGCGCCCGACACCGGAGATTACGTACTGAGTGCCTGGGTTAAAGAAGATATCAACAACCCGAATATCCTGACCTATAATAACCCGCAGCTCTTTATCGATTTTCCCGCCACCAATAACTCCGCCGGCCCGTTCACTTCTCCATTCGCTGGCCCATTTACCGCCACCGGAAGCATCATAGATGGTTGGCAGCGGGTAGAGGCGGTTTTTACCGTTCTTCCATCAGCTACCTATATCAATATCCGCCTGCAATGCGCTACGGGGAATTGTTTCTTCGACGATATCCGGATCTTCCCCTTTGACGGAAGTATGAAATCCTATGTCTACGATCCCATCAATCTGCGGCTGGTCGCCGAGCTTGACGAACGCAACTATGCTACGCTCTACGAATACGACGAGGAAGGGAAACTTATCCGGGTCAAAAAGGAAACGGAAAAGGGTATTATGACCATTCAGGAAAACAAAAACAACAGCCCGAAACAATGATACGAACAATGATTATCTGCTGTTGGTGCTGGCTGGCCGTATCGACCTTGTCCGCCCAGGCCCTGGCCTGGGAAAATATCGGAAAAGACAGGATGGCCAATGTACTTATCCAATTGAACGATTGGTTCAAGAACACCCCGAATTACGCCGTCACCGTTACCCACACTTCTTTTGAAACCTATACAACCACCGTGCCTTATGAAAAGTCGGTCGGCTATTTTAAAAAGGATCGGGAGCGCTATCACAGCTTTTTATTGGGCATCCACACTTTCCAGAACGCCGCTTATAAAATCGTGGTCGATACCGCTAACCAGACTATGCTGGTCGCCAATGTCGAACCAGGTATCTTGAATGCCTATGCCTTGGAGGGTTATACCTACCTGTTGAATAGTTGTAGCGGCATTAAAACGGCCAATTCCGGCAGCGATAAAAAATACCGCATGGAATACGGCATCGGGCATCCGTTGGAACGCTATGAATTTCTCCTGGCCCCAGACGGTTTCCTGAAAGAAGTGGTATTGTATTACCGCAACAGTGTACCTAAAAATCCCGACAATCCGGCTTCAGAAAAGGTCACCCCACGGTTGAATATCACTTTTTCCGGGTATAAAAAAGGAAATTTTGGCATGACCAACGATGAATGCGATGAAAAGAAATTCTTTATAAAGAAAGGAAACAAACTGCTTCCGACCGGGAAGTACCGAAATTTTAACCTCATCGATCAAAGGCTAAGTTTGAATTGACGCATCCGTTCGAAAACAACCCACCCTAAAGCAAATGTTGACCCTCCTCTCATTCAAAAAACTCCTGGGTACAAGCCTCTTTGTCTCGTGTTCCTTCCTGGCGCAGGCCGTAGTACTGCCTTATAAGGCCCAGATAAACACACTTTCCCCAGCCAATCCGGTTACGATCGGATTACCGACTGCTACTGCTACCGTAGCGGTGACCCAACCCTGGACCGGTGCTTTCGTCGATGCGGCTGTTTCTGACCGGATCACGCTGGGCATCGACCACGAAAATATGGCTTTTATTACCTTGGCCGGCGAAATTAAAGTCAAAATAAAGCTGGAAATATGGCTCCCAAATAACACTACAACGAGCCCCAGTTCAACGAACTTTATTCCTGAAATGGTCCTCAATTATCAGCCGTTCAGCAACACCGTTCCTTATGTTGATAAATCTGTGTACACCTTTACAAAGGCCTACAAATACAGGATAACGATTGACGGCATTACTCAAAACGGTATGGCCATTAGCACCCTGCCGGCCAATATTTTTATTGATGCGGATATTGATGTAGAACGCTATTACGACTTCAGCACCAATGCTTTTACGCCTATTACCTATCCTGCTTCCCCCAATAATACCCTAGACCTCAACTGCGATGGCATTTTTGATGAGCTGGTCATCCAGTGGTTGCCCATGGTCGGCGCAGAAGAATACCACCTCGAATGGACCTTCGTCAACGATTATGGTGCTACGCTCAATGCGCCAAAAATTCCCGCAGCGAATTTAATCTTCGACTTCAAAAACAACAGCACCCGCATTACCACCACCGCGACCAGTTATAACCTAACCCTGACCTTTGAGCATGGCTACCTGTTATACCGGGTTCGGGGCGTAGGCCGGAAATTAACCGACCTGAAACAATCCATTGTCGGCGTGTGGAACGTGGCAGATGTAGGAAACGCAGGCGCCCTTGCGGGCAGGTATTACAATACACAGGAACACGAAGGCAAGAAAAACTGGCAGTATTCGGCTACCTATGCCGAAGAGGCGAAGAAAAAGGAAGTGATCAGTTATTTCGACGGTAGCCTGCGGAATCGCCAGTCGATCACCAAAGTCAACTCCGATAAGAATACCATCGTCGGCCAAACAATTTATGATTATCAAGGACGTCCGGCAGTAACCATCATGCCCGTCCCCGTAAACGATCCGACCTGCACGAGCGAAACCCCTTTAAAATACTATCCAAATTTCAATCGCGACGATTCCACTGGGCTACACGCCTACAGTCGCGATGATTTTGACCACGATGCTGCCGATCCATGCAACGCCATTGCCGGCCCTATGAGCACCGCGTCGGGTGCCTCTAATTATTACTCGCCGGCCAATCCGGAGAAAAATGGTGCCCAGGCTTTTGTGCCGGACGGAGAGAAGTACCCGTTTACCCAAATCGAATATACACCGGATAATACGGGCCGGGTAAAAAGCCAGGGAGGGGTAGGACTTGCCTATCAACTGGGTCAACACCATGAAACCAGATATTTCTACGGCTTCCCTAATCAAATCCAGTTGGACCGGTTATTCGGCTCCGAAGTCGGTGATGCTGCGCACTACAAAAAAAATGTGGTGGTCGATGCCAACGGGCAGGCCAGTGTTTCCTACCTTGATCAGGAAGGACGAACCATCGCCACTGCGCTAGCTGGCGATGCGCCCAAAGACACCAATGACGTAACCATCCTTGCCCCGCTGGATAGCGAAAGCAAAGCAAAAAAAACATTGACCATCGATTTATTCGCAAAAAATGCCTTGGGCGTAAGTTCCCTGAATACAGTAAATGTGCCCGGAAATGCGGTGGTCTTTAATTCGCAATTACTAGTCTCCTATGAAAGTGAATACGAATTCCGATACGATTTGAATATCGGCCAACTGACCGATAGTTGCCTGAAGGTTAAGGACATTTGTTTCAGCTGCGTGTACGACCTGGAGATAAAAGTAACCGACGATTGCGGCCAACTGGTAACGCCCATGACTGGAAATCAACCGGTTAACAAAACTGTCGGCCATTTTACTGCCGATGCCAGTGGTAATGTTGCGTCATTCAATCGGGATTGTACTGGCACAGCGCCATTTACCCACAGCGAATCCTTTAAATTAAATCTCCCGATTGGAAATTATACCGTTAGTAAAATCCTGACCGTCAATACCGCTGCCCGGGATTTTTATGTGGCTACCTATCTGGATACGACCTATAATACCTGTGTTAAAAGTCTGGCCGATTTTCAACTGGCAGCCTTCGCCAAAATTGATACGGCCGATTGTAACATAACCTGTAAAACCTGTGACAGCACTTTGCGAACGGTCAATGGCATCTATTACCCGAACGTTAAGGATGCACGCGATGCTTATGTAGCTGCCGGAACAGGTACGGAATTGGAATTCGATTACTTGTTGAAAGAATGCGGTGCGCCTTGCAAAACGGTGACCTGGTGCGAAGTCACCTATCAGCAAATGCTGCTGGACGTCAGTCCGGATGGCCAGTATGCGGAGTTTCAGCCTACAATTGCTGGAAAGGCGCCGGATTTGACACTTTCGGTTTTACACATTGGCAATTCCCTGCCTAAATCATTTGACGGGATTCCGACCAACTGGCAGAACCCCTCCATCAATATAAATGGTCAAAATTACGATCAATATTTGGAAGTGGATGGTAAGCGGTCTATAGTACCTGTTCAATGGAATGGAAGCGGTTGGATTCCAGCCCTTAGAAGCTCGGCGATAATCAAGCAGAGCCCGGCGGGAGTTACTTACGTCTACCCCCAAGAACTGCGCGACGTAGTGGATTTCGTAGCCAACTGGAAAGAAAACTGGGCGAAATCACTGGTCCAATACCACCCCGAATATTGCTATTACGAATCCTGTGCAAAATACAATGTCGTGCAGCCCGGCGACGCACTATCCTCGGATGCTTTCGACTCCATCATGTTGGTCACCAATACGTATGCGGCGGCGTTCGCGGCAAAGCTGGTTGCTTCTTCCTATCCGCCCGGAGGACTTGCTACTACGATGGCCCGGTTTGTTATCAGTACGAACCCAATTTTCGACCCTTTCCTAAACAGCGTCACCTATGCTGGCTATGGGACACAGTTGATGAACGCTTTCAACGCGTATCAAAACTTAGGGTCTATCTATTCCATGGTCGAGGTTGCGGCTATTACTGCGCGTTGTGGTACCCTGTACGGAACCCAACCGTCGGCGCCGGGATGTACGGATTTTGGAAAAATTACCGGACCGGATCCCATCCAGGTCCTCGACCAGGAATGGAATTTACTCAAGAATTTTTATTTAAGCGAAAAACGGAAAATTCAACAGCAACTGGCCGATAATACGGCAAGAGCGGCAGCCTGTCATACCTACAACGGCTGTATAGGCGATTCAACTTACAATCCTCATGCCTCGGGAATGATCAATTACGGTGGCACCATTAATAATTTTTTTAGCTCCCCGTATTTTAAATCGGAGAACCCCTGTTCCATGCAGGCTTATCCTTTTTACCTGAAAAAACAAAAAAGGTTTGTCGGCCCGAACGACATCCATGCGCTCGGCCCGGAGGAATCCGATTACCAAATGTATCTGAAAACGGGGCAATGTCCCCTGGCCGTCGACCTGCAGTATCTGATCGCTGCGCTGGCCGCCAAGGACCAACTTGATAACCCGGCGGGTGAGCCCCTGCAACCCTATGGGGAATTTACCGGCGATCTGTATACAGCCGTCAGCGGCGGGATTATGCCGGCCGGCTACATTCCCTATGCCTGGAAAGCCACCACTGTTTCCGGGAACATCCTGAACGGCAATTTTGTAAACACGCTGACCAATACCTCGATTTGCGGATTCACACTGGATAAAACCGGTACGAGCATTGCTGCTTGGGATGATATTGACAATATTGTACGGTTTAAATATACCGGTACTGTCGGCGCCAATTACGAATTTGAAGTCGTCACGGCCATTAAATTAGTGAGCGGCGCTTACGTATACGAAACCCTCCATGGTTCGACCTGCCTGAAAATTACCGGCTGCACTTTTCAAGGCCAAGGCACGGCCAACCAGCTAGCCAAAGATCTGAGCGCCCTGATGTCGGCGCTGCAAGCTAATAATCATTTGAAGAGTACATCCGCTATAGACTTTGCCCAGCCGCAGTTCCAGCAATACCAATTGTTTGTAACACAGGCTATTAAAAACGTTCTAGGTACGACAAGTACCGCGTTAATATGGGTATTCACTGGAACCCAGTATGAGTTATACAATATATCCAGTAAAAAACTGGTGATCAAATTCGCCAGTTTCGCGCCGGGCAGCTTTCAAAATGGCAATTTATTTCCGCAAATCGTCGGTTTTAAAGACATCAAAAGCAAGTACCAAAACTTTTTCGAATTCAGCGGCATAAACGCCGGTAATGCTACGAAGGTAATCATCAATGGTTCGGTCGAACTGGTCGAGAACAGCGTGTCTACCGGCGTGAGCATGGGCAGCGTCGGCTTACCTGCACCCCTTGATTGTCAGGGAGTCGAATACAAATTAAGGGAAGACCTGGAGAAATTGCTGTATAGTGCACTACTGAAACGCCCTTTCAACGGCAACATCGACCTGACGCAAAACGGCAATTACACCGGCTTGCTCCAGTCCTACCTACCTCAAGGCTTAACCCACACCGGCAGCGTATACACCTATACTGAATCGGGGGGCTATTATACGGATACATTGACTTTTACGATTTATTCCGAGCAGGATACCTGTAAAATGCGATTAAACCACCGAGCCAAGTTGCCACCACATCGTTTCCAACACCTGATCGGATTTGATGGCCCTTTAACCCCTTATGGAGCGGTCGCCGCAGATAATAATTATTATACATTTTATATTATCGGGATTTACAAACTGGGGGCCTCTACCTTTCAAGATACCATTTGGGGCGAGAGCTGCCTACCGTTGAAAATATGCCATCCCTGCCCAGAAGACGCCAAACCGGATTGCGGTGTTTGCGATTCGATCAGGGTATTCCCGCCGACATCCCTTTGCAAGAACGAGCCGGCGGTCTTTCGCCTTGAAACGGCCGGCTGCGCGGGCACCGGCGGAGTGGCCTGGAATTACGGAGACGGAACTGTTTCATCCCTCGCAACACATACGTATAAAGACACTGGGACATACACGGTTACTTTAACCAACATTGTAAAACCTGGTTGCCCGAGAATATTACTCCTTCTGGCAGAGATGACCGTGGTCGTAAATGATTGCGGAAAGCCGGGCATGCCCAACCGGAATCCTAATATTTCAAAACGACCTGATAGTCTGACCGGGGTGGATGAAAAATTGATGGAGCAATGCTCCTTGCTATATGCCCAGTATGTCAGCACCTACCGGAAATTTGAGAATAGAAAACAGGTTAGCCAACTTTGCAAAGATTATAAAAACACCAGCCCGTTTTACAGCTATGATCAATTCATAAACAATGGATTGTGTAGCAATGAAAAAGCGTTGAAATTATTTATTAACTACATAGACGCATTTAATTCGGTGCCACCCTGTCCGGGAGCCATGCCTAATCCGGATTCCATCAATCCTGGGAATATTAAAGAGTGCGAGCGCTTATACGCGATCTATATCCGGACGATCGACCAATACAATAGTTCTGTGTATGTATTATCGCATAACACTACCCTGGTTCCGGTACCCGGTTCGTATAAGTTATTTATCGAAGCCGGTTTTTGCGATTGCGTGTCGGCTTACGTAAAATACCTGGAGCCATATCTGATAGAACCCAAGGACTCAACACTGGGCTTACCAGTTAACATCGATAAATTTCCGGGCTGCACCAAACCACAAACCGGCGATCCATGCAAAGACGCTTACCGACGCTATCTGGAAGCAGTGGCCGCTTACAACGCCTATGTCGATCAACACCCCAAACTGGAATTACCTAAAATAAAAACCAACTATCAGGAAAGCGATTTCACCGTCACCGGGTTCTGTTATTGTGTCGACGGATACGTGGCGTTGTTACAGGCAATCATCAACGGCACCATTACTTTAAAAGGCTCGAAAAAGGAGTTATTATTGCAACTGGATATCGCCTCCAAGTGCCCCGGCAACCTTAAGCCACCCTGCGATCCGCCCTTACCACAGCCTACTTTCGTATCACCACACTATACACCGCACACCAACCCTTGCGTCCAATACCAGATTGACTTGGCCTACCTCAATGCCGCCAACGCCTACCAACAATACGTGGATAGTCTGACCACCTGGATCGCCGCTGCCTATAACGCGCATTGTTTGCAGGCTTTTGAATCGTTTACGGCCAAATATGAGGATAAAGAATACCATTTCACCCTGTATTACTATGATCAGGCCGGAAATTTAATCAAAACAGTCCCGCCGGAAGGCGTGGCCCTGGTCAATATAAGCAAGCCCACGGATCCGGCAGCCCTGCAAATCAACAGCGATCGGACCTTCAAGCGGCATACCTATTTTACCGATCATACCATGGCCACCACCTACGTGTATAACAGTTTAAACCAACTGGTGCGCCAAAACATGCCCGATCACGATCCAATGGACATCTGGGAATATACCCTGCCCAGCGGCCTGGATCCTCGCCTGAAAGTGACCGCCACCCAGTTTGTAACGGCCACCAAAGGTTATCTCTCCGGTAACATCGACGTCGGTGCCGGAGCATCGGCTTATAAACGCGGCTACTTATATACCACCGATGATGGCGGCCAAAGCTGGACCAAAGTCAATGACCTGGTCGCCTCCGACCTGAAAAAAGTGCAGATGGTTGATGCCCAGATCGGTTTTGCCGTCGGCAGCGATGGCATTTTCCTCCGTACTGTGGACGGTGGAGCTACCTGGGACATGCGCCAACAACGCTATGAGCAGGATGCCGCCGACATCAACGACTTATATTTTACCAGCCCTACCAATGGGATTATTGTAGGGGATAGCGGCCTGCTTATGATTACTAAAAATGCAGGGTTGACTTTTACGAATGCCATGCTTAATTTTCCACAGCCTACAAACTATAATTTCTCGTCCATCACCTTCGATGGCACAAATTTCTACCTCAGCAAAAATAACCTCGCTGGAACGGAGGGGGAAATCTGGAAAAGCTCCAATATCAACGCAATATTTACATTTACCTGGACCCTCCAGTCCAGCATTCGCAGCACCGACCTCCAAAAAATACAACTGGTGGCCGGCACTTCCGGTTATGCGATCGGCATCGACGGCACGCTGCTGAAAACCACCAATACCGGCAGTAAGTGGACTACCATCGCTACGGGTCTCTCCGCCAACTTCCGGGATGTATACTTTAAAGATATGGACAAAGGCGTGGCTATCATCGACAGTATCCCCGGCTACGGATTGATCTACAAAACTACCGACGGTGGGCAGAGCTGGTCTTTGCTGAGCAAACACGACGGCATCTATTTCAACAGCTTTCATTTCTATTCGGTCGACAAAGGCTATGCCCTGGGCCAAAAAGGCGTGATGAAACGCGTAGTGCTCAGCGGAAATTTCGGCCTGGTCAATATTCCCGGATTGCCGGTCAGCTTCAACATCAGCGCAGCCTTTTTCTCCGACGGCGATAAAGGGTGGGTCGTTGGAAATAGTGCTACAATCTATTACACCACCAACGGAACCGCCAATTTCCCAACCTGGACTCCGGTCAATACCGGGCTGACGGGAGTTGATTTTAAAAAGGTCTATTTCGGCGCCATCGGTGCTGTTGGCCAAAATGCCGGACTCTTGCTGGGAACGAATGAAAAAGTGTACAAAATCACCCCCATTACCCCCACTGGAACAAATTATACCTTCCCAAAAATCAGCGACGATGTAGTCGATATCGATGATAGCAACGCCAAAGTGTTTCTCTACGACAAAGCGCTCGGTCAATTGAAATCCATTGACAAAACCAATTTTGCCAGCGCACCCTTAGTCTTGATTGGCAACAGTGGTTCCATACCGCCCAAACTTAATGTACGCTCTATTTGTGCTAAAAACGGTAACGATGTTTTCACCGCCGGTTTGAACGGCGATATTTATCAGGCCAACAACGCCAATACGAGTACTGTAAACTGGACGGAATTATCAAAAAAGGTCCTGCCACTGGCCATCAATGACCTCCAGGCTGCTGGTGTGAAAGCCATTTACGCCGTGGGTAGCGAAGGCAGCTTCCTGCAATGCACCAATGGTACCGATTGGAAAACCCTGCCAACCGGCACAGTAACCAACTTGAACGCGATCAAATTCAATACCGCCAACACCGCCGCCATACCCGGCACCCTCGGCCTGATCGCCGGGAACGACGGCTTATTGTATAAGCAATCTATTAGCGGCGCAGGGGCAAACCTGACCAAGATTACCCTGGCTACCAACAGCAACCTATACGACATCGCTTTAAACATCTCCAATAAAGCCTACGTCAGCGGCGCCAACGGAACGATCGTTTCGATACCCGACATCGCGCTGTCTGCGCCCCTACCTTCCATTGCCGCGTTGCAACCTGCCGAAAGTTTCCGGGGCCTGGCCTATAAAATTGGTACTAACCAGGTCTACGCCGTAGGCGACCGCGCTGCCGTGTATTCCTATAACAATACCGGCGGAGCCAAAATAAAAGCGGTCTTCACCCCTGGCCTGAACGACGTCAACTTTTTGAATGCTTTCAATGGTTATATAGTCGGCGGTAACGATATTATTCGGCATACCGCCGACGGGGGGCAAACCTGGAAATACGTCAAGCCGATTACCTCCGCCAATATTGCCGGCAGTACGCCGGTTTTAAACGGGGTGTGGACGACCCAACCTGATAAAGCCATTATTATCGGCAATGCCGGATACGTGGGACGAATCGGCGGAGTAGACGGTACAACGCTGAACTATTACAATATTGGAAGCGGCAGTAACTTATTCGATGTAGCTGTAAAAGCAGATACTGGCTATATTGTCGGGCAGTCGGGCATTGTTTTTAAGACCACCAATAACGGCAATACGTTTGCGACCATGACGCCGATTCCCTCTACGTCCACTTTCCGGGCAATCCATATTTTCCAGGATAAAACCGTCATTGCCGTCGGCAGTAAGAAAAAAATTTACTATTTCAATGGAACAAACTGGCTGCCGCATTCAGTTCCCAGCTCGCCTGCTATACCAGCCTTGGTCTTTACCGACGTCTTTTTCCATGACGACCGCACTGGGTACGTCGTGGGTTCTGGTGGTCCGGGTGTCGGGAGCTATGTGTTGCGGTCTACATTCACGAAGAATATCCAACAGTCTGGTGCAAACGCGGCTGGATGGGTAATAAAGCTATTGACCGGCACCAACGGGGTTACCAGCCCTGCAACGGTTGACCTAGTGACCATCGACTTTGCCACCCGCTATCGGGGCTTCCTCGGCGGATCTTTCAATACCGGAACCTCCGTGAACTATACGCGGCTGGTCACCGATGAATCCGAGCTGTTTTCTACGCGTTTTACCTACGACAAGTTGGGGCGGTTGGTATTGTCGCAAAATACCAAACAATACAATCGGAAAAACCTGCCGACCCAGCTGGATCGCTCGGATTACAGTTATACCCGGTATGATGAACTTGGCCGGATCAAAGAAGTAGGCGAAATCAGCGACAACACCACTGCCAGCAATTTTTCCAGCATCTTCGGTACCTCCATCAACGGGCAGTATAATCCGCAGGTTGTGGACGACGCCAAGCTAAATGCTTTCCTGAACGCAGGGGTTCGCCGGGAAGTAACCAAAACCTATTACGACTTTACGGTCATTACCGGTCTGCCCATCATCCAGGAAAACCTGCGCAAACGGGTGGCTTCGGTGTCCTATGAGGACGTAGATGATAATAATGACCAGACCTATCAGCATGCTACGCACTACAGTTATGATATACACGGGAATGTGAAAACGCTGTTGCAGGATAACCCATCCCTGGAAGGCATAAAATAGATCTGCATTATGAAATCTATCCATAGTCCAATGCAATCCGTTGTCAGTTCAGTCCTTGCACTTGTCCTGTCGCTTTTGACCTTGCCTAGTATGCAGGCGCAAACCGGCCAACGCTTCAAGCGGATCGATTACGACTACGACCAGATCAGTGGAAAGGTAAACGAAGTGCACTACCAGGCCGGCAAACCCGATGCCTTTTACCATCGCTACGAATACGATGCCGATAACCGCATCACCAAAGTTTACACCAGCAAAGACAGCATCCTTTGGGACCAGGACGCCCGCTATTTTTATTATGCCCACGGCCCTTTAGCCCGAACGGAGATCGGCGATCTGAACGTCCAGGGGATGGACTATGCTTATACCCTGCAAGGCTGGATAAAAGGGGTGAACAGCAACGTGTTAAAGGCGGAAAACGAAATCGGCAACGATGGCTTACCGTCCGGCACCCATGCCACGGTGGCCAAAGACGCCTTCGGATATACGCTGAATTACCATACGGACGATTACAAGCCAATCGACGCTTCGAAATGGAGTATGGCCCAACGCTTTGAGGCAGTTACCGCGAATAGCGACCTGATGGCCGCGCGCTTCGACCTGTTCAACGGCAATATCGGCAGCATGGTCACCACCCTCATGGAACCGAAAGTATACACCGGGGCGCCCAATGAAATGCCCAATACTTGGCCCCAGGGTATGGTGTACCAATACGATCAGTTAAACCGGCTGCTGGAGATGAAAGCCTTTCAAAATCTGGATGTTGCGACCAATGTCTGGCAGCAAGGTTCTACTTATAACGGCTTATACCACAATGCTTTCCGCTATGACGCCAATGGAAACATCCTACGCCAGTTCAGGGCCGACGGGGCGGGCAAGACGATTGATTCCCTGACCTACAAGTACGCCAAACATACGGATCAGCGGACCAGATCGAACCGGCTGTACCATGTGAATGACAACGTGAGTCCCACGGCGTTTACCGATGACATCGATAACCAAGGTCCTTATAATCCTCTAACAGTTACCAACTATGGGTATGACGAAATCGGCAATTTAAGCCAGGACAAACAGGGAGGTATCACCGGCATCGAATGGACGGTATACGGGAAAATCAAACGCATCACCCGTACTCCGGGTAATTTGAGTTCTGACCTGGAATTTCAGTACGACTCAGATGGGAATAGGATCGCCAAGATGGAGAAACCACGGGACGCGAACGGCGTAAAGCCGGCAAGTAATTGGATCACAACACATTATACGCGAGATGCGCAGGGGAATGTGCTGGGGATTTACCGGCAGGCGACGGTTTCGGCGGGCATAAGCTTTAAAGTCACCGAGCGCAATCTGTATGGGAGCAGCCGGTTGGGTAGCGATCATACGGAAGTGGAATTAGTTTCGGCTTTAGCCATTGTCAGCCCAACTAACAGAACGCTTGGGAATAAGCATTTTGAGGGGAGTAATCATTTGGGGAACGTGCTGGTGGTTATTTCTGACCGGAAGATCCCGCGGGATGATAATGGGATTGGAGGGATCGATTATTTTCAGGGGGAGGTGTTGGGGGCGAGTGATTATAGCCCTTTCGGAGCACCCTTGAACGAAAGAGAGGGTGGAGTTAGCGGTAGATATGGGTTTAATGGACAAGAGAATGATAAAGAAATTAGTGGAAATGGGAATTCAATCTCCGCCGAGTATTGGCAATATGACACCAGGTTAGGAAGAAGGTGGAATATTGACCCGATGTTGTCGCCTAATCTGTCAGGTTATAGCTGCTTTGAAAATAATCCCATTGTGTTTATTGATGTTAAAGGAGATTCCGTAATTGTTAATGGGAAGGATCAAGATAGAACGGCATTTATTAATGAATTAGAGAAATCTCTAGGTGGGTTCTATTGCGCTGCAATTAACGAAGACAATCAGTTAACGCTGACAAAAACAGAGCAGTCCGGCAAAATGAATGAGTCGCAAAAGCAAGTTTTTGAAAGCTATAATAAAGCAATAGCTAATGTAATGCCCATTAATATATCAATTGACAGTCATACCCCGATTTTATATGATGATTATGATCTATCGGTACTTGATATAAGCGATATTAAAAGCACAACCGACGGCCCTTTTCAAACCAAAGCTAGTATTTTAAATCACTTCATTACGGAGCAGTTTTGCAAGCAAACAACCTGTTATGAGGATTATCCAGGTGACCACGATCTTGCTCGCTCACTTGACAAGTCAATTACAGGGAGTGTAGTTAGCAGCATGGCTAACGAGAAAGTCAGTAAAATAACTTATTCTACTGCAACTTATAAAGGATGTACATTCCCCTTTACACAATCTGGAATAATGATCGTTGATGCAGAGACAAACGGACGACCTGGGTTTATTGTAATGAAAGTAATAAATGGAGATGTAATAAAAACCAAGCAAGTTTACCTAAACAAACAAACATTTCTGAACATCGAGAAAATAGTGAATGGAGAATTCTAACGTAACCTCTCTATTAAACGGGTCTTGCAACAGATCCTATCAGCATTTATCAAAATATTTAGATGATGTTATTTGGAAAAACATATTTCTTTCTGGTGTGGCCTTTGGCCTTAAGTCTATCTATTTGTCATTTATCATTATCTGCGCAGACCGGCCAACGCTTCAAGCGAATCGATTACGATTACGACCAAATGAGTGGAAAAGTAAACGAAGTGCACTACCAGGCCGGCAAACCCGACGCCTTTTACCATCGCTACGAATACGATGCCGACAACCGCATCACCAAAGCCTACACCAGCAAAGACAGTATCCTCTGGGACCAGGACGCCCGCTATGTCTACTACGCCCATGGGCCCTTATCTCGTGTAGAAATCGGCGACAACAAGGTACAAGGCATGGACTATGCCTACACCCTGCAAGGATGGATAAAAGGGGTAAATAGTAACCTGTTAAAATCCAAAAACGATATCGGGAATGACGGCCTGGGTGGCAGCCCCTTCCGGGTGGCCAAAGACGCCTTCGGCTATACGTTGAACTACCACGCCGGGGACTACAAACCCGTCGACGGATCAAAATGGAGCAACCCCACAATACGTTTCGAGGCCCTCACCCCCAATAGTGATTTAATGGCAGCCAGTTTCGACCTATTCAACGGGAACATCAGCAGCATGGTCACCAGCATCGAAGAGCCGAAAATATACACTGCTGCGCCCAATGAAGTGCCGAATAAATTACCGCAGGGTACGGCCTATACCTACGACCAGTTGAACCGTTTGCTGGAAATGAAGGCCTTCCAAAACCTGGATGTGACGACCAATACCTGGAAGCAAGGTTCTACCTACGCCGGCTCATACCACAACACTTTTCAATACGATGCCAACGGCAATATCTTAGGCCAGTTAAGGGCGGATGGAACGGGACAAATCATTGATTCCTTGACCTATAAGTATGCCAAAGACGCGACCGGACGGACTAAGCAGAACCGTTTATACCACGTCAACGACCGGGTAAGCGCTACCGTCTTTAGTGATGATATTGATAACCAGGGCGCATTCTATTCGTTGAATGCGAATGATGGCACCAATAATTATAGGTACGATTCGATAGGCAACTTGATCCAGGATAGACAGGAAGAAATCATGCGCATTGATTGGACCCTGTATGGAAAAATCAAAAGCATTACTCGCTTTCAGGGCAGTCTAAGGTCCGATCTGGAATTTCGGTACGACGCGGGTGGCAACCGAATTGCCAAAATTGAAAAGCCACGGGATGCGAATGGCGTAAAGCCGCCAAGTGAGTGGAGAACGACGTATTATGTCCGGGATGCGCAAGCGAATGTGATGGGGACATACAAGCATATCACGGTTTCCGGAGGGCCGAGTTTTAAGGTGATAGAGCGTCCCCTGTATGGAAATAGCCGGTTAGGGAGTGACTATACGGAACTGGAATTGACGGGATTATCAACTACTCCAAAACTACTGACTAGGACACTTGGCAAGAAGCATTATGAGGGCAGCAACCATTTAGGCAATGTGCTGATCGTTTTTGCCGACCGGAAAATTCCGCGGGATAATGATAGTGATGGGGCGATTGATTATTTTGAACCGGAGGTGTTGGGTTCGAATGATTATAGTCCTTTTGGGGTGGTTTTGGATGGGCGGGAGTTTGGAATTAGGGGTAGGTATGGGTTCAATGGAAAGGAGGGGGATGATGAGGTAAAGGGGACTGGGAATAGTTTGGATTTTGGAGCGAGAATATATGATTCGAGGTTGGGAAGGTGGCTTTCTGTTGATCCATCAGCATACCTTTATCCTGCTTGGTCTCCTTATAGTAACAGCTTAAGCAACCCAATTGTGTTAAATGATCCTAATGGTGAAAAACCCAAAGTTACAATAGTTGAAAACGCAGATGGTTCTGTCTCTATAACAGTTACAAACTCTGTATATCTTGTTTTAGATGTTTTAGGAAATAGAAGTTCAGCCATGAAAGCAATCGGAGAACCTAGTGATTTTTATGGTGGGAAATCAGTTAATACGGCAGTTATAATTAATGGCGAAGTTAGGTCAGCCACCATGACGTTCAACACTGAAGTGAAAACCTATACAGATATTGACCAGGCAGCATCTGACAGAGATGCCGCAGGATATGGAACTGTTGTTCAGTATGATAAAAAGGCAAGAAGCTCATCATTTACAAAAAACACTTCTAAACATGGAGACTTTATGGTATTAGCACCTAAAAGTGCTACTTGGAAAGGGGATGCCGCTCATGAGTTTGTACATGATTGGGCCGGATTAGCCGATACTTATGTCATTGTCAATGGTCAACATGTTTTTCTGGTAGATGGTCAAGATAGAATTGTTAGGGAATTAATGAACGATGCGAATTCTCCATTATTAGTAACGGATATATCTAGACTTGCTCAAGCCGCTGTGGATAAAATGACAAATAAAACAGGTGACTTTTGTGGAGAATTTACTGAAAGCATACTAGACATTAACTATGAGGCTGCAAATAAAATTGGGAAAATAAATAATTATGTACGTGCAATAAGAGATAGCCATGGCAATGATGCAAACAAGCTAATAGTAAGGCCGGGCAAGAACGCTATATTTGGTGTAAAAGTTGGGGAGGACAATACAGGAACGAAAACGGGTACAAGCAAGCCGAAAAAAGCCGAAAAAAGAGAATCCCACCAAAATGTAAGGAACTTGTAAAGAACCATCTGGTACTCATAAAATATATTGAAATCGGTTATGGGAATATCAGAAGCATCCCGCTTGTAGCAAGTAGTTAGAAGTCATTATATCTATAACAAAGATTGAGAGGTCTGCGACCCGAAGTATGCTGTCTTTAAATCTTTGATTTATGGAAAAATTATCTACAAAATATCACAAATCAAAGCCTTGTCGACCCAACCCTTTGCATCACGGATATTCGCGAGCATTGACGTTGACTGAAATAAAGATTGGAATTATATTTCGTAACGGACATCAATTGAAAACATTACACACTTTCACAAATACCTGCGATGGCATTTGTTACAAGAGTCTACATCTTTCGTACATCACTTTTAGCCTTGTACTTTCCTTTGTGTATGGGACATTAACAGCCCAAACCGGCCAACGTTTTAAGCGAATCGAGAAATAGAGAAGGGTCTTTACCATGATCCAACTAACCCTTTCCACCGTACATTTACCCCCAAAACTGATTGAGAATGCGCCGCATATTAGAAAGTTGGACCACCATCATCAGTTCTGTGCTGATTTTGATTGTTACCATCTATTGGTATGAAAAATCGAATTCCAATGATTATTTCGAACCCCTCATCGGATTGATCGCGATCACCATCGCCCTGGTGGGAATTTTTCTACGGATTTTTCCCGAACCCGAAACTGAAAAAAAACTACAGGTGGCTTATCACCTGCCTATCCACCTCGCCAACCACTACAAAACCCACTCCGACTTTACCCAGATCCGGATCAATGGGGATAAAACCGCCCTGCTGGGTTCCTTATCCATGGAGGACTACTTTATCCAACTTTCCTACGTTGAACACCAGAAACTGGCCGATCGGGAATCCCTCTTGAATGAAGAACAACAACCATCTTCAGAGAAAATAAAAATCAATTCGATTTTCAGAGCCGAACTCTCCGCCGAAGCGATCTCCGATAATATCCTCGGCAATAACCACCGGATCGTAATCTCCGGCAACCCGGGTGTGGGTAAGTCTACCTATGCAAAATGGCTTTGCCACCAATGGGCGCTCCACAAAATCAACATTCCCACGGCTTTAATCTACCTCCAACTGCGTGACCTCGACCTCGCGAAACAAAACTTTTTGGCCCACGAAATCTGCCAGCGCTACCTGCAAGGCCTCGATTTTTCCACCGAAGACCTACATAAACTCCTCCAGAACTACCCCCATGACTATCTATTAGTCCTGGATGGCCTGGATGAGCTCTCCGCCGAAATGCGGCAAAAACTCTTCAAAGAACTCGACCGTTTTTATCCGCAGGCAGATTTTCTCCTGTTGTCCAGGCCGTATGGGCTAATCGGCCTGCCTGTGCAGCCCGGCGCCCACTTCCGCATCGATGGCTTTAACGATGCCAATATTCGTGCATATATCCGTACCATCCTGACCAAATCAGACCAACCGGGAAAATCTGAAAACGAGGTAACCGATATTCTGGCTAAAAACAAGGTCCTGCGCGACTATGCGCACGCGCCGCTGATGCTTTCTTACATCATGCTGATCTACCTCACCGATCCGCAAGCCCGCCAAACCCTGCAGGATATCGACTCCCTCTATCAACTCCAACGGGAAGTATTTGCCTGGATCATTAATTATGAAAAAGACAAGGGCAACCCACTGGTCCTGGATCCCCGGAATAGCCGCATGCGCGAATTGAACGCGTTGGCTTACCGAATGCAATTAGATAAAAAATTCATTTGGAAAGGCACCTTGTTGGATCGGCATGAAATCCTGGCCGACGACCTCTCTAATCTGGGTTTTGGTAATAAAAAGACCCATGAACCCGGCGCCGACTGGCAGTTCTCTTTCCATACGGTCACTTTCCAGGAATACCTGGCCGCCGGTTTCGTAGCCGATGAAATCAGTGCAGAGGCCGTTATTTACCTACTCCAGGACCGCTTTTTTTGGACCTTCGTTCGCTTTATCGTCGGTAAAATATCCCTGGAGCAAAAAAATGGCCAATCCAAAGATCGCCTGCTGACGCTGTTCCAACGGTTGAAAAAGGAAACGGAGAAAAATGAGCAACATTACCTGACTTTCCTGTACTACCTGTTGGCAGGGGAATGCAACCGGGAAATGGTCCAGACACTTATCACCCAAATGGACATCGATCTACTGATTGTTTTTTTTGAGAAAAACTATTTTGATGATTACTGGCAAGGAATCATCCTCGACGCCATTGGAAAAATACACGCCAAACTGCCGCCGCAATTAATTCAGCATTATAAAAGCAACCTGGTCAAAAGGATCAGCACCACCCGTGTAGCCAAAAATCAGTTTCTCTCCGAAATGGAGCAACCCTACTACCTGGTGAATCTGCTGAAAACCGCCGACCTCTCTTCTGACCCGGAGGTGATCGCCGCCATGATCCGGGTCCTCGAATACGGTTTCCCTAAAAGTAAAAAAATAGAGGAAGCCCTCGACCGGCTGGATAATGACGAGGCGCTTTACACCGACGAAAAATATATGAAACTAACTGGCCAGATGCGCTGGATCTGGAATGTGGCCATGTTCTACATCAACCTCCTTTGCGAAGCCGACCCGGAAAGGTTGACTCCATTTGCCGGCCAGATCAGGCGGCTCGTTGCACTTTGTCCCGAAGATTTAATGGAGTACATGGTGAAACTAAGCAGTTTGGTCGAATCGCACGATTTTCTCCTGGCAGACGCCGAAAATCAACTTAAAATTCTGGCCGACCTGGCGGAAAAAGCGCCCGGGGATTCGGAAGTCTTAAACGACGAGGGGCAGTTGATGGCCGCTGCGGAATGTTTGTCCAAATTGGGGAACAAATATGTAAAAACCAGCCAGCCCAAACCGTCGGCGATTAAAATAATCGCCCGGCAACTGGCTGCTCAAATTCTCCCGCTCCTGGAACAAAGCAGTATGTATAAGGAGGGCCAAACCAACCAGGTAGCCGCCTTAACCCTCCAGGGACTCATAGCGCTCAATGAGCCCGATTTGTATGAAATCCTGTTTGAGTTTGCCAATAGTTTTGAACACGGCCTCTACATAAGTATTCCGGATAATGAAGCCTACCTACAGTACATCAGCGGGTTGCTACAGCGGGCCAATGCTGCCGGCCTGGACGAATTCGATCACCACGTCACCGCTTTATTAGCCGGCCTTTCCCAAACCGAAAATGCGCGCTTTTCCTTTTCCCGGTTTAAAGACGGCTTACTCGAAGTGTTCAGTACCCTCTATATCCTCAGCCTGAAAGAGGATTTGGAGCCCGAAAAAAAAGAGCAATTTCAACATTACCTCCACGAAATAGCCCAAATACCTTACTACGCTTTTGATAAAAAATTCCTGCTCAACCGCGTGCTGGCCCTGGATTATCCCAGGGAGGAGAATTTGAAAAAAATCATTCTGGCCATTCTTTTCGACCACGAATTTTCGTTTTATGAACCCGAATACTGGACCGTCTTTTTTGAATTGTTCGAAGCAAATACCACCAATAAATTTGACGTCCTGCATCAGGTATTCAACAATGATGGCCTCTTTCAATATCAATCCAATCTCCCGTATATCGATCGCCTGCTGGACGATATACAGATTCATCTTTTGTCTTCTACTGCCGATGCCAGCCCGGGCGATATCATCGATTTTGTTTCCCAGGGCCTGTTTCTCTATAAAAAATCCGATCAACGTTACCACCCCCCATCATTTTTGCAAAAGACCCAAACCATCCTGCTGGATAAAAAAATGATCCGGCAAATGATCAATGGGATCGGTGAACTCCCCGATGCGCTTTGTGCCTATCTTTTTCAGCACTATCTCCATCCATTCGAAGGAAATCCACTCAAAAGGAAGAGTTATTTTAAAATCATCACCCAGCAGTATGAAGGTCCGTTCGGCAGCGAAAGCGTGGAGGCCTCTACCCTTACCGCTGTCTACGAAAAGATGTTCCGCTTCATTACTGATATGGAACACGGCCTCTACCTCGATGATATCCGGCACTTCCATCCCTTGATTGGGAAAGATTTGGAACGCGAATTTACCGCCTATGTCCAGAAGTACCTTTTCTATAAAGATGATTTTGAGCAGAGCGTATTTGAAACCTATACTTCATCTTTAAAAGAGTTTTAATAACAGTTTATGAGTGTCTTGTCCTGAAATAACTTTACAAGTTAAGACCCACAACCACAATTCTTCGCACCCTTGCACTCTTTCCTTTCTACTTCATAAGTACACAGCAAATAAACTTGTTTGATCTCTCCCGTAGTTTTCGGAAAAACCAAACTTCCATATACTTGTGAAATACCTAGTGGTCCAAAATCTGTGGCGAATACTCCATGGTAAAGCCTGCCCGAATCTTCACGGCGGACGCAAGTGACCGGCATGTCATCACAATCCACACAATCATCCGGACCTTTGAAGAAAAGGTTGAGGTGATCGCATGGCTCGCAACCATCCATTTCGATGAATACATCTATCCGCACAACAGACATATCATGCTGAAAAGGTAGATATGGAAAATCGTTGCGGCTGAATATTAACGGTAGTTTCTCCCAATGAGACGATTCCATCTGGAACCAGAGATCCGGCTTATCATTTTTAACGGTAATCAAGCGCATAGAATTACCGGGAAGATACCCTTTTGCATTCTCAATTGCCGTTTTACGCAACAATTCACCACCCTCTTTGGCTGTCAGGCTGAAATGCAATACGGCATCGCTAATGGTATGCATATCGAAGTAGTTCTGCTCTTTGGGCAGTTCTATACGCCAGGTACTGATAGCGCCGTAATGTTCAAAAGGCAGATTTCGCTCGTCCCGGAAATCAAGGTTAAATATACCCGGGTCATTTTGCCCGGTCGAGGTTGCGATGGATTGTGTGCCGATAAACTCGTGCGCAAATCTGTTGTCATCCGCTGTGTTAGAATAGTACCCTTCTGAGGGATGGCAAGATGTACAGCAAGTGCCATGACCACAGTGCAACTTCGGAGTTATTCGCGTTTGACTATTAAGCAGCGTTAGGCGACAGTTTACCGTAGCATAAGGGCCAACAATACAGGGAATACTGATCGAAACACTTTTTAACATCCGGAGATAGTGTCCCGGGTTATCAAGATCAAAAAGTGCTTCCGGAATTTGAATTTCACACGTTCCTGTTGCAATGAGTTGCAGTAGTGCTGCTGGGAAGAAATGACGCATGGAAATGTGTTTCGTCAGCTCGTAGCGGCGCACATTGTTGTCGAGATAACTTTTTTCCATGCAACGTAATGCTTTTTGCAGCCGTTCGCCGGACAGCAGGCCTTCATGAAGACTATCCCAGAATGGCATATTGAGAAAATGCTCATTCGTGTAGCCCCGCTCGCGGTTGTATGCGCGTTCAGCCTGTCGGGCGGTTTGCAGGGCGCACTCAAACAGGTGATAATGCATCGCAGCCAGTTCCTTTTGCATCCACAGATAAAGTTGCTGCGAAGTAAACTTATCCCGCATGTAATGATGCGTTTCTATGGCATGGGAGAGTTGGATCTGATGGTTATTCAGGTCACGCAAGGCATTCTTCTCCCGCAATTGTGCCGCTAACAGTTGGCGCTTCACCTGCTCTACTTCGATTTCGAGGGTTTGTATCTGGAAATTCCACTCCTGCAAGCGACGGGTCCATCCGCCGGTGGTAAGCCGTTTAGAGGCGCGCGTACCTTGAATGGATGAAATTGTATGAGCTATTTTTGCTCCAGTTAGAACAAATTGAGCGATTTTATCACCCCCTGTAGCGTGTAGCAAGGGGAAGGGGCCTGCGTATGCATCAGGAGTAAGGTGAATAGGTGCAGTGATCGCTTCAATCCCTTGCGCCGTTGCAGATGCGATCATCGACTGATCAATAAACGCCTTGTAATCCTCTTCTTCTGCGATCAAGCCGTTTGCAACAAGCAATTGATAATAAGCCAGCCTGGCTTGTGTAATTTCAAGCGTTTTTTCTAATGCCTGGGTTTGCCAGTTGGATTCCCGGGCGTTGAGTTCTCTGACCGAAGTGGTTTGTTCCAACAGTTGTCGCGACTGGCTTTCGCGTAATGCGGCCAAAAATTCAGCATCCCCTTCTTTAAATGCAGCCGATAAAGAATTTCCTAAACTGCTTACGGTACCAGCCAACTCCATTGCTTTGGAGATGAGGAAAGTAAACCGGTAAGGACTGGTGGGCATACACCATAAATCGTCGCAACATTCGGCATCTTCTTCCCTACAACTACCTTGCATAACAGTAGTTTGCCAATAATTTTTGTTGTCCCTGTCACGGCCGTTCTGCAAACGGTTATTGTTCATACAGTGGTGGACCAAGGCCAATCCGTCGGCCACTTCCTCATATTTACAAATCAACTGAGGATTCAGTGCTGCGGTCATTGGTATAAAATCAAGTATTTTAGGCGTGTCGTCGGAATCCTGCCATTTTGCCTGTGTTGTCAGCGGGCATTCTCCCAATATTTTTCCAGCGGTTTCCAGAATCAGCCGCGCCTGCTGAATGGATGCTCCTGTATTTTTTTGCAACAGGTTTTTACCCCAGCGAATAAGCGTCTCTAAATAATACAGTAGCATAGCGCGGCGGCAGAACTCCTGTTCTGAAATTTCACCGGATTCACAACAGCAACTCTGATTGTCTACACATTTTTGCCATCGATTGTCTTCTTTCAAAGGCTTAATAACCAATTCATACCATTGCACAGCCTCTTCATATTTGCAGTGTATCTCAAGGTTTTGAGCCACCGCCAATGCGGGAGCAAACATTGTGTTGGGAACCAACGGGGCACCGGGATCAAAATAGGCAAAATACGTAGAAGGGGTTAGTAACTCAACTTTAAAACAATTTTCCAAACCTATCGCCCGAACAGGCACAGCAGTATCGGTCACCATGTCGTACCGGAATCCGGTGGGGAAAGGAGTGCCGCCGTCACACGCCGGAATACCAACCAAGGTATCTGCTCCGGTAATTTCAAAATGTAAACTGTCCTCAAACCGGCCGAACCAGTTTAATCCGGGCGTTCCGGTAACGGTCACACCTTCAAACGACCACCGCATCGGCTGGAAAACTCCGTTGTGCTTGTGGGTCCAGGCCAAATAAACTTTATCCCGGGTATTTAAATGTAATAGTTTGGGCAGATCTTCTTCATTATCCCATTCACGGGAAGCATCCTGGGTGATCTTGGCATAATATTTACCTGTTATCATCCAGAAATAGTATTCATCAACCAGGGGCGGATGAATATCTCCGCATGCAGAACAACAGATGCCGTCTGCACAATCATAAGTGATACCCGCCGGAGGAATACCAGCCGCTGCAACACGTACAAACGGCACTTTCATTTGTATGGCCGCCTCCAGCCAAAACGGGAGTTTTTCTTCCCGGATATCAGCCAGCCAACCCGGACGCGTATAGTTTTCCGGTTTCCCAAAGAGGTCAAAACCTTCGATATCGCTGATGGCCTGAGTTGTTGAGGGCGCCTTTTTTTGCAGTAGGCTCATGCCCGTATGCGCTGGGGGTTTTTGCGTACTCAGAATGGTAACACCACCGGATACCGGCACGCTCAACGTTTGTGTTCTTAAGCGGTCTTCCAGCATCTGGAAACTTTCCGACTTGCGCGCCTCTGCTGTTTTTTCGTGTGCAATAAAATTTTCCCGGTAAATGTCCTGTCGCTCACTTTTTTCCCAAATATGGAATTGCGCCATTCGTTTGTCCCAAAAACGCCTGAATTCACTGGACACCGTGAGTGTGGGTTCAAGGCCCAATCGAGCGCGTTGTACCAGGGTTTGTACGGCGCTAATAGATGCTTCAATTCGTGTGGCGGCCTGGCAAAGGCCCGGGACTACATCCATCAGTAATAATCCATTCAAATCATTGGCAGTTGTGGCAAATCCGCCTTCCGGTAGGGTTATACGATTCATTCGGGTTAGATATGCCAGTAAGGCTTTCTGTGCACGAACGCGCAAGCCATCATTGAGTTGTTTCAACTCATCATATCGGCGTGGTATTCCATTTTCTATTAATCCGAAACGAACAAACCGCGTGAGGTTGCCATTACCGGTTTGTGGCGTTTGATCTCCAAAAGGAATCTCCAACGTATAAATGGCATTGGGATCCGGGGCCGCCCACAACAAAGGCCGTGCCTGGGTAATATCGGCAGGGAAAAATGCACAAAGCAATCGGCGTAAACCCTTTTCTGCTTCCCATACCCTTCGCGTCCATCGCTCATCTTCCAAATCGGAGCTAAGCACCGTATACGGACCGAAAAAATTGGTTACCAGATGGGTGTGACGCAAGTCGATACCCATGTGCCGCAGTAAATGACCCTCATGATCGGCATGCCCTTCCGCTGATTCTTTCAGGGCCAGCCAAACCGGATTTTCCGTAGCAGCGCGGGTTTCGTGTCGAAGAACAGTATAATCGTAGATGCGCAAAAACACATCGAATAATGCCTGTTGCCTGATCAGATCAGGGTCGGCTCGTTTATCTGTGGAGGACTCCGGCGGATAATAATTGTTGACTACCGGAAGCAGGTTGAAATTAAAATCTGCCAGGTGAATTACCCACGATCCGCTGATTTTAGAAAATGCCAAACCCGCAAACCGGGAAGGTTTCGACAATAAATATCCGATTTCAGACATGCCATCATCTGCAATACGATTGGCTGACAGTTCAAAACGGTGGGCAAACAACATGCTTGCAAAAGCGCGGCTGTACGTGCGCAGAAAATCGCGCATGGTACCTACATATTGCTGACTTAAAAAATTATTGGCAGCATCCGATACTTCTGTAATGCCATCACCCAGCGACGCTGATTTGGATTTAACATACAGACGTTCAATCGGTAGGGTGCAAATTGCCCCATCAGTATCGGCCCCGCTGTATTTTACCTGAAAACCAGTGGTTTGCGGGCAACCGTCTTCCCAGTTATCCAAGGAAGGTTCAGGCTGTATGTATTGTATGGTAATTTCGTAAACGCCTTCTTTCAGCAATACCGGGGCAGAACAATGTGGCGGGGCAGATTCGCCGGAAATGTCGTGGCTCAATAACAGCATTTGTTTATGCCCGCGTTGTAATGTCAACGACCACTGTGCCTTGGATGCTTTTTTGAAATCAGGTACTTCGTTTCCGGGCGTAGGGGCGCCTGCCCAGAATGTATAATTGCCGGATGTTTCTACCAGCAATAAACCCTCCCAAAGAATAGAATAGCCTTCCGCACCGCCCAATAATTTACCATTCTGGTTTTCCAAAGCAAAACCATTTCGGATGGTGGCAATTTTTTGGGTGGCGTTCCATTCTATACCCGGCAATACAGTAGGGAAAGGGCTGTCGGCATTGTTTTCCTCTCCGCCAAAGGCATCGAGGCCTCCCCGGACTTCACGCCAGATCAGGTTGCCTTTTTTGTCTTTTACAGCGCCAAGCAGGCCGGTTCCGGTGAGTTGGACCATGGCTGAAAATGCGCCTCCACTGGGTTGATTGGGCCATTTTACATCGGGCGCCGCACCGCCGGAGTCTTGCCAGGTAGTTTGACCCAGGTTTTCATCTGCGTATAAATTTTTCAGTATTTCCCAGGCCAATGCTTTCGAGTCGCCGCATGCCTGACTGGTTGCACTGGTTACGTGATCCGCCAGGTGTTGTGCAACGATTTGGCAACGTTCATAAAACAATGCAAAATTATCCCTGAAATAGACCCAGCGTTTTTCTTCATCGGGCTGTTGTAAAAGCATTTCCTGCGCTTCCGTAAAGTTGGAAAATACGTACCGGAAACGGGCCATATCTGCCCGGGGCATAAAGTACAAATGCTGGACTGCTTTGATCTCCTCTGTAGTCAATTGACGCACCCTGCTGAGTTTGGCAATAACTGCTTCGTCGGTAAGCCATGGCAATTCCGTCCACAATTGTTTATTCCCCAGATCATACCTGAATGGGCTTTTTTGCTCATTCCAGAGCATTTCAACGGTTGTCGTCAGGTGCGTTCTATATTGCCGGTCGGCAGTATTTACCAAGTAACCCTCGGAAACAAGGGTATTGGGGAAAAAATGGTACCCCAGTGACTGCAGCGGATCATTGGCCGGAGCGGTTGTATAACCGAATTCATCGCGCAATACCGCATTGATTTTCATCCAGGTCCATTCACTGGAATCCGGAGCGGCGGACAATAATTTAGCCCGGAGTTGCCAGAGTGAAAATTGTCCGTCATCATCCGGCAATTCCAATGGATTTTCCAGTGCTTCGTTGCCCGAAGGCAGCGGAAATGGATCATCGCCGGCTAAGTGTGGCTCTTTGGAAAAAAGGAAAAACAGTTCCCCCACACTGAACCGGGAATGAAAAACATTGCCGAGTACCTCGGCAAACGCAGCAGTCAGGTGCGGCGCTCCGATCCATGTTAGTCCCTGTTCCGTGGTGGAGAATCCCGCCAGTTCCGACAAGGCATTCAGGTTATTCTTAAGTATTTTTACAAATTCAGGCGGACGACGTTCGCAATGATGTGTTTTTTGAATTTTTATTTGAATAGCATCCAGCAAAGTATCAATTGCCCATTCCAGTTGCCCGGTCGGCGCGCCTGCCCATAATGCCAGCAGGTGCGTATGGGTCGCTCCCGTGCCTGTGGCTTCACTTCCGTCTGTCAAAGGAAGGTGATATATATCCCGTAACAACTGAAAATGTGCCAGTTCATACAGGAAATCAGGATTAATCGCACCATTTTTGTACAATTCAAGTACTTCACAAATATCCCTGAATTCAGCAAATGTGTATTTACCGCCCGGGACGCATTGCATTTTGCGCCACAACCGGATAAATATCATCAGGCGCACAAAGTCTTCTTTGGTAAGTGTTGAGGTCGACCCGCCCTTCATTACTTTTTCCAACTGATAATCGTTGCAACAGCAAGGTTCGCATTTCGGGAACAAATGATCGGCCTGATCGCTTACCAATGGCATAAACCCGCTTTCTGTCAATGCATGAAACTCGCAATAACTCAGGCAGGTACTTTCCAAAAATGTACATAAATTGGAAGCCTTGGTAAGCCATTCTTCATCTGCCTCTTCCGTCGATTTTCCTTTCCATTCTTGGGGAATAAACCCAAAAAGGGAATAACAGGCAGGCATACCGTTAATGGTTGCAGTCGACAAATCCTGGCCGAACAGGAAATCATATTCTTCCTGTGAAAAACACAGGTATTCATAGGCCAGGGATTTGTCCAATGGAAGTCTCCAAACCTGTTTCTGAAATTTGTCGGGCGCCACACCCGGCTCCGGCCCGAACGCCCTGATGGCTGTGCCAAAACGGCGCATCGCCTCAAACCGGTCGAGACCTAAGCGCTGCAGGTAGCTGCGGGATACGTCGAGCGCCTGGTCATAAGGCAGATGGCAGGCATCTGAAAAATCATTTTTTAATTTGTCATAAGCGGAAGACGAATGTTTTACAACCGGCGAAGAATGCTCGGGCATGGCTTGCAGTAAAACTGCCGGATCGTGCCTAACGCCGTCATTCTCTTTTTCATCTGCACAAGTTCCGTCAAGCCGGGACAAAAAGTGGCCCCCAGCCATGTCGTATGCTGTATCGTAAACCGCGCCCTGAGGAGAGCCCGTTGCAACCATGTTCTCTAATTGTTCATTCGCCAGATCGATCAATGGAATGGGCGTTTCGGCATTCGAGGAAGTTGCCTTTAATGCGCCCAGATCTCCTCTGCGCGGCGTAATAATATTGCCCAGGGTTTCAGAACCGGGACCGGCCGGTTTGGCACAGGTGCTGCCGGGCGATGCCAGCAAGAGATCATGAAGATAGGCGGTTGGACCAGTTGGAGCAAGATGAGCAGGTGGTATACAATTTACCAGGCAACCGTCATTGACCGGATGAAAAACGCCGCCGCAGCCCGGCACGTCCGGATTGTCGGGGTTTCCTCCGGCTGCCTGATAAATGTGTTTTGCACATTCCAGGGCAATCCCTTTTTGAAGTTTCTCCAGAAATGCTTTAAAACTGAGTTGGCAAATATCCTGCGGCTGTTTGAAGCCTTGTTTTATCAATGCCGCAAGAATTGCCTGGGGATTTGTTTGAGCAGATGCATTACAATCTTTTGTAAGCAGAGCCAGGTCAGTACGCGCCGCAGCAATTGCCGCCTGATGGATAAAAACAAGGCAGTCTTTTGTAAAAAACGATTGATCGTTTATGGGAAACAGCCGTAAGAATACACTCTTTGAAACAGCTGCTATACTTCCCGCATCGGTAAAACCCTGAGCAATAAGCAGGTTCACCATTTGGTTTACCTGGTTCGAATCAAAGTCGCAACGAACCAGGTTTGCCAGTTGCTCCTGCACAAGGTTTTGAGCCGCCTCATAAATACCCGGCAAACAAGTTCTGATATTCGCATCTTTAATACTCTTATCGAAGGCAATAAGACTTCCGCTTGCAACAATACTCCCCGGATCGTAGTATTTTTTGGCTACCAGCGCAACGATTGCGGCTTCCTGTTGTGCGGCATCACATGCCTTTGCCAAAGGCGCCAGGGATCGATTGACTTGATCTTGAGCGTTCCGGTAAATTGCCTCCGTGCAATCCGAAGCACCTGCACCGGTTAATACAGTGGATAAATCCGCTTGGCCGGCAGCAACAATACTGCCGGCATCCGTATACCCCGCCTTGAGGAGCGCAGGTACGGTGTCGCGGGAATCATAACATCGGGAAGCGCCGTTTACTAAACGCATCATCATACTGCTGACGCCGGACGCTTCATGGATTTTTTTTCCGAAAGGATACGCCACGGTCCCGGTCAATGCCGCAATGAAATCCGTTTCTGAAAGGTCGGCAATTTGCACGGCACTCGTAAAGCCCCGGGCATACAACGCTTCCATAACCGGATACTGCTGAAAAACAGGGATAGGATCACTGCCGACTTTCAGATCTTTTGTCAATAAAAACAATGCATCCAAAATAGCGATTTTATCGACCAGCCACTGCTGCCCGCAGACATCATCTTTTATTATTCCTGCTGCTGTAGCCATAGCCGCCACCGGATCAAAACCCGAGCCTAAGGTATAGGTCGCCAGAAAAGATTCGACCGGGCCTTCCACGCCGAACGACGGGACAGGCATCTGGTTTATGATAACAGGAGTGAGTGTCGCAGCGGCCACAGTGTTAAAAAAACGCATGGCGTAGAGGGCAAAGGCTTTGGCCTGCTCTTCCACTTTACCTTTCGGTAAAAAATCAGGGTCCAGGTGGGTATTGTCAAAAGCGATCCTGGCGGCATCCGCCGCTACATACCTCGCTTCCCATTGTTGTTGCGAGGTTCCGGCCAATGCATTGACCGACGTTGCCAGCGGATGAATAGCATTGTAGAGATATTGATTGCCCTGAACAAGTGCGAAAAGAACGAGATCGGCATGTTCCTGATCGAACGACAGGGTGTCCCAAAAGATGTTAAGGTCGGCAGCCGTGTAAGCCAGCCAGCCGGAAGGAGGGAAAAGCAAGGCTTCGGGCTGGCAATTTACATACACAGCATTATCGTTCAGTGGCGCGGACAAGCCACTGCTCAACGTCGTTTTAAGTATATAAAGCCGCCTGTATGCCTGAAAATTATTGATAGCCAAACCTGCGTCGATAATTCCTTTCTCCAGGGCTTGTGCAAACTGCTCCAGCAATACGCTGTCTTCCGTCGAAATGGCTGAATTGTACCGGAAATCCCAGTCCATGCTGACGGGCAATTCAACACCCAATGCGTAGAAATACTCAACCGGGATGTCCAGATTGGCACCGAAACCGCCCGTTATCTTCAATTCGATTTCGCGGGTTTTCCGGCTGAGCGCCAGGTCCGGGAAAAGGGGAAAACGGAACTGGATTTCGTTGACGGAAGCGATGTGGTCTACACATTTGTAGGCGCATCGCAGGGCCCAGATGTACTTGGCGAGGTTTTCGGCTTTGGCGTCGGGCGTGTTGTAAAAGGCGTCCAGTTCGCGTTCGAATTTTTGACGCGCTTGTTCTTTTCCATCATCTAAATCGTCATCCTGAGTATCTAAAGTAAATAATTTCCATAATTTCTTATCCGGCTTGGGCGGTTCATTTTCTTGGGTACTCCAGACCAGTTCACGGGCGACATGCCTGCATTGTTTCAGGTTCAATTCAATAATATCCAGGTTCCCCTCGTCCGCATCTAAAACTGCATTTACAGCGTCCTCCAGATCAGAAAAACGCGGCGGCAGACCGTTCTTTCTAAAAATAGATTGTAAATTAAATCCGATGAGTGGAATGACCAGGTATCCACCCGGCTTACTGGTATCCGTTACAAAATTATAGTTTAAAATCGCATCGACGATGAGGTCCGTACCCCGATATACCTTTATTCTTAAGTCGCGGGTTATAAATTCATCCCCTCCGGTGCCAAGTGTGATGACAAGATAAGCAACCGCTTGAGTACTATCCTGAGGAACTGAAACCGAACTCGCCAGATTGGTAGGATTGTTTTCCAGGTCTACGACATTCATGTCATAAACTTCATAGGTCAATCCCGCAATAGACAAGGTAAATTCGCCAGCGGTAACCGGATAGGGCGGTAGGAGTGCTATTCTTAAAGTAGCCATTTTGAGGTTAGTTAAAGGGTGATGTTTCAGGAGTTGCTAGTTGGCATGAGGCACAGCCTCGCTCAGTACGCACGTTTTTTAGATTGGTTTTTTGATACGATGGTTTTAGGCTTTTGTTATGAATGCAGAGGAAAGGAGCCTGATTCCTTACTTGCCACCGCCCGAAACAGGATCACCTTGAATTGTACCTGTTGCTGAAAGCCGCTGGTCTTGGAGATATTTGGCCGCAGTAGTTCCACGTGGGGTGATTTCTTAGGTTCTATGTCCAGTGCATACAAATCCTGCCAGGACTCCTGCGGCTTTCCTGCAGCAACGTGCCTGTAGCCTATTCTTGCTATATAAAGATGGTTTAACTCCTCGGTTTCGAATTGAAATTCGATGGTCAGCAAGTCAGGGCCGCCTTGCCAGTTGTCTTTGAAATGGATGTTTGATACGCTTGGCATAGTAAAAAGGTTTGACTATTAGGCATTTATAATTCTATTCTTGCGGTAGAGGATGAAAAAAATTTGATCGGTTAGGTTGAGTGGTGGGTGTCACGAGGCACAGCCTCGCGCCAGCACTCACGTTTTTAGGTTGGTTTTTTGATATAGTGGTTTTTCGGGCTTTTGTTTTACAGCCTGGCGCGAGCAGGGGTTACAGCCTCACGCCACCAAGGGAACATTTTTGCTTACCGTTTATAAATAATCGTATCTGCCTTTGATGGTCTGATTCTAGTATCGTAAAGAATTAATGTGTCGCCGGGAACTAGTTCAGTTGGAATATCACCCCAGACACCAGGCTTATATTCTCTCCACTTCTTTTCATCTTTTGGCTTATTTATGTTTTGTGTTTCTGTTGTTTTTTTAGTAACACCATTTGAAGTTTTTGTGTCTTTAGACTTGTTTAGTTGTTCGATATTTTCCTTTACTTCTTCGATGTATCCAACACTTGTTTTAGTGTTTAAATAAATATCCTCCGCGGGATTCGATGTTTTTTCCCACTTTTCACGTTCAATTTTTCCTTTGAGTGCTCCAAGGAATGTAAGAAGGTCTCCAATATCTACAGATTCTGGCTCAAATTCTGTCTTAGTCCTTACTTCATATTCTTGGTTCCCCCCTTCTTTTTTTGTATAATGCACTCCTGCCTTTTGTGTTTCTCCAGAGCCAAATGCATTTTTACTGAACCAATCATCAAAAGATTTCAATTTATTATAGATTTCTTGAGTCCAGTCAGCCTTTTCAGAATCATTTTTATTCGTAATGCTTTGCAAGAGAATAGGTACAATGTTTTGATCTACATTTTCTGCATACCAAAAAATAAAATTTTTCTGCTTTTCGTTCGAAAAAAATTGATCGACAATTTCTGGTGTGATTAGAACATTAAAGCCCAACCCCGTATCATAACCACATTCTTGCCCAATTTTATTAGTTTGGGTTTCAATATTGGCTTCTAAACCATCAAGATCAATAGCAATAATTGGCTTATTCCCCGCATACTGATACGTCGAATAAAACGGATACTTATCCTTCAACCCATCCACACTCACAAACCGACACAACCAGGAAGCATAGTAGCGCATCTTATAATAATCCAACCCGCTTGATTCATCCCGCTCTAGCCCCGTGTACTTGTATCGCTTCTTAGCCGATTTAATCAAGGCGCCCACGGCACTATACGCTGTACTCCCAAACGCATGGTACTCATCATAAGAAATCAGCACTGCCGTTTCGTCCAACTCCACACAAGCCGAACCAAGGTGATTCGACAACTGGTACCGGCCCAAGGCCGCCCCTAAAACCTCCCCGAAAGCAGAAGTTCCGGCCGTCAAAGTCTCCACCAGCGCTACCCGGTTTTTGTCGTCCATCACATGTAGGGATTCCCGCTCCAGCGTAACAGCCGCACTTGAATCCTGCTCGCGATAGACTTCAAATACCCCGCCTATGTACACCCGGTCACACACTACCCCACCTGCTTTGTGCCACACCTTCCGGCTCCGCTGCCCCCCAGCATCATAGGCGTAGTACTCCATCCCGCCGCCGCCCAAATCCACCGAGCAAAGTTGATCGGCATAGTCCCAGCGCATTTCAGGCAAGTGCGGCATGGATGTTATATTGCCGTGCACGTCGTAACTATAAGGCGCCGAGGAAGCCCAGTCGTCGAGAGAGGTTTTGGTCAGCCGGTTGGTGATGTCTCCAGCGCGCAGGAGACTGGAATCATCGTAACGGTATTGCCGCGTCCAGTTATTCACAAAACCTCCTGCACCCGCCCGATGCTTCACTTCGAGGATATTGCCCAATTTGTCGTAAGTAAAATGTTGGACATATCGCCGCATCGCGTTCCCGTCCTGCGGACTGACCACCGGCTGGGCTTGTGGCGCATCGTGGTTCACCGTACTGTTCTGCCCGATATGCTCGCGGCCTTCTGCCGTGCGCAGACGATACAGCGCGTCGTAGGTATAGGTGCCGTGGGGATCTACGACGGTATTGTTGAAGAAAATGGTTTGCTGGGCGTCATCGCGCAGGTCGGTGATATTGCCCACGGGGTCGTAGTGGTATTGTAAATCTTGTAATACCGCATTGTCGTTCGCTCGGGTACTGCGCAGGCGCGTGAGCCGTAAAGTCAGCGGGTCGTATTCGTAGGTGGTCGTGACCCCGTTGCCATATTGTATTTTCAGACGCTGGCCTTTGGCATCGTAATCAATATTTTTCACCTGTTCACTGGTCTGCCCGGTTCGTCCATGGGTCAGCGCCACTTTTTCGAGCAGTCCAGCCTCGTTGTAGCCGTATTCCGTTTTGCTATTGTCGGGCATAGTTTGCCATGTCGGGCGGTTGAGGGCATCGAACTGGGATTCAAAAAGCCAGCTGTCCGCTTCTAAAAGACCTGCGCTGGCGGCTAAAATATCTGTAGCCGACGTATGCGGTGTCAGTGCTGCCCAGTCAGGCACTTGTTGGTATTCCCTGGCAATCAAACGGCTGTTTTTCAGCGGATTACCTTTGAAATCAAAACTTTCTGCGATGGACAGCCCGGAGGCATCAAAGTGGAAATGCGCCTGGCCAAGCAGGTTGTTTTGGGTTGGGTTGTCGGTGCGTTCGCCGTAGAACATGAACTGAACACACTTTTCAGCCCCATCGTTTTCACTGACCCACGTTGCCAGCGGGCGCTGCAAGGCGTCGTACTCGAACCGCGTACGGAATCCCCGCTCGTTCCAGGCGTGCAATGGATTGCCAAGGGCGTTGGTCAGCATCCAGCGCCGGCTGGCGTCCATGCTGTGCGTATGTACGGGTTCGCCAGTGAGGTTGAAAGTATTTACCGTAATCAGTCGGTCGAGCGCGTCTGTGACACTGCGCTGGTTGCCTTCGATATCGAGTTCGAAGCGGGTGTCGATGTATTCATCGGTTGCGGTGTAGGAATGCGGGGTCACGTTGACATTCACCGGGGTAAAGTTCCGGTTATAGTCACGCAGCCAGAAAACGCGGCCCAACGTATCCAGGTACTCGATTTTTGGCGTGTTAGCGTGTAAGGCTGCCCAAAATGCGGCGCGTTTGGAATAGTTGCTGCCGTTAGGCTCCGGCCCAGCTGGAGCGGGGCTAACCCGATCGGCATACCACTGGCTATCCAGCACTGTATCATTCTGATCCCAAGTGCTTTGTTCCCAAGGCGTAAATTCCACTTTGGTAAAAGTCCCATCCGGCATATCGGTGCGCACCACGCGGCCTGCCGGGTCATAGTGCAGCACAGGCGTCACGCCATATTCGCGCAGGACGGTCTCGTCCTCGTAATCGGCGCTTGGGCTGAAATAAGGCTCGTATTGTTTGACGGGTTTGCCTTTGTTGTTAAAAATGGTGCGGCCTGTACCCACCCAGCGCGGGTTGGCGGGCACGCTAACTAACTGCCCCTGGTTATTCACTGTCAGGGCATTGCCGGGTTCGGCCTGTACTTTAGTGAGCAGTTCCCGCCCAAAACCATCGGAATAACCTATGGACAACTGAACCAAGGGCGCGGGATTATCTGCATGATGCTCCCGGCGGGCAATGGAGAGCGCAAAAGGCGGCTTTTGGTCGCGTTTCCAGGCGTGCAGGTCGTAATGGAAAAACGTGGAAGCCCCTTGTAAGTATGTCAAGGGCGCGGCCAGTATATCAGCCCGATGGTCGGTGGTTTCAGGCAACACAGGGCTAAGGTAGCCGTCTAAGGTATCTCCTTTGTTCTCTGTGGTTTTGCCCATGATAGCAGTCGCGATCACCATGCCCAGTGCATCCGTGATCGCTTCGGAGCGGTTGCCGTTGGGTTCGGTGAGCAATCTCGGTTGTAAGGTGCGGTAATCGAATTCGGCGGCGGTTTCCAGCGTCACGCCGTGAATAGCCGTGAAACTCCGCTTCGGGAGCAGCCGGTAAGCATCGTATTCCAGCGTCATCACCTGCCCGAACAAATCAATCTGCTGCACGGGCTGGTAATACTGCGCCGCGTCGAATATGATTTTGCCGCTGGGCCGCCACCAGTAGCCGTCTTCAAAAACAAAACCACCGTCAGCCATTGCATCGGCAGGTAGTTTTGCGCCATACCATGCCTGCAATTGAGCCTCCGTGTAGGCCGCTTCCCAGGCTTTAAAAGGCAGGCCGTGGTGGGCGATGTCGCCTTCGGGCAGTTCGCTACTCAGGTTGTCATTATAAAAAGTAGTTTTGGCAAATTGTACGAGGCGTTTTTCTATCTCGGTACCGGGCTGGGCTTCAAACGGGATTTCCGTGGCGGAAGCCAAATGCGTTTCCAAATCCTCTTTTGAAAACGGTGTCTTTTTATCCGGCGCAGGGCTCCACCATGGGCTGTCCAAACCCGTTATTTCATACAGTTTTTGCTGAAACGGTACGCCAATCCGGTAAAAATCCGGTGCATCAGGCTTGTTGATAAAATCCGCCTCCGTATAGGTGCAATAAAGCCGTTTTTGCTCCGCGTGGGGCGTCGCTGCCCGGCGCGGGTACACCACGGCGAGGCTGCGGGTCGGATTGCCAAAATCGTCGATCGTCAGCGCCAACGAATGGGCAATGCGGGGGTCGGTAGGGTCCCGCTCATATTGGAAAGTCAGGGTCTCTTTTTGCGTGGGAAAAAATATGGTGTGGCGGTTGTTGCCTTTTTCCTGCAAAACCTTGATCTGGTAATTGCTTTCGGTGACGGTATAAGTGTGCGGATTGCCGTCTTCGGCATACACTTCCACCCGCAATGGACTGCCCTTTAATGCCCGTGCCGCCTCCCGGGCCACGTCGCCGTTCAGCCCTGCCGGCAAGACGGTATCTTCCAGTGTCCATTCGGTGAACTTCCCGTTTGCATTGCGAGCACCGTAGTACTCCGACTCGTATTGTCGGGTAATTTTTCCACCCTGGCGGTAGTATCCGTTGTGAAACCAGGTTTTGGTATGAATCGGCGGGATATGCGAGGCTTCCGACCAGTTTTTGCCTTTTGCTTTAAACAAGCCTGCCTCCTGAAACGCATCGTAATGCTCCGTATCATATTGCTCCACCATGCCGAACCCGCGAAACTCGCGCTCTACCGGATCGAAATACCCGTGGTGGTAAGCGTATTTCGTCACAAAATGTGTATCAGAAATAGCATCGTACACCTCCTGTCGGGTCAGCACTTGCACTGGAAAGGGCAGTTTGGTAATCCAGGGTTTGCCCGCCTTGCGGTCGTCAAGATAAAACCGCGTGGAGGCTTCGTATTTCAGGCGGGTGATGGCGCCCATATTGTTGTCTACCTCTTTGAGCAGGTAGGGTTTGTTGCCTTCCGTTTCGGTCTTGCCCATGAGTTGGATGTAGCGCAGCGGTGTATTTGTCTCTCCGGGCAGCGGAGAAGACCATACAATACAGGATGTGCCATTGCCGAGCAAGTCCATCGCCTGTACGTTGTGCAGCGGCGTGGACAATGGGAAACCGGGCGCCGTTTTACGTTCTCCCCAGCCGTTGCCGGAATTGTTGATCCAGTAGGATAATTGGCCGTTTCCGAGGTAAATAATATCTGTCGAACCGGCGCCGTCGATGTCGGCCACTCGCAGGCGCGCCGGGTCAAAGGCATCGGGCGTATCAAAATGAGGCGCATTGGCCATGGTTACTTTGGCGCCGAAACGGCCATGGCCCAGATTGGGCCAGTAACAAATCTCGCCGTTTCGAATGCGGCAAATATCCGTCATCCCACTCCCGCTCAAATCAGCCAGAAAAACAGTCTGAAATGCTTCCTGAAACACTACACGTGGGCCGAGTTCTTCATCTATGGCTTTGGCAACGCGTTTTGCGGGATCGAACCCGTCTTTGGCTTTGGAAGGATACCAGACGAAACAGTCATTTTCGGTGATCAAAAGGTCCGCGATTCCGTCGCCGTCCAAGTCCATACTCCGCATATTCGGATCGTTCCAGTTGATATTGGGAATATCGGTAAACGACCGGAACGGCTGCCAGTCGCCCAGGTCGTCCATTTCGAAATAGCCGTTCAGGGTACCGTTTTGCAGGACGTAGTCATTCAGGCCGTTGCCGTCGTAGTCCGCCACGCCTGCGCCGGCAGGAACAGGGCGATTTTTTACTAATTCTTTCGGGCCAAAACGGCCGTCGCCCAGATTGCGCTTGTAGTACCAGGCATTTTCCGTTTGTGAAAAAATACCGGACAGTCCTTCGCCATCGAGGTCGAGCAATTGATAATTTTTACCGTCGATTGCCTGCGGTGCGTTGGGCAGATCCCCGGCAGCGATCATATAAATGGTGTTGTCTATTTTCTGTTCCGTGTATTTGAAAGTAACAGGAGGAAAAGTCTTGATGCTTGTCGTGCCGTTTTCGCTCAAGTAGCCGGCATGGATAATACTTTTGAGTTGGGTGGCAACAGGATTTTCCTCGTGTTCCAAGAGCGTGGCTTTTACCAGATAAGGGTCGGCGCCCAGTTCATCGAACCGGTGAAACATCAAAATCCGGCGACAGAGCCGGTAGTCGCGCACCTCAAATCCGGCGCGGTAAGATGAAAAAGCGTCGGGTCTTGCCTTCCAGTCTAAAGTGTCGGGGTATTGCGGAACCTCCTCAACGGTCTCATGTTCACCGTAATCCAGCACCAGTTCAAACAGCCATTTATTGCCGGATGGCAAGGGTTGCAGCGCTTCGTTCTGTGGAGAAAAATACGGGACGGTATTGCCATATCCTACGCGTTTAAGGTATTGCTGAGCGTAAGTATGCCGGTTCTTTTCAAATATCGTTTTCGCCACTCCGACACCGTCCTCTTTTTTGTATTGATAAACGAGGACGTTGCCTTTGTGGTCGAGTGTACGTTCTAAAAGCCATGAAAATACCTTGTTGGAATTGGCTGGATCGGCGATTCTAGAGGCGGCATCCGGGCCGTAAATACTGGTCAGGTTTTCTTTGGTGGTAGCCCGCCAGTGTACGTCTCTATCAGCGATGCACACCCATTTTTCAATTTTGGCAAACAGTCCTTCAATCCGGGGGCAGTAATAGGAAATGATAAATCCTGCGACATCGGTCCGCTTTTTCCGGCTCCCATCTGAATTTAATACCGGCACTAAATCCTCCGCCCCACTCAGCAGGAACACGTCGCTATCTACGTCCGCTCCGTCCTGGTATTTGGGTAGGCCGTCGTATTGGGGCAATCCTTTTTGTGTTTTTCTGGAAATACTGGGAAGACCTACGTCCCACCCAAGGCCAAATGCGCCATTGCCGGAGCCACTGTCGTAACTCAATGCCAATTGCGGAGCAAACCCGCTTCGTCCCGGCGAAATGGCAATGGGTACGCTCATACTCCCGGTTCCGGTCACCGGATTGGCCTGGAATTTTTCACCGATTCCCTGGATCGCGCCGCCGCCTTTAGGCAATGATAATGTGGGAAACTGTACCGGGGAGGCTGTTCCTTTGGGTTTTTGTTCGCCGTTTTCACCTTTAGATTGTGCTGAAGAACGGGGAGCAGTAGATGAATTTCGGCTACTGCTGGTATTCGGGTTGTTTTCCTGCTTCATGGGGGAAGCGTTTATTTGGGTAAGGTTCCGGTGGTTTGGCTCAAAAATTGCAATTCAAAAGAATCACAATTTTTTATTTCGGCTCAAAACTAAGTTGTGGCCAACAATTTGCCGTAACATTCCTTACGCAAAAAAATATTTTTAACGTTTTGACAACTACGCGACAAGAAAGCCCGGTTTTTACAGCCTTGTCAAATAGTGTTACTTAGTTGCATAAACTGGCAGTATTTTGCTCAAATCAATACTGTGAGACACAGATCAGCATGATTAAATTATTTTTGTGGTAAGCACGTTATCTTAACAAAGTCTTTTATGTCGCCCTACATTTTTTTCGAAAACTGGGAGCAATCTCTCATTGGGCCGAATTGGTATTCTAAACATAAACTAAAACTGCCACCAAATACGACACCAATAAAAATATTTTTCTCTGTAAGTAATTGATTTTAAATTATATAACCATCAATCCTCCAATCCCTCTCTCTCCGCAGTATCTTTTAAAACGCATCCATCGGGGTTCCCGTAGATGCGTTTTTTTGTTGTGTTTATACTCATTACCCATACAGACGCTTTTGGTTGGTTATATTGTCATTACCTTTATGTAGAAGTTAAAAACGTATTAAACCCATACACAATAAACACTACTAAACCGTGACTGCTTCATTCCCTTCTGCCCGGCGCTTTTTCATACTCCTTCAGTTTTTGTTGTTTCAAATCAGCCTTGACGCCCAGTGGACGCAAATTAATCTGCCCTCCATGGCGAATGTCCCTTTTCTGTCCAACTTCATTGCTTATCAGGATAAAGTGTATGCAAATGGAGGGGGGCTTGTCACTACCGACCAAGGCAGCCACTGGACGCACTTCGGTACATTCCGATTGTTCGATATACACCCGACAAACGGGCATATGGTAGCCATTACGCCTGATAACCAGTTGATATACAGTATGGATAGCGGCCAAAACTGGCAGTTGATGGGCGATTCTACCCTGGTAAACGACCTCCCAAATGTTGCCATCGGGCGCCTGCAAATAAGTGGCGAAAATGCCGACGTCATTATCGGCGTCAGCAGTAACAGACTCTGCAAGTGGATACCGGATCTGGGTTGGGACGAAATATTTGTACAACCCGACATTCTGTTTTTTACAGGTATGGAAGTTGACAACGACGACATCTGGCTCGCCAGCAATAAATATTTTTATCACTACCAACTCCCGAATCAGACAGCTACGGAAATTGTGTTTCCTTCAATCGAAGAAGGCTGGGCAAGCAACAGTTTGCTGGTTAGAAAAGATACGATCATCACCACTTATACAAATAACGTGAGTGGACAGCGGTTTAATGTTGCCATCAGTTACGACAGGGGGCAGAACTGGCAAATCGACTCCACTACTTTCAACAATGCTACGCCTCAGGTTTCTCTCGATCTAATGCCCGGCAACGGCCCGTTTCTGCTCAACGCCGGTACAGGCGTTTACCAGTTCAACAACACAACGGAAAGTTGGGAACGCCTGTTTGAGCAGCGTGTATACGATGCCTTCTTTAGCGGTACAACCATGAAGTTCCCGGCTCCACAGGGAGGGCTCGAGCAATTTGACGGAAATACCATAACGAACTACCCTACTTTCTGGGAACCAACCCTGCCGGCTTTCCCTGTGAAACATTTGCCTCGCTTTATCGGCCAAACACTTGTATGTGGACAGAATGGGGCAGAAATGGCATATTCTTCAGATTTTGGAAATTCATGGAATGTAAGTCGACACCCCTGGCCGTTTGTGGAGGTAGTGACAAGTGGGGGCCGATATGCTGGCATGAGTGATTTCTATCTTTTCTCTGCTCCGGCGAACAGCACGTTCGAGTGGCAGCGAAACACCAATGTGGGGGTTTATTATGGAAAAAATATGGATGTTGTCGACAACACTGTTTATACCCTGTCGGCAAATAAAGTGTATAAAAGTACGGACAACGGACTGAACTGGCTTCCATCCGGCTTCAATAACTGGCCTATATCTGGCGAGCCGGTGCAGGTAGATTTCGCAGTGGGTGCTGGCAAGATGTATCTAATAGGCCCCTGGGCTGTAGGTTTCCCAGAGCCGGGTGGAATACGCGTTTCAAGTGATGAAGGGCAAACCTGGAACCTTCTCCCCGGCTACGAGATGGAAGCAATTCATATGTTCCGGCTGTTTAGCATAAATGGACATATTTTCTTTCTGGATCAGCAGAACAGTACCTTTTCCAGATCGGATGACGGCGGACTCACCTTTACACCAGTGCCTCTACCGGATACAAGTGGCATGAACATCTTTCGATTGCGTTTCAACAACGATCAATTATTTGTTTATTTCGGCAATGACAGGCTGTTTTGGTCGGCCGATCTGGGAGCACACTGGCTGCCTGTGCCACCCAAGTTCCCCGGCTTTTTTGAATATGGCATGGATTTCACCAAAAACTACAGCATTACGGCCGCCGATTCAATAGTAGTGTGCACACATAAAACCCTGGGCGTCTTTCGTTACGATCTGCGCACTGTTCATCAGGTCTACGGATACGCTTACCTGGATTTGAATTCAAATGGCATAAAAGACACGGATGAAAAAGGCATTGAAGGAGCGCTCATCAGAGCAAACAACAGTGATACCTACACGCAGACGGATGCTCAAGGCAATTTTTTCGCCTACCCTGCCAAAACCGGCGACACCCTTTCACTGGTCACGCCATATGAACATTTTCAGGTAAATCCCGCCTTCATACTTGTTACCCCAGGGGATACAGCCACCGCTATATTTGCCTTGCAACCCATTGCCAATGTAACAGACAACCAAATCGTGGTTGCTCAATCCACGGTTTTTAATCGAGGTTTTGAAAATAAAATCAATATACAACTCAATAATCGTGGCAGTCAAGTCAGCAGCGGAACTATCCGGGCAGTACTGCCATCAGCAATCAGCCTGCTCAACGCTTTACCAGCGATCGACCAGATAGATGAAGATACATTGGTTTGGAATTTCTCCGGTTTGCATCCATTCGAACAATTAAATTATCAACTCACTGTCCAAACCGGCCTGGTTGAACTTGGCACGCCCGTATCTGTTTTCTTCGAGGCCAGAAACGGCGTGGATACAAACCCAGAAGACAACTTCTGGGCCATAACAGATAGTGTAGTAGGTTCCTACGATCCTAACGAAAAAGTGGTGGTTCCCTCTACGTTTTTACCTGAACTTGCGAAAAAAGGCACACCGCTATTTTACACCATGCGTTTCCAGAATACTGGCAACTTCCCTACCCAGTTTGTCATATTACGCGATACCCTCGAAGAAGGGCTCGACCTTCACAGCACACAACTAATCAGTAGTAGCCATCCCTGTCGTTGGCAGATAGAAAAAGACAGGGTATTGACCGTTTATTTCACGCCGCTTTCATTGGCAGCGTCTTCCGTCAATGAATCCGCCAGTCATGGGTATGTACAGTTTGCCATTCAGTTATCAAAAGACCTGGAACTCAACCAATCGGTTCAGAACCGAGCGGCTATATATTTTGACTACAATGAGCCGATTATAACACTCGATGCTGTTTGTAGGGTCAGGAAACCGTCTATCAGTTACTCAGACACTCCAACATATGCCATAGTGCAAAATCCGGCACACGATCAGTTAAAAGTGCAGTGGTTATCAGCCCCGGCATCAGGCATTACCCTGCAATTATTTGATGCAAGCGGACGCCTCTGTGCTGAAAAGAATGTGGTTCCAGAAGATGCAGTACAATCGGTACTGGATGTCGCTGCCTTGCCCGGAGGAGTGTATTGGTTGCGTTTTTCTACAGAGCAATCATCGGGTAGTGCCCGGAAAGTTGTAATTCAACACTAAAATTTCAGAGGCTGTCGGGGCATCCCCGCAGATGCGTTTTTTATTGCTCATCGCAGTTTTTCCATCAGTATGATCGCCTGTTCCTTTTTGGCTTTTGGAAAAGGGCCGGAAATGAGCCCATCCAGAATAGCCTTCAGGCGTTCTTTTTGTATGGTCCGTATCCTGGGCGGAGCGGCAGGCGGTAGCACACCCGTCAAAATCCAGCCTCCTGTAACCATGAAGAAGAATTGATTTTTGTACTGAACACTTGTAGTGCCGGGGCGACTTGAAGTCACTCCGGCACTGTACACTTACTCAGGCTGCCCCAATAAAGGCCTCAAAATTTTCCTGTGCCTCCGCGCACTTAGAGTATGTTGAGATTTCTCTTGCCGGGCTGCAAACGAAAAATTTTATTTGCAGTTTCGTTAAATTTCTCGCCGGATAGCCCGCATCCGACTACGAAATTTGCCTCGCTGGAAATAAAATTTTCCTGTTTTCGCCTCGGCAGAGAAATCTCAACATACTCTTAGCCGAGGGCCTTTCAGGTGGTACCACGCGCATTCAGCGCGTCGGTTGGGCGCCTTTTAAGGCGCTCAATACGAAATATCATGCGCCATAAATGGCGCTGTCCCGACGCGCTGAAAGCCCGTGGTACCACCTGAAACGCCCTCGGCCAGCCAAAGATGCTTGGAAAACAGGGTCACAAAATTTTCCCCGGCAAGAAACAATAAAAAAGCCTGCGCCCCCATCCGGGAGCGCAGGCTATCATTTGTACTCAATTCCTTATTCTTTAGCCACAACCGGCGTATCGGATGCACCCGCCCTCGGAAAGAACTGCCGCAAGGCGCTGTACTTTGTCATGTAGCCGCCGGCATCGGTGTCTTTCTTGTACTGCGTAAAGGAGTAATCCACCAGGGCATTCTGAAAGTTGTCGAAATCGTGCAGGATTTTGGCGTTTTCCATCACCTCCATCAGGGAGCGGAGACGCGCCAGTCGGGTTTCCAGGATCGAACGATCTTCGTAGTCGGCAGCAAATTCGGCCCAGTCGACATCGGGGCTGCAAGTAGTCGGCTGGGTTTGGCAGAAGTCGTACACCTTGTTGACAAAAAGTTTGTTGGCCTCGTTGATGCTGCCATAACGCTGACGCTCTTCGGGCGTGAGGTTGCGCTTTTTGTTTTCCAGGGCTTTTTCCAGCGCATCCAATGACTGATCAAGGGCTTTCAAATCTTCCGAATTAAAGTGCTGTTGCACTACATCGTAAAACGGCATGGGTTTTATGAATTTTGAAGGTGAAACTGATACGGCAAATCTATGCCCCGACCACAGCCGCATGACCGATATTACCGACCAACCCTTCCAAACAACATACTAACGGCCTGTAAAATTCGAAATAATCGAGTTTTGGGTGCATTTTACCCAAACATAGGCTCGCCGGCAATGTCGTTCACTTAAGCCGAAACGATTGGGTGTTCAAAAATGGGAGGCGTTCTTCTATTCGATCATCCAGCACGCAGTAAGCGTTGGCCTTGTTTTCCAAGCCGAGGGTATTTCAGGCGGTACCACGCGCTTTCAGCGCATCGGGACAGCGCCATTTATGGCGCATGATATTTCGTGTTGAGCGCCTTAAAAGGCGCCCTACCGACGCGCTGAAAGCGCATGCTACCACCTGAAACGCCCTCGGCCAAGTTCGCAAGGGTACCAACTTTTGATCTGTGACACATTTTTCTGAACACTCCCCAAATACGTCCCGAGCCCAAAAGAATAGGTTGTTGAACCTATTAGAATACGTTCCGGAGCCAAACGAATACGTTCTGGAGCCAAACGAATACGTTGTCGGACGTATTAGAATAGGTTCCAGACCTAAAAGAATACGTCGGACAACGTATTCTAATACGTCCGACAACCTATTCGTTTAGGCTCGGAACCTATTCGGCGGTCTGTGGAACCTATTCGGCGGGGTATGGGAGAGGATGGACGGTCAAGGGGAAGGGAATGGGAGGCTTGACGAGACCGTAAAGTGGGTAGATGTTAGTGGCCGGGGCCTTAACCGTAGTGACGGGGTGACTTTCGAGTCACCCCGTCACTATATGCACTACAAGGCAACTGGTTTGAACAGCCTGTGCATCAACAGGGGCACAAGCCTCGCTCCCCTTAGCAAATAGGAAAACTAGGCGAGGCAAAAGATATATGCGTTTTTTCTACCTTTGTATCTTATGAAAATTACTTCCCTTAAAACAATCCACCCTTTCCCAGCACGCATGGCTCCAGAAATCGCCATGCGACATCTGGAGGCTGTTCCTAAGGACGCGGTTGTATTGGATCCTATGTTGGGTTCAGGCACAACCCTAAAAATAGCTTGCATGAAAGGTTGCAAAGGTGTAGGGTTCGATGTTGACCCTATGGCGCTTCTCATTTCAAGGGTGTGGAATACTCCAGTACAAATTCAAAGGGTAATTCATATTGCAACAGACCTTTTACAAAAGGCATATGATATTTCTGAGATTCCCGTTTTAAACTGGATTGATAACGATAAAGAGACTATTGAGTTCATTCATTTCTGGTTTGCTGAAAAGCAATTAACAGATTTAAAAAAACTTAGTTACTTAATTAGTACGTTGGAAGACCCGGAAAGTGATGTTTTGCGTGTAGCAATGAGTCGGATTATCGTCACTAAAAATAGAGGAGCTTCTCTTGGCAGGGATATTTCCCATAGTAGGCCTCATAAAGTATCTACAGAGAATGATTTTGAGGTTTTTCCAGAATTTTATAAATCTGTTTTACAGGTTTGTAAGGCATTGGAAGCCAACCCAGGCACTGGTTTATCTACAATTAAGGCTGGTAATGCAAAGCGGATGGAATCGCTTCCTGACCGTTCCATAGACTATATAATGACCTCTCCTCCCTACCTTACCGCAGTTGATTATTTTAGAGGGCACCGATTATCTTTGGTGTGGTTGGGCTACTCACTCCCAGCGCTCCGAGCGTTACGCAGCCAAAGCATTGGGTTAGATAGGCATCCTGATGCCCCTAATAGCGAGACATTGCTCTTGGATTTATATCGAGGAGTTGAGAACCTTGAAAAGCTTAAACCTCAAATGCAGAAAGTACTATCCCGTTACGCTGTTGACTTATATGACATTTCGCGTGAATTTCACCGTGTCTTAAAACCAGGTGGAAAGGCTACGGTCGTTTTGGCTGATTCTTATTCTTCGGGATTATTAATTAGTAATACGTTGATTTTTAAAAATGCTGCCCGGTTGGCAGGACTTAGATTTATAAATGTTGAGGAGAGGCCAATACTCGCTTCAAAACGATACCTCCCTCCCCCTTCAAATACAATGGCTAATAATTTTGATAAGCGTATGAAATCTGAGGCCATTATGACATTTATGCGCCTGTAATTTCAAAAACATGAAAGCTACAACAGCAGAGATTGAACTTGTCCAACGTTTATCAAATGCACCAGCCGACCCGGTAGCATTATCTGAATTGTTTGGATATTGTTATGAGCCTGTAATTGATGCGATAAAAAAGAAATTTCCAAAGGGAGATCAAGATGATATTTACGAAATTGCTTTTCAATCCCTTGACCAATTTGCGAAATCTCCGCAAAAATTTGACCCTAAAAAAAACACGTTGAATGGCTACCTTACAATGGATGCAATTGGCGACATGCTTAATCTGATGTCAAAAAACTCCCGCAGAATAAATTCTACTTCTTCTGTCGAAGATTGGGAAGTCCACGGGAATAACTTAATAGGAGAGACATCGAACCAGGATATGGAAGAAATAGCCTTGGATAATTTTGATAGTAGGCTACGCGATCTTTTTCCTGATGATACAGATTTCGAATTCGCCCGAATGATGGAACTTGGCATTCGGGATACCGATCAGTATGCCAAGTTGATTAACATTGAAAATGAATCGATTGAGAAGCAGCGTACAATCATAAAACGCCATAAAGACCGTATTGGCAAGCAAATGGAACGCAACAACTGGAAAGACATAAAAAAGAAAATTCGCGACCAATTACTATGAGAAATTTGGCGTCACATCAAGTATTTTTATTGCGTCGGGCAAGTCAGGATGATGGCTACTTAGCGCATGTACTTTGGGCTTATAGTTTGGCAAAAGGAAAGGATTGGTCTGATTTACTTCATGAACTGGACTGTGATGAACAAGCTTTAATAAAACTGGCGTTATGTCGTAATTTTAAAGTCACTGAGTCTGATTTCGCTGAAAACGTGCAAAAAGTGGCTAATTTCTCGAGTGTGGATGTCATGTTACTTTCAAATATCCTCAAGCGTTCGGCTTTCCTTTCTAATTTAAAAGAAACCCAAAGCGACGAATTGTCGCAACCAAACATATATTTAGCAGCAGCAAGGGAGAAAGACTCGGGAGCAGATTCATCAAACGACGATACCTTATGAAGATTGGCGGTGTAAATCCAAGAACTCGGGAAGTTGCCGATCAGTTTTGGAAGTCAATACCTCATCTTCAAACCTTCCCTGCTGATATTGAACGTGCTGTAGCCTGTAGCAATTTACCTATCCACATCGACATAATTCCTGGTCTTAGTATCTCCGACATCGAAACCTGGATACAAGAACACAATTTTCCAGCAAGGCTAAATAAAGACCAAAGTGAATTGCACGGCTTCCTTTTGGCCCATAGAGGTCATGGGATTATTTTTGTAAATGGGATGGATCCACTTGATGAACGTCGATTCACCATTGCACATGAATTAGCTCATTTCCTGATGGATTATCAGTTACCTCGTGCTAGATATCTAAAATTATTCGGAGATAACATTCTTAATGTACTTAATGGCGATCGGATGCCCACCGTTGAAGAGCGATTACAATTTATCTTTACGGATATCCCTTCTCCTTTTCTTATCCATACACTCGACCAGCGAGAAATTACTTCTTATGAACGCACTGCTGTTTGGAAGACTGAATGGCGAACAGATGCCTTGGCGATTGAGATATTGGCCCCTTTCCGAACGGTGGTGAGTCGTCTGAGAAAAAGAAAAATTGAAAAAAAATTCGAACCTGTCTTCCGACAAGCTGCTTCGATGCTCGTTACTGACTTTGGGCTGCCTATTGGAATAGCAACTGCTTACGCAAAGCATATATCTAAATCGATCACAGGTGGCATGACTTTGGCTGAAGAATGGGGGATAAAATAAATATATGGCAATACATTGAAATTTTTCTCTACAACTCTGTCGAACTTTCCTTACTCTGTTGGAAATAATAGTAAAACAGTTTTTACATATGGATACACAACCTGTGAAAGTTTCCGATGAAATGCAATTGAGGAGTGGGCAGAAGGAATTTGAGGAGGCGATCATTGCCTCCCTTGATATGAAGGTATGGGACATGGAGATCGACCTTACTTCGGTTTATGATCGCATCGGTAGCGAAGTCCTGAATGCCGTCAGACAGGAGGAGTCTGCTATCAAAACCATTCGCAATGAGATATTACCTCAATTAAAAAAGGATCGACCTGAGTTACCATTTGCAGGCATACAGAAATTTTCAGTAGAACAAATTGAAAAAGCGCACCGGGGCTTGCTCTTCAATGGAGGTGTTACTGCTGTTGATGCGACAAGGGTCACGCATGATACACTTCCTGTAACAATTACTCAAATAGGCGTCTGCCTTGTAAGCTACAATGGCAATTTTGGCTCCTATGCACACCGATTGTTTCGAAGAGATCTTCAGTTGAGGGGTGAGGACATGCTATCTGAAGTTATGCAACTGCTCGAGGCACGTAAGAAACGAGGGGCTCAAGGGATCGAGGAGGAAGACATGGGGCGGTTTAGTATTCTTGCTCAGCGTGGTTTGATGGCCTACGCAGAACGAGCCATTTTGATGGAAGAAGCCCAATCATCGTGGCGTATGGGACATGGAAATCCATTTGCCTATGAATTGTTTGTAAATTTTTGGGCCAGTAAAAAAGAGGTAACTGCCAGAACCCTTGGGTTGCTGAGTAATATAGTAGATCATCAACGTTTTGTCTATATTCCAAGCACTACTAGCAGCCGCCACTTAATCACACTTGGTAATGCATTAGAGCCCTTAGAATTTGTATTAATTGACACAGCGAAACAGGCTCTTTTGAAAATTATTGAAAGTGGCAACGCGCGTGAACCAATGCGTGGTATGCAATTGGATTTTGCGGAAAAATATGGAGATCAAGTTGTTGTGGGTTTATTCAGGTGTTCAACCATGTCCCCACCATACCTCTTTTATGCACACCGAAATCAAGTTCATACAGCAGCCCTGATCTCAATAGCAGATGGCTTACTTCAGGAACATCGAGGCTTTCCAATGCTCATCGATCTTGCTGACCAGTTATGTTATTCCACATTCCACCCGGAAACATTTTTTGCCAGCATCCGTCAAGCTTATGCAGATGCCGGTCAGCCATTCCGCTTTTTAGGTGAACGAGAAACACGTAACCGCTAATATTTCAAAGTTAAATTCGCATATTATTATGGAAAACATACATGCTAATTCCCGCAACGGAGAAGAAATTCAGTATCCTGAAATTTTGGAAAATGAAATCGGTATAGCAGGTGGCCCGATAGAACCACCTTCCAATGACGGTCGCGTTGGCGTCACAATGTTTGATGTATCTGGCAGTGAGGATAATCTTATCGCTGTCGTAGTTCCTAAAGAGCATCTCAAAGACTTGCCCGCTCAATCATTGGTTAAAATTGGAAGCCTTAATGAGGGTGATGGCCGTATTTATCAAGGCATTGTAGTCAAAGGCCCCTTTTATGAACCTGACGGTATTCGCGGTGATTCAGCAGTTATTATTACTACGGCTGCGAATGGTATGATGTTTATGCCAAAATATCACGGCCGGGTAATGGTGGAAATTATGGGTGAATTGCTAAACGGCACACCCGTACCACCACGCTACCGACCAATGCCCAATAGTCCTGTCTATCCGTTGAGCAATGAAGAATCCACTGATATTTTAAATTTGAATGGTGAAATTATTCTCGGTCGTGCTATAGGACACGAGGATATGATGCTTAAAATTCCAGCACAAAAGAAATCTGTCCTCCCTCGTCATATTGGGATACTTGGGACTACTGGTGGTGGTAAGTCAACTACTGTTTCGGGTTTAGTTAACCAGTTTCAGAAAAATGATATTGCAACCATTTTGATCGACACGGAGGGTGAATACACACACATCAATCAGCCTTCTGAAAATACAAATATGCTTAATATCTTGGAAAGAAGGGGGCTGTCAGCAAAAGGCATAAGTGAAACCAGGATTCTCCATTTGGTTGGGCGGGAAACTACAAACCCAGACCATAATCAAAGCCATGAGTTTACTCTTCATTTTGACCAACTTTCTCCATATGCTGTTATGGAGATCCTTGATTTTTCAGAAGCGCAACAACAGCGATATTTAAAATCTGTAGATATCGGCAGAGTGGCACTTAAGCGCTTAGGAATTTTTCCAAGTACCAAACTCGAAGAGGAATCACTTTATGAACTCGATGAATTAACTACTGGGTATCCAAAAATGACCTTAGACATTATGTATGATATTGTAAGTTTATGTGCAAAGAAGGCGGGAAAGGAAAAAATGCATGATGATAATGGGAAATTGACTTTTTTCTTGCGCTCTAAATTTAAGGGTAAGGAAGAAGAATTAATTCAAGTTATAAATAGTCAGGAGGATCTTCCTGGCAGTGTTCCTAGTTGGCGAGCGATTCAGGGCCTCCTGAGTCAGCTTTTACGTTTGAAAATATTTGATAATCCTGATGCAAAGCCCTTTAATTTTGATGATCTGACTACCCCAGGTAGAGTCTCCATTATTGATATGAGTGATACGGACAGCCCAAAAATTCGCAACCTTGTTATTGCTGAATTACTTAAAGGCCTTATGGATAAACAAAACGAAAACTATGGCTCAAATAAAAATAATGAACAGGATTTACCAAAAGTAATGGTTGTAATAGAAGAGGCACATGAATTTTTATCAGCACAACGTGTCAAACAAATGCCCATCCTTTACGATCAAGTTGCTCGGATCGCTAAACGAGGCCGCAAACGCTGGTTAGGATTGACTTTTGTTACCCAACTTCCTCAACATCTGCCCGATGACGTTTTAGCGTTACTAAATAATTTCATCCTGCATAAAATAAGTGATGCAAACGTCGTAAGTCGCCTGAAACGAACAGTCGGGGGTATTGATGAAGGACTATGGGACAAAATGAAAAACTTGTCTGCTGGTCAGGCAGTTGTAAAATTCAACCACATGACAAGGGGGATGTTGGTAGCGATTGATCCAACGCCATGTAAGTTGCTAATGGAGGATTAACTTAACGCAGTGCCGGGGTGACTTGAAGTCACCCCGGCACTGACGCCCCCCCTACCCGCCCCCCCCCATCTTCCGCATCACGCCCCTCAACTTCACCCGCGCCTTGAACAAATTCGACTTGGAAGTGCCCACCGAAATATGCAGCATCTGCGCGATTTCGGCATGGTCGTATCCTTCGATGGCATGCAGACGAATGGCCGAGCGGCAGGCGTGCGAAAGTTGCTGCACCATGCCATGCAACTCGTCGGCCGAAAGCCGGGCAATGACATCGGGACAGACGCTCTTGTGCGCCACCGCTTCCAGGTCGTCGGAAGTGAGCGCCCCTTTGCGGTGTTTCCTGTAATAATCGATCGCGGTGTAGGTGGTAATGATCGCAAGCCAGGACTTGAACGCCTGCGCAGGGTTGTAATCCTGTATTTTTTTGAAAACTTTGAGGAATACGTCGTTGACGATTTCCCGGGCTTCCTCCAGCGAGGAAGTGTACTGCAAGGCCTTGTGGAAGGTAAACTGATAGTACTGGTGATACAATCGTTGTTGCGCGCCGTGTTCATTCTGGCGGCATCCTTCGATGATCTGTTGTAGGCGGTTCTCGTTCATGGTACCAGAATTTTCTTCGGTCGCGCGAGCGGCAAGATTACGGATTAATAGAACAAGGCATGAACGCCAAAACAGGGAAATAATATT
>JAEUUT010000048.1 GCA_016787415.1 Saprospiraceae bacterium | reverse complement strand
GAGGAGCGCGAGTCGATATGTGTCGGGTGTAGCAACAAGCCTCCAATACTCACCAACATAACAATGAACAAGGGCAGGAGCATTTTCAACAGAAAATAACTGAGCGGGCGGGCCAGATTAATCTGGTAACTCAGGTTGCTGTATCGCTGTGCATTTTCTTCGGGGTTGCCGAAATTACTGCCGTAGTCGTGCACTTTTGTCACAATTTCACTGCCTTTCATATCCCAACCCACCATGTTCAGGGTATTGCGTATTTGTGCGCCCATGGTATCGGCCACATACTGCAATGAATCGGCCGGAAATTCCGGGTTTTCAATTTGTATATCAAGTTGGTGTTGATCCAGTGGAAAGCGGTTGAGGGAAAAGGAGTGAAAAAAACGTCCTTCAATCCGGAAAATCTTGTATTTCTCGCCTGTTTTGAGTGATACAGGTGTACTATCTCCGTCAAAAGTGGCTTTGTCCATGCTCCATTTTTCAATGGCATTCACAAATTCAATGCTCGTCGGGTCGATGCGCCCTTTCCACTTGAACCAGATGTAAAAATCTGCATAAAACGAATGCTCGTCCATGTTTAGATCGTACAAATTCATGAGGTAAACACCGGTTTTTACCTGCTGGGGTTGTGCATGCGCCTGAAAGGGTATAAACAGGGCAATGGAAAGAAGGAAAATCAAGTGGCGCATGGTGGAACTTTTTCCGGGAGAATGCCCTTGTTTTGGCATATCTCTTGAACAAGAAGGTTATTCGTGCTGTAAAAATAGTTTTTTTTCACAAAAACCCGATACGCTACGCAGCCTCCCGCTCGTCTTCGTATTAACTTTGCGCCCTTATGAAACAACCGCGCGTCCTCAAATTATACAACAGCCTTAGCGGCAAAAAAGAAATTTTCAATCCCATCACCCCGGGTTACGTCGGCATGTACGTATGCGGCCCTACCGTGTACAGCGATGTACACCTGGGCAACTGCCGCACCTTCACCAGTTTCGACGTCATCTATCGCTACCTGCTCCACCTGGGGTACCGGGTACGGTATGTACGCAATATCACCGACGTTGGCCACCTCACCGACGACGGGGAAGACCGCATGGCAAAAGGCGCCAAAGTGGCCCAAATCGAACCGATGGAAGTAGCCCAGCGCTATGCCGTGGGCTTCCACGACATGATGCGGATTTTCAACAACCTGGCGCCCAGCATCGAGCCGCGTGCCACCGGCCACATCCCCGAACAAATCGAAATGGTGGAAAGTATCCTCGAACGCGGGTATGGCTACGAACGCAATGGTTCGGTTTATTTCAATGTCATCAAATTTTCGCAGGATCATCCGGGCCTATACGGTCAATTGTCGGGCCGCGTGATCGACGAACTTATGGCCGAAAGCCGCGACAACCTGAAAAATCAGGATGAAAAAAACCACCCGGCCGACTTTGCTATCTGGATGAAAGCCCGTCCGCAAGACCTCATGGTGTGGAAAAGCCCCTGGTCGACAGGTTTCCCAGGCTGGCACCTCGAATGCAGCGCCATGAGCACCAAATACCTTGGTAAAACATTTGATATCCACGGCGGCGGCAATGACCTCAAGTTTCCCCACCACGAAAACGAAGTAGCCCAAAGCAATGGCGCCTGCGGCTGCTCGCCGGCCAACTACTGGCTGCATACCAATATGCTGCTCCTGAACGGCAAAAAAATGTCGAAATCAGACGGCAATACCATCAATCCGCCCCAACTGTTCAGCGGCGACAGCGAGCACATCAGCAAAGCCTACTCGCCTATGGCAGTGCGCTTTTTTATGCTCCAGGCCCACTACCGCAGCACGCTCGACATCACCGACGACGGACTACAGGCCGCAGAAAAAGGCTTTAAAAAGTTGATGGATACCTACGCGCTCCTGCAAAAACTGCCGGTAGACGCCCGCGACTTCGATGGCTCCGAATCGGAGCATGACCGCGCCATCCTTGCCCTTATCGAAGATGCCTACCAGGGCATGGACGACGATTTCAACACGGCCATCGCCATTGCCGCGCTCAACGAACTCGGCGGTTATGTGAACAAACTCACCCACGGACATATCCCGCACAACGATATAGCGCCCTGGGTGATCGAACGCCTGAAAACGGTTTTCAGCACTTTCCTGTTCGATATTTTCGGATTTCGGGAAGAAGCCGCACAGGATGACAACGGCACCGTGGATAACCTGATGAACCTGATCCTGGAACTGCGCGCCAATGCCCGGGCCCAAAAAGACTGGGCTTCGAGCGATAAAATCCGCGACGCCCTGGCTGCCGCCGGTATTCAGGTGAAGGATGGGAAAGAAGGGGTTTCGTGGGAGAAGGCTTAGTGATGGTGGCATGGGCCCTACAGTTGTGTTGGATATAAAGTCAGGGGTATTTTTTTGCCTTTGGGCAAAAAAATACCCCTGACTTTATATCCAACACAACTGTACGATACGGCTAACTATCCCTTGATAGAGGCTTCCTGAAATGTATACCATGTACTGTCCAACAAATGATAAATATGCTGACACTTCTTTGCAGCAACAGTGTGAAATAATGAACTTCGGCACCTGGTTTACCTAAAAATTTCAATATCAATACATCTCAACCAATTACCGACTCCCATGAAAAAACTCGTTGCCCCTTTTTTCCTCTTCCTCTTCTCTTTCTGCACTGCCCAGGCGCAATGCGTCGTATGGGACAGAAAATCGGACGCCCTTTCCGACACCAAACGCCTGATCGTGCTTCAACTGGACTCCACTGACTTGCCCGATGTCAAAAAGTTGAAAAAAAATACCGATCTGGTAAAAGCATACAGCCGTTACACCCGTGTGTTCAACGACATGATAAAACAACCGGTTCAGTCGCACTGGACGCTCTGCAAACAGATCGATTTTATGACGGTAAAAGATTTTATCGCATTCAGAAAAAAGGCCGGCGCACAGGATAAAAAACAAACGCTGGTGCTGTTGTTCGAATCACCAGAATACCAGTTTATGAATGCGCTGGAAAACGAGGAGCCCGCTGCGCTCGCGCATATTGAATTTGAAAAAGTAAAAACCGGAAGCGATTTTACCCAACCCGTCTCCTTGTTCAACCTCGAAAACGTACGGCCTTTCGACGACAATGAAATTGCAACCGGCGCAACAACCGCGCTGGCACGGCTCGAATTCAGCCGCTGGTACCTGACCGCGTCCGACATTGTTTTTGCACTCGAACAAATGCAGGAGGCGCTGCGCGCAAATGCCCAACAACGCAATGAATTCATTTTCTATCTGAATTTTAACCCCTCCAACAAGGGCAAACTGGCGGGCAAAACCCTGCTGATCCCGGAAGAATATACCATCAAGGCCGGCAACGGTAAAAAAACAATTCAGGATGCTGACTTGAAAAAACTGTACTCCTGGCCCTGGAAGTTTGCTAGCAATAAAGAAATCGACGATGCTGTTGCCAAAAAAGACCCCAATTTTGCCGTGTTGGTCAGCACTACCCACGAAATTGCCAACGCACTCGGAGGCACCTATTTCTGGGCGATGGATACCGGAGGCTCCATTCTGGGGTATTCCACGCCAGGAAATAAAAACCTGGGCGTAGGCACAGTGATGAAAGAAAAGGATTTGTACGATTTGAACGAACGTCGGGTGAAGGAGATCGTGGAGAATGGAAATTGAGGAATCTTCATTTACTGATCACATACCGAATACGATGCTTACAGAATATGCCTTATTGCTGGTTCAAACAATACAAAATGATATTAATGAAATAGAACGAGGTTTGGAGGAATGGCTAAGAAGCCAAAAAGTCCGATCTAAAAAGATTCCTGCACACTATGTTCACATCACTCTCCCAATTCAGTCAGCATTGTCGCAGTTGACCGAGCCAGACATTGATGCCATGGCTACCGGCCAAGCCATACAATCCATACTCAATAGCGCCGGTGGCTTCTTTCATTTGTTCGAATCGCTGGAAGGGGGGCGGAATGCTAAAATACCTGAGATATTATTTTCCCTTAAAGACAATCTTTTTAAAACAACGGTTCAATTACAAATCTGGTTTAAAGAGCACTACTCTGCCTGATTCACTTGCTACAAAAAGGGAAACTACACCCTTCCTTCCTTCTCCAACTCATCCAGTCGCATCCGATAGATATGCTGCGGTGTGCGATCGTACAGGGATTTGTACAAGGTCATGGCGCGCAGGTGGTGTGGAATTGGGTTGTCGGCCACACGCCGCAGTTCAAAATGTACGGCCGCCTCTTCCCGTTCGGTGCGGGCCAGCGCCAGCAATTGCTGGAGTTGGCGCAAGGCTTCGGGTTTGTTGCCTTCAGCAATGATGACCTGGGCGCGCAGGATATTCGAACTAAAGGTAAGATCGGCATTGCCGAGTGCCAGCGCAATATCGCGGCCCTCTTCCAGTAATTGGCGGGCGGCGGCAATTTCGCCGGAGTGCAGGTGTACCAGGCCTTTTTCCACCAGCGAATAGCCGAGCACGAGTCGGTTGCCCATTTCGCGGGCATGTTCGATAGCTTCGTTGTAGTAGCGGATACTTTTAGCGTAGTCGCGTTTAAAAAACCAGGTGTCGCCCAGGGTATTCAGCGCTTTGGCAATGCCTTTTTTGTAGTTGAGTTCGCGGCTAAGCGCCAGGTTCTGGTCGAGGTATTCAATAGCGGCATCGAACTGGCCCATCGTGGAAAGCAGGTCGCCGATGAGCCCGCAGGCAATAGCCGTGCCCTGTTTGTCACCCAGTTCGCGGGCCAGCAGCAGGTCGCGTTCGAAATTTTGCATGGCTTTGGCGTAGTCGCCTTTCTTTTCCCAAACGGAACCGATGGAGCCGATGCAGATGGTCATAAATAGTTTGTTGCCCAGTTCTTCGGAATAAGCCAGGCCTTTTTCGAGGCAGAGCAGGGCGCTGTCGAGGCTGTTTTTTTCGAGGTAAATAATACCCAGGTTGGTGTACAGGGTGGTAAGGCCCTGTTTGTCGGCCACCCGTTCTACGATGTCGAGTTGTTCTTCCAGCCAGCGGATACCTTCGTCGTAGTGGCCCTGGTTCATAAAAATGAGACCGAGATTGGCCACGATAGAGGCATTTTCCGTTTCGCGGTTGTTGGCCCGGTTGATTTCGATGGCTTTGGCGAACCAACTTTTGGCTGCATCGTAACTACCCTGCCGGAAAAAGAAAGTGCCCAGATTGCCGTAGGTTTTGGCAATCCCGATCTGGTCGTTGGCCAGGTCGAAACAGGTAATGGCTACGTCGAGGTATTTTTTGGCTTCGGGGTAATTGCCGCGCAACATCAGCAACTGACCCAGTCGGCGGTTGCTGCGCCCGATCAAATACCAGTCGTTCAGGTTTTTAGCGCGTTCGAGCGCCATGCGGTAATCGCGTTCGGCTTCATCCCATTGCCCTACAAGTTCGTGGACGGTACCTTTTCGGAGGATGAGTTTGATAACTTTTTTGCCTTTTTTATCCTTATCGAGGGTATTGGCAATCAATTTTCCATAAAAAGCCAGTGCCTGCCTGTTCAGGAAATTTCGCTGGGAGTAGCGCGCGGCTTTTTCGAGGTATTTATTCGTTTTGCGCTCTTCTTCCGCCTGTTCGTAGTGGAATGCGAGGTCGACATACCGTTCCTCCGAATTGGGATACAAATGTTCGATCGCATCTGCTATGAGTTGGTGCAGTTCGCGCAGGCGGGTGCGCAATTGCATATCGTAGGCGGCTTCGCGCAGGAGCGAGTGGCGGAAAATATAGCGCAGTTCATTCATGGCATACCATACCTGCCACTTCTCGGCAGTCTGGATTTGCTCGCGAAGCACCGTTTCCATGTCGCCGTTTTTCCGGATAAACTCTTCCTGTTTGGCCATGACGGCCGACAGAACGGGAAGTTCAAATTCGCGGCCGATCACCGCTGCCGCTTTTACCGTTTCTTTCACCAGTCCGCTGAGCCGGTCGATACGCGCCATCATGATTTCCTTGACGGAATCATTCATTTGCACGTCCTGGTTTTTCAGTTGCAGCAAGCCGCCCGTATTTTTGAGCAAATTGGCTTCGCGGAAATACTCGGCCATTTGTTCGATATAGAAAGGATTGCCCTGCGTCATGCGTTGCAGCAATTCGAGCAGTTCCGGATGCAGGTTTCCGCCCAGTCGTGCTTCTGCAAAAGCCTTCAGGTCTTCCGGATGCAGGAAATTGAGGTCGACTTCCACGTTCTGGATCGACAACTCGTCCAGCACATTTTTTTTGAACAGGTATGATTTGGAACCATCGTCTTCATAACGGCTGGTTGCCAGAAACAGCAAGGGGTAGGATTGTGCGCGCCGGATAAATTGCGCCAAAAATTCGTGGCTCATTTCATCGTACCAGTGCGCATCTTCGAGTTCTATCACGACGGGCTGCAACAGCGACTCGGCTACGAACAAATTGGCCATGGCAGCCAAACCGTTCTGGTAGCGGCCCCGGCCGTCGAGTTGTTCCCACAACGAGCCCGGGTAATGTATGCCGAGCATGGCGGCGAGCACGCTTTGTGTCCGGCTTATTTCACGGCGAACAGCATCGGCTTCCGGGTGCTTGCTTTCCGTGAGTTCAAATTGCAGTTCTATAAAATTCTGCTCAAACAGTTCCCGATTGCGGCCGTGTGTGTTTTCCGGGCTCTGTTCGAAGTAGTTTTTGAGAAAATAAATAAAAGGATTGAAGGGTTTGCGCAGAATCTGGTCGCTCTGGCAAGTAAACCAACTCACCGTCATGGCGTCGCGAATTTGCCGGCGAAGCTCGTAACTAAGCCGGCTTTTGCCAATACCAGCCTCGCCAAACACATAGGCCACACCGGCAAATTGTCCTTCGCGTAGTGGGTGGGCAAATTCTACCAATTGCCGAAGTTCGGCAGCCCTGCCAAAATAATCGCCCGAAAAACTCGCTCGTCCAAGCAGGTTTCTACCCGTCAGCACGTACGTGGGTATCGGTTTGGTAAATCCCTTATATTTCCCTTCTCCCCGGTATGTAAACTTGAAGTTGCGGTTGCGTTGAACGTTTTCGTCTACCATCACTTCGCCCCAGCCGGCCTTCATCATAAGACGGGCGCCGAGGTTGACGCGGGCGCCTACGGCGGCATACTGGCAGCGTTCGGCACTTCCGATGACACCTGTAAATGCCAGTCCGGACGTAATACCGATGCGGTATTTGGCGCCCGTTAGGTTTTCCAGCGAGCCCATTTGTTCCTGGATAGCAGCTACAAATTCGAGTGCGCGCTCTACATTGTTTTCGAACGAAATGGGTGCGCCAAAAAGGCAAAAGATGACTCCGCCTTTGTCGCCGAAGTCAATTTCTTTCAGATAAGCGCCAAAATTGTCGCATTCCTGCAATACGACGGAGGCAAAATGATCGAGCGCTGTGTGGTATTCAACGCCGGAAAACGAAATAAATACGCTCACCACATTGCGAAACTCTCCGATTTCCTGATTTGCAAATACTTCCTTGGGAAGAAATTGCGCCATCAACTGCGGATCCGGTTCAGGTAAGTGTCTGGGCTCCGGGTTACTAACCGGTGTTTGTTCTTTTTCCGGCTGGAGGATAATTTTGTAGTACTCATCCGGCAGGTCTTCCGCTTCCAGTTGGAGCGGATGCAGGAAGGGTTTCAGCAAGGTATCGCCCACAATTTCCAGGCTGGCCGCCTTACCCTGGGCCTGGGCGCAGCCGTCGATGGGCGCTCCTCTGAAGTAGTAGGCTTTGCATTCTTTACCCACTATTCCCCATTCCACCGTTCCTTGTGAGAGGCCGATTTTGATACCAATATGGTGCTGAAACAACAAGGATTCCTCGTTGGCCTGTGCTTCTGCAAACCGGGTGAGGGAAGACTGTGCGGTTGAAATGACACGGCGTCCGACCTCCAGGTTTTCCTGGGAAGCAGCGCTATTGGATGTCGTAGGAAAAATTGCTGTGAAACTATCGCCTGCAAAATATGGAATGAAACCTCCCTGCTCGTATACCAGGTGTACCATCGGCTGGAAGATATAATTGAGCGCTACCGACAATTCTTCGGCGCCCTCCGAGCCTTTGCGCATAAGCGTCTCCGTCAGTTGGGTGAACCCGCTGAGATCGACGAACATCGTGAAGGCATTTAGTTGGCCTTCCTGTATGCCGTTTCGGTAATTTTCCTGGATAAAATGTGGCAGGAAGTGTTTCAAAATACAGGCAATGCGTTTGGACTGGTGAAGATAGGAGGATTTGGCGGTATGCGCAGTCTTACAAAGACTCTAAATCCTTGCCGATGTCGCGCCGATAATATTTTCCTTCAAACTGAACCACTTTTGCGTTGCGCCGCGATTTTCGGATAGCCGCCTTTAAGTCTTTACCCAGGCTGGTGAGTGCCAGTACCCGCCCGCCATTGGTCAGCACCTCATTTCCCTGCCTGCGGGTGCCTGCATGAAATGCAAGGCTGCCTTTTACCTGATCCAGCCCACTCATTACTTTTCCTTTATCATAGTGATCGGGGTAGCCGCCGCTCACCAGAAAAATAGTGGTGGCAATTTTTTTGTCGGCACGGATGCGCACACGGCCCAGCGTTCCTTTGGCACAGTTTTCAAATAATTGTACCAGGTCGTTTTTCAGCCGTGGCAGTACCACTTCCGTTTCCGGGTCGCCCATACGGCAATTGTATTCTATGACATAGGGCTCGCCGGCTACACTGATCAGTCCAAAAAAGATAAACCCTTTGTATACGATTTTTTCTTTTCGGAGGCCTTTGACTGTAGGGGCAATAATACGCTCTTCCACTTTCTGCCACATGACATCGTCTACAAACGGCACGGGACTCACGGCGCCCATTCCGCCTGTATTGGGGCCGGTATCTTTTTCGCCGATGCGTTTGTAGTCCTTGGCTTCCGGCAAAATTTTGTAGGTTTTTCCATCCGTAAGAACAAAAACGCTGAATTCTATACCAGTAAGAAATTCTTCCACCACCACGCGTTCGCCCGCCGCACCGAATTTACCATCAAGCATCGCCCTGAATTCCAGTTCGGCTTCTTTATGCTTCTGGCAAATTACCACCCCCTTGCCGGCAGCCAGCCCGTCGGCTTTGAGCACAATGGGTAAGGAGTGCTGGCGCAGATATTCTACGCCTGATTCTAGTTCGGCAGCTGTAAACTCCCGGTAAGCAGCCGTGGGTATCTGGTGGCGTTGCATGAATTTTTTCGACCATGCCTTGCTACCTTCCATGACTGCTCCTGCTTTGGACGGGCCAATGACCGGAATATTTTTCAAGTCATCTTTTTCCTGAAAATAATCCCAAATACCACGCACCAGCGGCTCTTCAGGACCTACTACCACCATCTCGACCTTGTGTTCGAGTACAAACCGGCCGACCGCATTAAAATCCAGCGGGTCGAGCGGCACATTTTCTCCGCACTCGGAAGTACCCGCATTTCCGGGTGCAATAAACAGTCGGCTGCATTTTTTGCTTTGAGCCAGTTTCCAGGCAAATGTATGTTCGCGGCCACCGGAGCCGAGCAAAAGGATGGTCATAGTGAGTAGTCAGTAGTGAGTGTGAGTGGGGCGTTTTTTATTGCTGAAATACATACTGAACGATGTTGGCGCCCATTTGTAATGCCTTTGTGCGGAGTTCGAGCGGGTCGTTGTGTACATCGTCCCAGCCATCGCCGAGGTCTGTTTCAAAATCGTAAAAACAAACCAGCCGGCCCTGCCAGATGAGCCCAAACCCTTGCGGGGGTTTACCATCGTGTTCGTGAATCTTCGGGAGGCCGTTATTGAAATTGTATTTCTGGTGGTAAACAGGGTGATTGAATGGCAATTCTACAAAGTCCAGTTCAGGAAATACTTTTTTCATGGCCGGGCGCACGAATGGATCCAGTCCGTAGTCGTCGTTCAATATCAGAAAGCCGCCGCCCTCCAGATAAGCGCGCATGTTGCGGGCTTCCATATCCGTGAACAACATATTTCCATGACCAGTAGCGTACACCATCGGGTAGTTGAAAATTTCGGCGCTGCCCGACTCCACTGTGGCAAATTCCAGGTCAAAATTGGTGCGCAGGTTGTCGTTGCAAAATTTGGCCAAGTTTTTCAGCGAATTGACGTCATTGTACCAGTCGCCGCCACCTGCATATTTCAGCAGGGCAAGTTTGAGGGTAGGGGGCTGCTGGTTCAGAGGCGTCCATGCCGACTGTACCAGGAGCAGCAAAAAAAGAATTGTGATGCGCATATAATTGCCTTTGTGCATTTTATGGGCTTGGGGTTCTTGTATAAAACCTTACTTTTCGCCCTAAAAACGATTTTATGATGCGTTTTGTATATGTATCTGCATTAATTGCCTGCACTTGCCTTTCTGTAAAGGCTCAGTCCACGGCGTATGTGTTTCAATTTGGCCCGACGATCGGACTGCAAAAGTGGGATAATTCTTTTGAGCGCGAGCCACTTTTTAAATACCATGGCGCACTGAGTATCGAATCTGTCGATAATGAAGAGGACAAAAACTCTCTTTTTATGCAAATTGGATACCACATAAAAGGTAGCGCCAACAGGTTCCGGTATTACAACATCAACTCGGGCGCGCCAAGCGGGACTTTTACCGAAGAATTCAGGTTCAACAACCTTTCGCTGGTGCTGGGCGCAAAACAAAAACGCCCTTTCGGCGCCAGTGGCAATGCCAAGTTTTATTACGGCGGCGGACTTCGCATCGATTACACCCTTTCGACCAATATCGACAACCTTTCGAACGGCAATCCATCTCTGGTATTGTTTTACCCCAGCGTGGGTTACATGAATCGCTGGATGGCTGGTTTTACCGTTGCCACAGGTATCGAGTTCAAACTGAGCGAACTGATCGGCGGCGAATTAAAATTATCGATACAACCAGACGTGACCCTGCAATACAACCAGCCGGCTATTGGCAACGTGATCGACCCGTTTACGCCGGGTAATATCATCACCATTTCCGAACGGCGTATTCGCAATGCCGCCGTCGAATTGGGGGTAGGGCTGCGTTTGCTGCGCAAGGTAGAATACCTGGACGAAGAGTAGTCTCCCGTTCAGGCGTTCTGTAGTTCGTCCCAGTATTCTACCGCCCGGCGCGTATGCGGGATGCAGATAGAACCGCCAACCATATTGGCCACCGCAAAAATTTCAAAAATCTGGTCGGTGCTCACACCCAGTTCGTGGCACTTGCCCAGGTGATATTTGATGCAATCATCGCAACGCAACACCATAGATGCTACAAGGCCAAGCATTTCCTTGGTTGTAACATCGAGGGCGCCCTCCTGGTAGGTTTGGTTGTCGAGGCTCCAGAACCGTTTGATGACTTTGTTGTCGGTAGCGAGGATGCGCTCGTTCATGCGGGCGCGGTAGTCGTTGAATTCTTGTACGAGTGACATTCTGTTGTTAGTTATCAGTTATTCGTTATCGGTTATCAGGCGAAGAAGATGGACGTCTTTGTAACTCCAATCCATTTAAACGTGTAATGTTTCTTCGCAGGTAGTGAAAACTGGATGCAAAAGTCTCACAATTTCCACATTTGATTATGCGTGTCGTATTACAAAGGGTTTCTCAGGCATCAGTTACCATCGAGGGGGTAGAAAAATCCCGCATCGGTTGGGGTTTTCTCATTTTATTGGGCATTGAACAGGAAGACCATCAGGAAGATATTGACTGGCTTTGCAAAAAAATCAGTGCTTTGAGGGTCTTTTCAGACGATGAAGGGCTTATGAACCGCTCTGTGCAGGACATCAATGGTGAAATGCTCGTAGTGAGCCAGTTTACCTTGCATGCAAGTACGAAAAAAGGCAATCGCCCGTCCTTTATCAAAGCAGCACGCCCGGAAACCGCCATTCCCTTGTACGAACGTTTTGTCGAGGCGCTTCGGCAGGAATCTGGGCGGCCAGTAAACACAGGTTCCTTTGGCGCCGACATGAAGGTGTCATTGCTCAATGACGGTCCGGTAACAATCCTCATCGATTCCAAAAACAGGGAATAGGAAGAAACGTTGCACTGGCCACACCATATATATGGTATAAACTTGTATTAAAACAATCGCAAGGCATCCGCCACTTCTTCATGTAGTGTCGGCTCATCTACCCCAGTGCTATTCAGCCGTTCCGATACGCGGTACATATCGAGCAAGCCATCGGCAGGAGGCGCCAGCATTTCTTTCAGTGATGATTCGGACAAATCTCCCAGCCATTTTTGCTGTGCCGTTTCTGTTGGCAAAATGAGCGGCATTCGATTGTGCAGCGACGCCATTTCAGTATTGGGCCCGGTGGTAAGAATGGAAAACGTATGTTGTACGTTGGTACCACCTCCCCACTGTTCCCAAATTCCTGCCATCATGAGCAAGTCGCCATTTTTCAGGAAAATGCGATAGGGAAGTTTTCGCCCGTCGGGTTCTTTGCGCCATTCATAAAAACTGTCTGCCGGCACAAGGCAGCGCCTGCTGAAAACGGCTTCGCGGAAGGAGGGTTTTTCAAAAATGGTTTCGGAGCGGGCATTGATCAGTTTTCCATTGTTCACACCATTCCGGCTCCAGGAAGGAACCAGCCCCCAGTTCATTTCCCTGATCTCGGCAGGATTGTTATTTGCAATAACATAAGCCGATTGGGTAGGCGCCAGGTTGAAACGAATTTTCCACACTGGGGGCTGTTTCAAAGCATCCAGTTGTTGGGCTTTTTGCTTTTTGGTAGGCGCGAAGGAGTAACGACCGCACATAAGGATGTGAAATGTGGATTTTGTTTTAAAAAACACAGTATAAATGAAAATGTTCTCCCCCGCAACGCGAAGTTTTATTCTGCTGTCAGGAGGTAAAAATTTACAATTTCTTCATTTTGAACGTTTTCAGTAAGCCAACTTCTTGTTTGAAACAGTTATAAACATAACAAATAATAACATGTCTATAAAACTGAAAATGAACAGCATAAAACCAATACACGTATGTGGAAAACCCTGTGTTTCATTAACTGTCATTCACATCAGGACGGAGAATTTATACACATGAGCAGGTTTCAACGATCGCGCTGTTTGTAACGGCTCCGTTGCAAACGGTAGTTAACAACACAAGGGCTGGAGAAACGACAAACGCTGTGTTTTTCAACATTTTTGCGAAATACTGTGAACAACTTCACAAAATACTGATTACAAAGGCCCCTTTTTCCACATAACCTGTAGAAAAAGGTGGTAACTAATGGTAGCCTGGAGGAATGTATGTGCAGTTATGAGGTTTTCCACAAACTAACACCCCTGATGATGGCCGCAGGTTTTTAATTTAAAATCATCTAAAATTAATAAAGGGGTATCACCCTTTCGAAAGTAGCCGAATCAAACGTTCTATTTTTGTGTCAAAATTCATCGAATCAAAAAATCCATTTCTGATGTTTCGATTTTCAGAAGACACCGCTATTCCTCGCGCGGTTAAAATATGGCTCATCACCGGGCTGGTCATGATTTTAATTCAAATTGCATTGGGAGGCATTACAAGGCTCACGGGCAGCGGATTGAGCATCACGCGCTGGGAGATTGTGACAGGTACCCTGCCGCCTCTTTCGGAAGCCGCCTGGCAGTCGGCCTACGAACTGTACCAACAGACGCCTCAGTACCATAAGATCAATCAGGGAATGAGCCTGGATGCATTCAAGTTTATTTACTTCTGGGAATACTTCCATCGACTGTGGGCCCGGCTCATGTTTCTGGTCTTTATCATTCCATTTGGTTGGTTTTTGATGAAAGGCATGTTTTCAAAGCGCCTGCTCCCCAGACTCCTGATCGTAGTAGCACTGGCCGGCCTGGAAGGTTTTTTCGGATGGATCATGGTAGCCAGCGGACTGATTAAACGCCCCTGGGTAAATGCCTACAACCTGACTTTGCACCTGTGTATGGCTATCATCATTTTCTCCTACTTGCTTTGGACGACGTTTATTGCTTTTAAGCCCGAAGGCATACGCAAGTCAGCCGATGTAATGAAAAAGAACGGGCTTGCATTTTTGTGGACAATGGTCGGCGTGGCATTTGTACAAATTGCATTGGGCGCCATGATGTCGGGCACCAAAGCCGGCTTGTCGTACCCAACCTGGCCTGACATGCATGGAAGTTATCTGCCGGCCTTGTTGCTGGATACTGCAAACTGGACTGCTGAAAATTTTCAGCATTATGACAGCGATATTTTTATGCCAACCCTGATTCAGTTTTTGCATCGCAACACGGCTTACCTGCTTTCTGGTTTGATGATTTATTTTGTGTGGCGTACGGCTGCGGATACGCGGAAGGCGCCTGCATTGCGTTCAGGAACAATTGCATTGCTGAGTATGCTGGGTATTCAGGTATTGCTTGGTATATTTACCCTGATCAACTGCAACGGCGGAATTCCTGTGGTATTGGGCGTATTGCACCAGGCAGGCGCTATCGTACTTCTGGCTATCCTGTTGTTTGTGACGTATCACTACAAATTGACTTTTGATACAAAAAACTGATTGCATTGCTTTTGCCCGCAGACTCTATGCTGTTGAGCCTCATTTTCTACAAATGATTTAGTTTGGCGGTTTTTGCTATTTTTGCACATCTTATATCGAACCACAACGAATGACTTTATCAACTAAAGAAGAAAACGGTTTCCGTTATATCGAATCCGGAACACAGGGCGAAACATTGCTTCTCCTGCACGGATTGTTTGGAGCATTGAGCAATTTTCAGGGAATCATCGATCATTTTTCAGATCGCTACAACGTGGTAGTGCCGCTGCTGCCTATTTACGAGATGCCTATTTTTCAGGTATCCGTTATGGGGCTGGTTGATTTCACTACCAAATTTGTGGAATACAAAGGATATGACAAGGTGCATCTTTTGGGCAATTCCCTGGGCGGGCACGTCGCTTTGTTGTATGCTGTGGCTCATCCTGAGCGTATCGCATCTGTTACGCTTACCGGCAGTTCCGGATTATTTGAAAGCGCCTTCGGTACGGCCTTCCCGAAACGAGGTGATTACGAATACATCAAAAACAAAACTGCCGAAACATTTTACGATCCGGCTGTTGCCAGTAAGGAACTGGTCGATGAGGTGTTTGATATTGTCAACGACCGCAACAAAGCCATCCGTGTAGTGGCAACCGCCAAGTCGGCTGTACGCCATAACCTGGGCGATAAATTGCACAATATAAAAGCGCCTACCTTGCTTATCTGGGGCAAGCAGGATGCTGTCACGCCGCCGTTCGTAGGAGAAAAATTTCACGAACTCATTTCTGATTCCCGCCTATACTTCCTCGACGAATGCGGCCATGCCCCCATGATGGAAAAACCGGATGACTTTAATGCTATTCTCGACGGATTTTTAAAAGAAGTATCGGAAAAGAATACAGTTGCCTGATTTCCAATGTTTTAAGTATAATAAAAAAGCGATTCACGAGCCCGTGAATCGCTTTTTTTGTCATATGTGATTGATAATCAATAGATTATGCCTATTTACACGTGAATAGGCCTGTTGGCTGTCGCAGCCAGGCAAGCCTCTTTGAAAGCCTCGGTGTAAGTTGGATGTGCATGGCTCATCCGAGCAGCATCTTCTGCGGATGCACGGAATTCCATCAGGGCTACGGCTTCTGCAATCATATCGGCTGCACGAGCGCCTACAATGTGGACGCCGAGAATTTCATCGGTTTCTTTGTGTGCCAGCACCTTCACCATGCCATCCAGGTCCATCGAAGCGCGGGCGCGGCCCAATGCACGAAATGGGAATTTTCCGGGCTTGTAAGGCGTCCCCATTTCTTTCAATTGTTCTTCCGTATAACCTACGCTTGCCACCTCTGGCCAGGTATATACCACGCCAGGTATCAGGTTGTAGTTAATGTGCGGTTTTTGGCCGACCATTGTTTCGGCTACAAATACACCTTCTTCTTCTGCTTTGTGCGCCAGCATGGCTCCCTGGATCACGTCGCCAATTGCGTACACACCGGGCACGGAAGTTTGCAAATGTTGGTCTACCGGAATGCGGCCTTTTTCATCCAGGGTGATACCGATATTTTCAAGCCCCAGGTTGTCGGTGTAAGGTCGGCGGCCAATCGCAACCAGGCAGTAGTCGACATTCCAGGAAAGCGTTTTGGATTCATCGTCGCGGCTTTTCGCTACCACCTTTACTTTCGTTTTGGATGGTGTCACTTCGGTGACGGCATGCCGGAGATGAAACTGCATTCCCAACCCTTTCAAACTTTTTTGAAGTTCGCGGCTGCAGTCGGCGTCCATGCCTGCGATGATGCGATCCAGATATTCCACTACATGCACCTCTGTACCCAGTCGGGCATACACACTTCCAAGTTCGAGACCGATTACGCCACCGCCGATAATCACCATGCTGCCAGGTACCTTTTCCAGATTGAGTGCTTCGGTAGAAGTGATGACCCTTTGCTTGTCATAGTTAAAAGCAGCCGGCACAATAGGCTTTGAACCCGTAGCAATGATGACACGCTCCGTATCGATTTCCGTAATTTCCTGAGAGGTAATACGGATACGATTTTTATTGATGAAAGAACCATGTCCGTGATAGACATCGATCTTATTTTTCTTCATCAAAAACTCAATGCCTTTATTGTTTTCGAGCACAACATCTTTTTTGCGCTTGATCATTTGAGGCATATCTACTTTCAAATCCTTTATGGTAATGCCATGTGTTTTGAAAGTTTTATCGGCATTGTGAAAATGCTCGGAGGAATCCAGCAATGCCTTTGAAGGAATGCAACCCACATTCAGGCAAGTGCCACCGAGTACAGTGTATCGTTCAATCAAGGCAGTTTTCATTCCCAATTGGGCGCAACGAATAGCAGCAACATATCCTCCCGGCCCTGAGCCGATGACGGTAACGTCGTATGTCATGTGTGAAAATTATTAGAGTGGTGGAACAGGTTTGGTATGGAATGGTGTTTTGAAGAGTCCCGCAAAAGTAGGGGAGATGCCGCTACTTCAAGGAACATGGACAGTTTTTTTTACGCTTTCAATGTTCCACGTGGAACATTGAAAGCGTGTTGTCTTATTGCATCCCGGCAATTAAAACAAGGGATAAGACGGCATGGTTTTCAGATACACTTTAAAAGTGCTCCAGCAACCAGGTCTTGAAGTTGTCGTATTGTGTACTCAGATTTACCGACACTTTCTGTGCATCGTGCAACACCGCCAGCCTTTCAGGAATGGGTACTTGTTTTTCCAGAATACTTTCCACGTCTTCTATAAACTTGGAAGGATGGGCTGTTTCCAGTATGATACCTAAGTGATCGGGATGTGACTCCTGGTACTTCTTTAGTGCCAGGTAGCCTACAGCGCCGTGCGGGTCAATCACGTAGTTGTACTTTGTATGTATTTCTTTCATGGCCTCCACTGTGGCTGCATCGCTAAATCCATAGCCGCTGATGTCGTTCCGCATATTGTTCCACGTGGAACAATACAGGTCGAGCATGCGAGCAAAGTTGGAAGGCGCACCTACATCCATAGCGTTCGATAAAGTGCGTTGAGATGGCCGGGGAGTGTAGGCGCCTGTGTTCAGGTATTCAGGCACAACGTCATTGGCATTGGTAGCCGCAATAAAATGCTCAATAGGTAATCCCATTTTTTGAGCCAGAAGTCCTGCGGTAAGGTTGCCGAAGTTGCCAGAAGGTACCGAAAAAACGACAGGCCTGCCTTGATGCACAACCTGTTTGTATGCCTCGAAGTAGTAGAATGACTGCGGAATAAGCCTGGCGATATTGATACTATTGGCCGAACTGAGACGCACCGAACGTGTTACTTCCTGATCCAGAAAGGCTTTTTTCACCAGTGCCTGGCAGTCGTCGAAAGTACCATCTATTTCCAGCGCGGTGATATTATGCCCCAGGGCCGTAAGTTGCTTTTCCTGCAAGGGGCTTACTTTGCCGGAAGGGTACAGGATCACTACCTGGATGCCCGGTGTTTTGTAAAACCCGGCGGCCACTGCCCCGCCTGTGTCGCCGGATGTGGCTACCAGGATGACCAACTGTTTGTCCTCCGAACGGTTAAAATACGACATGGTTTGCGCCATGAAACGCGCTCCAAAATCCTTGAAGGCCAAAGACGGCCCGTGAAATAATTCCAGTACGCAGGTGTTATCATCCAGTTGTACTACCGGCGCCGGGAAATCAATGGCGGTATCAATGATCTTCTTTAAATCATTAGCAGGGATGTCTTCATGTAAAAGTGCATTGGCTACCTCAAAAGCAATTTCCTGAAAAGAATAGTTGCCCAGGTTTTTTAAAAACGAATCCGGCAGACGTGGAATTTCAACGGGCATATAAAGACCATTATCGTCGGGCAAACCTTTGAATATGGCTTCTTGCAAACTTGCGCGCAGGGCAGGGGTGTTGGTACTGTAAAACTGCATGGGTACGATTCGTTTTTTACTGAATGAATGAAGTGCAATGAAAAGGTAAATCTGGTGCGGGCAAGCGAGCGCTATATTTTTGTGATGACAATTTCTACACGGCGGTTTTGCCGACGCAGGTCATCGGTCGTGTTATCAGTCAAAGGGTATTTGGGCCCATGCCCTACAATACTTATCCGCCCCGACGCAACTCCTTTCTGAATAAGGTAATCTCGTATGGCAGCAGCCCGTTCTTCAGATAAACGGAGCAGGTCTTCTGCTTTTCCTACATTGTCGGTATGGCCTTCAATACGAATTTCCAGTGCCGGATTCTCCTGCAATACGGCATACAAACGCTCCAGTTCCGGATACGAACTCTCCAGAATAAGTGCCTTGGATTGCTGGAAAAAGATTGCGTGCAGGGGAATTCGCTCGTTTACTTCTGCCGGATCCAGATAAAGATCAATGTAATGCTCCTGGAAATAATAATGGTCGCGGCGAAACATGATGGTATCTGTTTCGCCCCAGAATGCCGGTTTGGAAGGTGTAATTGCAAATGCAATACCCTTTGGTATCTTCAGTCGAAACGCACCATTGTCAGAACGGATACTATGTGAGGGTTCGCTGTTGTCGGCAGTGCCATATTGTACGCTCACGTTTTTCATCAGGGCGCCAGTCTTTCTGTTTAAGACGCGGCCGATCACTTCAATTTCGGTGGGCTGGGGTGGCGCTATCTGAACCCGATAAATATCACTGTTTCCACCCCGTCGTGAAGTAAAATACAAGTATCCAGAAGTCATGTTGAAATAGGGCTGGCTTTCGTCAGCCGCTGAGTTAATAGGTTCAATAAGGCGTACAGGCGTCGTCCAATGTACCCAGGTATCGTCCAGCCGTTTGCACATGAAGATGTCATTGCCGCCCGAACTTTCTCCACGGTTAGACGAAAAGAACAAGGTCTCGTTGTCTTCAGATAAAAACGGCGTTGTTTCTCGGCGCACAGAATTTACCAGATAACCCAGGTGCTGCGGGGCACTCCATTGGTGTTTGCCTTCGCGGAAGCACACGTACAGGTCCATATCCTTTGAGTCGAACCGGGTTGCCGACAGGATGAGCACTTTTCCGTCGAAACTCATGGTTAGGCTTACATCTGAAGTGATGGTGTAATAGTCTTTGATTTCTACAGGTTCGGGTAAAGACCAGCCCCCTGTACTATCCGGATTCTGCTGAATCACAGAAAACCCTTTACTCAAACCGCCACGACGGGGATATTGGTTGATAACATAATAAGCGCCCGGCGTAGGGGTAGCGGCAACGAGGCTGTTGGGTAAGGCATTGTTTAAAGGGAATCCCGGGTGCAAGACTTTGACGAACTGCCCGACAGAGTCGCCCTGTGCCATCCATATATCCTGGTTGAAGCCGGAACGAACCGGGTTGGACACCGTTTTTCCATTGATTTCCGTGTACACTTGTGCCAGCAGCGTATTGTAGGCGGTGGCAGAAAGTTCTTTATACTGATCGACGGAATCAATAAGCAACGTGTGGTCGAACTCCGGGTACCCTACTCTTGTAAAAAACAGGGTTTTGCCATCCCTGCCCGGTACAGGGGAAATTTCCTCGTACGCTGAATTGATAAAATCGGGTAGTTTTTCCAGGATAAAATCCTGTGAATACACAGTGCCAGTCATGCAGACGAAGGCTATCCAAAACCAAAAAATCCGGGTCATCTGAACTAAAGTCATACACCTGTAAATGAAGGAGCCAGCCCGGGGTTAGTTGTGTAGTTTGCCGGCCAGCAACTGTAAGTAAACGTTTTCCTTTTCGCGCATCGTCTTTTCTTCCTCCGGAGTTTTATCACCGTATCCGATCATGTGAAGCACCCCGTGTACCATGACACGGCATAACTCCTGCTGGAAAGAAACACCATTGTTTTGTGCATTTTCAACGACACGTTCCGAACTGATATACATGTCGCCGTATACAGCATCTTCTTCCTGAGGGAAAGTAATAATGTCAGTGTAGTAATCGTGGTCGAGGTATTCGATGTTGACTTGGCGCAAATACTCATCCGAGCAAAAAATATAGTTTACCTCATAAAAAGGTGTGTCTTCTTGTCGGGCCACATCGATCAGCCATTCCTTGATGAGCGGTTCGTCAGGGATGTCAAATTGAACATCTTCAAAATGAAAAAACACCTCGTTCCCTTCAGGTGTTTCATCAGTGGGAAATTCCGGAAATTCCATAACCAGACTGGGCGGTAATTGGTAACATTAAATAAAAAACATGAGCCACCACAAATCCCGCTGACAACGGAGTGATAGCTCATGTTTTATCGAAAATGAAAATCGGGAACCCCCGATTAAAGATTGAATTCAAAAAGCACTGGCAGTAATCCTATATTTTGAAACGCATTTCAACGGTACTGCCTCCGCGCGTAAACCGACATTCGTCGCTCAGGTTGCGCATTAGAAAAATTCCCCGGCCGCCGCATTTATCCAAACATTCAGAATTAGTGGGATCCGGTACATCTTGTGGGTCGAACCCTGGGCCTTCATCCGAAACGCGGATGGAAAGCGCGTCTCTCTGATGGCGAAGGGAAATACTCACTGTTTTCGAACAGTCGCCACCGTTTCCATGAAGAATGGCATTTGTAACTGCTTCTGTGAGGCTGACAAGGATATTGCCATGAGTGCATGATGAAAGTTTGTAGCGCGTTGCTACGTCATGTACAAATGGTTCGACTCTGGATACACTTTGGGGATCGGACGTAAGGGTAAGATTCGTGTGTAAGTCGCTCATTCGCAAATTTTTGTTATCAAATCCGGCGCTCATTGTTGAATACATCTAAATCGATTGTTGGGTTAAAAAAGCAGGATGTATGAACAATCAGATTACCGGGTTGGGTTGACCGAACTTTCGGAAACCAGGCAGGATTAAATATCACCTGAAGGAATAGGCTCAGCCCTTCTGGATGAAAAGAGCTGCAATTTAAGATTTTGTTAATACTCGGCGCAAGAGGCAGCGTGAAAAAAGTTCCTGTTTTTTTAGGGAAAGGTGCTTTTCGGACGTTTTTTGGTCGAAAAGTCACAAGATTAACATTTCATGTTTCAAGCATTTAGTGTAAAAACACCTATGCTCCACGCTGTGGCAATAAAAAGGAGAGATGAGCAAATGATAAACATTCGTTAAGGGATTAAACATCGGGCCTGCTTTGTCGTCTTTTATCAACCGACAACCAAACAAGTAATTGCTCATTCATACGCGACTATAACAACGACATGGAAAAAAAGATGCAAAAACTCAAACATTTGCTCTGGCGTATGGGCTTCGGGCCGCGTACACAAAGTTGGGATAAGTGGATCGCACTGCCTGAAAACGCGTGGTGGCCTAAAATGAAAGACGATTCAGCCATTGAGCCGGAGTATTTCGATATTGCCGACAGCGCAATAAAAGGCCTTCTGATGGGCATTGGAGAAATCGGGCGTATGGAGCGCCGCGAACTCGATCAGGCTGAAAAAAAACGAATCCGCGAGCAAAGCCGAGACGACCTACGCAACCTCAACCTGCTGTGGCTGGAAGAAATGACGCGTACACAGGCACAACTACGTGAAAAAATGGCCCTTTTCTGGCATGGCCACTTTGCCAGCCGAAATATCAATATCCTGTACCAGCAGCAATTGCTGCATATTATCCGGCAAAATGCACTGGGCAATTTTCGCGACTTGCTGCGAGGCGTGTCCAAAAGCGCTGCCATGATTGCTTTTCTAAACAATCAACAGAATAAAAAACAGCATCCCAATGAAAACTTCGCCAGGGAGGTCATGGAACTTTTCACTATGGGGCGTGGCCATTATACCGAGCACGATGTGAAAGAAGCCGCACGCGCCTTTACCGGCTGGAATTTCAAACTCAATGGCGATTTTGTTTTCAGGACCTTCGACCACGACAAAGACGAAAAAACGGTATTGGGCAAAACCGGCAAATTCGATGGCGACGACATCATTGATATTTTGCTCGAAAAACGCGAAACAGCGTATTTCATCGCCCGCAAGGCATACAAATTCTTTGTAAACGATACGCTGATACCAGAAGAAAGAATTAAGTGGCTGGGCGATCGTTTTTACGAATCGGATTACAAAATCCTGCGCCTGCTGGAAGACATCGTTCGTAGCGACTGGTTTTATGCGCCCGAGAACATGGGCAACCATATCAAATCGCCGGTAGAATACTGGATCGGTATCCGACGCGTACTACCCATGGAACTGGAAGACCCGCAAGTCCAGTTGAAATTGCAACGCGCACTCGATCAAATCCTCTTTTTTCCACCCAATGTAGCGGGATGGCCAGGCGGAAAAGCCTGGATCGACAGCAGTTCGCTGATGCTTCGGCTTCGTATTCCTCAACTCATCGTTGACAAAGGTGATCTGGATGTGGAAACCAAAGACGATGATGATCAACAAATGGGCATGAAAAACGCAAATCAACGGCGTTTGCTCGGAGCCGATGTAGACTGGCAACCAGTGCTGAAACAATTTTCAAGACTGAAAGAAAACAATATTATTCCCGCCCTTGCTGAATACCTGTGGCAAACGGATGCAAAAGTGCCCTTGAACGTGCTCGAACAATATACAGATCGGCACGACAGGGCGAGTTATATCAAAACGGCCATGATTCGCCTGATGGCAACGCCGGAATATCAATTGTGCTAATATCCTTTCAATATGCTGATTAAAAGAAGAGATTTCCTCAAAGCAGGTTCCTTGGCAACGGCATCGTTGTTTGTACCTCAATTTTTGAAAGCCGTTGAAGGGAAAAACACCCTTGCCCCCAACGGTAAAGTACTGGTCGTACTTCAAATGAGCGGAGGCAACGATGGCCTCAACACCGTCATTCCCGTACGCAATGATATTTATTACAGGGAACGCAAACGCATCGCTGTTCCACGTGAAACATCGCTGGCCCTCGGCGACGAGGCGGGCCTGCACCCCGTGCTTACTGCCATGAAAAATGCGTACGATCAGGGAGAAATGGCAGTGCTCAACAGCGTGGGTTATCCCAATCCCGATCGCTCTCATTTCAGAAGTATGGATATCTGGCATTCGGCGAGCGCGGCTTCCGAATACTGGCAAACAGGCTGGATTGGCCGTTACCTGGATGCCCAATGCGCCGGCAGGCCATCGGCAGCCATAGAAATAGACGACACGCTGAGTTTTGCTCTCAAGGGCGAACAACGAAAGGGCCTGGCATTGCAAGACCCAAAACGCCTGTATGAAAGCGCACACAGCCAGTATTTTGCCGATTATTCAGCCGCTCATCAGCATATAGAAGCAGAAGCGCCAGTGGCTTATCTGTACAAAACCATGGCAGAAACACTTTCTTCGGCCGATTACCTGTATGAGCAAAGCAGGCGAAAACCTATCTCTTCTGCATACCCCGCCACAGGCCTGGGCAAACAACTGAAAACGATTGCTTCGCTCATACTGGCCGATACCGACACATCCGTTTATTACGTGTCGTTGGGCAGTTTTGATACCCATATCAATCAGGAAGGCCAGCAAAAACGCCTTTTTCAGGAAATGAACGATGCACTGGCTGCTTTTATCAAGGATATGAAAACCAACAGCAAATGGAATGACGTGTTGCTGGCTACATTTTCCGAGTTCGGCCGCCGTGTGTCGCAAAATGCCTCCGGTGGAACCGATCATGGCACTGCCAACAACATGATTTTTCTGGGCGGCGCGCTTCGGGAAAAAGGCCTTTTAAATCCACTGCCCGATTTGAGCGATCTGGACGATGGCGATTTAAAATACAAAATCGATTTCAGACAGGTATACGCCACCCTGCTGCATGGCTGGCTGGATGCAGATGCAGAAAAGGTACTGGGTCAGAAGTTTGACCTGCTTCAGTTCATTTGATCAGCCCATAACGATATATCTTTTTCCCGGTAGGGTGCGAATAGCGCCTTTGAACTCCAGCCCGAGTAGTGCCGACGCCAGTTCACCCGGTGGCATTTGCATCGAGAGGGTAAGTTGATCGATGGCGATTTCCGGATGCTGTTTTATTTTTTCGAGCAAGGTTGATTCTTGAAGCGACAAATCGAGCAGCAGTTGTGTTTGGCGCGGGCTGGTTTTGCCAAATTCTTCCCAGCCCATAGATTCTGCTACATCGGCGGCCGACATGGTAAGCCGGGCACTACCATTTTGAATGAGGTAATTGCAACCAATACTTTTTGAATCATTGGTGCGGCCTGGTATGGCAAAAAGGTCGCGCGCGTAATCGACGGCCAGTTGGGCAGAAATCATGGATCCACCTGAGGCGGCGGTTTCTATTACGATCAGGGCGTCGCACATGCCTGCAATGATCCTGTTGCGCATCGGAAAATGTTCCCGGTCGGGCTTGGCGCCGTGAACATACTCGGTAAGCAGTCCGCCATTTTCTATCATTTTCAGGGCAATACTTCTGTGCTGGCTTGGATAGATGCTTCCCAGTCCATGCCCCAGGATGCCGATATTCGGCACTTGCAACGCACATGATTGACGGTGCGCAGAAATGTCAATACCGTACGCTAACCCACTAATAATCAGCGTGTTATATGTTTTTAGGCCTTCCACCATCTCTTCGCAGGCCGACTTTCCGTAGTCGCTGGGCTGGCGGGTGCCTACAATAGCCACTATACGTTCGTAGTTGAGCAGTGAAAGCGACGAGCCTTTGAAGAACAGCAAAACCGGGCCATCAGGGCATTGTTTCAGCCTGAAAGGGTAGTGCTCATCGGTGTAGAATACCGCCTGCACGCCATTTTTTTCCAGGAAAACCATTTCCTGTTCAGCGGAAGGCAATACAGATGAATGAAGAATGGAGTTGGTGACCACCGAGCCGATGCCCGGTATTTTGAGCAATTCGCGGCGCGAAGCCTTAAAAACAGCCTCGGCGCTACCGCAATAACTGACGAGGTTTTTCGCTGTCATGGCGCCTACCTGGGGCACAAGGGTAAGCGCTATTTGGTATAGCAGATTATCAGACATAAATTTTGGAATACGAAGCGTGATGATAACGGGATACTGTCTTTTTTTCCCGTAGTTTTATCCCGTAAAAATAAGAAATCAAGCGTTTAACCATGAAACTCCCACGCATTGAATCTTTGATTATCCTGGTTTTTTTAGGTTGTGTTGTTCTTTGGGGCATTTCCAAGTGCTCTTCCCGTCGTTCGGATCTGGTACGGCGTGTCACTGAAACAACTGATGAAGAAAATGAAGACCGGCCCGTTCGACACGATACCATTCGCGTGCCTGCCGCCACCACAACCGCTGAAACACCTCAAATGCCAGCCCCGAGCCCAAAACCGGTACAGCAAACCACCCCAACCACCACTACGCCTTCTACTTCCACTGTACCAGGCACACGCCCTTCCCGCCCAACGCTGAGCAACGAAACGCAGCCCAAACCTGCTGCTCCGGCTGCTTCCAGTAGCAGTAGCACAAGCAGTGCGAAATATTCGAGCCTGTACGTCACCATCGACGGACTCAAATTGCGCAAACAACCCGGACTGAAAGGTGAGGTAGTGGCTACGCTGGAATTATATGAAGAAGTGTACTTTTTGAATAAAAAAAGCGAGAAAACAGAAGAAATTAGCCTGGGGCTTGAAAAAGTAACCGATCACTGGGTAAAAGTGCGTACCAAATCGGGTAAAGAAGGCTGGGTATTCGGCGCCGGCGTACACTACTACAAAATGAAACGAAAAGGAGTTCTGTAAGATGATGAAGGCGTACTGGCCGGCACTGCTGTGGCTGGTGATTATTACAATTCTTTCCGTGATGCCCAATGTGCAACTGCCATCGTTCAACCTGTTTTCGATGGACAAACTGGCTCATGCGGGTGTCTACGGGATATTTACCTGGCTATTGTTGCACGGATATTTGAAGTTTAAAGGAACACCGGGCAATAAGACTCTTGTTGCAATTGCCTGTATTTCAATATTTTATGGCGTTTTAATGGAGTTTGTGCAATTTGCATTTATTCCTGGTCGTTTTTATGAAATCGACGACATGCTGGCTAACTCTTTTGGCAGTATCCTTGGCCTGACCTTGTTCAGGGCTTTCTTTTACAAGATGTACATTCACTCAAATAAACATGAATAAAAACGCATGGCACTGATTTTACCCTGTCATGGAATTGTTCCACAAATAGGCGAAGATTGTTTTCTGGCCGAAAATGCCACTATTGTGGGCGATGTGGTACTGGGCGACCAGTGCTCGGTGTGGTTTCAGGCCGTTCTTCGTGGGGACGTCAATTTTATCCGCATTGGCAATAAAGTCAACATTCAGGACGGCGCTATTTTGCACTGTACCTACCAGAAATGTGGTACGACCATTGGCAACAATGTAAGCATCGGCCACCGCGCGCTGGTGCATGGCTGTACGCTGCACGACAATGTGCTCATCGGTATGGGCGCCATTGTGATGGATGAAGCCGTGGTGGAAGAAAATTGCCTGATTGCTGCCGGCGCCGTGATACTGGAAAAAACGGTGTGTCATGCCGGCGGCGTTTATGCCGGTGTTCCTGCCCGACGCGTGAAGGAAATGACGCCCGAACTTTTTAAAGGCGAAGTGCTGCGGATCGCCAACAATTACGTCTTTTACTCCAGTTGGTTTAAAGGAGGAGACAATACTTCAAAACTTTAGTAGCCACACGGGCTCCAGGCTTTCCAGGCGGGTAGCGGGGTTCAAAAAACGCCCGTTGAGCAAGGCCACCTGAAAATGGCCCATTTCATACACGATTTCATAGGGAATTTGTGCCTGATCGATTTCCTGTTTGCCTTTTAGATTGGTGTACACCCACAGGTGGCCGGAATCATGTACGATTTTCCGGATTTGCGCCGTACTGTCGATTCGTTGCGAAATGGTTTGACTGTAAAAATCGAGGGCATGTCCGTGGCGTTTGAAAAATGCGACCCGATCTCCGGGAATGCCTGCTTTTTGTATGAAATGCCCCATATTGGAGGTGCTTTGAAATGGCAGCAAATGCGGATAAAAATGAAAATTTAGCACAAAACCTGCCAGTAAAGACACCATGAGTCCCCGTTGAACAAACTGATCCGATGTAATACGCAAAGGATTTTTCACAATTCGGGTCAGCAAAAAAATCGTTCCTGCCGTCAGTATCAGCCAGGCCATCATATTTCCGGGAAAAACAAACCCAACTAGCAGGAATGCCGTTGTCAGCGCGAGTAAAAAGGTGAAATAGCCCACCAAAACACCAAAAACCGGCCCACGTCCCTCTTTTTTTTCCATATTCAGCCAATGTGCTACCATAACAGCCGCCCAGGGCAGGGTGATAAAAATGTAGTGCGGCAATTTGTATTTCGACAAAGAGAGGGCAATAAAAGTGAGCAAAAAACCGCCCAGCGAAAACGCTTCCGGCATGTGTGCTACCCGAAAATGAAAAACTTTTTGCCAGGCCAGTTTTATCGAATACAGCAAAGCCGCAGGAACGAGCAATACCCAGGGCAAAAACGCCCAGAGGTACACATGCAGGAAATAAAACGGGCCGGCGTTGTTGCGCCATACGTTGTTGCCTGTAATGCGGCCAAAACTCTGTTCCCAGAAGTAAAAATATAGCCCCGAAGTGCTGATTCGGTCGTTGACCGCTTTTTCCGGGTGCAAATCAAACTGATGGTACAGGCCCCAGCACATGGGGAGCAGTACCAGGGCCGTGATAACCAGGCCTGCCAGCCATTGCCAGCGAAAGATATTGGCCCAGTCGCGCCGGAGCAACAAGTGCGTCCCCGCTGCCAGTACAGGCATCACCAGCCCAATAGGGCCTTTGGCCAGCATGGCACAGCCAATCCAGAAAAAAGCGCCCAACAGGTTTGTCCAGCGCTTTTTTTCCAGGTATGCCGCCAATTGCCAGAGGGCCAGAGAGGTAGTACCCAATAAGAGGGTATCGGTGCGCACGTCGTTGCACAGTACGATAAAACCCATGCTGGAAGCCAGGATAAAGGCCGCCTGCCGTGCTGTCTGTCGGTTGTAAAAAATCAGGCAAAAACGATAGATAGCATAAATGCCTCCGACTGCCCCGAGCACAGAAGGTAACTTGTATGCCCAGGTTTTTAAGCCAAACAGGAGGAAAGACGCTGCGGAGGTCCAGAAAAGCAGCGGCGGCTTGTCAAGGTAATCATTCATGCGGTGTTTTACCTCCAGCCACGAGCCGTTGCGACTCATTTCCATAGCAATAGATGCGTATTGTGATGCATCCACGTCCATCACGTCGAGCCACAAGCCACGCAACAGCACAGCGAGCAATGCTGTGCCCAGCCACCCCCAGGGATTCCTGTAGAATCGAGAACCGTTCATCGCCGCGAAGATCGTTATCAATGCATTGTATCTACCAAACTTTTTACGCGGAAAGCGTTTTTCACGTCCAGTTCGGCTTTGGTATCGAACTGGATGCTTTTGCGCTCATCGGGTAGGAGGTCAAAGTAGTTGTCACTGAAAAAACCGTCGGAATCGGTCTCAATGAGTACGTTTCTAGCCAGTTTATCAGATTGAATATCAATCTGATAGCCTTTTTCATTGCGGGTGGCCGTCAGGGTGAAGTCCGGGTGAGGCAGTTTCTGTTTTCGGGGCGAAGCAGGGTAGTAGAGGCGCCGATACAGGGTTTTCCCGCCTTTCGACAGCATGATTTCTACCACAACATTTTCTACCTTTCGCCCGTCCACGACATTTTTCAAAGCGTCTTTCCAAAGTAGCATGCTGGCATCGGGGCGCAGCGAAAGGCCTGTAAGTGTGGTTTCACTCAGCACTTTACCGTCAAAAAGTAGCCCGCGCACGCGCAAGTCGACCGTATCGGCCTGTAAATGGTCATTCACACCATAAATGCTAAGCGTATCGTTGTCGAGCAGCGGCAGTGCGGCCAGTGGGCTGTAGGCTTCCCGAACGTAATAATGCAAGGCTTTCCAGCGGCCAAAGCAGTCGATGCTCGACCAGGACGCCACTGGCCACACGTCGTTCAGTTGCCAGTACAGGGTACCCATGCAGTATGGTTTGTTGCGGCGATGCGCCTCGATGCCCACACGCATGCCTTCTGCCTGTAGCAACTGGCTCACGTACACAAAATCTTCAAAACCATCGGGCACTTTGTAATCGCGTTTCATGTATTCGGCTATCAAGGCGTTGCCACGCGGGTGTTTCTGGTGCAGCAACATCACCTTGCTTTCCAGTTTGCGGTCTTCCGGCAGGGTAAACGATTGTATGGTGCGCCATTCCGGAAAACTCTGGAAGCCGTATTCGCTCATAAAACGCGGCACTTTTTTATTGAACTCTTCAAAAGGCTCTTCATCGTGCCAGATTCCCCAGTAGTGACTATCACCTTCCGTATTGGATTTGGGATTGGCGCGCCCGAATCGAGGCGAACTTTCCCAATAGGGTACCTGGCCGCCATCGTTGGCAACGTAGGTGGGCAGCAGGTCGTTGAAGAGGATTTTGTATTCGCGCCACAGGTGGGTGCGCTGGGCTTCGTTGAACTGCATTTGCCAGCCCCAGTTATTCCAGGCTTCGTTGTTTTCATTGTTGCCACACCACAGGGCTATGCAGGGGTGTTGGCGCAGGCGTTCGATTTGTTGGAGCGCTTCTTTGGCCGCCGTTTTTAAAAAGGAGCCACCGCCCGGATACATGGCGCAGGCGTACATAAAATCCTGCCAAACCATAATGCCTTTTGCATCGCAAAGGTCGTAGAAAAGGTCGTCTTCATAAATGCCACCACCCCATACACGCAGCATATTCATGCCACTTGCCACGGCGTCGTTGATGGTACGGCCGTATTGCGCCGGCGTGACGCGATCCTGAAAAATATCCTGCGGAATGTAGTTGGCGCCTTTGATAAACACGGGCACGCCATTCAGTTTGAAGTAAAAGGTTTCGCCCTTGTCGTCTTTATCCGTGATCAATTCGATGGTACGAATACCTGTTCGCACGTAGGATTTTTCCAGAACACGCCCGTTTTTCTTGAATTCGAGCGAAAAATCGTACAAATTTGGCTCTCCAAGGCCCTGACACCACCATAGTTTCGGGTTTTCTATTTGCCAGGTTACGGAATCTTCATGTACGCCTGGGTAGAACTTTCGGTCTTCCAGCGAAACGCCTTTTCCATCGCGGGTAGAAACAAGCACCGGAATAACATCGTCGGCACGATAACGGAAACGCGCTACCATTTTGGCCAGTTCTGGCGTGACACTTTGAGTGGTCACAAACATGTTTTCAATCAGCAAATCATCCCAGGCGCGTATTTCAGGCGCATGCAAAATGCCGGCGCCTACAAAGCGTGGTCCCCAGTCCCAGCCATAATGAAACTGCGCCTTCCTCGAAAACGTGCGGATGCCGCCGGGAAGTTCGTAACCCAGGTTTTTCCAGTCTTCCTCCACTTTTTTCAGGGGACTTTCAAAGTAGATGTGAAGGACGTTGCCGGTGGGTTTCAGCCATTTTTTTACATCTACGTCCCAGGTGCGGAACATGTTGTCAGTTTCCAGCACCAGGCTGTCGTTCACATAAATATGCGCATAGGTGTCGATGCCCTTAAAAACCAGTTCGATGTGTTTTTTTTGAAAAATGGCAGGTTCCACATCGAAAGTGGTCTGAAATTCCCAGTCTTCCTTTTCTATCCATTGCAGTTTTTCCTCGTTGTCGCGGTAAAAAGGGTCTTCGATCATCCCGTTTTTCAGCAAAGCAGTGTGTACGCTGACCGGAACGGCAGTGGGCTTCCAGTCATTGGTATGCGCTTGCCGGAAAGTCCAGGCATCCGTAGGCAACGGCTTTCGAACAGGGGTATAACTGACAGGTTGGGCTTGCAGGAGCATGGGCAGGAGAAATGCGAGAACCAGAATATTTCTGAACATGAATGGCAATTATCGGATTGAAAACGGGCAAAAGTAGTGGATTCTGCGAAGCGTAGCAGGCTTCAGTGGCAGTGATTGCTGCGTTTTGGTGTTAAAAACCGACGCAAGGCCAAATATTGCAGCAAGTGTGGTGTAAACCATGTACTTTTGGCAACGCTTATTCAGCGTGCATATCATGTCAGATACATACCCAAATCTTCCACAGGTAGGCGACCCGGCTCCGGCATTTGAATTTTCGACGGACAAGGGTATGATTCAGTTTCCGGCGTACAGTGCCGGGTGCTGGTGTGTGTTTTTTGCACACCCGGCCAATTTCACGTCTACCTGGACGATGTTTTCTGCTTTTCTGGGTATGAAAGAGCGTTGGCTGCACGAGCGGAATACCAAAGTCCTGGGCCTTTCCAACGAACCGATCTCGCAAAACGACTGGTCGAACAAGGCCCGGCGTTTTATAGGCATTTACCTGAAAGCGCCGGTGCTGGAAGACCTCGATTTTCGCATCGCACGTATGTATGGCCTGGCTTCTGGCCGCCGGCCACAGCCTGGTTGCGACCGACTGGCTGTGATTATCGACCCCCAGGGCGTAATTCGTTACATTATCCACCGACCTTTGCCCAATATTGAAAGCGCTTTGCTCGACATCGAGCGCGAACTGGAGCGCCTGCAAGGCAAAGAAGTCGAAACTGCAGACACTGCTCTGCGTTCGATCGATATTGTAGAACAGTCCGATGCAGTGGATATGACGTACAAGCCCAAGGCGGCGCACTTTCCTACGAAGAAAATTTGCCCGAACTAGAAAGAGGTGAGAAGTGGGAGGCGAGAAGTGAGAGGGCGTAGCATACACCTGATTACTCCTGGCAATCTTTTACAGGATACCAAGAGTAATCAGGTGTATGCTACGCCCTCTCACTTCTCACCTCCCACTTCTCACCTCCCACTTCTCACCTCTAAACAAAAAAAGCCTCCCCGAAGGAAGGCTTTCTGTTGGGTCACAAGGACTCGAACCCTGAATAACAGAACCAAAATCTGCTGTGTTACCATTACACCATGACCCAATCGCTTTTAAAGCGGGGCAAAATTAATAGGAATGCTTGACCTGTGCAAGTAGTAGTGCAAAAAAAATAGAGATTGAAAGTTTAAAGGCTGTAACCTGCTACTTGTAATAAGGTGTTCAATATGCTATAGGCACATCTTTGTCAGATTTTTGCGATTGCATTCGCAAAAATAACGTTATTTTTGCGAATGCAATCGCAAAATCATGATAAAACGTATTCTTGAAGAACGTATACAAAGCAGGCTCAACGGTGGAAAGGCTATTATATTGATGGGGAGCAGGAGATATTGGCCCAGTTGATGGATAGTTTTTTGTATAAAGATATTTTAATGTGGGAACGCATCCAAAAGCCTGAAAAACTAACTCGATTATTGCAGGCATTGGCGTTCCAGGTGGGAAGCGAGGTGTCGTACCATGAATTGGGGCAAATCGTTGATCTGGATAACCAAACCGTAGAGAACTACATCAACTTACTGGAGCAAACATTTATAATTTTCAGGTTGCCTCCGCTGAGCCGCAATTTGCGCAAGGAACTGAAGCGCAAACGAAAGATTTACTTTTACGATAATGGTATGCGAAATGCCATCATTGCACAATTTCAACCCTTGGAATTACGGCAGGATGTAGACGCCCTGTGGGAAAACTGGCTCATTAGCGAGCGTAAAAAAGCGTTGCACTATCGAGGTATACAGGCCAATACATTTTTTTGGCGCACACAGGATCAGCAGGAAATCGACTACATTGAAGAACGAGACGGAAAGATGTGGGCTTATGAAATGAAGTGGGCCTCGAAATCGAAACCCACGTTTTCTAAAACTTTTACACAGGCTTACCCGGCACACGAATTACAGGTTATTCATCGCGACAATTATTATGAATGGCTAGGGGAATAACCCTAGCCTTTTACTTCACCCGTGTCCAGTATTGCGTGCGGTAAAATGGCCCCAGGTACCCGCGTACCACCAGAGTATTCGGGTCGCCGTCTTTCAGCCACATTTTGCAACTGTACCACTTGCCTTTTTCGGGATCGAGGATGTCGCCCGATTGCAGCATACCATCTTTTTGAACCATGTTGACCAAAAGAATCATACCTACAAGTGGCTGATCCTTGCGTTCGCCGGGGCATTTGTCGCAGTGGGTAGGGGCATTGTTGCGGAGGAGTTTTTCAATTTTTCCGTATACTTTTCCGCCGCCTTCATAAATCAGGATATGGCTTTTGGCTTCGCCGGTTTCGTCGTCTTTGGTGCGCCAGGTGCCGAAATAGGATTGTGCCTGAAGTTGGGCTGCGGTGAAAAGAACCAACAGGAGAAGGAATTTTTTCATAGTCGTATTTTTTCGGTTTTATTTAAAAAAAAGCCTTGCCGGTCATGTAAAGACACTTGCAAGGCTTTTAGAACGAATTTGTCTGAAAATCAGTTGGCTGCGGCAGCCTGTTTTTTCAGGACCGTTTTGATTTTTTCCAGTTTCGGACGGCTTTTACCGTGTGAACCGCGGGAAATTTTGCCCTTTTTGGTTCTTGCGTCACCTCTGCCCATGTGGATGGAGATTTTGATTGCGTTGAAAAATATGGATAAAGAGCGCCAAAGGTATACAGTTTTTGCAAAAATGCCGCCAATATCCGGAAATGAAAAATGGCTGCGGCACCAAGCGCCGCAGCCATCAACTAAAAAAACTAAATTTATTCTTTGTCGAAACGAATTTCCTGGATGCTCACCGTGCTGCCGCTTACTTTGAGGTAAAGGTAAACACGGTAGTTGCCAGCTGTGCCGGTCAGGTTACCGATACAGTACTGGTCGCTGTTTTCGCGGCTGGTACCCTTGTGCACCTGGGTGAACGATTTGGGTTGGTTGGATCCGAAAAAATTGCGGATCACTTCCGTCGCTTTTGTCTTGTTGTACGTTTGCTCCTTGTCTTGGATGGAGATTTCAACGTTGTCAGCAAAATATTTGGAAAGCCCTTCCGCGTCGCCTGCGCCCAGTGCTATGGAAATAGCGTCGAGGCTCGGGTTACCTTGGTTGGCAAATGCAATAGCCGGAGTGAAAAGCAATAAGAAAAGCAGATTTTTCATTGCGTCAGTAGTTGATTTGATGTTCGTTAAACCGAACGTTTGACATTTATACGTCGGTCTTAAACATTGTAACTGTCAATATCGACTTTATAGTGTCAATACAAAGTTAATGCCGTTTCTACTCCGTGTAAGAGACTGACTGTTAAAGTTTTAGAATTTTAACAGTCTGATCAATTTCATTGCCCCCAAGTTGTAGGAAATAGGTCCCAGCTGGCCATTTTTCTGTCGGTATCTGACGTGCGATTGCTCCCGGGGCCAGGTTTAGCGCCGATTCCGACCAAATCAGATTACCGGAAAGGTCGTATACTTTGAGCAATAAATTTCCCGAAAATGGGAGTGTAGCGGACACATTTATTTCCCGATCACAGGGATTGGGAAATGCCTTCAATCGGAGAGAATTACCAGAGAAAGGTTGTAAATCTGAAAGAGTACCGGTTTCGAACAATTGCAGGGACGTATAATCGGCGCCGTCGCCATCGCTGTTGTTGTTGCCATTTACGGCGTTGCCAGCAGCATAAAAAGTAACACTGCCGGTACCCGCTGTCGGAGCGGTCCAGCGCACATTAAAGGTGTCGGAAGTCGACATGGTGGGGTGTTCAGCATAGGTACGGCCATTGCTGATCGTCACGAGTTTGTAGTTGTTTGGATTGACGTCGGTAAAACCGTCGAGATCCACATTTCCATTGTCGCGCAGGGCAATCATCTGAAAGCCATAACCGGCGGGCGTTTGCCCGGCCGAGGGGTTGACGGTGACGCGGGCAATATACTGGCGGCCGGGGACGTACTGACTCACAGGCGTATTGCTCGAATCGACCACATGAATGGCTACAAAAGGGTTAAATGCGCCATCATCATGACAGTCGACACACGTGTAAGGCATACCGTTCAGGGTTTGATCGCCTGGGGCGCCGGTGTTGCCTTTGCCTGCCTGAGAGGCGCGGCCGTTTTTATTACCGGGCAAAATGACCCAAAAAAGCAACAACAAAAAAATAGAAAGTGCAAGGTGGGTGTTCATATCGATGGATTTGGTAACGAAAAGATAGATGAATCACAAAGCACTTGGACGTTCATGCCGGCAAAAGGTTGAAACAAGCATCACTGAAACCCGCCTTTTTGTAAAGCAATTGCCATAAAACAACATGAGCCGCCCCTATTGAGGAGCGACTCATGTTTTCATTGCCGGAAACAAACAATCAGGATTGCACTTCCAGCATAGACTGGGCGCTGTGCCGCAGGATGTTGTTGATCGTTCCGGAAGAGGGCATGAATTGCACTTTCGGAAACTCTGCTTTGGCTGTGGCCAGGCTTTGAAAAACTGCCAGCATTTCAATATCCTCTTCCAAAGAACCGGTCATTTCGACAACTTCTTGTGCCGAAAGTTCGTGGTAGAGATACTGTACCAGCGCATCATATGTGTAGGTTTCTTCCATAGGCCTGAAAGGCATTTAAAAAATTTATAAGGTTAAAATCGGTATTTAAACAACAGGCAGCGGTAGTATATTGCTTATCAACGGTTAATATTTTGAATTTTAACATTGAATAAACAAATCATGCAAACGGCCAATCCCTGCATCCAGCAGGATTGGCGTCTTTCCGCTTTGAATGGTTGCCTGCTCCGAATACTTTGTATGCGAACACACGCATCATCCCATTTTCATGGGATTGTTGGGCAAAAAACATCCCCTCACTTTTGCTCCTGCAAATTGTCACGATTGATCATGTGACAAAATTTCCATTCAGTATACTGTGTAGTATTCACAAACCTGTTTTAAAACCCTTATTATCATGAGTACAGTATTCGCTCTTCTGGCTTTTGCCCTGCAAAGCCGGTACTTAACCCCGCCTGTGGATACCTGCAAAACGAACCTGCAAAAACTGCTCGTTGAATCGCCACAAGACCCTTACCAACTGAACATTGAGTTGAGCGGAATATTTATGGGTGAATGTGGAAGGCCTGAAAATTGCCACCATGAAAAAGTAGCCGGCTTGGTGCTTGGAGTGGTGACTGACCAAAATGGTAATCCTATTGCCAGTAATAGAGGCAGCAATATTTACTGGCGTTCGGGCGAACACACCCTCGTTTGTGATAATTATGCCCCATATTCATGGGAGGAGTACGGCGGCGGAGAGGGGCTGGGTACACGTTATCCAAAGGCCAACAATATCAATCGGCTGATGACCTACTCGGTCGACCGGCAAATGGTGCTGAATGGGGCGTATTATTTCACGGTAAATTTCAACCTTGGCAACCCGCATCAAGACAATCCGTTTGCCTCAACAGGGCATCATTGGCTGCGTTATGGCGATGAACGTATTGAGGTCAGGGTAAATCTGAAAAACTACGTCAATGGCGATCATATCCTCATAGGGCCTTATCATACGGATAGTGATCGCTGCCATGAGTATTACTTACAGTTTTTTGTTACGGGCGAATAAATGGCTTGCTCAACGGATGTCCCACTTTCTGGTTTTGAAAAAGCGAACCAGCAAATAAACCAGCAAACCCGAAGGCCCTGTGAGCATGGTCAGCAGCAAACCTGGTATCACAAAAATATGCCCGATCTGCAAATTGCGGGCATCGTGCGACTGCCAGAGGCCTACCAACAGGCAAAACGACAAATAATTGAGCCATCCGGTGAGCAGCATTTCCTTGCTTCTAAACAGGTTTTTAAAACCTTCCAGTGAGAAAAAACCGCCTTCTACCTCGGGGCCGGTCAAATACAGAAAGGTAAACACCGCCGCCGCCACCAACAGGATTATCGCTGCAGCAAATGCCACAAATTCTGTATAGCGACCGTTGGGCGCGAGAATGATCAGGAACCAGGGAATGAAGATAAGGATGCTGGCGTACCAGTAGAAATTATCAGCAGACATGTTAGAGGTGAGAGGTGAGAGGTGAGAGGTGAGAGAGGCGCTGAAGAGCGAAACTCAGGTGTCGATGTGTTTCTGCGGTGAAATAGCGGATCGTCCAGTCGTGTTCAACACAAAATTCATTTACGGCTTCTACGACCCCGTACCGAACGCCGCCGTCCCAGTTGCCCGTCACATAATCATGCCCTGCAATCCAGCCATCGGCTTTGACCACGCGGGCGCAGGCATGCAATTCCGCTTTGGTAGTTGGGTACGAGTGGTCGGTATCGATGTACACCCAATCAAAATAGTGATCTGGGAACTGGTTCAATGCTGCCACACTTCTTTCCTGGTGGATGCTTATTTTCCCGCAAGCAAGTTCTGGTTGAAACCTTTGTTGCACCGCATTGAGGTTTTTCAGGGATTGGAGGCCTTCCCAACTATCAATCAAATGCAATACGGAAGGGCTTGTTCGCTCCAGTATTTCTTTGCTAAAATCGCCCCGAAACACGCCTAATTCTGCTACAACGGCCTGATGAGGCAGGCAATCGAGCAGTGCTTCCCGGTTGGGAATGGTTTGAAGATGCCGAAGGTGCGCCTCATTCAGTTCTGTGTAGGGAATACGCCTGCTCTGGCGGGTTCGCCAATGTTTCAACGCATTCAGAATGAGGCGTTTCCACAACATGCTTACCGAACAATTTTCAAACTGAGGTCGAGCGGGTGGGCGGAATGCGTCAGTGCCCCGGCAGAAATATAATGAACACCGGAGTGGGCATATTTTCGCACATTATACAGTGTGATACCACCGCTGGCCTCCGTTTCAAATTGATTTCCTACCATAGCAACGGCTTCTGTGAGGATGGGGAGTTCGAAGTTGTCGAACATAATGCGTGTGATGCCGCCGATGTTCAACACTTCTTCTACTTCCACCAGGTTGCGCACTTCCACGGTGATGCCCAGTTGCAGCCCTTTCTCTTTCTGATAGCGGTGAGCGCCCTCGATGGCCTGGCGGACGCCGCCTGCGGCATCCACATGGTTGTCTTTGATCATCATCCAGTCGTATAGGCCCCAGCGGTAATTTTCACAACCGCCGATTTTCACGGCCCATTTTTCCAGAAAACGGATCAAAGGCGTTGTTTTTCGCGTATCCAGCACTTTAACTGGCAGGTCGCCTACTTCAAAAGCAAAACGACTACTTAGGGTAGCGATGCCGCTCATACGCTGCATGGAGTTAAGTACCAGGCGTTCTGCTTGCAGGAGTGCGCGCGTATTGCCTTCCACTTCAAAAGCGACCTCGCCAAAAAAGACGTCGGTACCGTCCGTTTTGTGTACTACGATATTCGAACTGGGGTCAATGTGTTTGAAAATGAGTTGCGCCAGTTCCACGCCGGCCAACATTCCGTAATCTTTTACCTTGAGTACAGCGCGGCTGCGACTGTCGGCCGGGATGGTGGCCAGTGAAGTATGGTCGCCTTCGCGGATGTCTTCGTATAAACCGGCTTTAATGAAATCCTGGATATGTTGGTCAGTGATTTGTTCTGGTCGCATTGCAGTTAGTTATTGTAGTGACAGGTTTAGAGGTGTTTTTGATCAATGATCTGCTTTCCATTTGATATTACAGCCGCCGGAAGGGCGTTGCACGGTTGGAGCCGGTTGCATATTCAGCACAGCATCGAGTGCTGCGCGCAGATCCTCTCCTGTACTGGGAATAGGGTTGCGCTTGGGTCGGCTGGGGTCGAGTTGGCCGCGGTACACCAGTCGGCGTTCGCTGTCAAAAACGTAAAAGTCGGGTGTACAGGCGGCATCGTATGCACGTGCCACGTCCTGGGTTTCGTCGTAAAGGTACGGGAAATTGTATCCCACCGTGCGGGCATGTTCCGGCATTTTATCAGGGCCATCATCCGGGTGTGTTTCTGCATCGTTGCTGTTGATGCCTACAAAAGAAACGCCCTGTGGCGCATATTCATCTACGATGTGTACAATTTCGGGGTTGACGTATAAAACGTACGGGCAATGATTGCAGAGGAACATTACCACAGTAGCCTTGCCTTTTGGAATATCCTGCAGGCGCACATTTTGGCCGCTGGAAGGGTCGGGAAGTTCAAAATCGGGGGCTGTGGTGCCCAGAGGAAGCATGTTGGATTCTGTGTATGCCATTTCTTTAAAAAAGAAAAAAATGTGTGATGGTATTTCCGGGCTACTGGCAATCTGTATTGATGTCACCAACGTAATATTCCACGGTATGTAGTTCGGGCGCCAGTTCGGCGCCCTTGAACCCCTGAATCTCGGCGTCAGTAAGTTGTTTTTTATAGGCTTGCAGCAGTGGTTTACTAAGCGTAGTGTACGACCAATGCCATTTTTCCTCCTGATAACCATGCGCCCTGCCGGCAGTGTAGGGTTGGCAAAATCCGTATTCATGGGCATGTGCCTGCAACCAGGCATATACCTTTTGGTACTTGCCACCCGCCTCGAAAGACGGGTTATTGAGATCGTTCAAATCGACATCGGTGCCCCAATGATGCCGCGAAGAACCAGGCATGGAAGAAAACTGGAGAATTTTCAATGCGCGATCCTTTGGCAGCGGCGCATCTTTGGCAAAGCGTTCCCATTTGGTTTCCCAAATGGTTTTTTGCTGACCAAATGTGCGGGTGGAAGAAATGATTCGAAGTACGATGCCATCGGCTTTCGCTGCCTGATACATTTGTTTGAAAGCCTCGAACGTTTCCTTGCGCAACATCATGCCGGAACGATCCGTGTAAGGTTTTCCTACCTGCACAAAATCCGGATGGGTGGCAGGATCAAATTTTCCCAGCAGATATTCCCGTGCGAAAGAGTCCTGCGGAGCAGTCGTTGCAGCAGATACGGGAGCGGCTTGCGAAGAAGCAGGCGTATGCTGGCACGCAGGGAGAAAAAATGAAAACAACCACAGCAAAACAGACATACCGCAGGCGAGATTTTGGGTTTTACTGGTTTTCTGCACTTTCGATGACCTTTTTGAGGGCGGCTTTGGTCTGAACACCGGCTTCGCTCCAAAGCAATTGCCCGTTTTTATACAACATCAGCGTAGGGACGCCCATTACTTTCATTTGTACAGCCAGGTCTGTGTTTTTGTCTACGTCGATCTTGATGATACGCACCCGATCGCCCATTTCCGTTTTCAGGTCTTCCAATACAGGTGCCATAGCGCGACAAGGCCCACACCAGGTGGCCCAAAAATCAATCAAAACGGGTGTTTCGGATTGAACCAGTTGCTCGAATGAAGATTTCATATCTTCTGTTTTTTTAAAAGAGATAAAAAGCGGCACAAGATAGCGCTTCGCTGCCATTTGCCATTACCCTGCTTAAAGCGGTTGAACACGGGCAGGATGAGGCTTTCCGGCTATTTTTAGGAAATGGAGGGTTAAAATCCCGCTATTTTGGAATTTTATTTCACCAACTTTCTGTCTGCTTGAATTTTTATGAAAAACACACATTGTGCCCTGCTTGTTCTGTGCCTCTTCGCAACACTGCCGCTCCATGCCCAAAAAGAGGAAAAAGATGAAAAGGCTATTAAAGCGGTGATTAACCTGTTTTTTGAAGGCCTAGAACATGGCGACACCATTCTGCTGAAAAAATCCTGTACCAGTCAGCCGGTTATGCAAACCTACATGGCCGACCGCGACGGGAATTGGCAGGTATTTACGGAGGATTTTAACGAATTAATCACGTTTGTAGGTACACCTACGAAAGACAAATACGATGAAAAAATAGAATTTGAGTCTATTATGAGCGAAGCCTCACTGGCCAGCGTGTGGACGCCCTACAAATTTTACCTCAACGGAAAAATATCCCACTGCGGTACCAACTCTTTTCAATTGGTCAAAACCCAGGAGGGCTGGAAAATTCAGTACATCCTCGATACGAGGCGGAAGGCCTGCAAGTAATTAACAAAGCGACCTCCTCATCCTGTACGGATTGCCGTATTTTTGCCACTTTGATAACTGGCTTCGAATAAACAGATAAACACCTGCTACTTCACGATGAGGAAAATATACCTTTTTTGCTGCCTTTTGTTGCCGTCTGTGGCTGTGGCGGGGCCGATCCCGGAGCCGGTGGTAGCAATGGGCGTGGAAGTGCAAGCGGGTAATATTTCCTGCACCGGCATGCACGATGGGACATTCCAACTCACGCTTGTTTCGAATGGCGGGTTTGTCATTTACGAGTGGGAAAGCCTCTTTTCCGATACTTTGGGTGGCATCGGCTCGCTTACTGGGAGCAGCCCTTCCGATCTTTTGGACAGCCTCCCTCCGGGTGATTATCTGTTCAAGGTGATGAACCTGAATGGAAATGACACCACATTTGCTGCTTCTATCATAGAACCGCCGCCACTGGGAGGCGCCATCAATGTACTTTCCAATTATAGTGGGTATGATGTAGCCTGTGTGAACGGGCCTGGAAATGGGAAAGCACGTGTAGAAGTGAGCGGAGGAACGCATGATTACAGTTTTTTGTGGTCGACAGGCACTACCAGTCCGGTAGTGGTCAATTTGCCACCCGGTCAGCATTCCGTGCAGGTAAGGGATGCCAGTGGATGTACTATTGATCTTGTTTTTACCCTGGATGCGCCGCCGCCACTTTCTGCGGACGTAAGTGCCAAAGCGGAAGCCTGTCTGGATCAAAATACTGGGCAGGTGAACGTACTCTCGGCCGGAGGCGGAGTGGGGCCCTACACCATGACCCTCGAAGGTGCGGCTATCACGGGCTACTCGGCTTCGTGGGACAGTCTGTCGCCCGGATGGTATACGGTTGAAATACAGGATCAGAATGGATGTACCATTTTGCAGGAGGCGGAGGTGCTGCAAGGGCCGGAATTTGAGTTGAGTGCAGGCTCGGATGCCAGCATGTTTTCAGGTGATACGCTCGAACTGGAACTAAATAGCGATCGCCTGCTGAGTAAAATCGACTGGTCGCCCCATATTGGTATCTGGCAAGATACAGCCAGTGCGAAAGCAACATTTTTTCCCAATACATCAACCACATACACCGTTCGGGTACGCGATGAAAATGGCTGTCTGTCGATAGATACCATCCTGATTCAGGTGCACAAGAACCGGAATGTGTATTTTCCAAATGTTTTTTCGCCGGAGACAGGCGCTCCTGCAAACCAGTTTTTCAGCGCGTATGGAGATGTAGGTGTACGGTCGGTACAATCGCTGCGCATTTTTGACAGGTCAGGCAGGTTGTGGTTTGATGGGCGCCAGATGCCCGTGAATGCGCCTGCATCCGGCTGGCATGGCGAAACCGCTGGGGAAAAAGCCGCTTCTGGCGTATATTTCTGGCAGGCCACTGTTTTGTTCACCGACGAACGGGTAGAAACCTATCAGGGCGATGTAACACTTATCCGCTGAAGGAATCCTGCTGAAATTTCTTTATTTTTCACGCAGAATCATATATGTATCTTTGCGGAATGAAAAATAGCCTTCCCATCCTGCTGTGGAGCGTTTTTATAGGAATTATCAACGCTCAACCTGCTCCAATACGCCCGATTTCGCTCAGCGATTGTTTGCGCCTGTCTATAGACAACAGTGCGCAATTGCACAAGGCACAATTAGACCGCCAGGGCGTAGAAAAACGCCTTCAAGAAGGCCGAAGCGCTGCATTACCACAAATTAATGTCGGCGTGAATATGGATTATCTGCCGGTTTTGCCAACCCAATTGATTCCTGGCGAATTGTTTGGCATGGCCGACAACACGTATTTGCCTGTGCAATTCGGCCGCCCCTGGCAACTAACAGGTTCCATCAACATACAACAGCAGTTGTTCAATGAATCGGCACGTCGCATGGCGCCTGCGGCCAATATTTCCAGAAATATCTACGATTTGCTGCAAACCAGATCAGAAGAAGATGTGATTTACAGCACAGCCACCGTTTTTTATCAAACCCTGCAAACGGAACAACTCCTGCGCGCACTCAATGCCAATCTGGACAAACTGGATGCCTTGCAGCGTATGGCAAAGTTGCAGTTAGCCAATGGATATGCCATTCCTACAGATGTGAAACGCATCCAGGTAGCACATACCAACCTGGAAACACAGCGCCAAAATCTGTACACAGCCATCAGCGGCCTGCGTCAAACGCTTCAGTTTCTATGCGGCGTTTCCTACGACGAGGCCTTCGATCCGGTAGATGACATGGCGGCTCCTGCGGCCGATTCGGCCCGCTGGCAAAACCTCGCACTCGAAGCGGAAACTACCACGGAATACAGGCTGCTCCTGCATCAGGTAGAACTCAATCGCATTCAACTCAGCAGTTTGAAAGCAGAAAACGTACCCAATTTCAGTGCATATGCAAGTGCGTTTACCCAAACCTTCAGGCCTGATGCCAATTTTTTCGACATCAACCGCCGCTGGTATGGCGCAGTAGCACTCGGCCTTAAAATGCAAATCCCCATTTTCGACGGTTTCCGCAGGCTGCACAAATCAGATTTTCTGGCCATAGAAGGCCAAAAACTTGCAGAAGACCGACGACAACTGAACAGTGCCAAGGAACTCGAGTTCAGACAGGCCCGCGAACAACTCCAAAACGCCTTGCGCGGGCTTCGTACACAGACAGATAACGTCGGCCTGGCCCGCGAAATCAGCGACAAACTTATGCTCCAGTATAAAGAAGGTGTGGTGCCCCTCACCGATCTGCTCAATGCCCAAACGGCCCTTTCCGAAGCGGAAACCAATTATTGGCAACAGGTTTTCAGTTACAAACTGGCTGTCCTTAAAATGCTGAAAACTACTGGAAAATTGAGTGAACTGAAGAAGTCCTGAGTCGACAGTCCTGAGTCCTGAGTCCGTAGCGTACACCTGATTGTTCTTGGCATAGGCTTAAAAGAAAGCCAATGGTAATCAGGTGTACGCTACGGACTCAGGACTCAGGACTGTCGACTCAGGACTTCTGACTATTCTCAGGCAACCATTTTCCACGCTTATGCGTCATTCCACCCGTTTACGTAAGTAACACACAACTACCACCTGCTTTTTTTTGACAATGACGAAGAGGAACCTCCTTCTTGCGGCAACCTGCCTGCTATCGGTATGTGTATTGTATGCCTTTTCCTACCCGGAAATTGCGCGTACGCAGCTGCTCACCATATTTTTTCCGGAAAAAAATCTTCCGGTAGCCATCGACCGTTTTGCAGATGTATCTGCCGAACCGGCACCTGCCCCCACCCCGGCGGTAGTAGCCCCCGACACGCTACCGCCCTTGCAGGAGCGGTACGACGATTTTTTACAAACCGGCGGTAGCAATCCCATCGACCTGAAAGACCCCAAAGCGATCGACCAGCAGGTGGAGTACGACCCCGCGACCGGGATGTATATCATTACCGAAAAAATTGGCGACGACTTTTATCGGGCTCCTACCTACATGACTTTTGACGAGTATGTGCGCTGGCGCGACCAAAAGCAACAAAACGAGTATTTCGACCGCCTGCAAGGGGTGGTGTCTTCCGACAAAAAAAGCAGCAATGGCGTGGTGGACCCCATCGCCAAATTCGATATTAAAAACTCGTTGATCGATCGCCTGTTCGGCGGCACCGATGTGAGCATCAAACCACAGGGTAACATCAACCTGACGTTCGGGTTTGATTACCAGAAAATTCAGAACCCTATTCTGACCCTGCGCCAGCAGCGCAATGGCAACTTCGATTTCGACATGGACATTAACATGAACGCGTCGGGCAAAATCGGGGAGAAACTCAACCTGAATTTCAACTACAACACGCAGGCTACCTTCGACTTCGACAATCAGATGAAGTTGAATTACGATACGAAAGGTTTTTCTGAAGATGAAATCGTTCAGAATATCGAAGCTGGTAACGTATCCATGCCCCTGCGCTCTCAACTGATCAAAGGCGCACAAAACCTGTTTGGTATCAAAACCGAACTGAAATTCGGCCACCTGCGCACTACCCTCGTAGCCAGCCAGCAGCGTTCCAAACAGCAAAGCCTCACCGTCCAGGGCGGCTCACAAGTGCAAACTTTTGAAAAACCCATCGACGAATACGACGAAAACCGCCACTTCTTCCTGAGCCACTGGAACCGCAATGAGTTTGAGCCGGCCATGAAATGCCTGCCCGTGCCCATGTCCCTGTTCAACGTAACGCGGATGGAGGTGTGGATCACGAACGACAAACTCGCTACCGAACAATTCCGCGATATTGTGGCGGTGACCGACCTCGGTGAAGCCGATACCGCCACGATGGTGAGCGACCAATATGCGCTGGCAGCGCCGCCATATCTAGATATTAAAGGCAAAGCGCTGCCCGACAACAACAACAACACTTTATATGCGCAACTGACCGAAGGCCTCAACGACGACCCGACGGGGCGCTACAACGACAAGATAACTCGCCGACTCTCCAATGAACTGGGACTGACGCAGATTCGCGATTTCGAAAAAATGAGCGGTCGCCTGCTCTCGCCTTCGGAATACACCTACAACGAACAACTCGGATT
>JAEUUT010000009.1 GCA_016787415.1 Saprospiraceae bacterium | reverse complement strand
TATGCTTCGGCGGCGGTCACTTCCGAACTCGGGTGTAGCAGTTGAGCCGTATTGCCATCACGCAGGGCGCGGAATTGCAGCGTAAACAGCACTTCGTCGTTGGCATATGTTTTTGCTTCACGGCTCACCCACAGGGTAGTGAGGTGACCATCCGGCAGGTAGGTTGTACCGAAGTTTTCGTCGGTCAGCGCCAGTACGCCGGCACGATAGTCGTCGAGCATCAATACCGTCGGATCGAAATCGATTGTCATCTGGTAAGCCACGCGGTTGATAAAGTCGCTGGCTTTAAATGGCACCGATACGATGTCGCCTGCTTTGAAGTCGCGTTTTTCCAGGCGGAAATTGAATTTCTCACCATCGAAACGCTCTTCAGAGCCTCCACCTGTGAATGTGGGCGCAATGTTGCCGTTTACGTCACCCATACGCACTGCCACAAAGTCGTCGTCGAGGTAGTCTGTCGTTGCAGGGTTGTGCGTAATCGTCTGCGGAATTGGCGCACTCAGCGGGTTCGGGCTCGGGAATATGTAAGATTTTGGTACAAATTTCCAGTCGGGCGAACCCAGGATGTGCTGATCTGTAGCCAGTACCACACGTTGAATACGCAGGTAGTCGTTAAGCGAAATATTGGCGTCACCGTTCACGTCGGCTGCTACCCACTGATAAGGCGAGAGCAGTTGTGTTCCGAAAATGTGGTTTACAATAAACAACAGGTCGGCAGAAGAAATACCTGCAGAACCAGTAGTGGTTTTTGTCGGTGTTACCGTTATGTTGCTATTGTTCGGTATGCTTGTAAACAGGTAAGTTCCTGGAACGCCGGTCGTTTGAGTAGCGCTGGCGCCACCTGAAATGACCACATCTACACCCGGTACTGGCAGTGTCGGCGTTCTCCAGGTCTGGATATCACCGGCGATGTCGATAGCGTCTGCTGCACAGTTGATCGTTACAGAACCGGCAGTTGCGTCGATGGGTACTATTACTGGTGTTCCTGTGCTGTCCTGGTTGAACTCGATGCCAACAGGTGTTGCTGTGACTGTAATAGGAGCAGAAGAACCTACTGCAGCGCTGGCACTCAGTTGTACTTGCAGTTCAAACAGCGTTGTACCATCGGTGAAGTTCTGCGGCGAACCGTTGCCAGTCCACACCGCACCCAGGTTATTGAGCGGCAGCACGTTACCAGTAAATCCAGTAAGCGCAGGGTTCACGTTGGTTACACCCGTTATGGTAGCGACGCTTCCATCGCCAGCATTCAGGGTAAACGAGAAGGAATACACTTCAAAGAAGTTTTCTGCTGTAACCGGAATGTTCACGGTACCACCCTGACAACCCGTTGCATTTCCAACGATCAACTGAATTTTTGCACCTTCATCCACAATAGCTGTATCAATCTGGAGACAGCCGTTGTCCGTGTCTGTTACGGTTACAATATATGAGCCTGCAGACAGGTTGCTCAGTGATGGCATATCGTCGCTGGTATCCCAGGCATAGGTGAAGTTGCCCGAACCACCACTTGCCGTTGCCAGTGCGGTACCATCGTCAGAACCAAAATAGGATTCAGGGGTAGCCACTACTTCCAGATCGAAGCCGGCAGTTGAGCCAAGTGCTACTTCCACATCTACTGTGCAGGAATTTACATTGCCTGCATTGTCGACCACAAACAGCGTCAACGGATTGATTCCCAGTTCGCTGCACACAAATGTTGTTTGCGACAGGTACATGGTATCGATGGCGCAGTTGTCGGTTGTTCCGGCCAGTGCCACGTCTTCTGGCGTAATGGTAGCCGAACCGTTGGAGCCCAGGGAAATGATAATATCGTTGTTACAAACGACGGTCGGGATGCTGTTGTCTACTACTTCGAGTACAAGCGTGTCGAGACTGGAATTGCCGCATGCATCGATGGCATTGAAATGAATTTCATAAACGCCTACCTGATAGGTGCCGGAGATACTCAATGCGTGGTCGCCATGCGGCGCGTCATTGAATACGCTCAATGCCGAGTCGGGCTGACAGTCATTCAAATATTGGCGCAGGTCAAATTCATTCAGACCGATTGTAACGGAGCAGGTGGTGTTGGGCGGATAGTTGGCGGTGAAAATCGTCAAGGTATCCGGCATGCCGAGGAACTGCGGCGCCTGATTATCTAGTACCGTAATTGTTCTGGTATGCGTAGTCGTGTTGCCACAATCGTCTACGGCTGTACGAGTCCGAACGATGGTGTAGTTGTATTGGCCGCAAGGTCCTACTGCCACGTTGATCGTATCCTGGGTCAACAATACTTGCACACTGTCTGAACAGTTGTCAGTGGCTGTTACAAGTGCCGGAGAAGGCACCAGCGAGTAGCAACTAACTGTATCATTCGGAGCCAACGAAGAGAGTACAGGTGCAATGGTGTCCTGAATATTCAGTTTTTGCAGACAAACAGCCATGTTTCCGCTCAGGTCGCGGGCCTGCCAGTAACGATTCAGTACAACACAGGTGGCGCCGCTTCCTTCTGCAAGGGTATCCGAATAGGTAATCATGATACTGCCCTGGCAGTTGTCGGAGGCAGTAGCCGTACCATTAACAAGTGGTTCAAACGAATCTGTACACTGTATGGTTTTGCCCGGCGGGCAAATAATGGATGGCGGTACATTATCCTGTACGACGATATAAGTCTGGCAGGAAGATTCGTTACCAGCCAGGTCTGTCACATACAGTTTGACCGGGTGATGCGTCATCGCGTCAGCGTCGGCGCAATTGAATTCAATTTCTGTAGTAATCGGGCCCAGTGGATCGAGGCGCTGAATTTGCAATTGCAGGTCATTCACCGAAGTGCAGTTATCCGAACTGGCAGCATTGATCTGGGCTGTGGTAACCAGTACCGTTCCAGAAGCCTGGAGCGACACGCTTACGCCATTGATACAAGCCGCAATCGGGTTGGTGCCATCTTCTACCACAATGGTGATTTTATGGGAACTTTTGTTACCACATGCGTCCGTTGCAAAGAACGTGGTCGTATGTGTACCCAAACCAAATGTTTCAGAGGTATCCGTTTTGGAATAGAATCCTTCCAGGTTAGCGATGATCAGGTCATTACCGGTAGAACAATCCGAAACGTACTGCAGGATGTTGATATTTACCACCGCAGAGCAATCTGTATTGTTGGTGGATGTCAAAACCGAAATAGTGTCGGGTGTGGAAGCCACGAACAGCGGTGCTTGCACGTCCTGTACTGTGATCTTTTGTGTGCCGGTCGACATGTTACCGGCTGCATCCACGGCTTTCCAGTTGCGGGTAATCATGTAACTGTATTTACCGCAACCGATCGTATCCTTCGTAGAGGTTTCAGTAAATGTAACCGTCGGAATGCTGCAAGCATCGGTTGCTGTCAGCGTCGGCGCAGTCGGAATCACATCGCTGCAACTGAGCGTGATGTCTACCGGCAGGCTTTGAATAGCCGGTGCAATCACATCTTTTACCTTCACACTGGTAACACAAGGTGCAGAAACATTGCCATTGACATCAACTGCTACAAAGTTTACGACGTTGTTGCCGAGTTGCGAACATGTAAATGTGAGCGAATCGACATAGGTGTTGGGCGCCGTTCTGAATTTGAAAGTGATCGGGCCACAATCGTTCTGGTCGTAACTTCCGTTGTTCAGTTGGGTGGCTGCAACAGTGAAAGAGCCGCCGGCACTCAGGTTGACGGAATCTGCTTTGCAAATAGCCACTGGCGGGAATATGTCGTTCAGCACCGTAATGTTTTGTGGCTGTGTGCTGATGTTGCCGTTGCCGTCATTGTACACCCATGTGATGACATAGTTGCCAGGCATGAGGTTGTAGGAAGGCGGATCGGTGTTCAGAAACTCACCTACCTGTGCCGAAGGTGTTCCGTAAATGGTATCGGCCTCCGGATTGCAGGGGTCAAATGCCAATGGAGCAAATACGATAAACATGCCGCAAGAGTCCACAATCGGATCAAGGGTCACCTCTGCCGGGATCGGGTCGTCGCCATCCTGGAGCGTCAGGATAAAGAAGCAGGTTTTTGTATTGTAGCCATCTGTTCCTGTAATAAAGATGGTGTCGTTATCGCCTGTGAGAGGTGCAGGGCCAAAGAAGGCGCCAAGTGTTGTGCCTCCTACCGGGTTTTGTGTCAGCGCCACATTACCGGAGCAGTTGTCCGTTACCTGTACCAGGTTCGTATAATTTGGAATCTGTGCATCCGGACATGTAGAAGCCAGGGTCTGGTTGGCCGGACAGTTCAGCACTGGAATTTGTGTATCTTTAACCTCAACCGTAAATTCACAAACAGAACTATTGGCCGGGTTGGCATTGTCAGTTGCAATATACCGTACCGTGGTAACACCTACCGGGAATTGAGCCGTCGGGAATACCTGGAACGGGAAATTCGCATTGTAGTTGAACGGATTGGTCAGGTTGATCGTCGTTTGTACCGGGTTAGATGTGCTTCCCTGTGCATTCAGAATTTGCTCCTGTACCGTAAATGGCAGACAGTCCGCTACATTGTTGAGCAGCGACCATGGGCGTTCCCAGGTGAAAATATTGGAACAAGCGCCCGGAGTATTCGGAATTACATAATGCGCACCGCAAATGGTGTCAAATGGAGGGTCGAAGGCAAAAATCGGGCCTTGGGTGTCCTTGATAATCACGGATACAGTATGTGTAGCAGAATTACCGCAGGCGTCGGTTGCCACCATGGTTACCACACTGGTACCAATCGGGAAATAGGAAATAAATTCTGTATTGAGTGGCAGGGGCTCTGGCACCGTAATATCGGTGTAGCCAAAAGCAGGTGTCGGATAATCCACTGTGTATGTGACTGTTACGTCGCCGCAAGCATCCGTAATTTCACCCGGATTGGTGATTTCAATAGAAATCGGGCCATCACAAAAAGTGGGAACATCCGTTTCGCCTATCACTGAAGTTTGCAGGTTCCAAACTGGAGGTGTATTGTCTTCTACTGTAATTGTCTGGAAGGCAAAACCGGTATTGCCGGAAGCATCCGTAGCGATCCATTTGCGTTGGATGGTAAATTCGTTGTCGCAACCACCTGGCGTAATGATGTCGTCGGCTGTGCTGTATGTAACAGAAGAAACCGTACAGTTATCAGTAGCAGTAGCACTACCGCCTGAAGTGGCCGGGTTGTTCGGATTGAAAGTAGCGCATGACACTATGATATTAGCCGGAGGCGTAACCACCGGATTGGTCATGTCCTTGATCGTAGCATTCATCGTGCATTCGTCGGTATTGCCACCAGCGTCCGTTACTTGCAGGGTTACGAGGAAAGTACCGGTTTGCGAACAGTTGAACAAATGCGAACTTTCGTATGCACCAGAACCCACTTTCAGTTTGTAAGTCAGTGTACCGCAGTTGTCGTTGCTACCGTTGTTCAATGTAGCAGCATTCAGGGTAAACTGTCCCGAAGCGTTGAGCACATAGGTCTGATTGCCAATGCAAACAGCATTTGGAGCAATATCGTCGATCACATTTACATGAGCCTGGCAGGTATCCTGATTGCCCTGGCCATCGCGCAGGTCGAGAACCACGGTATTGAGGCCCAGGTCGGAGCAGTCGAAATTGTATTCTGTCAGCAAATTGTTGAACGTGCCGTATTCATAGTAGTCAAAGAAACAGTTGTCTGTGCTGCCATTGTCGATTTCGGTAGGCAATACAGTTGCATCGCCATTCACGTCGAGGGCTACTGTTACGTCTTTACACCTGGCAATAGGCGCCTGTACGTCCACCACATTTACTTTGAAAGAGTGGATACGGACATTGCCGGCAGCGTCTGTAGCCGTGTAGGTCACTGTGGTCATTCCAAACTGGAAAAACGAACCTGGCGTGTGCGAGGAAGTTACACTTACCACACCCGGGCAGTTGTCAGTAAACGTAGGAGCAATCCAGTTTACCTGACGCAGGCAACTTGATACATTGGTAAATACCGTCAGGGTAGTATTGGCTGCTTGTCCTGTTCCGGAGTAGGCTGGCGGTTGCAGGTCGGAAACGGTTACATTAAAATTGCAAACCGTGTTGTTCGTACCGTCGCTAAACGTATAGGTAACGGCGGTTGTGCCTTTGTTGAAAGGTACCGTGTTGATATTGGCAATCGGGCCGGTACCAGTAGTCACACCGCTCAGGCTATAGGTTACTGTAGGCGCGCTACAGTTGTCGGTGTATTGTCCAACGGTGGTCAGGGCCGTACCAGCGGGCACCAGCGTAAGTGCGCCGGTAAAGGTGGCCGTGCAGTTGCCGGCGTTGGTTGGCAGGGAAATGCTGGATGGGCAAATCACCTGGGGCGCCAGGTTATCTACGATGTCAATAGTTGTATTGCAAACAGCCGTATTGGCAGGAACTGCCAGGTCGGAAACGGTAAGTGTAACGGGAATCATATTGTTGGCCAGGTCGCCGCAATCGAATTGCAGGTTGTTGCCAACGGCTACGCCGTCGGGAGAGGTAATGGCCAGAATTACATTGCCGCAGTTGTCGTTGGAACCATTGTCTACCGCACCAGGCGTCAGAATGGCTTTGCCAGTGGCGTCCAGAGAGAGTACAATTGCACCGGCAGGTTTGCACAGCGGTGTTGGGGCTTCATCTTCATTTACTATAAAGGTGTAGTCCATGTGTACGCTGTTCATGGCATTGTCTGTCCATGTATAGCGAATGACGGTTGTACCAGCAGGGAATTGAACGGTAATAGCGCCGCCGCCTGTGGGCGGAAATGCAGGTGCTCCGCTAAGTACCAGCGGGTCTGGGCCCGACAATACGGTTTCTGTAAATGTTACCGTACCACAATCACTTACCGTGCCGATGCTCGGGCGTGTGAATGTGATTACTTTGGAGCAGTCGCCAGCAGTAACGGATTGAGCCGGGAAATTTACATTGGCAGGCGCAGGCGCCACGCTCGGGGCCTGATTGTCAACCACCGTCAACACGAAAGTCGTGCTGCTGGTGTTGCTGTTGGCATCTGTGGCCACATAAGTAACGGTTGTAGCGCCCAGATTGAAAAACTGGGTGGTAGGGTCGCCTTGGGTTACGCCAACCGCAGCGGCTACCGTAGCGCCGCTCAGTTGCATAGTAAGCGTGTAAGGGCCTACGCAGTTGTCGGTCACTGAAGGATGATTCCAGTTCAGCACGCCATCACAAAGGTTCAAAGGTGTAGCGCCGCCGGTGGAAGTGCCAATACTTTGGCTGGTAGGCACGCCACTGAATCCGGGGACTTCTGTATCCGTTACAGTCACTGTAAACGAGCAGGTGCCGGTATTGCCAGCGCCGTCTGCAGCAGTGTAGGTAACGGTGGTCATGCCCAGGTTAAAATTCAGGGCAACATCGCCCGAGCCGCTAGCGGCAGTAGCACCGGTGGCAGCCCAGTCAATGGAAACAATATTGCAATTTTCAGAGATCGAGCCCGGGAAGGCAGGGGCCGTAATATTAGAAAGCGCGCTGCTGCAGGTGCCGGTGGCAGTTACGTATGCCTGATCAAGCGGGCAGGTTGCAATGGTGGGTACTTCGTTGTCTTCTACTTCAACATTATATGGTATTCCGTTGGAAACGTTGCCGGAAGGATCTACAGCCGAAAAGTTTACAGTAGTGATACCTGCATTGAATTCCACCAGGTCGAGTGTGCCGGTTACAGAGCCGCTGGTAGCGCCACTCAATACATAGGTAATTGTCAAGTCACAATTGTCACCGATCGTGGCATCAAACTCGGTTCCGGTAGTTAAATAAGAACAAAGGCCTACATCGGCAGAACGCAACTCGTCGCTCGGATTGAAGAATATGGTAGGAGGGATGTTATCTACTACCGTAATGGCCAGTTGACGCACCGTTGCGCCAGGGCCGCCATCTGTTCCGGGAGGGTTGCCGTCCACACGTACAAACCAGGTTTGTGGCGAAGTGGAAACGTCCATGCAGTCAAATGTAACGGGCACGGCCGACCAGGGGCCGCTTGCGCTTTCGGAAAGGTAGTATTCGCAAGCCGGGTTTTTTACAAACCCCTTGTTATTCAATACTGTTTCGTTCAGGTCTACTGTACCGCCAGCACCAAGGGCCAGGATGATCTGGACTGTCGCATCAGGCGGGTATGATACGAAATCGGCGCATTGACTATACAGGTTTTGGCTGACGAGCAGTGACAAACAGGTCAAAGCCGTCAACGCCCAACGCCGAGGTGTTGTCGAGTTGTTCATGGTCAACAAGTTAGATGATGGGAAATGAAAATAGGTGGGAATGCTGAATAAAGGTAGTCTTAGCCTCATCAAAGCTGAGTCGGTTTGGAATGAATAAATGTTGTTACAAAAATTGGGCTCGCTGCGTCCATGTTATGACACTACTGGAAAACTTTCATGGATTTACGAGACGCCAACTTTGAAAGGCGGAAGATTAAATAATCTGTCAGGTAACAGATTCGAGGGATTAAAAAAACGGCCGCAAGTTTAGTTGAAAATCAGCGAACCGCCTTGATGTTTTCTCCGCAACAGGCGATGCCATATTTATAAGTCATTGCCTGTCAAACATTTACTCTGAAATTTCAACCCCATGAAAATTTACCTGTATGGGTTGAAAAAAACTGTTTCAGTCTGTTGTTCCTCATTATTTCAATAATCGTACCAATTTGAGGGTATCTTTCATTTGGAGCATTTTTTAGATGTGAGAATGCACATTTCGTCACAGTCAGATTGAATTTTCCCTGCAACAACTGGATTGTTGGATTGCTATATTTGCGGCATGAGCAGAAAATTCAGCCAACACACCAAAATTCGAAAAAAAGGACTGCCACCCGGCACACTCGTGTACACGGGAGATCGTACCGACAAACCTTCTACGGTGTTTACCGTACAGTTTACAGAGGATAAATACGTGGAACAACCTTTTTACAGTCCCGATTGGCGAAAAGCCAGAGGGCTGGTTTGGGTAGATGTGCGCAGCCTGACAGAAACGGCACTGATCGCACGTATTGGCGACGATTTTCGCATGCACCCGCTGGCTCAAGAGGATGTGCTGGATACACAGCAACGCGCCAAACTGGAAGAATATGATGATGGCCTTTTTATTATTCTGCCCAACCTGAACTTCAACCCGCATACCAGGGAAATTTACAGCGAACAAATTTCCGTCTTTTTCGGAAAGGATTTTGTCCTGTCGTTTCAGGAAGACCCCGACGACGATTTTGCGCCGGTTCGGCTTCGCGCCATTGAAGGCATCGGCCGCCTCAGAAAAAAAGGCGCCGATTACCTGGCTTATGCACTCCTGGACAATATTGTGGATGGCTACTACGAAGTAATGGATGCCATTCAGGAGCAGTTGTTCGAACTCGAAGAAACCTTGCACCGCAATGGCGCCGAGCCGGAAGTAAAGGCCGGTATTTTTTCTCTCAAACGCACCGTGAATGACTTCCGGTTCAGGGTGCTTCCACTCCGCGATGCCGCTACCCGCCTGTATCGCACCGAAAGCGATCTGGTCGACGAAGCGAACAGATTATACCTTCGGGATGTGGTTGATCATGTGGCGCAAATTCTGGATAGTATTGATAATCAATTGAATATGTTGGCCAGCCTGGAGTCTCTGTATCATGCCGAAGCCGCCAACCGACTCAACAATGTCATGCGCCTACTTACTGTCATCAGCACCATTTTTATCCCGCTCTCTTTTGTAGCCGGCGTATATGGTATGAACTTCGATAACATGCCCGAACTGCACAATCCTTTTGGTTATTATTATGTGCTGGCCGCTATGTTTGTGGCTATGGTAGGTATGCTGGTGTATTTCAGGAAGAAAAGATGGATTTAGTTATCAGTTATCCGTTATCTGTTATCAGGGGTGGTAAGGCATGGCAGTACTTATAAAACTTTAGCCAAACCTTATCACCCCTGATAACAGATAACGGATAACTGATAACTAAAACTGATAACTAAAACGCCAGGTTGCCTTCTAACCGCCATCCTCTCCCAGGCATGGGCCGGTATTGTAAAACCTGATAAGGCGTGTTCCAGATGTTACTGATGCGGAGGCCGAGAGAGAAACGGGTCGTTTTGATGGGGAAATGATAGTTACACAGCAGGTTGCCTGTTTGAAAACCTTTGATGGTTTGTAAATTATCGGAAGTTACAAAACGGGAGCCGGTAAACTGATGCAGGTATGCTACTGAAAAATGATGGCGTTCTGCCTTGATCGACAAGCCCGCGCTATGGTTGGGCGTATAAATGAGTTGATGGTGCAGAATAGCCGGCTCGCCTGCATAAACCGCCTGATTGGACGCCTTTGCATATTGATAATTACCCGATAAAGTGCCTTTCCACGGGCCATAACTTCCGCGCCAGGCGCCATTCAAGGATATGCCACGGCTCCAGACTTTTTTCAGATTGAACGGAACAAAAATGCCGTCGGGTCCTGGCGCCCATTCAATCCAGTCGTCCATAAGTAGTTGAAATACAGTGACATCTGCTGAAAAAGCCGACTTGCTGAATTTCCAGCCGAGGTCGCCGCTGTATCCCTTCTCCGGTTTCAGATCGGCACGGCCGTAATCGGCCCAGTACAGGTCATTGAACACAGGCAGGTTGAAATTGCGGGCCAGGTGAAAGTGCAGCAAACCTGGCCCTGCATGGAACTGCCCGCCGACCGACCAGGTAAAAGGGGCGCCTTGTGCTTCTGCCCATTCCTGGCGTAGCATGATGGAAATACGACCTGAAGAAAACATCCGCTCACCAGATGCATACAGCGCCGCACGGGTTTGTGTATACCAATGGGTACTGTCGACGTAATCTCCGACACGAGCCCATTGTCTTTGTGCCAGCAAGCCACCTTTCAGTAAAAGTCGCTTGTTGTGCTGGCGCATCCAGTCGCTGCTGATGCGAAAAGTTTTGGCGCGGCTGGAATCTGTCTTTTCGTGCAGGAAAAAATACAGTCCTTCATCCAGCCAGGCGACCTGTGTTTGCAGTACACTGCTCGAACGAAGGCGATGTTCCCAGGTAAGAAATGCGCGCAAATTCCGATCTCGCTGCCAGGTTTCTTCCGGCGTTTGGGTCATGGTGGGCGGTATTTCGCGAAAAGCGCGCTGAAGCCATAACCCCGACTTGACATTGTTTTTTGTGTTGACAATCAACTGGTTATGTTGCTCGAGATTCCATGTTTTGCCAAAATTATTGACCTGACGGACTTTTGGAGCGCCCAATTGTGCAGTATTTTGAAAAGGAAAATTATTGTCGGCTTGCTGCCAGGCGGATCGAAGGCAGGCGTTGTAGCGCGCATTTGCCCAACCTGCCTGAACACTTGTTTCTCTTTGCCCCCAACTGCCCCATGCCTGCGACAGCTCGCCAAACATGCCAGTTTGCTGTTGAAATGGCCTGGAAATCAGGCGTATACTGCCTCCGAGTGAGCCGCTGCTCTGGGCAGCACTTTGCCCCCCGTATTGCACGGAAAGTTCATCACCCACCCAGGCTGGAATCAATGCCAGATCGATGACGCCATTCATCGGACTTTGCAGAGGCAGGCCATTCCAGAATACGGGGGTTCTTCTGGAGCCTGCTCCCCGGATGGAGAGGGTAGCGAGCGTGCCAGGGGCATTGGGACGTACGTCGGCCGCGTTTTCCCATAAAAGGCGCTCCGAGAGCGGTACGTTGCCCAGTACGGGCAAAGAATCTAATTTCCAGATGGAATAACCATTGTCAGCGATGCCGGCGCTGCGGATTTCCACTTCTCGAAGAGCAAGCAGGCTGTCCGATTGAGCCGACACCCGTGGCGCCGGCAGCAGTTGGAAAAACAGTGTCAGAAAAAAGAAAGGGGAAGCAAGAGGCCCGCAGGATGCCTTATATCTGGCAAATTTCCTCATAATCGGGCCTGTCGTAGGGGTATTTGTGGATAAACTGATTGATGATGGCGCCTTTATGTACCACAAACACGCCGGGCATTTGAAACCCATCGCCCAGTTCTTCACTCGGGTTGTTGCTGCCGTGACCTTCCAGTACCACGGCCTGGAAACCGCGAATCCAGTTCATCAGACCAAAAATTTGCTGTGGCGTTCCTTTGGTAAGCCCGAAAGCACGGTAATACATGCGCTCGGGGTCGGCGATGTGGTCTACCGGGAAAAGTTTGTATTTTTTGAAAAACTTCTCTGCTGTTTCTTTTTCGGGAGCCATGTGTACAAATACCACCCGGAAACCGTTTGATTCCAGTTTTTGGCGGCGCTGGGAAATATCGCTGATGGCTTCCCGGCAAAATGAGCACCCGAAAAAACGCAAAAAAACCAGCATAACCGGTTGTTTTTTACACATTTCGGCCAGCGACTCGCCGCTGTTTACCGTGGTCATTCGCTCCCAGAATTCAGGAGCGGCAAAAGAGGGTTGTTTTTCAGACATAAGAATTATGTGTTGGAAAAGGGGTGAGGCCGTCTCTTATTTACTTATGAAACAGCCTCACCCACACACCTTGCTTACAACACATTCATGCCGTCCAGCAGGTCGGAAACTTCCTTCACGGCTGCGGCCGATTTGTGCAGCAGGTCGAGTTCGTCTTTTTTCAAACGAAGTTTAATGATCTCCTGAACGCCTTTGCGACCCAGTTTAACAGGGGCGCCCACGAATACGTCTTTCAGTTTGTACTGGCCATTCAGGCGAACACAGCATGGGAAGACGCGTTTTTCGTCTTTGATAATGGCAATGGCCATCTGGGCAGCAGCAGCACCGGGTGCGTACCAAGCAGAGGTGCCCATGAGGTTGACCAGTTCACCACCGCCGAATTTGGTGCGCTCGATAATGGCTTCAAGTTTTTCTTTTTTCATCAGTTCCGTTACCGGAATACCGCTCACGGTGGTGTAGCGTGGCAGCGGCACCATCGTGTCGCCGTGGCCACCCATCAGCATAGCCTGAATGTCTTTCGGCGAAACGTCGAGCGCTTCGGCCAGGAATGCGCGGTAGCGGGCCGTATCAAGTACGCCAGCCATACCGAATACACGTTTGTCAGACAGTCCGGATGCTTTCCAGCAAGCATAAGTCATCACGTCGAGCGGATTGGACACGACGATGATGATCGGATTTTTGCTGTATTGGAGGAGGCTTTTTGTAACCGATACCACGATTTTGGCATTGGTAGAAATCAGGTCGTCGCGGCTCATACCCGGTTTGCGCGGTACGCCGGCCGTGATTACCACGATATCGGAATTGGCAGAAAGGGCATAGTCGCCACCGCCCGTCAGGCGAGTGGAATAGCCGTCTACAGGCGCCTGCTGCCAGGTGTCGAGGGCTTTGCCTTTTGCCAGATCTCCCTGAATATCAATCAGTACGACTTCATTAAAAACGTCTGCGTGAGCCAGTACGTTCGCACAGGTAGCGCCTACGTTTCCGGCGCCTACAACGGTAATTTTGCTCATTGAATGGATGCTGTTTTGTATTCGAAGTTAGAGCCGCAAAAGTAGAGAAAATTTCTGCGAAGCAAGGCCAATCCGGATCATTCAAATCTATGTTTTTGGTCATTTTTGACTTTTTCACCTCTCACCTCTCACCTCTCACCTCTCACCTCTAACATCTCCGCCAGCATTCCCTCCTTCATCGCATACGCCGAGGTATAAATTTCCTGAATACCGCTGCGGTCGAGTACATATTGGATGAGCACCATGGCAACCACCACCATTTCCACCCTTTCGTCGGGGAGCAGGGGCATGGCCTGGCGCTCAGCAAGTGTGCTATTGATGATTGTTTTTCGTAGCGGATCGAATGCTTGCAGGCTGATATGGCCGTAGTGGTCGGGCTTCGTGGCAGGATCGAGCAGAAAGAGGTCGATCACATCGAAGGTGCCCGAAGCGCCCACGAGGGTGGGGCAGGGGTATTGTTCGAGCGCCTGCCACAAGTCGGCGAGGGCGGTTTCGAGGTATTGCAGCAATTGTTGTATTTCCTGCGGAGTGATCGGGTCGTTGTGGTGAAATTCCCGAAACAGGACAGCCACACCTACCGGAAAACTTTTTTGCCAGTACACTTGCTCGCGGTCGGCAATGATAAACTCCACGCTGCCGCCGCCAATATCCATAATGAGCACGCGGTTGTCGGGAAATGGCACGGCTTGCCGAACCCCTTTGTGGATGAGCGCTGCCTCGCGGTGGCCGGAAATGGATTCGGGGCGAATACGGGCAATTTCCCAGGCCTGTGCCAGAAATTCCGGCGCATTTTCTGCGGTGCGCAAGGCTGCTGTGCCCAGTGCACGGATATTTTCAGGCAATACGCCAGCCTCGTCGAGTTGAGTGCGGAATTGCCGCAAAGCGTTCAGGCCGCGCTGAAACGGCGCTTCTCCGATGCGTTGTATGCCGTTTTCGGCCAATTTGACATACATCTTGTTTTTTATCAGCGTGTTCCAGCCGCCCTTTCCGTCGCTTTCTGCAATGAGCAGGTGAAAGGTGTTGGTTCCTAAATCAAGAATGGCTATGGGCATAATTATTTGATTATTAACGGTTTTTGTAAATGGATGTTTATCTGCCTTTGGCGCTGGCACGCGCCGGTTTTTCAATAGAACGATATACAACACTTTGCAGGCGTGGCCTGAAATCGCCATCGCCGAGTTTGTTGTTGTCCATCGTCGGGTAGGTGCGATTCGACAGGAAAATAAAAATCAGGTTTTGATCCGGGTCGGCCCACACGGCATTGCCGGTGAAACCCAGGTGCCCGAACGTATTGGGCCCTGCCAGCGCACTCATATTAGCGGTTTCTTTCGGGTTCAGTTCTTTCATATCAAAACCGATGCCGCGCCGCGTGCTGGCTGCAAATCGCGTGGTGAAAAGGCGCACCGTTTCAGGTTTCAGGTAATCGATACCGCCATACGAGCCGCCATTGAGCAGCATCTGAAAAATTTTAGCCAAGTCAGTAGCGCTGGAAAACAAACCGGCATGCCCGCTCACGCCGCCGAGCATGGCCGCACCCATATCGTGTACGTAACCTTGCAGCACTTCATTGCGGAAATAGTGATCGTCTTCGGTAGGCGCGCAACGCAGTGTCAGTCCTTTTTTCCAGGGGCGGTAGGTGGTTGTAGCAAGCCCGAGTGGTCGGTAAAAATGCTCGTCGGCATACACATCCACCGGCTGCCCGCTGGTATTTCGAATGGCCCTTGCGCCGAGGTATAGCCCCAGATCGGAGTATTTGTAACTTTTATCGGGGCGCAGCGGGGAATTGAAAATTTGCTGCCAAATGCTGTCTACCCAGGCATTTTGCATGTACACATGGGCTGAAACAGGAATGTCGAAGCCTTTTTCGGGTTGTGCTTTGTAAATCGTCGGTGAAGGCTTTTTATCGGCTCCCAGGGTTTGCAGGTAAAATGGAATCCATGCCTGCAAACCAGCATGGTGCGCCAGAATTTCCCGCACCATCAGGTCTTTTTTATTGCTTTTTTTCAGTTCAGGTATAAAATCCGACATAGGCGCATCGAGGCTGATATGCCCTTGTTCGGTCAGTTTCATCAGGGAAATGGTGCTGGCCGCCACCTTGGTCACAGATGCCAGGTCGTACATCGTTTCTGTATTGACGGCTGGCGATGGCTCGTAGGTGTACATGCCATAACCTTTGTTCCACACCACGGTATTGTTTTTTACCACCAAAATCTGACACCCGGGCGCTGCGCCGGTGGCAATCAATTGTAGTGCAATGGTGTCGAGCAATGCCAGGGTATCGCTTCGCATCCCGACGGCTTCGGGCAGGTTGAAGCCCAGGCGTTTATTGGGGTAAATTTTCCGCACTCCTTGTCCAAATTTCGCAACAGGCGAAGCAGTGACCGGCAATATTCCTTTCAGGTCGCTGGCGCCGAACATCGCCATGGCGGCCGTTTCCTGCACCATCGGGTCTTCGGTATAGGCATCGAGCACGATGGGAAAATCGTCGAAAAAACGCATGCTGTACGGATTGCCGAACATGGTCAGCGCCATGGCATTTTGCGCATTCAGTCGCCGCAAAAGATCCATCTGGCTTGCCGTGACGCCGAAATTATCGGAAGCACGGGCGCGGGTGCCGTGTATGCTTACCAGCACCATGTTGTATTGCTTGAGCGAATCCAGCAGACGCATTTGCGTGAGCGTATCAATTTCCTTTCCTGCATTGAAATGCCGAATCGGGGCGTAGTATCCGCAATAGGTTTGATACACGGTTCGGTTGGTGTCGCCCAGGGCCAGCGATGCAAACCGGTATTTTTCCAGGTCTTTAAAACCGACCACCCCGGGTTTGTCGCGCACCAGCGTGAGCGAGGCGGCAATGAGTTTACGCTTGAGCACCAGGGCCTGCGGGGTGTTTAGGTCGCGGCGGATGTTGGCTGCTTCCACGCGTTGCGGGGTGGTGATGCCCAGTCGGTATTTGCTGCGTAATAC
>JAEUUT010000285.1 GCA_016787415.1 Saprospiraceae bacterium | reverse complement strand
AAATCCGTCTACTACGCGTTGTACGGCATCGTCAGGATGTTGCCAGGTAGCCAGTTCGGTTGAAAATGCTCGCGGATCGGTACTGAAATATTCAGCCAGCCAGTTGATTTTTTCCTGTTTATCGAGTTTGGAAAAGCCGCTGATGAGACGCATGGCAGAGGTGAGAGGTGAGAGGTGAGAAGTGAGAAATGGGAAGTGAGAGGGTTTAGCGGGTGCGGAGGAGGGCGTAGGCCAGTTCGAGGCCATGTACCTGGGCCTGCACGTAGGCTTGCAGGTCAGCGTAGTCACCCTGTGCATGTTTCAAAAATCCGGACGCCTGTCCGTACACCGCCGGGAATGCCGATTGCTGCAACAGGTAGTACCCATCGAGAAAATCGCGTACGCCTCCGGAAAGGATAAGCAAAGGCAAATCGGTGCGTGCAAGGGTCGGTTTGAGTTCGTTGGCCCATTGCAGCATTTCGACAGCCGTATGTCCCACGGTGGCTATTTTTTCAAAAATCGCCCGTTTTTCGGGCGTACTGCGCAGGAGTTCGAGTTTTGCAAAATTGGTACCACCGGCCGCCGCAAATTCAATCCCCGCCAGTGGCAGTTGGAGCAGGGCGCGCAGGCTTTCGGGGCCAAAGCCCTGCCCTACTTCTTTTACAACGATCGGGCATTGGAGGGTTTCGAGTACCTCCTGCACCACTTCCAGCGGAGGCCTTTCAAAACGGTCGCCTTCGGGTTGCATGGCCTCCTGAAGCGGATTTACATGGATGAAAAGCCCGTCGGCACGCAAACGATCCAGCATGGCCGGGATGCGGTCTGCTTCTTTCTGCCGCAGCAGTTTTTCTACCTGCGCCACGCCGAGGTTGGCCAGCAGCGGCAAGTCGGGCCCCATTTCATCACGCACGTCGAAGTCGGCCAGAAACTCATCGCTGTACAACAACTGGCGGCAGGAGCCCAGCCCCATACCCATCCCGAATTCGGCGCATGCACGCGCAAGGTGGCGGTTGATATGCCCTGCCAGCGCAGTGCCTCCGGTCATCGACGAAACCCATACCGGTGTGCGCAGCGTTTTTCCCAGAAATGGCACAGATGGCAACGAGCCTGCCAACGGGTGAGCAGCCAGCATAGGCTCGTAATAAAATCGCTTGTCCAGATCGCCGGCTTCCACGCGACTGCGGAAAGCCATGTCAATATGGTCTTTCTTTCGCGTTTCGGCAGTAGGGTCTTGATCGCTCAGTTCCCGGTTTTGTACCTCTGGAAGTTCGTTGGCCATGTCGTTTTATAGGTAAAAAGTGTGCAAAAGTAGCAGAATTGCGCGGCCACATAACAATCTGCTGTGCAGAAGGTTGATTTTGAGATTTTCCACATAGTTTTGGAAAAAAAATACCATGCCTCGTCGGGGTTTATTTATGCTGCTGGGCGCCTTTATGGCCCTGAATATGGCATCCGGCCAATCCTTTTTTCAAAAGGAATACCATGCGGAGGGTAGCAGCCTGGTCATACCATACAGTGTGGCGCAACGCCCCGATGGCAAGTATCTGGTCGCCTACCTGGTACAGGAGGATTCTATCCGGATGCACGTGGCCTGCATCGATGCTGCCGGGAATGTGGTGTGGAACAACCGCATTCGCGCACATTTCAACGGCGACTTTGCCAGTGAGGGCATCAAAAAAACGCCCATCATGGCGACGGCCGACAATGGCTGCGTCATGCTGGTATCCAAAAGCCTGATTACCACCGGGCAAGGTTGGGCCATTGTAAAACTA
>JAEUUT010000205.1 GCA_016787415.1 Saprospiraceae bacterium | reverse complement strand
TTCCGTTTCCGGTATTCTCCCGGCGAAAAGCCCGTTTTCTTTTTAAAAATCCGGGAAAAGTAAAACTCCGATTCGAAGCCAGCGCGGGTGGCGATTTCGCCGATGGTCAGCGAGGTTTCGAGCAGCAACTGACCGCATTTTTCAATTTTCAGGTTGAGCAGGTACTGGCCGGGCGAAGTGCCGATCACTTCCTTGAACACTTTTCGGAACCATTCGTAACTCACGTTCTGCTCGAGCGCCATCGCCTCGAAGTCGGGGTTTTGATCCCAAATTTCGTGTATTTTAAAGCGCACGGCATGCGCCACCTGTTCTTGCCGGAGCAGCGTTTTGCCGTTCATCAGGGCGGAGGAATACACCAGTCCCAGCAGTTGCACTACCAGGCAGGACGCGATTTGGCGAAAGGCCACGCCTTCGTATTTCACAGTGTCGATCAGGCGCAAAAACACATTCAGGAACTCAGCATTGAAGCCGATTTTGATGAGCGGCTTGCCGGGGTCGAAGCATTCCTGTCGCATGAGGTATTCGGCAAAAACGCCGTCGAAGCCCACCCAGAATTCCTCCCAGCCGGTTTCCAGGGCAGGTTTGTAGCGGTGCCAGGTATTGGGAAAATGTAGCATGATGGTGCCGGCCTCTACGCCCGCCGATTCCATACTCTCGCCTTCGTAAGCACCTTTTCCGGCAGCGATATACACAATTTGGAATTCCTGCAGGCGACGCCCTTTTTCCCATTGAAACACATGGGTGGAAGGATGCTCCGGGTCGGGGTACATGCGGTGCGGCGGGTGTACATAGTGCCCTACGGTGTGCACATTCACGCCCCAGTTCGGCCCGGATTGTTCCAGGTCGTTCAATTGTGCGTCGCTAAAATATTTGCGAAAAACCTCCATCAGGCATCAAAAAAACGGCTGTTTCGGTAAAGGTAGCAGTTTCATTATGTTTTTGGAGTATTGTTTTACCAAAAAGTCCATGAATTCGCCCAATTCGGATAAATGACGAAATTCAGATACTTCTTCTCTTTGTACCCGAAACCATGAAACATGATTTTGTGAACGCCGGGAAAATGGAATCCGATTTTGCAGGTGCAGTTTCAGGTTTACAAAAAAACTACTGGCAATGCCGAAGCATTGCCAGTCGAAAATATGCTTCCGACGGTACCAGCGCAGGAAGCCGAATTGCCAGTTTTCCAATCACTTAACAACTCAGTACAAAAGTATGAAGAAGATTTTTATTCATGCCCTTTCGATAATGGCAGTATTGTGCTGCCAGGCTTTTCAGGCGTCGGCCCAGTCGGGTTCGATTACCGGAAATATCACCGGCTCCGGCGCTGAAGCGCTACCCGGCGCAACGGTGGTAATAAAAGGCACCACAGTTGGCGCAGTCAGCAATACCGATGGAGATTTCTCCATCCGCGGGCTTGCCGACGGCTCTTATACGCTACAAGTGCGCTACACAGGTTACGGAAGTAAAGAACTGACGGTAAAAGTACCCGGTGAAAGCGTCCGCATTAGTCTGGAAGAAAACTCTGTAATGGATGAAGTGATCGTAACGGGCGTATTCGACCAGCGCACCCGGCTGGAATCTTCCATCGCCATTACTACCTTAAAAGCAAAAGAACTGGAGCGCATCACGCCGGTGTCTGCTGCCGATCTGCTAAAAAACGTGCCCGGCGTGTATGTCAATTCTTCGCTGGGTGAAATCCGGAATACCATTTATTCACGCGGCGTGTCGGTCGGCTCCAACGACGGCGCCAGCGGCTACTATTATGTGTCGATGCAGGAAGATGGACTGCCTGTGACCAACGCCACGTTTACCAATTTCGGGCCCGACTATTTTCTGCGCGCCGACCTGACGACCGGCCGCGTAGAAGCAGTACGCGGCGGAACGGCCTCCATTCTGGGCAGCAATGCACCGGGCGGTATTTTCAATTATGTGTCTAAAACCGGCGGTACGGAATTTGGCGGACAAGCGGCCGTAAAACTCGGCCTCGAAGGCAAGAACCAGCCTTACTACCGCGCCGACCTGGTGCTGGGCGGACCACTCAACAAATCGAAAGACCTGGGTTACAGCATTGGCGGTTTCTACCGCGTAGCCAACGGCGCGCGTTACCCTGGCTATCCGATGAACAACGGTGGACAGGTAAAGGGCAACCTCGTAAAACAATATGCCACAGGTTCGCTGAAACTGTACGCCAAATACCTGAATGACAAAAACGCCTGGTATGAATTTCTGCCCACGACAGGCTTTTCCGACCCGAAACTGCCGGAAGGCGTAAGCCAGACCAACTCCGTGCTCATCCCGCCGGTACAGTCTTCTTTCCGTCCGAACAACTACGACGAAAGCATCGACTACGACTCCCGCGATAAAATTCACTCTACCGACCGCGCCCTCGGGCTCAACTGGGAACAACGTTTCGGCAAGGGCTGGACTTTCCAGAACAACATCCGCTATTCCGACAAACGCGCGGTCTGGAACACCACGGCCGTGGTGTATCCTTTTGCTGTCGACGGCATTGTATGGCATGCGCTCAATGGAACCATTGCTAATTTCGGTACCTACCAGATCAGCGAACATGGTACTGGAAAAGCCCTGATGACTGTCGGGCAATACCCCAATATCGGCCCGAACGGCGAGTTCTGGGGGTTCACTTTTCCGGTTATCAGCGGCAGCCTGCCTGGCAGCACTGTGCAAGCCAACTCCCTGTTTTTCAATCCTTTGTTGTACCAGAACAACCACCTAAAAGAATTGCTCGACCAGTTTTCCTTTTCCAAAAAACTCGACCACATGAGTTTCACACTGGGTGGATTTATCGGAAAATCAAAAGCCGAACTGCAACAGGCATTTTCCGGAATCACCTATGGCACGATCAGCAGTCCGCGGCCCACAACCGTCGACATCACCTACACCGATCTGGGTGGCCAAACCTACCAGTTGTCCAACCCTGCCAACGGCGTCATCGGAGGCAGCAGCGCAGCCCTCACCGAAAACGACATCGATCAGTTGCAGGCCGCCATCTTTTTTGGCCACGACTGGAAAATCAACAGCCGCCTGAACTTCGACTGGGGCGTGCGTTTTGAAAACTTCAAGGTATCGGGCTCCAATGCCATAGGCGTGGCAGGCGTCGACACCACGGGAGGGCTCGACAAAAACCCGCTTACCCTGTACGACAATACCGTATACATGCCCGGAAATACGTACCGCTTCGACAAATCGCTACAAACCTTTTCCTTTTCCGGCGGCCTGAATTACAAAATCAGCGATGGCACAGCCATATATGCGCGTTATTCCCAGGGCGCCAAAGCGCCCGATATGGGCCTGTTTACCGGCGTCGATACGGAAAGCGAAGAGCGACTGCTCGATCCGCAGGCTCAGAAAACGCAACAGGTGGAATTCGGCCTCAAGGCCCGCAGCGGCAATATGAACTTCTTCGTGACACCCTTTTTCAGCATCCTGAGTAATGTGTATTCACAACAGATCGGGCAGGAAACCAACGATATCAGCACCTCTTACAGTGCGGCCCCGCTGTACAACAAATATCAGACAATGGGCATCGAACTGGAAACGGATATGGAAATCGCCCGCGGCTTTAACCTGCGCGCCGTGCTGACGCTGCAAAAAGCGGAAGCGACCAAATTCCAGGCCTGGATATTCAACGCCAATGGCAGGGAAGACGACGAAATACAGGATTTCTCGGGCAACAAAACCGACAATTCGGCCAATACTATTTTCAGTATCACACCTTCTTATACCCACAAACGCCTCTACGCTTCGATCAACTGGTACTTCATGGGCAAAAGGGCCGCCAATGTGCCCAATGCCTTCGAGTTGCCTTCCTACAACCAGTTCAATCTCTCGCTGGGCTACGACGTAACCCCCGCCTTCCGCCTGAGCGCCAATATCAATAACCTGTTCAACCAGATCGGCGTCATGGGCTGGTCGGCGCCCGGCGGATTCCCCGCAGCGCTCGACCGGCAGGGCTTTACCAAAGAAATCCTGAATGCCAACCCCGATGCCGTGTATTCTACTTTGAGTATTCCGCCCCGCGCCTATTTTTTAACCGCTTCCTACAAATTCTGACTTCATACCCGGGATCAATGGCGGAGCGTGCTTCCACGGGCCACGCTCCCCATTTTTCCTGATTCATCCCTGATACTACTCAAACCATTGCTTTAGATCAACGTAAAAATCTAATATGAACCAGAAGCACAAACACCTCCTCCTGCTGTGGGCCTTGCTGACAGTCCTCGCTGCCGACGCCCAGAAACCCCTGTTGCAGCAAACATTCCAGAATCCGCCGAACACAGCCCGCCCGCGCGTGTGGTGGCACTGGATGAACGGGAATGTCACCAAAAACGGCATTCAGAAAGACCTGGAGTGGATGCACCGCATCGGCATCGGCGGCTTCCAGAACTTTGATGCCAACCTGTTTACGCCGCTGGTAACGGATAAGAAATTGGTGTACATGACGCCCGAATGGAAAGATGCCTTCCGATTCACGACCCAACAGGCCGACCGCCTCGGCCTCGAAATGACGATTGCAGCCTCTCCAGGCTGGAGTGTAACAGGCGGCCCCTGGGTACCTGCCGAAAACGGCATGAAAAAATATGTGTGGACGGAAACACGCATGGTCGGTGGACAGCCATTCTCGGGCAAATTGCCGGCGCCACCATCCAACCCCGGTCAATTCCAGAATACCCTCATAGAATCTAATCTGGCTGTGAGCGACGGCTTGCCCAAACCGCCCGATTTTTACCGCGACGCAGCCGTAGTAGCCTACCGCGTACCGGAAAAAGATAAAACTCTGCGGGAATTAAATCCCGTCATAACTGCCAGCGGCGGCACTTTCCAACTGGACATGCTGACCGACGGCGACCTCGCCACGACTGCCTACCTGCCGCCTATGCAGATCGGCGAGCAGGCATGGATTCAGTTTGCGTTCGATCAGCCGCAAACGTTTCGGGCGCTGACCATCGTTGGCGGCGGTGGCGGGCCCAACTTTCAATTCTTCGGAGGTGGCGGCGAACGCAGCCTGGCAGCAAGCGACGACGGCGTTCATTTCCGCGAAATCCTGAAAATTCCTGTGAGCGGGATGCCACAAAATACGGTGTGTTTCCCGGCCACGACTGCCCGCTATTTCCGGGTGCAATACAAAACCTTGCCCGTGCCCCCCAACCCCTTTGCCGCTATGATCGGTATGCCGATGGGTGAACAACCTCCCCATGGCACCGATGTTGCCGAAATTCGCCTGCACACCGTTCCACGTATCGAAAGACTGGAAGAAAAGGCAGGCTTCAGCCCAACGACCGAACTGCCCTCCTACGTCACACCCGAAACAACCGACGCTGTGTCGCGTGCTGATATCGTTGACCTCAGCAGCCGGATGCGCTCCGATGGCTCTCTGGACTGGACGCCGCCTGCGGGCAACTGGGTGGTCATCCGCCTCGGATATTCGCTCACCGGCCGGTACAACCACCCGGCCTCGCCCGAAGCCACCGGGCTGGAAGTAGACAAACTGGACGGCGCGGCGGTAAAAGCCTATTTTGAAAACTACCTCGATCAGTACAAGAGCGCCACAGGCGGACTGATGGGCAAACGTGGCCTTCAAAATGTGGTAATCGACAGTTACGAGGCAGGGGGCATGACCTGGACGGCCGCCATGCCCGCAGAGTTCGAGCGGCGGCGCGGATATTCCCTGCTGCCCTGGCTGCCGGTACTTACCGGGCAAATTGTGGAAAATACCACTGCCAGCGAGCGCTTTTTGTGGGATTTCCGTAAAACAATCGCCGACCTGATTGCCGAAAACCACTACGACCAGATTGGCGACCTGCTGCACAAACGCGGTATGCGCCGGTACACTGAATCGCACGAAGATCGCCGCGCACTCATTGCCGATGGCATGGAAATAAAGCGCAAAGCCGATTTCCCGATGTCGGCCATGTGGACGCCGGGCAGTTTTGGCGGCGGCACCGAAGAAGGTACCCGCCACAAAGCCGACATTCGCGAGTCGGCCTCCGTAGCGCATATTTACGGGCAAAACATCGTGGCAGCCGAATCGCTGACCTCCATCGGCAATGCATTTTCCTGGTCGCCCGAAAAACTCAAACGCACCGCAGACGCCGAACTCGCCGCAGGGCTCAACCGCTTCGTGATTCATACTTCCGTACACCAGCCGCTCGACGACAAGTTTCCGGGATTTAGCCTTGGGCCATTCGGACAGTATTTTACCCGGCACGAAACATGGGCCGAACAAGCGCGCCCTTGGGTCGATTACCTCTCGCGCTCTTCCTACCTGCTCCAGCAGGGTAAAATGGTGGCCGATGTGCTGTGGTTCTATGGCGAAGACAATAACATTACCTCCTTGTTTGGGGAAAAACTGCCTGACGTGCCGGTGGGGTACAACTACGACTTTGTGAATGCAGATGCGTTGATCAACGTAATAAAAGCCCAAAACGGTCGGCTCGTCGCTCCGTCGGGCATGACCTACCGGCTGCTCGTGCTGGATGAAAATGCGAGAAGTATGTCACTTCCCGTACTGAAAAAACTACGCGACCTGGTCAAGGCAGGCGTCCCAATTGCGGGTATAAAACCTGAAAAAATGGCCAGCCTGAGCGGCAAATCTGCCGAATTTGATGCCATTTTAAACGAAATTTGGGCGAAGCCCGCAGGCAATGTCCATACCGGACAAGCACTCGCCCAGGTATTGCAGCAACTGAAAATCAGTCCGGATTTTCAAAATCTCGACAGCGTGCGCCTGGAATATGTACACCGCAGCCTGCCCGACGGCACCCAAATCTACTGGGTAGATAACCGCAGCGAGCAAGCGCAGTCGGCCCGGGTATCGTTTCGCACCACGGGTCGTGCACCCGAGTTCTGGAATCCGGAAACGGGCAAGGTTTCCAAAGCAGGGTTCGAAGTCAAAAGCGGCCGCACGGAAGTTGCGCTGGATTTCGAGCCCTGGGAAGCATATTTTGTCGTTTTCCGGGAAAAAACAACAGCCAAATCACGCAGCATTCCAAAGAAAAGCACTTCCGAATGGCTCTCGATTCAAGGCCCATGGCGCCTGACTTTCCCTGAAAAACGCGGCGCGCCTGCTTCTGCCGAATTCGCCACCCTGCAATCCTGGACGGAGCATTCAGACCCGGGTATTCGGTATTTCTCCGGAACAGCCACTTATAGCACGACTTTCACTGTAAACGAACTGCCCGCGCTTACCCAATCTTTACTCATAGACCTCGGCAGCGTAAAAAACGTAGCAGAGGTGTTGCTCAACGGAAAATCGCAGGGCATCGCCTGGAAAACACCGTTCCGCCTCCCGATCAGCGGACTAAAAAAAGGCGACAACACGCTCGAAGTACGCGTCAGCAACCTGTGGGTAAACCGGCTCATCGGCGACGCGCAACCCGAGACGAAGGAAAAAATTACTTTTACCACCATGCCTTTTTACAAAGCCGACGCGGCCCTGCTGCCTTCGGGATTGCTGGGACCTGTCAAGATAGAAGTGAGAAGTGAGAGGTGAGAAGTGAGAGGGTAACGCTCCCTGATAACTGTTAACAGATAACAGATAACAGATAACTGACAACAAATAACACTATGCAGATCATACTCGGCATCATTTTTCACTTCATAGGCGGTTTTGCCTCAGGCAGTTTTTACGTTCCTTTCCGTCGGGTGCGCGACTGGTCATGGGAAAGTGCCTGGATTGTAGGCGGCGTCTTTTCCTGGATATTCGCGCCTCTTTTGGCAGCGACGATGACGATACCGGGATTTACGGAAAT
>JAEUUT010000275.1 GCA_016787415.1 Saprospiraceae bacterium | reverse complement strand
GACCTATGACCTTGTTCTGATCTCCAAACACATCCTGGGTCTGGAGCCGCTGACGACGCCATACAAAATGATCGCCGCCGACGCGAACAAGTCGGGTTCGATCACGACGTTCGACATCGTGGAATTCCGCAAGTTGATCCTGGGTATCTACAACGAACTGCCGAACAACACCTCGTGGAGATTTGTAGAGAAAGCATACAACTTCCCGAACCCAGCCAACCCATTCCAGACACAGTTCCCCGAGAATATCTCGCTGCAAAGCCTGCAGTTGAACCAGATGAACGAGGACTTTGTGGGCGTGAAAGTGGGTGATGTAAACGGCAGTGTGATCGCCAACAGCCTGCAAACGGCTGAAGAGCGTACGGCTTCGACGATGCTGTTCGATGTGGAAGATCGCGCTGTGAAAGCAGGCGAAACCTTCACGGTGACGTTCAAAGGTGCAGAGCGCGTACAAGGCTATCAGTTCACGATGAACCTGGCGGGTCTGGAAGTGCTGGACATCGCAGGTGCAGGCGAGATCAAAGCCGGTAACTTTGGTGTGTTTGAAGGCGCTGTGACGACGTCGGTAGATGGTTCTGACAACGAATTTGCAGTAACGTTCCGCGCAACGAAAACAGGACAACTGTCCAGCATGCTGGGCGTATCGAGCCGCATCACGAAAGCAGAGGCATACAGCCTGGCGAACAACCGCATGGATGTTGCTTTCCGCTTCAACGGTCAGAATGGTGCTACCATCTCTGGTGTAGGCTTCGAACTGTACCAAAACCAGCCAAACCCATTCGTGAACAAAACGTTCATCGGATTCCACCTGCCAGAGGCTGCTGATGCCACGCTGCGTATCTTCGACGAAACGGGCCGCATGGTATTCACACAGAGTGGTTCGTTTGCAAAAGGCTACAATACGATCAGTGTTGACCGTCAGTTGCTGAACACGACGGGTGTGTTGTACTACACGCTGGAAACGGCGACGGACAAGGCGACGAAGAAGATGATTCAGTCGAAATAGGATAGAGGGACTTAACACGTACAAGCCCGGACCTTTCTTTTACAGAAAGGCCCGGGCTTTTTTATTGGCCCTTATAAATTCATGTAAAATGTGTGTAGCGTCTATGTAGCCGATGCATGTATTTGCACATGCAAAATGACAGGATGAACCGCACACCCGGTGTACTGGTAATAAATTTGTACCGATCAAATCATTTAGAATGCAAGATCATATCTCATGAACAAAAATGAAACCAACAACAATATCAGTACCGTGGAGGTCACTGAAATACTATTGTTGATTCCATTTCTCTGCCAAACGTGGCAGGGAATTTCTACATGAGGAGTATGACCACGCCCGAAACAAAGGTTTCGGGGTTTAACGCTTAGACAGATGTAAAATGTGCCGGAGAGGACCGGCTACTCGATACTCTGTGAAGTATCATAACATTTTGCAAAGTGTTTGTTTTTTTTGTGATCTACGTTGTAACAATGGGATCACCTTGTTTCTACCCTACCATGAATTGATTCATAAAATTCAAGATATGACACTAATTTCGAACGGTAAAACCGTTAATTATCAGATTCACGAATCCTTTGAAAATTGGCGTTATATGTTCGCAGAAATAATATTGGGCAACCCTCGATCAATCAATTGTGAAGGAACTGGTATCTGCCGAATTTTCCCGCAACGGCTCACTAAGCGCACTAATGAAAAATCAGTACATGTGAGGCTGGATTTTTTTTCTGATTACACAGTAGTGCTTTATCTAAAATGTTCTGAGTTATCCGATTCATTATATCAGCAGCATTTTAGTAATCAAAGTTTTATTGTGGAAGCGCCAGTTAAGTGGCCGATTTGGATTCGAAAACAATTGTCACAAGAAACCATTCCGGAGATACTACCGGGGAATTATCCATATACAAAGCAAGGGGATGCTTTTATCATACACTTAAGAAACCCGATACCATTATCACAAAAAACAACTTAATTTCAATGGACATTTGCCGACATCAGGTTGCGCAAAATTTGGGATGATCGCACTAAAAAACCAAACCCAGGTTTGCATTAAGAATTATTTACGAAGTAACTCGCCCCGACTATTTATCTGTAACTTTCGATAAATAGACTTAATGTAATAGCGGACGCCATTAATACTTAGCCCGAGTTTTTGAGCGATTTCATTGTAAGTATGACCATCCTTTAGTTGATGTATAACAATTTGTTCTCGTTCAGTGAGCGCTTCTGTTTGTTGAAGAGCATTGGATGAAGGGTAAATGAAGTTTTTGATGATTTTTTTTGCTACAGCAGGGCTTAAAAGAGAGCCTTCGCCAGCGAGTACAGAATAAAGAGAGCGTTCAAGATCGGGCATGGGCATTCCCTTCAGCAGATAGCCTGTTGCGCCGTAAGCAAAGGCCTGAAAGATGAGATTGGTGTCGTCGGTAATCGTGAACATGATGATTTCACCATCAGGGTTGCGCTGTTGGATACGGGGTATGCTATAAATACTTGATTGACCGTGTAGGGAAATGTCAAGCAATACCAGTTTGATGTCCAAGAACTCGCGATGGTATTTTAAAAACTTCTCAACAGTATCGACTACCATAACACAATCGAGAAGATTCGATTGGGCAAAATAGTTCGATATCATCTTTTGAATTTCGATATCGTCTTCAATAATGGCAAAATTATATTTCACGTGACGACTATTTTTATTATTGATGCTGGAATATGATATGAACGAGGATCTGCTTACAGGCTGAAAGTTGAAAGATAAACACACTCATAAGGAGTGTGCGCTGGCGAAGATAGGTTGATGATTAATTTACTACAGACTGGTACAGTTAAATTTTGAAATTAACCTAAGTATGTAGTATTTAGAAACCATCTGAAAACCCCTACAAGAAACCTAACCCTATTATTTTCAACTTTGCCAAGGGTTTTTAGAGGGTTTCTTAGCGCAAAGTTATATTGGGGTGGTTAGTGTCGCGATTTGCTTATTGACATGCATATCATCCCAACGTAGTTGTGCATTGATTTCTTTTAGCCGGTTTTGAATGCTTTCGATCCCGTGATGGTCTGTGATATGACCTGTCTCCTTCAATTTTCGATTGCCTGAATGGCTATTTGTGATTGTAATGATTATATCACGGTTGATGATATTCATTTGGATATGGATAGCCTTGCAATGGGTGTGTTTAACCATATTCGTGAGAACTTCCTGGTAGATTTGAATTAGGTTGTGTTTACAATGCGGGCTGATTTTGTATCCTGTTGGAACAGTGGGATTATCAATTAAGCATTCATCGACTAATGGAGAGATATAGTTTTCTGCAAAGTCGTCCATTCGTTCAAAAAGGTGCGACACTTCATCCTTTTTAGGGTCGAATGCCCAAATAAAGTTTCGTATTGTATTAAAGGTATCCTGGGCAGTGGCTTCTAACTTTTCCAGGCCTGCATGCTTTTCCTTTTCGGGTAACAACGGGTTTGCAATTTGATGACTGAGACTGCGCAGTAGAAAAATACGAGTTCCGAGGTTATCATGCAAGTCGTGGCTGATTTGTGATCGGAGTGAAAACTCACGTCGCAGAAACCGAATGCGTAAAACATATGTGCCGTACAGCACTGCAATGACGGAGAATAGAAGCAGAACACGAAACCACCAGGTTGCATACCAGGGAGGCAATATGTTTAGTGTATAGTACACCGAGGGAAGCCACATTCCCCGGTACGATCGTGTCTGAACTTCCATTGTGTGAATACCGGGTGGAAACATAGCGAATATTGCCTTGTCTGAATTATTGTGGTATATCCATTGGTCCACAATCCCTGATATTCTATAGCGATACACTAATTGTGAAGTATGAAAATAATCGGCGGCCCTGAAGCTGATCTCAATGAACTTCACGGTTGGCGCAACTTGTATGGTTGCTTCAGGCTCCAGAATCATTTCTTCTGTTGTATCCCAGTTTCCGGTTTTTTTCAGGCTAATCTTTAAGAACTGATTTAATTGTTGGTTTCGCCTTTGTAGGGAGTCCGGATGAAAGTAGTTGATGCCGTTTTGACCACCCATATACATCGTACCATCAGAGTCCAGAAAAGTCGAGCCAGTATTGAATTCGTTATTTGAAAGCCCGTCTTCTGTGTAATAATTGTCGAACCAAAGTAGTTTCAGGTCGAAACGGCATAGCCCTCCACCGGTACCCAACCAAAGCGTTTTGCCGTTGGGCTCTGCAAGAATGCTATAAATCGAGTTTTCAGGCAAACCGTCCGCTTTAGTGAATCGAGTAAAATTCCCGTATTGAGTCTCATACCTGAAAAGCCCGTCAGCATTCGTCCCAATCCAAAGATTCCGATCCCCATCTAGGTACAATGCATTGATACTTAACTTTTTGATTTGTTGAGGAATTGCTATGTCATTCTCTTTAAGGGTGTAGTTGTTAAAATCGAGGTTTGAAAAAAAGACCAGTCCATTATGTCCGGCCAGCCAGATCCCGTCTTTTACGGCAATCATGGCTCTTTCTTCTCTTACCTTTATTGCAGGTGAAAATTTATGGTCCTGACCGGTTTTAAGATTATAAAAAGACAAGTGATGTTCATTGCCAAAATGCCAAAAACCATTTCTGTCTTTATCCATAGCCATGCAGATATTAAAACACTTTTCTGAGCCTTTTTTCCGGTCGGCCAGTGTTTTAACAAGATGTACTCCAGTGCTTGAAGATTCAATAAAATATAAAGTATTTATATCATCTTCCCCTCCCAGGACAAAATAGTCATTGGATGGTCGGGTTTTTACAATGTTCCATACATAACTATAAATCTGTCCAATGGATTGAATCCGGCCAGTATTTTGATCCAGGTATTTGGTGCCATCATAGGAACCAAAAATAATATGGCCAAAAGCATCTTTTTGAATGGCCCGCACACGGTATCCGAGGGTGCTTTTGAAATGTTGAAAGGACTTATGTGTGACTTGAACCAAGATTATGCCTTCCGAACTACTCAATGCAATTACATTTTCTGAAATTTTGAAGATAAATACTCGTCCAATATTTTTAATATTTAAGGAGGGGTTGAACTTATTGATATACTCGGAGTAAATATCCTGTAGCAACAATCCTCCTGGTAATTGAGGTGTTAAATTTTGGATATGGCAGTAACTATCATCAGAGGGGAAGTCAACTATAGTCACATTTTGAGGTTCGAAACATGAAAAAACACACACGGAATCAGCGATTGCATCCACGAGGGTAAATTTGAAAACCGGCTGAGTTAGACGAGTTTTTTCAACTTTAGGGTGCATGGCTTTCCATAAATCGATAATCTTGCCGTCTTTCTGATAGACCAGTATTCGGTTGGAGATATCTATTTGGTCAGGTAAATACCAGTAGAGTTGATCCTGTTTTCGAGAGTAGAGCAACACAGATCGCTCGTCCGTTTGAATAGCCGGACGGGAGTATCTTGCCCAAACGCCTAATTGATTGTTTTTCCAGAGATAGATTGTGGAGCCGGAAAGTATAAAAATAGACTGCTCCTCACCTTTACAAATATTCATGTTAGGAGCCCTTAAGATCGAATCAGGGAGACCCAGATTTCCTGGCGCTACGCTGCCCTTGCGTTGTTTATCCAATACGATCAATCCCTTCTCTCCTAATACCCACATGCGGCCCATATCATCTTCTACCAAACGGTAGACTTTGCCTGTGTTAGTTGGTTGTAGTACCGCATTATTGAAAAGGGTACATTCAACGCCGTCGTTCCAATACAGACCAGTATTGGCTGCAATCCAGATTACACCTGCATGGTCCTGGATAATATCGTTTGCCGAACGAGCAGTGTATAAATCAGGTAAATCGATGCGCGTAATATTCCAGGTTGATTGGGCTTGAACATGTAGCAGAAAGATACCTGCCACCATAAAAGTCAACACCCATACCTGACAAACTTTATGCTTGAAATGAATTCCTTCTTTCATGTCACATGTATCATGGTCCTTCAAAGCGGTGCAAAATTAACCCTGGTTTTTGACTGTATCACCCATCAATGTAAAGAATTATCAAGTACTACATAGTATGTAGTTTTTAAACACATGAAAGGTTGAATATCTGTTCGGTGTGCGCGTTGCACCTGCATGTGGCTCCCGTTTGAATCTACCTTCGCCGGTGCATAATGCCTTTGCATAATCCTGAATCAAAAATGGGATTATCAAAAGACATGAGTACTCAGGTGGTACTGCCTTTGCCATTGGTGTGCTTTTGTAATCATAATCATTGTAAAGTTTCCGCTCATGATAAAAGTTCAACAACCTAAATTTATTCGTCAGTTAGTGTTTGGCGCTATGGCCTTATTGCTGTCAACAACTGTGCAGGCACAGTTCGCCATCACCTATCCCGCTGCCGCGCAAAACGCCACGGTCTGCCTCAACAGTAGCACCCTGACCGTGCGCGTGGGCGTAGTCACTACGGGCAGCAGCCCTACCGTGACCATTGACCTGCCCCCGGGTATCAATTATGTGCCGGGTTCGGTCACCAAAACCGCAGGCACCATTGCTTCCATCACAGAGAGCAACGTTTCAAACGTTAATGTACCTGTTTTTGCGTTGAGCAGTTCTACTGCGGGTGAATTCATAGAATTTACCATTCAACGGGAAGCGCCTAACTGCGATGCGTACAATTACGTACAGAGCGGGGGTACCTTGAAAGATGTAGTTTCTGCTACGAATAGTATTGGTACGGTTTCAGAAAGTGCTCCAGGGGTAAATACCTACGCACTCATTGCTCCGGCATTTGCACTGACAGCCCCTGCTGCAATTGCAAACGCTCAAATTGATCAAAATTTTTCCCGCACTTTTACCATTACCAACGGTGGCCTTGGCTGCTCTCAACGGGTGCGCTTTTCTTTGGAGCACACGCCGGTTTGTAGCACAACAGGTGCAAAAGCCCCCGTTTACAATACGGTGTTGACCGTTCCCGGCGGTACTGTTACCACGGTAGGCACGGTAGGAAATATCACCTATTATGAAATTACGGGTTCTGCACTTGGCGGCGATGCCCTCTTTTGCAGTGGCGAATCAGTCACAATAACCGAGACAGGCACCGTAGGACAGTGTAATCCTGTTACCAATTATCGGGCTGGCTGGGGCTGCGGTGGCGCAGCAACAGGCAGCAGTTTTTGGTGCCAGGCGGCGTCGGGCTCAGGAACAATCACGATGGCTACAGGGGTGGCGATTCCTGCTGCAACCGCAGCATATCCCGTAAATGCCGCTACCAATCAGGTAAGCTGGTGCCGCGACGGTGTGTATAATGTGACTATCCGCAACAATGGGAGTGGTGGTAATCAGGGTGCTATGTATAATGTGCTGGCTAATTTGGGCTACGGTAGTAATATTGAGGGCAATTCTGCAGGTTCAAAAGCAAGAATTATCTCGGTCACAATTAACGGCAGCACTGTGACCTATACGACTCCGGCAACTGGCTCTTGGGTAGCAAATATGGCGCAGTTTACTACCGACCCCGATGGTGCGGGTGGACTTGCGGACATTGATGGCGACGGTCAGTATGATGACTTGGCTCCTGGACAGCAATTTGTGATGCAGGTGACCGAACGCTGGCAGTGTACAACCTCTTGCCCTATATCCTATGCTTTTTCCCCTTCCGTTGGCGTTACCTATCACAGTGCCTGCAACAACGCCTGTAATGCCTCTGGTGCTGCTACAACTTCCGGCCAATTGTACAGTGGTACACAACCATATTATATTTTCCATACGACAAATGCACCATCGGTGACTGTTCCGGCACAAGTAACGTGTGGAACAACCTTTACAGTAGAAGGCTTATATACGGCTGACTTCCAACCGCCGGTACTTAGGCCTACCAATCAGATGGCATTTGTGTTTACATTGCCTGCCGGTGTCAGTCTGGCCGGTACAGGCAACCCCACTATTGATGGGGTCCCTACTGCTAATATTACGCAAGTAGGAAATGTGGTTACCATAACTGCTACTGCTCCGAGTCATACATTTTCCTTGGACTTAACCTCTGTTTGTGACCCTGTATCTTGTGGGGCAACAACACTAAATTGGGAGTTCATTTATACGGGCGATAATAGTTGCAATTGTTCTGAAAAGGTAGGGTGTGGCGCTGCTGCATTCAGTTTAGCCTGCCCGGTTCCATGTCCGGATGGTGTTAATAATGATCCCCCATCTATTCGCAGGCTCACATTAGGATACACGGATGGGACTTTAAGTACGATGGTGGATCCGAATGCACTCCCTGGAAATAGCCTGATTACCGTACTTCCTAAGGATGCCTTTTCACTGACAGTCTCTGGTGCTCAGAACAGTATTTCTGGAGATAAAGATAATTTGCACTACCGATACCAAATAGGCAAGACCTCATCGGGACAAAATGTACTTAGTTATGTAAGTGCTACATTTACCATGACTTTGCCGGGTGGTGGATCTGTTTCCTGTACAGTACCTGCACCCGCAGATGCCAGTACTGCTACATTACAAGCCTGGGATTGGGATTTGAGTGCTTGTAATGGCGGCATATTTCCTGTAGGGGCTACCTATGACATGGTACTCTACTTTGAAGTAACAACGGCCGAAAACAGTTCTTTGTACGGCCAGACGCGCCAACAGGCCCCCAATACCCTTTCCTATTTTTATAACCTGGATGGTAGTACTCGTTTGTATTGCAATCCGTCGGAAACCTCGTTGCTTGTGTCGGGAATAGGTTACATCCATTCAGCCACCCAACCCAGTTTTAATGGTTGTGGCCGCAGTGTTCTGACTTTAACCCTTGTCGGCAGAACTAATAATGGATTTGATATTTTCCCTAATGAGTACAGGCCGCCCTTTGCTCCTGCGGCGACAACGATTACTTTACCTGTGGGCTATCGGCTTGATCCAACAGGCACTACCTCGTATAGTCCGGCAAGATGGTCTACTGCTTTGACGTATAATTTTATAGGGTCTTTCGTTGTACCCGGAGTCACTCAAACGGGTAACGTTATCACAATCCCTGCTTATGACTCATCGTGGGGGCCATTATCGGATATTGGACGACCCGGTGGATCGACCATGAGGATTGATATTCCGATTATTCCAACCTGCCAATCTCCGGTAGGATCATCTAATGCATTGACAACATATAATGAGCAGCGGTACTATTATGCACAGCCAAATCAACAGAGTGTTACTAATAATTTTAGTTCTGTGTTTACCAATAGTGCAACGTCGCGCCCCTCTATTTCTTTAACTAACCTGACAGGTATCGTACAGGGGATTACACCGGAGCATTATTGGGATGTGCGCATCAGTAACCCTTCCACCCAAACTGCTCCGTATATCTGGCTGGCTTTGCCTGATTTGCCGTTGGGTACAGATATTGATGTCGTGCAGGTGGAATACCCTATCGGCACACCGATTGCGACCACGGCTTATTCAGGTGGTAAATGGGTTAAAATCAGCACAGCGGGGCTTGCTACGGGTGCCTCTTTTGACGTGCGTGTTCGGTTTAATTACTACAATTGCAGTACTACTTCGCTTACTGCTTTTGCCGGTTGGAACTGCGATGCATACCCGACAGATCCTTCAACCTATGCCTGTCCAACCTCAACGACTACGTTACAGGTTATTCCACAGCCAAGCGAAGTGCAGATGACTATTTTGCAGCAGCCCTCTGCTCCGGTCAGTGCGTGTAATCCGATTAATTATGAGTTGCTGATCAACAGCGCGCAAGCAGCGAACCTTGTGGGCCCGGTATTCAATCTTACCTTGCCTGTAGGCATGAATATGAGTGCTACTGGCCTGGAAGTGGAATATCCAAACGGATCGGGTAACTGGGCAACGATTGCCGCTACAGGCACCGCTCCCAACCTGACTTACGACCTGAGTACACATCCAAATTACCCAGCACAGGGTTTGCCGGGTACAGGAACAAATGCGGCTACCGCCCCTCGCGAAATGCGTATTCGTTTTGCGGTAGAAACTACCTGTGATTTCACAGTTGGAGATCAATTGCGCTTTGTCATCAATGCTGACCGCCCTTGTAGTTCGCCTGCAACAGGAGATGGTATCACGATTTTATCAAGTGGTGTTAGCGTTATTGGTGTAAGCCAACCCTATACATTGGGTTTGACCGCAGGGCCAATAAACCCCGTGTTGAACTGTGGCAATCCTCAAACGGTGAGCTACACCGCTACGGTTGTAGGGGGATCGGGTACGCAGGCGGGCGACTTTATTTTGCTTGAACTTGACCCAGGGGCTTCTTTTGTTCTGGGCTCGTTTACAGTTACATCCTCTCCATCTACCAATCTGACTTTTAGTAGTTTGACCAATAGCAACCGTACCCTTCGTTTGGATTTAGCGGCAGGTCTGACCAATGCTACTTCCATCAACTACACGGTACAGATACAAGGCGATGGTTTTGGTTCCTGCGGAGGTTCAATTTTACTACGCACACGCTCTTTCGCCACGGTGCCCGGACCAGTTTGTGTCGGAGGCGATCCGGCGAATGGCATAGTGGCTGGCGGTACTTGTCCTGCTACGAATATTGTAACAGGACAGGGCCTTCCTCCGATTACCTTCTCGTTGGACAAACCTACGTTTACCATTAGTGCTTTCAGTGCAAAAGGAAATATTGCGGCAATTCCAGGCAGCAATACCTACACAGCCACACTTACCGTAAATAATACTTCTGCTACTGCAAATGCGGTGGCAGGTACGATTATTGAGTTCTTCTGTGTGGATGCATCAGGTAACATTACAGGTTCACCAATAGGTACAGCATTGACACCCGCAATTAATGCAGGAGCCAGTACGACGGTAAATGCTACATTTACAGGGGCTTGTGCTGCACCATTTGGTATTGCCGCAATGATTCAGGAGGTAACTGATCCTGCTGCTCCTTCTCCGGGCACGGGCAATACAGAACAGTGTCTTTGTACCGCTACGGCCAAAGTAAGTGCATCCATGGCAAATTGTTATGCTATGGCCAATCCAGTGCCGTCGTCACAAAATCTTTGCTTCGGTGCCATACCGTCTGCTTTGACCTTGACAACGCAGAATGCAGAGCCCAACGGGGTTACTTTTGTCAGGTTTGCCGCTGCTACGATCAATCCTTACTCTGGTGGCACTAGTCTTGGTACGGTCACAGGAAACGGTACGACCGCTACTTTGCCGGCAGTTTCTCTGCCCACATCAGTAGGTACTTATTATATATACGCAATCCAAAGCCCCACGCCTTCTGATCCGGCTTGCCGCCCTTATGTGGAATATGTTCTGAACATTTTCCCGATACCAACAGTAAATGCCATCAACAATGTTGTTGTATGCGAGGGCGACCCTGTATCTGTTACCATTTCAGGCACACCAGCAACAAATACGACTTATACCTGGACGAGCACGAATGCAACCACTGGTATTGCCGCCTCTGGTACTGGAAATATCAGTTTTACTTCAGCCAATGTAAGCGCCGCGGAAACCTCGGTGGTTACGGTAACGCCGACATATACCAATCCGGGCTCCGGCGTGATTTGTACAGGTACACCGATTATGTTCAATATTACAGTGAATGCATTACCTGCACTTTCCTTCCCGCAGCCTGCACCTGTATGTGAAGCAAAGGCCACGGCGCCTCTGGGTGGCAGTATTGATGAAACAGGCGACCCAACCATCGCCTCCGCTTTCTGGTCGGCAAACGTATCAGGAGGAACATTTACGCCCTCGACTTCTGACTTAAATGCAACTTATACTCCCCCTGTGGGCTTTAACGGCTCTATAGTATTGATGTTGACGAGTGTCGATCCGGCAGGCCCTTGTGGACAGGCGACGGCTACGCGCACGCTGACGGTATTGAATACACCAGACGCAACGCCTGCAATGCTGAATGTATGTGGCAGCGGCACTCCATTGACTGGTATATTTACTTTGAGTGATGCAAACAGTCTGGTGACGGCCCAAGCCGGCGTTGCAATTACTTACCACTTGACCAATGCCGAGGCATTGTCAGGTGCTAATGCGCAATCGAATACCTTTACGGCAACGAACGGTACAGTTTTGTACGCTCGTATAGTAGACAATACAACGGGTTGTGTAGCAACCACTACTTTGACATTAAATGTGGATATGGGGCCAGCAACGGCTATGGCCACATTGAAGGCTTGCGCGGCTGCACCAGGTATGGCAATGGGTAGTTTTACACTGACCGATGCCAATGCCACAGTAGATCCGGCTGGCGGCAATACAGTTACTTACCACAGTTCTTATTCTGATGCGGTGGCTGATCAAAATCCGCTTACCAGTCCATACAGCAGCACAACTGCCAATATTTGGGTACGAGTGGAGGATGCAGATGGCTGCTATTCTATTGACATCGTGCAATTGGTTGTTAATCCATTGCCAATTGCGATTACCACAGTATCCAATGTTTTGTGTAATGGCGGTACTTCGGGTACGGCAACGGCTATTCCGACGAGTGGCCAAGCCAACTTTACGTATCTTTGGAGTGCTTCAGGCGCACCAACGAGTGCGTCTATCACAGGTTTGGCAGCAGCAACCTATACCGTAACGGTAACGGATGGTAATGGTTGTAGCAATACCGCTACTGCTGTAGTTGCTCAGCCAGCAGTACTGGCCGCTACGGCACCCGTTTCTACTAATGCAGCCTGCGCAGGCAGTGCTACGGGTACAGCTACGGCGGGTCAAACGGGCGGTACGGCACCGTATAGTTATTCATGGAGCAACGGCAGTATGAACAAGACAGCAACTGGATTGGCTGCTGGTACTTATACGGTAACCATTACGGATGCAAATGGCTGTCAAACCAATACAACGGTAGCCATAACCGGCCCCACAACTCCGCTTAGCGTAAGCACGGCGGTAGGTACGGCCCCAACTTGCGGGCTGAACAACGGTACGGCTACCGCAACACCCGCAGGTGGTTCTACTCCTTATACCTATGCCTGGAGTAACGGACAGAACATGGCAACCGCTACTGGATTAAGCGCGGGTACTTACTTGGTGACTGTAACAGATAACAATGGTTGTACTGCTTTCACGGCGGTAACACTTACAGCAACGGGTGCTCCAACTGCTTCTATCACGGCAAAAACGAATGTAAGTTGTTTTGGTGGTTCCAATGGCAGTGCTACAGTTAGTGCGGCAGGAGGGACAGGTACTTACATGTATGCATGGAGTACAGTACCTGCTCAATCTACTGCTACAGCGAGTAACCTCGCGGCGGGCGTATATCAAGTGACCGTTACCAGCGGAGGATGTACCGTAGTTGCTGCGGTAGAAATTACCCAGCCTACACTGGTAGTTGCTGAGGTTATTGCGCAAGCCAACCCATTGTGCGCTACTGGTTCTACTGGGGTGGCCACTGTAAACGCTACTGGTGGTACGCCGGGCTACACCTATGCTTGGCCTGCGGCGGCTGGAAGCCAAACTACCGCAACTGCTACAGGACTTGCTCCCGGTACTTATACCGTAACAGTAACAGATATAAATAACTGTACGGCGACGGCGAGTGTAACACTGACTGCACCAACGGCGGTAACGGCTACTATGACTACACCAACTAATGTACTATGTAACGGATCTGCCACAGGCATGGTTTCTGTAATACCTTCGGGTGGTACGGCTCCCTATACGGCACTTTGGAGTAATGGTAAAACAGACTTCAATAATATGAATTTGGCAGCGGGAACCTACACCGTAACGGTGACGGATGCTAAAGGTTGTACAGGTACAAATTCAGTAACAATTACGCAGCCCGCTACGGCACTTAGTGCCTCGGTAACAGCGAGTACTAATCCAAACTGTCTAGGAGGTGCCAACGGCTCGGCCACAGTGGCCGGAGTAGGTGGTACCGGTGCTTACAGTTATTTCTGGAGTACAACACCTACCCAAACCACGGCTACCGCAACAGGACTTTCTGCCGGAAACTATTTGGTAACGGTGCAGGATGCAAATGGTTGTTTTACGGTTATTTCTGTAAATCTTACGGATCCAACGGGCGTAAATGCTGCCATTACGGCAAAAACAGATGTAGCTTGTTTTAATGGAACCAACGGTTCGGCCACTGTAACGGCTTATGGTGGTGGTACGCCCTACACCTATGTTTGGTCTGCTAATGCAGCCAGCCAAACTACGGCTACGGCTACTGGTCTTGCAGCCGGTGTTTATACAGTAACCGTCACTTCGGCGGGTAATACGGCTTGTACAGCAATTGCAACAGTTCAGATATTACAACCGACACGTTTGGTATTGTCTGTGTCCAATGTATCCGCTCCTGCTTGTGCGGGCAGCTCCACAGGTATTGCCACGGTGTTGGCTACCGGCGGCACTACAGCCTATGCTTACACTTGGCCAGCCTCGGCGGGCGCTCAAACTACGGCCACGGCTACTGGGTTAGCTGCGGGTTCGTATGTTGTTACGGTGACGGATGCGATTGGTTGTCAGGCAACTGTAGCAGTTGATGTTCCAGTCGGGACGGATATTTCTGTGAATGCTATTGCAAACACGGAAACCTTGTGCCCAAACACTCAGGTTGGGGCTACGCTTTTGGGAAGTAGTCCTGTAAACAGCTCCATCATCTACACATGGAGCGGAGGCTCTGGAGCAGGGCTGGCAGATGGCAGTTCCACGGGTCTGAATGCCGCTATCCCCGGTTTCACCTCTGGGTTGACAGAAGGGACATATACGGTTACGGTAACGGCAAGTATCAGCACCTGCAACGCTTCTACTACTTTTACGATAACAATAGACGACAGCACGGTGCCATTTTTGGTAAACTGTCCGTCAAATATAACGCTCAATGCAGATGTGGACAAGTGTGAAGCGGTATATAGTTGGACTCCGCCCACGGCCATGGATAACTGTGGGTCTGTAACTGTAACACAGGCAGCAGGTTTGGCCCCTGGCAGTGCATTTACTGTAACAGGCAGTCCAACCACTATTATCTACACTGCAAATGACGGACGCGGTAACACGGCTACCTGCTCATTCACAGTAACGGTGGTTGACATGCAGGCGCCAACGGCGGTTTGCAAGGATATTACAGTGGATTTGAGCGCAGCGGGCGCGGTAACGGTAACGGCGGCGCAGATCGGCGGGAACTCGACAGACAACTGCACGGCGGTTCCGACCCTTGCCCCCGCGAGCACCAACTTTACCTGCGCGAACGTAGGAGACAACAACATCACGTTGACGGTAACGGACGCTGCTGGCAACACATCTACATGTGTGGCGACGGTAACGGTACGCGACGTGACGGCTCCGACCTTCACTTGTCCGGGGGCCATCATGCTGCCTTCGTGCAACAACACGGTACCGGATGTGGTAACGGGGATCACCGATGAGGCAGATGCTTGCGGTGTGGCTTCGACCAGTCAGAACCCTGTTGCGGGTACATCATTCGGCAACGTACAAGGCGGCCAGACGAGCATCACAGTAACGGTGACGGACAACCATGGCAACAGTACGACGTGCAATGTTTCGGTAACGATAGACGACAACACAGCCCCGACTATCACCTGCCCTGCCAGCGTAACGGTGGGCACGGATGTGGACAAATGTACGGCGGTGGTGACGTACTCGATCCCGACGGTAAGCGACGACTGCCCGAACCCCGTTTTGGCCCAAACTTCCGGTCTGGTATCGGGAGCGATCTTCCCAATGGGCGCGACGGTACAGACCTACCAAGTGACGGATGCGGGTGGCAACACGGCTACCTGCTCATTCACAGTAACGGTGGTTGACATGCAGGCGCCAACGGCGGTTTGCAAGGATATTACAGTGGATTTGAGCGCAGCGGGTGCGGTAACGGTAATGGCGGCGCAGATCGGCGGGAACTCGACAGACAACTGCACGGCGGTTCCGGCACTTGCTCCTTTGAACACCAACTATACCTGCGCGAACGTAGGAGACAACAACATCACGTTGACGGTAACGGATGCTGCTGGCAACACATCTACATGTGTGGCGACGGTAACGGTACGCGACGTGACGGCTCCGACCTTCACTTGTCCGGCTGATGTTACAGTTTCTGCTTGTACTGATCTGGTTCCAGATGTGATAAGCAGTATCTCAAATGCTTCTGATAACTGCCAAGTAGCCTCTATCGTTCAAAATCCTGTTGTCGGTCTTGATTTCGGTAACATGAGTGGCAATACGTTAGATATTACGGTTACGGTAACAGATGTAAATAGCAATGTCACTAATTGCGTGGTTGTTGTTACGATAGATGACAATACAAAGCCGGTATTTGTCAATTGTCCAACCTCTATGATTATGATTGGCAACGATCCTGATCAATGTTCAGGTAAAGTAAACTGGCAGCCACCGGTTGCTCTGGATGATTGTCTGCCGATGCCTTACAGCGCAGCCGGCAACCCGCTGCTAGGTACCATCGTGCAGACAGTTGGTCCGCTGCCAGGATCGATAGTACCCATTACGTGTCCTCCGACACCAATTACAATCACTTACCAGGCAACGGATGGAAATGGAAATATCTCCACATGTTCTTTTGGTGTCATGGTAGTTGATACAGAAAAGCCGGAATTTGACGCAGATATCGTTATGCCGAATGACACGGTGGTGAACTGCGATGACATGCCGACCAACTGTGTATTCCACGGACCTTCTTACGTCTGCACGCCGTTGACCAACAACGATGTGAACGACAACTGCACGGCTCCAGCCAACCTGAATGTAAACTTCGCAGAAGTAAGCACACAGAATCCTGACCCGGCAGTATGCGGACACTATGATTACGACATCACCCGCACCTGGACGGTAACTGATTGCTCGAACAATGCACTGGTACACGTACAGAAAATAGAAGTTCAAGATACGACCAAGCCAGTGGCCTTATGTAAAAACATCACCGTTACCCTTGACAAGTTTGGCAAAGTGAATATCACAGGTCTGGATATCAACAACGGGTCTTACGACAACTGCGCGGCTGCGCCGTACCTGACGTACGTGGCTAACCCTAGTCTGTTCAACTGTTCGAACCTGGGACCGAATACGGTTACCCTGACGGTAACGGATCCTTGCGGCAACTTCGGCACCTGCACATCGACTGTGACGGTTGTGGAAGGCATCGCCCCCTGTACGCCGCAATACAATGTAGTGACTTCCTGCCTAGATAACGCTACCACGCTGGACAATGGCCAGTTCCAGGATATGATTACGATCAAGTCGCTGGCGATGCAGAACTGGTTCGTAGCAGTCAACAACGGAGGCTTCTTTACCAATACCAGCCCCAACCCACCGGCGAATCCGGTGACGGTGGCTGTTGGAACGCCGTTCCTGGCAGGTACTGCCGATAACATCGACAATGACAACGATGGCGCTACGGATGAAGCAGACGAAATGATTTACTATACCCTCAAAGGCCGGTTTACGGAATGTGTCGGGTATACTATTACCGTCAGCAATGCAGGCGCGGGCAACTTCGGTATGGCTCCAGCCGCTACGACGACGACCATTTCCAATAAAGCCTGCTATCCTAACCCGTATTTTGTAAATCTGTATGACCCATTCTGCCTGAATACGCCTCCTTTCACCATCGAAGTAGCGGCATATAACAATGCTGCCGGCGCAGTGGTGCCGGGCTCTATTACAGTCGATGGCGTAGTGACGGATGTATTCGATGCCGCAGCATTGGGCGAAGGGTTCCACACCGTAATGGCTACATTCGACGCCGGTTCGGCTACTAATACGCTGACTATCAATGGTGTTTTGCAACCAGGCAGTGGCACTATGGCCGATGCTCAGGCAGATCCGGGTTGCAAACAGAAGATTACCAAAACGGTACAGATCATCGGTACACCTACTAATTTGGTGTGCAATGATACGGTTTACGTCTCCTTAGATGCCTCCTGTATGTTCATGATCACGCCGGATGATGTGCTTGAAGGCTCTTACGGCTGTTATGACGACTATACGGTAGAACTGGACGTTACGCTGCCACTCGGCAACGGCCCATGGATTCCTGCCAAGGTAGACGCAGATGACATCGGACATTACTACCACTATCACCTGGTACATGCCTTCAGCGGTAACGTATGCAGCGGTGTGGTATTGATTGAAGATAAACTGCCGCCGGTATTGACTTGTCCGGAAGATGTAACCGTCGCTTGTAGTGAATCTACAGATGTGTCTCACACCGGCAATGTAACTGCAACAGACTGTGATACATACACAGTAACCAGAGATGATGATTATACCAACTTTGGTCCTTGTGCTGACCCCCGGGCTCAAATAGTTCGTACATTCATCGTAACTGACCATTCAGGTAATCAGAGCACTTGTTCGCAAACGATCACGATTGTTCCTTTCGATCTGGACGACGTGGATATGCCTGCCGATATTACGATCAATTGTGAAAGTGCATATCTGAATGCAAGTGCTACGTCTCCTGAAAATACAGGACGTCCGAGCATCAACGGATATCCGCTGGGCGTGGGTGGACTTTGTGCTTCTTCGATGGGTTATACCGATGTGCGACTTGAGATTTGCCCTGGTAGTTACGAAATCCTGCGTACATGGGTCGTTGCAAGTACTTGTGTGCCACTTGGTAATGGCAACCCGATTACGCATACACAGCGTATTCAAGTGCTTGACCTCGGCGGGCCAGTGTTTGCTTGCCCGGGTGATGTGACCGTGAGCGTAGACGGTGGCTCGAACTGCTGTGCAACAGCGCCACTACCACGGATGATCATCACAGAGGGCTGCTCTGGTATCGTCAATCTGAAGGCAAAAGTGACTGGAAATGACCCAGTTACGGGCAACCTGATCACCTTCACGGTGAATGGTACATTGTCCGACTTCCCTGGTAACAACTACTGGGTAGCCGATACAATGGCTGTATTCGGCACCACACAGTGCCTGCCACGTGGTGTGTATCAGGTAGAGTATACTGCTGAAGACCACTGCGGTAACCTGTCGAGTTGCTCGTTTAACCTGACAGTGGAAGACCTGGTACCGCCAGTAGCAACTTGTACACAGTTCACTACAGTAGCAATCGGTGTAGATGACCCGACCGATTGTTATGCTCCCACTGACGATTGCCAGTCGGGCGGCGTAACCTGGGTGCCTGCATCTGCCTTCAATCAGGGTTCGTACGACGACTGCAACAATGTGCGCTTTACCGTACGCCGTATGCCGGAAGCCGATAGCACTTATTCTGCTTGCATCGACGGCCTCCAGGGGCTGTGCGACGGCTATGAGTATGAACTTGCAACGGCTGAAAATGACTCTATCAAGTTCTACTGCTGCGAAGTTGGAACTACTCAGACGGTGATCCTGCGCGTGTACCAGGTAGACCTGTATGGAAATATCATGTACGATGCCGACGGTAATCCGATCTACAACGAATGTATGATCAATGTGGAAGTGCAAGATAAAATTGCGCCCACATGTGTGCCGCCAGCGAGTGTTACGGTAAGTTGCGAAAACTTCGATCCATCGCTTTGGGCGTATGGCTATCCGGAGGCTATCGACAACTGCTGCTTAGACAATACGCCACCTACGAGCGCAGATGCACAAGGCCAGGCCGGTATTCCTTCTGGTACTTCGGCAGTGCCTGGTGTGTGTGGCGCTACGCAGAAAGTGTACTATTCTGGCTTCTTGAATGCCAACTTTGACACAACTTGCAACCGGGGCATCATTATTCGCCGCTTCACAGCATGGGATTGTCAGGGCCAGTCGAGCAGTTGCACGCAACGTATTACAGTGACCAATACGCAGGATTACAACATCGTATTCCCTGCTGACGTATCTGTGAACTGTTCAAGCGAACCAAACATTGGCAAACCGGTCATTACCAACGACGAAGGATGTGAATTGATTGGTATTGCATACGATGACGTAGTATTTACCTTAGTTCCGGATGCCTGCTACAAAATTGAGCGCACATGGACCGTGCTCAACTGGTGTACTTACAACCCGGATCTGCCATGTTTCGAGGTGACGCGTAATCCGGTGAATGCATCGGGCCTGGCGCCATCGAAGAACTGGCATGTATTTACGGATAACATTGCTGATGATAATTGTACGACCTACAAACAGATCATTAAAGTACTGGATCAGACGCCGCCGACAGTGGTATGTGCAGAAATTGACACCTGCGATGTCTCTACAAATGACCTCCGCTACTGGAATGATGGTGATAACTGGTGGGATAACGGCACACAGCAGCATGACCTGTGCGAAAAAGAAACAGAAATTGCTGTGACGGCTGAGGACTTCTGTGATACGCTGTCGATAGAAAACGGGCTTCGTTTCCGGTACCTGTTATTCCTCGATCTGGACAACGACGGTATCATGGAAACAGTAGTATCGAGTGCAGATATTACGACCCGCCCTGTAGGCCGCGTACTGTTCAATAACTACCAGAGCCCGAACTATGGAACTGGCTCCAACTGGATATTTGACAACAACTCGAACCTGAACCAGCGTTATCGCTTCGACATCGAGCAAACTGCCAACGGCGCACGCGTCATCTGGCGCAATGCATCTGGCACAAAACTGCCGGAGTTGGCACACGGTCGCCACAAAATCAAGTGGATCGCCGAAGACGGTTGTGGCAACGAAGCCGTATGCGAGAAAGCCTTCGAGATCAAAGACTGCAAACCTCCGGTTGTAGCCTGCGATAATGTCAACATCAACCTGATGGTGGGCGGTATGGCTACGTTGTGGGCAAATGACTTCTTCCTGTATGGAGATGACAATTGTACCCCGACCAGCATCCTGAACCCAACACTTGCAGTCATCCGAGCAGATCAAAATCCGGATAACACGTACCCGGCTAACCAGCCTCAGTCCGTAGTGGTCACTTGTGACGACATTGCCGCAGGCCAGCCAGTAGCAGTACAGGTGTGGTTGATGGATGCAGCCGGAAATGCTGATTTCTGTGTGGCTTATGTAACGCCGCAGGCTAATCTGGTGGGATGTGAACAGAACCCGTCACAGGCTTCCGTAGCCGGTACCTTGGCAACCGAAGACCTGGATGGTGTAGAAGATGCAAATGTTGAAATGGCCATCGTAGCGCCGAACGGCCAGCAAGGCGTAGCAGTAGGTACAAGCAATAGCAATGGCGTGTTTGTTTTTGCCGATGCTGTACCTGTCTCTGGCGCCTATACGCTGACGCCGACGAAAGACGACAACCCGCTGAACGGTGTAACGACGTACGACCTGGTGTTGATTTCCAAACACATCCTGGGTCTGGAGCCGCTTACCAGTCCGTACAAACTCATTGCCGCAGATGCGAACAAGTCAGGCTCGATCACTACGTTTGACATTGTTGAATTCCGCAAGTTGATCCTGGGTATTTACAACGAACTGCCGAACAACACATCCTGGCGTTTTGTAGATCGTGCGTACACGTTCCCGGAACCTTCCAATCCGTTTACGCCACAGTTCCCCGAGAATATCTCGGCGCTGAATGTGCAGGTAGATCAACTGGAAGAGGACTTTGTGGGTGTGAAAATCGGTGATGTGAATGGTACAGTCATCGCCAACAGCCTGCAATCTGCAGATGAGCGTACTTCTTCGACGATGCTATTCGATGTACAGGACCGCGCTGTGAAAGCAGGCGAAACCTTCACAGTGAACTTCAAAGGCACGGAAAAAGTACAGGGCTACCAGTTCACAATGAACCTGAACGGTCTGGAAGTAATGGACATCACAGGAACAGGCGAGATCAAAGCCGGAAACTTCGGTGTGTTCCAGGACGCTCTGACGACATCTGTAGACGGTTCTGACAACGAATTTGCAGTAACGTTCCGTGCAACGAAAGCAGGTCAACTGTCGAGCATGCTGGGCGTATCGAGCCGCATCACGAAAGCAGAAGCATACAGCGTGTCGAACAACCGCATGGATGTAGCGCTGCGCTTCAACAACGGCAGCACGAGTACGATCAGCAAAGTAGGCTTCGAATTGTATCAAAACCAGCCGAACCCGTTTGTCAATAAAACGATGATCGGATTCCACCTGCCGGAGGCAACAGAAGCCACACTGAAAGTCTTTGACGAAACGGGTCGCCTGGTGTTCGAGCAAAGCGGATCGTTTGCAAAAGGCTACAACACGATCAGTGTTGACCGCCAGTTGCTGAACACCGTGGGTGTACTGTACTACACGCTGGAAACGGCGACGGACAAAGCGACGAAGAAGATGATTCAGTCGAAGTAAAAACGATTTGATCACTTCTTAGAAAAAGGCCCAATAGCCTGATATATCGTGCCACACCTGATTAGGTGTGGCACGATTGTTTTTTAGACACACACTAATGGATTCACGGTAAGGATTTACCCTGATATTGAATTTTTTCCCTGGAAAAACCAGTCATGGGGTGCGATATCAAGAGGTATTGTTTACTTTTGCTTTGCGGCATGGTCTGCTAAGGCCATTTCCGACTAATCAACTGAATTTCATGAAGAAAAAATCCACACTTTCCTCTCAACAAGAGGTATTGATTTCTGTATTCAATACCTGCTACTTGCCACAAGCCAGGCTACTTTCCTGGCAAGGAAGAGAAAGTGTTGGAATTACATGCATCCCGCCGGCAACACATTCGATTCCCACCTTTAGAACTTGCCGCCGATGCTCCGTTTAACATTCATTGTATTCATCAGTTGCCTGACTGTGCGCTTGAATGCCCAGTTTGTAGAAACCCTGGTATGCAATGACCTGGTGACTGTTTCCCTCGATGAAACTTGCAACCTCGTACTGGAAGCAGGTCAGATTCTGGAGGGTGTATACAACCCCAATGAAACGTATGTAGTGGAACTCGACCGTACTTTGCCATTGGGTAACGGCCCGTGGCAACCGGGTATACTGACTGCGGCAGATGTGCATCAAACCTATGCCGTACAGGTTACGCTGCCTGCTTCAGGTGAAAAATGTTGGGGAAACATTGCTGTTGAAGATAAATTACCGCCTGTATTTCAGAATTGTGGTTGTATTCCCACACCTGTTAACCAATTTGTTGGCTCTATTGATAATGCCGATCCTGTTTTCATACGCCCCAATGCAGGTACCGTATGCGGCAACTCGTTCAATACCACCCATTACGATACATACACATTTGAAGTACATACAACTGGTGTGTACACATTTGCCCAGTTTGCCGAAGGTGGAGATGGGTTTGGTGTGCTTTACACGGGCGCATTTAACCCTATAGCACCGTGTGTCAATTTTCTGGAAGCAGATGACGATGACAATGTGACCCCTCCGGCCACGCAAGGCGACGACTTTTTGTTGAGCCGTACGTTAACGCCGGGAACATATGTACTTGTAGTGACGGCTTTTGGTGGGAATGTGGCTTATGGAGAATATGTTGTGACCATCACTGGCCCGGATGCCATTACAGTGGGCGATAATTGTAGTTACCGATGCAACGATAAAGGAGGCCTTTTGAGCGGAAGCATCGTTGCGCCCCAACCACTTGTTACAGATAATTGCAGCAATGTCACACTTACAAAAACGGACATCTATCAGGATAATGGCGCATGCCAAAATGGATTTATTTTCCGCACCTGGACGGCTGTAGATGCCTGGGGCAATTCCAGCCAGTGTACACAAACGCTGACCCTCACGCCTTATACGCTGGATGAGGTCAGTTTTCCAGACGATATTACCCTGGAATGCGCAGGGTGTGGCGCTCATAATACACCACTACCTTGTGAAATTGGTGTGCCCACAGTTCCTGGCAATGACACGGACGGTTTATACGAATTGATTCAGTACAATGCCGATTGCCAGCCCGTATCGGAAGGAATCTGCAACCTGGGGGCACAATATGAAGATATCCGTATCAATGTATGTGCGGGTACGTTCAAAATTCTGCGCCACTGGACGGTTCTGGACTGGTGTACAAATACGGTACTTGAACACAATCAGTTGATTAAAGTGGTGGATAGTGCGGGCCCCGTTATTGCCACACCAGCCGACATGACGGTATCGACCAACCCAAGCCAGTGCTGTGCGACAGTAAACCTGCCTGATGTGATTGTAGAAGACGCTTGCTCTGCAACGTCGAGCATCAGTGCAATGGTAATCGTGTACGATCAATACCTTCCTGACCAAATCATCGGCACCTACAACATAAATGGCAACACACTGTCGACCTTCCCGGGCAACAACTTCTGGGATTGCGACACACTGGGTCGCTACGGTACCACACCTTGTCTGCCAATCGGCCGTCATCAGGTGATGTATATGGCAGAAGACATGTGCAGCAATACCAGCCAGGTGTCGTTCTGGTTGAGCGTGGTAGACGACGTGGCGCCTGTAGCCACTTGCACACAGTTCACCACCGTGGCCATTGGTGTGGATGACCCAACAGACTGCTACGAGCCGACGAACAACTGCGAATTTGCAGGTGTAACCTGGGTACCGGCTACGGCCTTCGACCAGGGTTCGCACGACAACTGCAATTCGGTTTATTTCACGATCCGCCGTATGCCGGAAACAGACGGCACCTACTCTGACTGCATCGACGGCCTTGCACCGCTGTGCGACGGCTACGAATATAATGTAGCAACTACTGAAAATGACTCGATCAAATTCTACTGCTGCGAAGTAGGCACCACCCAAACGGTGATCTTGCGCGTGTACCAACAGGATATCAACGGTAATATTTCTGTAGATGGGGAAGGCAACCCGATCTACAACGAGTGCATGATCCAGGTAGAGGTGCAGGACAAAATCAAACCGGTGTGCCAGGCGCCTGCCCACGTAACGATCAACTGCGAGAACTTCGATCCAAGCCTCTGGGCATATGGCTACCCCGCCGCCTCCGACAACTGTTGCCTCGATGATACGCCTCCAACAAGTGCTAACCCGCAAGGCCAGTCGGGTATCCCAAGCGGCACCACAGCCATCCCCAGCGTATGCGGCGCTACGCAGAAAGTATATTACAGCAACTTCCTGAATGCAAACTTCGATACGACCTGCAACAGGGGTGTTATTATTCGTCGCTTCACAGCATGGGACTGTCAGGGATTTTCAAGTTCCTGTACCCAGCGCGTCACAGTTACCAACCAGCAGGCTTACACAGTAGAGTTTCCTGCCGATAAACTGGTGAACTGCACAACAACTCCAGATTTTGGTAAACCTGTGGTAACGAATGATGAAGGTTGCGAATTGATCGGAACCTCCTACAACGATGTGATCTTCACGGTGGTGCCGGATGCCTGCTACAAAATAGAACGTACCTGGACGATTATCAACTGGTGTACCTATAATGCAGACCAGGCCTGCATCCCGGTAACGCGCAACCTGGTGAACCCCAGTACAGGACTCGCGCCAGCAAAAACATACAACGCAACTACAGAAAACTGCCTGACTTACAAGCAGATCGTGAAAGTGATCGACCAGACGCCACCGACGATTGCTTGCGCGGACGTCGATACCTGCGACTACTCCACGAACAACCCACGCTACTGGAACGATGGCGACGACTGGTGGGATAATGGCACAATGCAGCACGACCTGTGCGAGAAATCGACGAATTTCTCTGTGACCGCAGAAGATTTCTGCGATACGCTGACTCCAACCGGCGGCCTGCGCTTCCGCTACCTGCTGTTCCTGGACCTGGACGGCGACCAAATTATGGAAACCGTCGTGTCCAGTGCCGATATTTTTACCCGACCGCTCGGCCAAATCAGGTACAACAATTACCTGGCGCCCAACTACCACGGAGGAAGCCTCCAATTGTTTGACCAGGTAGCCGGTAATCAAACCTACCGTTTCGACATCGAACAAACGGCCAATGGTGCACGTGTTATCTGGCGCAATGCAGCAGGCAGTGTGATCGACCCTGAGTTGGCGCACGGTCGCCACAAAATCAAGTGGATTGCAGAAGACGGTTGCGGTAACGAAGCCGTATGCGAGAAAACATTTGAAATCCGCGACTGCAAACCACCAGTGGTGGCATGTGCAAACGTGAACATCAACCTGATGGTAGGTGGCATGGCTACGCTGTGGGCAAGCGATTTCTACCTGTACGGAGATGACAACTGCACACCAGACAATATCCTCGACCCAACGGTAGCGGTGATCCGTGCCGACGAAAACACAGGCAATGTGTACCCGGCAGATCAACCACAGTCGGTTATAGTAACCTGCGCTGACCAGGGCACGAACGTTCCGGTACAAGTATGGCTGCAAGACGCAGCCGGCAATGCTGATTTCTGCATCGCTTATGTGAATGTACAAGCCAATATCGTGGGTTGTGAAGTTTCTCATGCCAGCGTGGCAGGCGCACTCGCCACAGAAACCCTCGAAGGGGTAGAGGACGCCACAGTAGAGTTGGCAATTAGCGATATCAACAACCTGCAAACCGTACAAACCCAGCACACCGATAATGTCGGGGCATTTATGTTTGCCGATGCCATTCCTCCTGCCGGAAATTATACCCTGACGCCGACCAAAGACGACAACCCGCTGAACGGCGTAACGACCTACGACCTGGTGCTGATTTCCAAACATATTCTTGGTCTGGAACCCTTGAACAGCCCCTACAAAATGATCGCCTCGGATGCCAACCGTTCGGGCTCGATTACTACGTTCGATATTGTCGAGTTCCGCAAACTCATTCTGGGCATTTACACCCATTTGCCTAACAACACCTCCTGGCGGTTTGTAGACAAGGATTTTGCATTTACCGACCCATCCAACCCCTTCCAGGAATCTTTCCCCGAAAATATCTCGGCGCAAAATGTAATATGGGATCACCTGACCGATGACTTTGTTGGAGTGAAAATTGGCGATGTGAACAACACCGTTATTGCCAATTCCCTGTTCTCCGCCGAGGAGCGCGCATCGGGAACACTGCTGTTCGACGTGGATGACCGTGAAGTGCAAGCAGGCGAAGTAGTATCAGTTCCTTTCAAAGGCAATGAAACAGTGCAGGGCTATCAGTTTACACTTCAGTTGACAGACCTTGATGTGCTGGATATTTCAGGAACTGGCGCCATTAAAGCCTCCAATTTCGGCGTATTCGAGCATGCGTTGACTACTTCGGTAGATGGATCGGATAATGAATTTACCGTAACATTCCGTGCCACCAAAGCAGGCCGACTCTCGGAAATGCTGGGTATTTCCGGCAGCATCACCAAAGCAGAAGCCTACAACCTTTCCAGCGAACGCATGGATATTGCCATTCGTTTTGCATCGGAATCGGGCACAAGCATACAAGGCGTTGGTTTCGAATTGTATCAAAACCAGCCCAATCCGTTTGTCAATAAAACCATGATTGGCTTCCATTTGCCGGAACCAGGCGATGCAACGCTGAATGTCTTCGATGAAACAGGTCGACTGATATGGACGCGTAGTGGCTCATTTTCAAAAGGTTACAATACATTTGCAGTTGACCGTCAACTATTGCTCTCCCCCGGCATGATGTATTACACGGTAGAAACCTCAACCGACCGTGCAACCAGAAAAATGATACAGTCGAGATAAGATCGCCTGAAAAATTACTGTACGAGTAGATGAATCCTCTTTTAGGACGCCGGTGGCGTACTGTACTGTTGTGCGTATGCGCCTCCTTGCTTACAGGAAAAATAGTTTGTCAGGCCCCTGTATCGGAAGCCTTGACGATCGATCAGGGCCTATCGCAGGGTATGGTGTATCATGTGATGCAAACCAGGGATGGTTTTTTATGGGTAGGCACCAAAGACGGCCTCAACCGCTACGATGGATACAATTTCAAGGTATGGGCCAATAACCCCTATGATTCGTTCAGCATTTCTGATAATGCTGTAACAAGGCTGCTGGAAGACAGCAGAGGCTGGCTTTGGATAGGCGGCGAAAACCAGACAATCAACCTGTTTGACCGAAAAACACAGCGTTTTTTTCACCTGGCATTGCCGTCACAGGGCGCCCAAGGCAAGCAGGTGCTGTTTGACGTCCTCAGTATGATGGAGGACAGACAGGGGCGTATCTGGATACTCAACAGAGGCGCCGGTGTGTTTTGCATTACCATTCCTGCAAACGGACAATCTGCGCTACCAGACACGCCCGATTTGGCAAATTGGTGCAGTTTGCAAACAATACAATTCCCGCCCGCCAGCACGGAATCGGGAAAAGCATTGCAGGAAGAATATGCCAGCATGTGCGAACGAACAGACGGTAGCATCTGGGTGGGTACGTCCAAAGGAATATACGAAATTGGCCTCAACTCATCTCTCGCTACGCCGCTACGCCTTACAGCAGGACTGGGGAAGCAGGCAAATGCCTTGCTGCAAACAGCAGATGGTGAAGTCTGGGGGGGGCGCAACGATGGCATTTTCCGTATAAAAAACGGGCAATACAGGTTTTATACAGCTGGCGCCAATGAGGAAATAGGCACCACTCCGGTGCTTCAACTGGATGCTGCGGGCAATATCTGGCTGCTTTTTGAAAAAAAACTATGGCAAATAGACCCGCACGGCGAGATCAATTTATCAACCCCCACCTACAACCTCGATAAACCGGCCAATAGCCTCGCATTAGACAAACAGGGCAACCTCTGGATTGGTACCCTGGGTTATGGACTTCGAAAGATTGTGCCCCGCAAATCCATGTTCCATGCAAGTGTGAAAGGTACCAGCATTTGGGGCGTGTGGCAGGACCCAAAGCAGCGCATTTTGTGCAAGTTGTTCAACAAGATCGTGTATTACGACCCGCTCACCCGCACCCTGTCATCACAATCGGCTTTCCCGGACGCTTTGCCCCAGCAAAACGACCTGCTGTATGAGCCTTCGGGCGACCATTGGCTGTTGTGCGGATTGCGGGAAGCAAAAATAAATAAAAGCGAATTGCGACATTACCGCGCCGATGGCACCCTGGCCGCAGTCTATCCAATCGCTATCGACCGTTATCCCTATGCGCGGCTGTTGCGCACCTCAAAAGGGCATATCTGGGTGTCGGGTACTTCGGGGCGTTTGCTGCGGTGCGACCCTGCCACGGGCGCCATCGATGCCTATGATTTTGGAAAACTGTTTGACAAGCAGGCTACTTCCGTTCAAATCATTGCACTGGTGGAAGATGGAAACGGAAATATATGGGCGGGCACGCCGCTTGGACTTGTGAAAGGAACCGTAAACGGGAATGCTATTGATTTTCAATTATTTAAATCGAGTCCTTCGCAAAAAGGAGGTTTAAACAACAACTCCATCGCCTGCATCCTGCCCGACCCGCTTGCGCCTGCACAGCGCTTGTGGATCGGCACAAAAGGTGGCGGCATCAATATTTTGGATACGAAAACCGGCAAGGTGCGGTATATCACAACCGAGCAAGGGCTGCCCAACAACGTCGTTTATGGCATATTGCCCGACAACGCCGGCCATCTTTGGGGCAGTACCAACCGGGGCCTGTTCAGGCTCAGCATTCGGGACGACCAGGTATCCGACGTAAAAGTATTTACCCAGGCCGACGGATTGCAGGGAAATGAATTTAATACGCAGGCATTTTATAAGTCTGCGGATGGGGCATTGCTGTTCGGCGGGGTAGACGGGCTCAATCGTTTTTACCCAGAACTGCTGGAATTAAATGACCAACCGCCCCCGGTGCGGATTGTCGGTATTGAAATCAACCACCAGGCGGCCCGCTTTTCCCCGGATACCGATGGGTTGTCTGCCCCGCCGGAGTTTCTCCGGGAATTGGTATTACATCCGGATAGAAACAACATTTCCTTTGAATTTGCGGCGCTCGATTTTACAGACCCGACCAAAAACCACTACCGTTACCAACTCCTGCCTCTCGAAAAGGAATGGGTGGAGGCGCGAGAAAAACATTTTGCACACTACACACACCTGGCGCCAGGATCCTACACTTTCCGGGTGCAGGGAAGTAACAGCGATGGCGCCTGGAACGAAGAAGCCATAGAAATAAAAGTGGTGGTGCTGCCACCCTGGTGGAAAACCCGCTGGGCCTGGCTATTGTACATCATCACGGCCTGCGCAATAGCCTGGGTGGTTTACCGCGAACATATCCGCTCCATCCGCCTGAAAGCATTGGTAGCCTTCGAACAGCGGGAAAGCGAACGCATCCGGGCACTGGAGCAAATGAAAACCAACTTCTTCGCCAACGTCGCCCACGAATTCAGAACGCCGCTCACCCTGATTATCGAGCCGCTTCGGCAGGTGCTGAAAATGCCGCAACAGCAGGACTGGCTTTCCAATATCGGTCTGGCCGAGCGAAACAGCCAAAAGTTACTTCAACTGGTCAATGAACTGCTCGACCTCGCCAAAATAGAAAGTGGGGCCATGCAGGCAGAATACAAGCCCGAATTTATTGGCGATATACTCCGGCCCATCGTAGATTCCTTCTCAGGGGCTGCCCAAAATAAACAAATTGACCTGTCACTCGACTTGCCAGAGGATGTCATGGGGCGTTTTGATGCTGATAAAGTGGAAAAAATATGTTTCAACCTCGTTTCCAATGCTGTAAAATTTACGCCCTCGGGAGGCGCCGTACGCGTAGTGGCGCAGCGTATGCACGGTGAGAACGAGGAAGACATGGATAACATCACGATTCTTGTAATTGATAATGGCCCGGGTATCGCAGCATCGGATTTGCCTCGCATTTTCGACCGTTTTTACCAGGCGCAGGAAACAATGGAATACACACAGGCTGGAACGGGTATCGGACTGGCCTTGTGCCGCGAACTGACAACACTCATGGGCGGGCGCATACACGCAGACAGCAAGCCGGGGCATGGTTCCGTATTTCAGGTTGTATTGCCGCTGCGTACCCAACACGACAAGACGCCTCCTCCGCTGCCGATAGCCTCGGCGCAAGTGGCAGTACCCTATGTATACATTGAAAAAAGCGATGAAAACCGCCTGACTGAACCGAGCGATCGGCCGCTGCTTTTGTTGGCAGAAGATAACGAGGAATTGCGTGCGTTTTTAGTCCAGACACTGTCCCAATCATACGAAGTGCTGGAAGCCGCCGACGGTCGGCAAGCCATTGAAATAGCGCGTCAAAGAGTGCCCGATATTGTGGTGTCCGATATTTTTATGCCGCATGTGGATGGCATTCAACTGCTCGACCTGATCAAGCAGGATGAAATTACCAGCCATATTCCCGTGCTGCTGCTGACTTCCCGAACAGCCCTGCAAAACAGGATTGAAGGCTTGCAACACGGCGCCGATGCCTACCTGGGCAAACCCTTCCAAACCGAAGAATTGCTGGCATGGATTGGCAACCTGCTGGAGAGTCGGCGCAGGCTTCAGGAAAAATATACGGGTAAAGCGGATACGCATGGCCCGGCCCCTGCTGCGCCCGAACCGGAATCGGATGCGCCGGCGCCCGCTGCGTTGTTCTCCGTTATCGACCAGCAATTTTTGGAAAAACTTCGACGTATAGCAGAACAGGAAATTGACAATGACAGCCTCAACGTGGAAGACCTGGCGCGACACATGACCATGAGCCGCTCGCAACTGCACCGCAAGGTATCAGCACTCACCGGGCAGTCGGCCAGCGAATTCCTGCGCAATTACCGCCTCGACCGCGCGATGGAAATGCTGCGGGCGCAAGCCGGCAACGTGGGGGAAATAGCCTGGAAAGTAGGGTTTGGAAATTCAAAATACTTTTCTACTGCATTTAAAGAGCGTTTTGGAAT
>JAEUUT010000260.1 GCA_016787415.1 Saprospiraceae bacterium | reverse complement strand
ATTCATCTTCTTCCTGATCGTCCAGCGTACACAAGAAAGTAACCCCGACGTTTTCCACATGGGAAAACTGTGCGGAGACGTACTGCGTGTCGATTTTATCGGCCACTTCTTTTTCAGCAATTTTTACAACAATCATGGGTTGAAATTTTTGTCAAAGTTAAGTGATTGATATATTCGATTACATCGCTCCACTGAAGCGCGCATACAATCAATGCAGCAATGACTGCCAATACATAGGGTAAAAACCGGCCGGGTTTGTTATCCGGCGATGGAACAGGTGGGCGAGGGGCGTTGGCTCCCATGACATAAATATTGAACGTGTTGAAAAAAGGATTAAATGAAAAGCGCGGCAAAATAAGGGGAAATCCGAAATAAAAAGGCCAACGGCAGCCGGATAATAAATTGAAGCCGTCTTTTTTCGTTTACCACACGACCAGCCATTTTCGTGGCGCGAAAATGGCTGGTCGTATTTCCTATCACGTATTGAACAAATCTCCCTTCTTTTGTGAAGTATTGTCTAATTCTATGAACGATGTTCACTCAGATTTTAACTGGAATTTTGAATTAACTTTGGGGAAAGTGAGTTTGATCGTTGTGCCACTTGACTTTCCAATATTTAAAAACATAATAGTGCCACCCAGTTGGTTGACAAAATATTTGGTTAGTCCAAGCCCAATTTTCCAGCCATCATCCAATTTAAAGAAATTTGTTTTCAAATATTGATAAATATTAACAAAATGTGATGTTTTGATGCCGGGCCCATTATCATTAATGAAAATATTTATCTTTTCAGGGTATTCTTCAAGAACATTGATAACAATTTCTCCTCCTGCCGGGGTATATTTTATTGCATTGTTTAATAAATTATCGAGTATGTAACCAAATATTTCAACATTCGTAACAATATCAAGCAATGGATAGCCATGATATAATTTTTTAATTGTGATACGCTTTTCATTTGCAAGCAGGAATTGGTTGGAAACAGATATGTCCAACAATTCATGAACTTCAATTTTATGTACATCCTCCATTGCTCTTATAGAGGGGCTATTTTGAACTTCAGCAATTCTACTTACTTTTTGTTGAATGACTCTAGAATATTGAATAATATCATTCAATATCTGATTTTCTGATTGTTGTTTTAACAATGTAGATGTTTTTAATATGATTGCTTGTAGTGGAGAACGCAAGTCGTGTGCTAACAGGCTGGTAAAAAACTGCCGCAACTCAACCAATGCACTCATTTCTTTATATACCGAATTAAGTTGCCTGTTAGATTTACGAATCTGCCATTGATAAACGATTAGAAAAAATATTAAAAGTAATGCTACAATTAAAATAATACTAAGCAATGTATTTCTGAAATAAATTTGATCTGTTTGAACCTTATATTTAAGGTTTTCCAGTTCTTGTTGCTTAATCCTCATACGGACTTCATATCTTTCCAGACTATTTTTCTTTTCATTTTGATAAATTTGATCCTTAAGTTTAATATACTTAGTCAAATAAAAAACTGTACTATCATGCTGCCCGACAGCCTCAAACCATTGATATTTTAACTCATAAAGACTTAGGATTGTTTGCTCTCCTAATGACTTTATACTTTCAAGCCTGTCGATATATCTTTTTGCTATCGAATAGTCATTCAACTTCATGTATGCCCTTGCCAGGCCAAAAAGGGATGGGACCTCTGCATCATTCAGTTGTTTGTTTTTATAGAAGGCAGATGCTAATAGATAATTTTGGATTGCATTTGTAAAGTTTCCTTTAGCCAATAATACATCGCTGTATAATCTGAGGCATTGTACATATGTGAGCGAATCACCCTGAGACAAAAAGCAATCCATGGAAATTTTAAAATAAATTTCTGAGGAATCTAAATGATTTATGTCTTTGTAGAGGATGGCTTTGTTTCCATATAAAGCACATACTCGCTCCATTTTTTGGGAATTTTTGAGTGTAGCAAGCGCCTCATCCATATACTTGAAGGCAAGTTGTGGGTTGGTTTCATGAAACAATCCTGCCAGGTTTAACAGGATATCATACCGCAAATCCGACCATTTCGGTGTATGGTAGGCTTGTGACAGCACGAGCGCATCATTTAATATTTGATACGCGCTATCCAATTCATTTTCATCGATAAATACCTCACTTTTTTGTCGCCACGCCTGTGCAATCCAATAATTGTCGCCAATTTTTTGGGTGAGTTGATCAAGTTCAAGTACCCTCGTTTTGAAAGCATAATAGTCATCGAAAGACTCATGATATGCAAGTTTGAGCAGGATTTTTGCTCGAACAGTATCTTCTTCAGGGTGCTGTTGCAGCATTGATTTCAAACTGTCGACAACTGTTTTTTGTGCAGATAATATACCTGCGCAAGAGAAAAAAACAAAAATAAAAAGACCAGAGCAAAGTGTTTTCATGGATTAGGATTTATATTGGTAAAGAATGGTTCGACTCCCCCCTCCTCGTATGTCGCAAATGAAAAGTGGGGCTATCACTAAAAAGATTGTTAGTGATAGTAAAAAAAATGAAAGGAAAATGAATTATTGAAAATCAAGTATTGATCTTCCTGATCAAATCTGTTTTTTTATTGACTCCCAATTTCAGGTAGAGTGAGACAACATAGTGCCGAACTGTGTTGATGCTCACATGGAGTTTATCCGCAATTTGTTTGTACTGAAGCCCTTCATACAGTCCCGTCAAAATTTCGGTTTCGCGTTTGTTCAACTGATAGAAGTCTGCGGCAATTTTTACCTTATCGGACTTGATGGCATCCTCAGAAAAATCTTTGATGCGGTTAAGTAGTTTTCGGGTTGCTTGAGGACTCAGATATGCGCCGTCGCTTAGTCCCATTTGAATTGCAACCAGGAGGTTTTCTGCTGTGTCGCCTTTTAAAAAATAACCATCAATACCTTGTCTCAATGACTGATACAGGTATTCAGCATTGCTATGCCCGGTCATGATAATGATGACTACTTGGGGAAGTAGTCGCTTGATTTTGCCAAGATGGTTTATCGAATTCTGATTTCCAATAGTAATGTCTAGTAAAAGTACATCAGGAGGATTATTTAAGTCGAGATTTTCAAAAAAAAATGAGATGGAATGGCACAATGGCAAGACATCGTAGTTTGACAGGGTCAAAAAGTCAGCAAGAGATTGACCTACATCAGGGTCGTCTTCGACAATAACAATTTTTTTGTTTTGCATCGGTGATGATGTATGTGGAATTAAGGAACGACCGGGTTCGGCAAAGGTAGGGTCTTTTTTCACACATGCTTACTTTCAACTACTTGGAGGCGGTTAAATATAGTCGGTTTTTTATTTAATTTATGGTCAAAAGATTAATTTTTATAAATGTTTTGAGTAAATTATTACATTGTTTTACATGAAAGATGTAACAAACATTAAAACATTGTCTGTTTATGAAATACCAAATCTTCGCAACCACACGTAAGAACCCCATACGTTTGCAGAACATTTGAAGAGGAAGTACTCTGTCAAGAGTCAAATTGATTCTTCACATCCATTTTTGATGATACATATCGCTGCATTCTGAACAAACACAAGTATCATCTAACTACATATTATATGTGTAGAAAATTTAATCCGAATTGACTTTTCAGGTTTCTATCCATTGTCAATACATCTGCCTATGTCGAACCTTAACATTTCTTCCAAACGTTGGCTTTAGTCTGAAGCCATTTCTTCTACCCGATTGGAGCATTCTTCCAAATTTTCAGGGTTAAAACAAACACAAATTGTATTATTTGTGCCTTTTGCTATCTTGTTTTGACAAGTGCTGCACAAGGCATGATCAAAAAGAGACGTGCTGAGCGCCATGAATGAAACATTTGTTTTTCCACCCCGGTTAGTCGCTACTCAAAACCGAGTATTTTCAAAAATTTCTTCTCTGAATAGCCGATTTCGCTCGCTTTTTTTATTTGAAAGCGTGAAAGTTATCCTTTTGGGATGCTAAGTTCCTAATTCTCGAAAACCTCTATTCAACTTATAACTATGTGACGCTTTCCACATGGTTAGTAGCGCTTCGTTCCCTTTTGGAATAATCCTAAGGACTTTTGAGTTGGTGCGGCAAGGCGGGCGGCCCCGTTTGCTGAAGCCATTGATTAGACTCATTTTCAGGTGCGTTGTACCTGAACGCCGGTTGCCTGTGCCGCACTTTTTTAATATTTTAATTTTTTTTAATATGAATTGCTGCATTAAGGCTACTGATGCATCCATGATTGGAAATGTCTTTGCCTTAATACTGAATTTGGTCATACTCCTCCTAATAGCCAAACCCCAGAAGGCCAAACTTTAATTCCGCAATACCTCAGATGTCCAGTAGGGCGCTGGGTGTGCCCTGTTTTACATCTGTTGATTATTATGATCATGAAAAGTAACTCGATAATTCATTCTGCTATCAGCATCATCGTCTTTACGATTAGCCTGATATGGTATGTAAGTGCCGACTTGTCGCAAGGAAATGCTTCATTTTTGGAACATTGCCTTACTAGTTTTTATGTCGCATGCTGCATGTATTTATTCATTGCTGGCCCGAGTGGCTGGCTTCGTTTACTGCGCAGAATGTTATTACGCCTACTTACGTCGATATTGATATCCAGGCAAGTGGGCTTTGCAGGATTGATATTGTTGTTTTTTTTCACCACACAGCCCATCGCAAATGCGCAGACCTGCACTGGTAATGCCGTTTCCGTTACTTCCCAAACCGGTGTGACCAATCCGAACAATGCCCTGGGGGCGCCTAATACTCTGGCGGCAGAGATGTACGATAATGGAGACGTCATTGTATTAGACCTCAACGTATATCTTGAATCAGGTGCTGGTTATTTCATTACCTGGAGGAAGAATAGTGGAGGAACAAACCCCTCTATGTTAATTGAAGAAAGTTATGATGGCGTAACTTTTACGGCTAATGGCGCCGCTGCTACGGTTTCCAGTACGACGTACGGCGTGACGACCAAAAGCGTCAATATCGGTCTGATGCGTTACTTGCGCATCACGTCCCAGAATAATGGCGATCTGGATATGGACGGCGTTTCGTTTACCAATCAGCCTTGTTCTAATTGTAATATTTCAATCGTTTCGGCCACACCTTCTGCTTGTGTCAACAGCCGGTACAACCTGGCTGTCACGGTAAATTACACCGATCCACCGGGCGGTACTATTGTGCTGGTCATCGGCGAAGGCCCGGGTACCCTGTACACGTTTACTCCCGACGGGACCAGCCCTGACACCTATACTATTACAAACCTGCCGGCTAATGGAGTGCAGGACATCAATGTCGGCGCTTATTTTGCCAACCACCCAGCCTGTACGACAACCCTGGTTGACGCCTACGACGCCCCGGCCTCCTGTGGTAATTACTGCTCGGGTAATCTGCTGCTCAACCCAAGTTTTGAAATCACTTCTGCCAATGTTACCCCACCGCCGACAGGAGTAGACTATACCCCCGCCAGTTGGGTAGCTCCTGCTCGGGCATATGCCGATTATGGTTGGTTGCGTCCTGATGGCATCGCTCATATCGGTTTGTATGGTACGGGCAATTCAGTAGCCTATCAGAATGTACCTGTCACCGTAGGTAATTCCTACACCTTGACATTTTACTCTGCAATGCACTTCCCTTTGACCAACCTCGGTACAGCCAAAATTCAATACTATAATGCCTCCAATGTCCCGATTGGCGTTGGAAACCAACATATCGTTACGCATGACTGGGAAGATAACAATGGTTTCGGAGGACCTTATATCCTGTTCCTTGGTGCTGCTCCGGCCAATGCCAGTTACCTGAGGGTAACGCTTGAGAACCACAACCCGACCGCAGCAGGAGAATCGGTGAAATTTGATGCTTTGTGCCTGACTGCTTCTTCGTGTGTGGCTACTGGTTGCGATGTGGTAGTATCTCCCATTCGCATCGTAGGCCGCCAGAACAACACCAGCCCCGACGCAGAAGGCCGTGTTTTTCAGAGGTATGATACCTATGACCTCCCCTGCTGGCAATCGGGCGGCGGAGGCTCCATTACCAACACGAATACGGGCGCTCCCAACGGCACCTCTAACCAGGAAGTTTACCAATATGGGGTGTACCAAGACCTTCTGGACTGGCATTTTGCTGTCCCGGACGGCTCCTATACCGTGTTGTTGCATTATTCAGAGAATACCATGACTGCTGTCAACCAGCGCAAGTTTGATGTGATCATCGAAGATGTTCAGGTTGAAAACGACTTTGACATTTTTGCACAGGCAGGTGCGCAAAGCAAGGCATTAGTCAAATCCTACACAACAACTGTAACTGACGGGGACCTCAACCTGCGCTTCGAAAAAGTAGTGGATCGCCCGCTTATTCAGGGTGTGGAAATTATCCCTAATTTTTGCACCGCTACCCAATCTGTATCCCTTTCCGTTGTAAACGCATCTAGCTGTTATCTTAATAGCAGTGGCCAATCAAAGAGCACCGTCAGTGTGGAAGTGGCCTGGGATAATGCGCTGGCGCGAGACAGCATCCGTGTAACGTTGGGGGCACAAACCAAGTGGATATACCCCGGTCAGTACTATAATGGTGTAATTGCAGGCACCATCATGTCGCCCCAAGTGGTCGCCTTTGAAGTGGATGCCAACGGGGCTGCAGGCACGGTAACCGCTACCATGTTCAATAACAATGACTGTAGTGCGACCGCCAATTTTACTGCCCCTGCCGCATGTCCAGCCACAACTTGTACTTCAGGACAGCTCGGCGGCACAGTATTCAACGACTATGATGCCGACGGTGTGAAGGACGCTGGAGAAACCTTCGGCACTCCGGGTGTAATAGTGACGGTATTCGACTGCAATGGCAACACCGCCACCACTACTACTGATGCGGATGGTAAATGGACAATTTCTACTTCCTTGACCTATCCGGTGCGGGTGGAGTACAGCAATCTGCCTGCCTATGTTGGCGCCAATGGCACTCCCAATGGCACAGACGGGCGCACAACAGTACAGTTCATCAACACTGCCGATTGCAGTGTGGACTTGGGCGTGCTCAGTCCATCAGACTACTGCCAGACGACACCCGACATTTTCCTGCCCTGTTTTGTCAATGGCGACCCCTTGCCCGGCGGTTCGAATGCAGGAACTTATGATGCCTTTATCAGACTGACCTATGGCGCCACGGGGCTTAGCCCGGCCATTACGCACGTTGCCAGCGCTTCCCAGGTCGGGACACTTTGGGGGGTGGCTTACGACAAAAAGCGGAACAAGGTTTATTCTTCTGCAGTGCTGCGCCGTCACACGGGCCTTGGGCCCCTCGGCCTGGGCGGCATTTATCAAGTCAACCCTACCACCAATGCCACCAGCACATTTGTAGATGTACAAGGTACGCTCGGCATCAACGTTGGCGGGCTTGCAGGTGGCCCCTTCTTTGGTGTCACCAATACGAGCAGGGGATTGAGCACCAACCCGCTCACACCCACGCACGACTCTTTGGCCTTCGCCCAAATCGGGAAGATTGGCATCGGCGACCTCGATATTTCAGAAAACAGCGATTTCCTTTATTTCGTAAATTTATATGATAAAAAACTATACAAACTTGATATCACTGGCGCCAGCCCGACTTTGGCGGCATCATACACAATCCCCTCGGCTTGCTCTAATGGCACTTCCCGGCCCTTTGCCTTAAAGGTGAAAAATGGTGTCGTGTATGTAGGCGTGGTTTGTGACGGTTCGACCGCTGAGAACAGGTCGGACCTCCGTGCCTATGTCTATGGGCTGTCGGAAAGCAGCGGAACATTCAGCACGATATTCGACTTCCCATTAACGTATCCTAAGGGATACCCCCTCGAAGGCTTGTACCACATGGGCAATTGGCGCACCTGGACGGACGATTTCGACAAGATAAACATGCAGTACACCTTCGGCTCATCTCTTTGTGCCTATCCGCAACCGATTTTGTCCGACATAGAAACAGACATTGACGGCTCGCTGATTTTGGGCTTTGCAGACAGGTCTGCTTTCCAGATGGGATGGGTAAACTACTCCCCTAAAAGCAGCGACCTTTCTACCTACAATGTTTATTCAGGCGGAGACATTCTGAGGGCTGCTTATAAAAACGGGAAATATATTTTGGAAAACAATGCCTACGTCGGTGGCCTCACAGGCGCTGGGCCAAACAACAATCAGGGACCAGGTTTTGGTGAGTTTTATTCGGACAACTATTATGACGCAGGAGTTCTGATACACAGTGAGATTGCCTTCGGTGCGCTCGCGCTGAAGCCAGGTTCTGGCCAAACTATTTTTACCGTACAAGACCCCATCGACAACAACGGCAACAGTGCCGGTTTCCGCTATATTTCCAACACGACTGGACTTTCGCCTTCGGGCACATCGGCTGGGGCAAGGGTTTATGTCAGCAATGGCATAGGAGTCACCTTCGGTAAAGCAGTCGGCTTGGGCGACCTCGAACTGAACTGCGGTTCGGTCTCTTACCTGCAGATAGGCAACTACGTCTGGAATGATACGGATAAAGACGGTGTGCAAGACGCTTGTGAAAACCCGATCCAAGGGGTCAGTGTCAGTCTCTATAAAATCGTATCCGGCAACCCAGTTTTCGTTGCGGTCACCACCACAGGCGCTAACGGCGAGTACTACTTCACCGGTCTGGGCGCACCAGGCGAAACCTGGGTGAGCACCTCGGGTACAGACAGTGTGCTGGCCAATACGGATTACAAAATTGTGTTTGGCTACAATGGCCAGACCAGCACCAGCCAGTATGCTTCCGGCATGCTTACGGTTTCAGGAAACGATTACTTCCTCACGACGGCCAATACCGGTCAGGGCGCCAATCCGGATATAAATGACAGCGATGCTGCCCTGATGAGCATTGCCGGCGGCTCCTACCCGAGTATCAACGTTACCACGGGCAGTCTGGGCAGTGTGAACCATACCCTGGATGCAGGCTTCTGGTTCTGTCCGGATATTACCAGTCCTTCTGCCACCCAAACTATTTGCCAAGGCAGCGCCGGCAGCAATATCACGGTGCAAACCACCACCAATGCTGCCAACAGCATCCGTTTTGTGCGCTTTACCACAAACCAAACAGCCATCAATGGTTCGGAAACACCTGCCGAACTGGCTGCGATCTATTCAGGAGGCACCGTAGTGACCACCGTGACACCAACGGGGGGCTCTTCTCCTTACACGGCTACTCTGACAACGGGTGCGGCGGGCTGGAATGCTTTGGCGCCCGGTACGTATTATATATATGCTATTCTCAACCCTGATTTGGGAGCAAGTTGTCGGCCAGTACAGGAGATTGTGGTGACAGTTGTAGCGCAGGCGAATGCAGGCGCCGATGGTTCTACGTCTATTTGCGACAATTCGGTAGCAGTTATTGATCTGTTCAGCCTGATCACCGGCGAGCAGGCAGGCGGTACATGGACGCGCACGACGGGCACAGGCGGCACGTTCAACGCTGGAGCGGGTACGTTTACACCTGCAGCGGGCGCCACGACGTCTACCTTTACGTATACAGTGACGGGCACTTCTCCGTGCCCGAACGACGCTTCGGTAGCCACGGTGAACATTTCTGCACAAGCAAACTCAGGCGCCGACGGTTCTACGTCTATTTGCGACAATTCGGTATCGTTGATCGACCTGTTCAGCCTGATTACGGGTGAGCAATCGGGCGGCGTCTGGACGCGCACAACGGGTACTGGCGGTACGTTCAATGCGGCAGCAGGTACGTTTACACCTGTAGCGGGCGCTACGACGTCTACCTTTACGTATACAGTGACAGGCACTTCTCCGTGCCCGAACGACGCTTCGGTAGCCACGGTGAACATTTCTGCACAAGCAAACGCAGGCGCCGACGGTTCTACGTCTATTTGCGACAATTCGGTATCGTTGATCGACCTGTTCAGCCTGATTACGGGCGAGCAGGCAGGCGGTACATGGACACGCACGACGGGCACAGGCGGCACGTTCAACGCTGGAGCGGGTACGTTTACACCTGCAGCGGGCGCTACGACTTCGACGTTTACGTACACGGTGACAGGCACTTCTCCGTGCCCGAACGACGCTTCGGTAGCGACGGTGAACATCACACCACAAGCGAATGCAGGCGCCGATGGTTCTACGTCTGTCTGCGACAATTCGGTATCGGTGATCAACTTGTTCAGCCTGATCACCGGCGAGCAGGCAGGCGGTACATGGACACGCACGACGGGCACAGGCGGCACGTTTAATGCTGCAGCGGGTACGTTTACCCCGGCAGCGGGCGCTACGACGTCGACCTTTACGTACACAGTGACAGGCACTGCTCCGTGTCCGAACGATGCATCGGTAGCGACGGTGAACATTTCTGCACAAGCAAACGCAGGCGCCGACGGTTCTACGTCTATTTGCGACAATTCGGTATCGTTGATCGACCTGTTCAGCCTGATTACGGGTGAGCAATCGGGCGGCGTCTGGACGCGCACGACGGGCACTGGTGGCACGTTCAACGCTGGAGCGGGTACGTTTACACCTGCAGCGGGCGCCACGACCTCTACCTTTACTTATACAGTGACAGGCACGGCTCCGTGTCCTGACGACGCATCGGTAGCGACGGTGAACATCACTGCCCAGGCGGCCAATGCAGTATTTAGTCAGGTGCCGCCATCCTGCTTTGGAACTATGTCTCAAAATGACGGCAGCATTACCCTCACTTCAGTATCGAACGGAACACATTACGGGTTCAGCACGCTGAATGCCGGTACTTACAACGGCCCGGCATTTGCTTCCGCTACCGCCATTTCTTTACCCCAAGTGGTCGCTACAGGAGTACCTAATACTGGCGGCACTTATATCGTCCGGGTCTTCAACGGTTCTGCAACCTGTTATACTGATTTCCCGGTTACTGTAACGCCTGTTAACTGCGTGGCACTTTGCGCCAATCCTACAGCACTTGTTTGGCTGGTCGATGAGGATGAGGATACGCCCGGTCACTTGCATTTATGGTCATTCGGCGATTATGATAACCCTACTACGACGGCCATTGATTACGGAAGATTGAAATACATGCACCCAACGCTTGGCGCACAGGATATTGGAGATGCCGGAGATATGGAGGCCTTTGCAGTCAACCCGGCAACTGGGGTTGCCTATTTTCTTTCCGCAAGCCGGGTTACTAACGGCCCATCCAATACCCAGGCATTATTTAGTTACGACCTGAATAATGCTGCCGCAAATGCCAATAATATTGTATTTAACTTAATTGGGCACATCAACCGGCCAAATGGTGTTGCTATGGAATGCCTGGCATTTAACCCCGTCGATGGCAAGTTATACACTGGAAATGATACAGATGACAACAACAATAATTCGACTGTGGCGGACAATTTACACGTGATTGATTTGTCGACATTGAATGTCAACCCAATGCTTGCCACTGCGTCAACGCTTATCGGCCCTATCACAGGCCTAGGGGAAGCCAACAATTATGTAGATGGCGCCGAGTTTGTACCGAATGGCGCTGGCGGATTTAATTTATATTTGGTAGACGGCACTGATGATGAACTGTATCAGGTAAATCCTGCTACAGGAGCTATTATCGGCCTGGCCGATCTTAATATCAATGGCGGACTTGCCGGATCAGTCGATGTTGAAACGATTGTTTGGGATCCAATTGATAATGTGCTGATTGGTACAGACAATTCTTCCTCTCACCGGTTTGTTGAAATAACCCTAGGTTCCAATGGTGGCAATGTTGCCAGAGGCGCATTTTTGCCAGGTACTCCGGGGCTGCCTTCCGATGCAGACTTTGAGGGTTCTGCTATCTACGTTTCTTGTGGGTGTGTTCCCGTAACAGCAGGTACCGACGGCTCTACCTCGATTTGTGATAACTCGGTATCGGTGATCGACCTGTTCAGCCTGATCACGGGCGAGCAGGCTGGCGGCGTCTGGACGCGTACAACGGGCACTGGCGGCACGTTCAATGCCGGCGCAGGCACATTTACGCCTGCAGCG
>JAEUUT010000229.1 GCA_016787415.1 Saprospiraceae bacterium | reverse complement strand
GCTTCCGCTTTGTAATTGCGCACGATGCGGTGGCGCAACACGAGGTTGGCAATGGCCTGCACATCTTCCACGTCGGGCGAGTACTTGCCACGGATGGCTGCGTGGCACTTTGCGCCCAGCGCCAGGTACTGGCTGGCACGCGGGCCGGCGCCCCAGCCGAGGTAAGCATTGGCTTCCTTGGTAGCGCGGGCCGTATTCGGGCGCGTTTTGGAAACCAGCCCCACGGCGTATTCGAGCACGTTGTCGCTCACCGGAATTTTGCGGATCAGTTGCTGGAATTCCATGATCTGCTCGGCGCTCAGGATATGTTTTAATTCCACCCGACCGGATGTCGTGGTTCTTTTCACCACATCCACTTCCTGCTCGTAAGTGGGGTATGTGAGTGGAATATTGAACATAAAACGGTCCAACTGCGCCTCGGGTAGCGGGTAGGTGCCTTCCTGCTCGATCGGGTTTTGTGTAGCCAGTACGAAAAATGGAGATGGCAAGGCATGTCGCACACCGCTCACGGTTACCGAGCGCTCCTGCATGGCTTCCAGCAAGGCTGCCTGCGTTTTGGGAGGCGTACGGTTGATCTCGTCGGCCAGGATAATATTGGCGAATACTGGGCCGCGGGTAAAGCGGAATTTCCGGTCTTCATCCAGGATTTCGCTACCCGTGATGTCGGAAGGCATCAGGTCGGGTGTAAACTGTATGCGTTTGAAATCCAGGTCGAGTACTTCGGAAATGGTGCTCACCAGCAGTGTTTTTGCCAGTCCAGGAACCCCCACCAGCAAAGCATGACCATTAGAAAAAAGAGAAATGATAACGGCTCTTACTACGTCCTCCTGTCCTACGATGACTTTGCCTATTTCTGCTGAAAGATCTTTGTACGCTTGTGCGAGAGCATCTACCGCCGCTACGTCCGAATTGAATTGTGCCATTGTTAAATGTTTGGGTATCCTTGTATTTCAGTCTGTTTGTATCCAAAAACGGGTTTTTCTCCCCCTGTTGTGAAGCAGGCCACAAAAAAACTGAAACGTCCGTAAACTTGCCTGTTGTTGTGGTCTTTTTTGTACCAAAGAACCGATAAACGCCGGGAATGTCGGTTTGTTTCGCTAAAAGATGCAAAAGTAGTAATAAAAGTCCTGAGTCCTAAGTCCTGAGTCCCAAGTCTGTAGAGTCGACCACATTACTTTTGGCAATTATTAAACCAAAAACCAAAAGCAACGTGGTCGACTCTACAGACTCAGGACGTAGGACTCAGGACTTACGACTCACTTAATTTGTTCCACCACGTCCGTTTCATCACCACAAATACCACTACCAACAGAGCAAGCACGATGCCCAGGCCTGTCCACTTGTTCAGGATGAGGTACATGGGCAGTAGCATCAGCAAAATCTGGCCGCCCATGCCCAGCAGCACATTCAGGATATTGATGCCCAGATTCGGATTTTTTCGGAATGTCGGGTCTTCCGCTACCGCCATGTCATGTACAGGTTTCCAGAATCCCCAGGGGCGTACCGTTTTGTAAAAGTGCAAGAGGGTTTCGGTGTTGGTAGGTGGAGCGGCATAAGTGCCGACTATGCAGGCGATCAATTGAATGACGAAAAACACCGGGAAGAAGTACAGCATGCGCGTTCCGTCGAAGTAGTGCGTAACGCCGCTCACCGACAAGGCTGGCGGAATGGCGCTGGCCACAATACCTGCCAGCATACCGTAGAAATATCCTGTGGCATTAAATCGCCACCAGTACCATTTCAATACATTGGCGCATACAAAGCCGCCGTACAGACCTGCTGTGATGATATTGAAAATCATGTTTACATCCTTTATGAGCAGTCCTAATCCGACGCCGAAGGCCACCATCACGACGCCGCTGAGGTAACTCATGGTGATGATTTGCTGGCGAGGCGCGTCGGGGCGCACATATTTCAGGTAAATATCGTTCACCATGTATGCCTGCGCTGCATTGAGCGTGCCGCTGAAATTGCTCATGAAAGCGCCCAGGAAACCGGCGAGTACCAGCCCGATCAGGCCTACCGGCAGGAATTTGCTGATAACAGCAGGCATGATGCTTTCAAAATTGACGATTCCGTCGGAGCCGGTATGAAGGTTCAAATCCTTGAAATACAGGATGCCCAGCACACACAGGCCCATCGTCATAAAATAGCGGATCGGCATAAGTATGACCGAAATAAAACCACTCATTTTGCTGGCTTCTTCGGGGCTGCGCGTGCTCAGAATTTTCTGGCAATCGTAGTTGGGCGCGGGGCCGGCCAGGCTTTTCAATACGCCGCTGAAAAACATCATACCCACAATGGCCGAAAACAGGTGGTAGCCATCCTGCTGGAGTTTCACCGCAGCATCGTCGATCATGTTGGTCCAGTCAAGCCCGAGTTCAGTACCAAAAAAGGGCGTGTCCCAACCCAAAGGCACATGATTAAGCACACCGGATGTGTCGCTGCCCAGGTGTTGCATCGCAATCACGCCCACACACAGAGAGCAAACAATCATGATCATGTATTTGATAAAATCGGCCAAAACGATACCGTGCATGCCTCCGATGATGCTGTAGAAAGTGGCAACAAGGCAAATCAACACGCCATAAAACTGCGCCGTGTTTTGTTTGGATGCCTGCAATGCCATATTAAAGGCGTCCGAGCCTGCCGGGAAGGCTGCTTCTCCGTGGCTGAGGAAAGGAAATACATCCTTCACGCGCTCGTACGGAAGGAATATTTGCAGGAATTCGCCCACGCCTACAAAAGCATACGCCATGTACCCTATGCACAACAACAAGGCAAAAACGACTACAATGAGGTGGCTCTGCATCACCCCTTTGTCCGTCAGACCGAATCGGGTACCCAGCCATTCTGCGCCGGTGGTCGCATTGCTTCGCCGCAACCATCGGCTCAGGAATACCATCAGAAAAATCTGGTTGAACACTGGCCACATCCACGGAATCCAGACACTTTTAAAGCCGTACAAAAATGCCATGCTCACCAGCAGCATCGTACCACTGATGTCGAACATATCGCTGGCGTCGCTCAGGCCGAGCATATACCAGGGCAGACTTTTCCCACCCATCAGGTAGGCATCTTTACTTTTTCTGGCCTGATTGCGCATATAATAACCAAGCATCACCATCATCAAAAAATATGACAGAATGATACTCAGATCGAGGGTAGAAAGTACGTACATAGGCTGTTTTCCGAAAGTAGATTGAATCGTTTTGTACTGCAAAAAAAGTAAATGTATAGGCAAAGCCTCGCAAGGGGGTGCGGGAGTACGGGCTTACTTCGCCATTTTGCCGAATACTACCACCCTTTTACCTGAAAATGCCAAATAATTACAGGAGCCGTCTCAATTTTTTGAAGATGTTTGGCCCCGTTATCAAACACCGGAAATGTCCGACATGCGGATGGAAGGCAGCCGAATCAAACTACATTCACTTCAACAAAAAAACGATTATGAGTAAATCATTCCCCGCAGGGTTCGTGTGGGGCAGTGCCACTTCGGCTTATCAGGTAGAAGGCGGCTGGAATGCCGACGGCAAAGGGCCCTCGATCTGGGATGTTTTCTGTATGATTCCTGGAAAGGTCTGGAATAATGACAATGGCAATATCGCTTGCGACCACTACCACCGACTGGAAGAAGATGTGGCGCTGATGCAATCGCTGGGAATCAAGGCTTACCGTTTTTCCATTTCATGGCCGCGCATTTTGCCTGCCGGACGCGGCGCGGTCAACCAGGCTGGTATCGATTTTTACAACCGGCTCATCGACGCCCTGCTGGCCGCAGGCATCGAACCCTGGGTGACACTCTATCATTGGGATCTGCCTGCTGCACTCGAATTTGAAATCGACGGGTGGCTGGGCGAAGAAATTCCCGAGGTTTTTGCCACGTATGCCGACTTGTGTTTTCATCATTTCGGCGATCGGGTGAAAAACTGGATCACCATCAACGAAGCATGGGTGGTGGCCATCCTGGGCTACGGACACGGCGTTTTTGCCCCGGGCAAGGTGTCGAAAGATTTGCCTTACCGGGCAGGGCACCAATTACTGAAAGCCCACGCCCTGGCCGTGCAGGTGTACAGAACGCGCTATCAGGCCACTCAAAACGGCAAAATCGGCATCACCAACAACTGCGACTGGCGCGAACCCCTCAGCGACAGCCCGGCCGACCAGGCGGCGGCCCAGCGCGCACTGGAGTTTTTTCTGGGCTGGTTTGCCGATCCGGTGTACAAAGGCGATTATCCTGATTGTATGAAACGACGGCTCGGCGAACGGCTGCCGTCCTTTTCGCCCGAAGAAAAAGCGCTGCTGAAAGGTTCTTCCGATTTTTTTGGCCTCAATCACTACACCACCATGTACGCGTCGGAAGCAAAGCCCGATGCGGGGGCGGGTAGTGTGTATGGCAATGGCGGCCTGTCGGAAGACCAGGATGTCGACCTCAGCGTGTCGCCCGACTGGGAAATGACGGATATGCAGTGGGCTATCGTACCCTGGGGCTGCCGGAAATTACTCGAATGGATTGCTGCGCGGTACGACAATCCGCCCGTTTTTATCACTGAAAACGGTTGCGCTTTTGATCAGACGCCCGAAAATGGAGAAGTGCAGGACGAGGCCCGGATTCGTTTTTTTCAAGGCTACCTGGCAGCAGTGCGGGAGGCCATCGACCATGGAGTGGATGTACAAGGGTACTTTATCTGGTCGCTGCTCGACAATTTTGAATGGGCCTCCGGGTATTCCAAAAAATTCGGCATTACCCATATAGAAGAAGGCACGTTGAACAGGATACCCAAGGCATCTTCCAAATGGTATGGAGAAGTGGTGCGCAATAACGGGCTATAGGAAGGATTTGTTCGGCTACGCCCCTTGTAGAGGGATGTGAACGCGGATTAAGCGGATAAAGCGGATTTAACCGGATTTTTAGTGGCCTGGCGGCCACTAATTTTTGATTTTTACGGATTTGCGGCCTTCGGCGGAACGTATATCGAATCAATCTTTTATAAAGCAAGCAAAAATCAGCACCAATCCCTTGTATCATTTCATGTATATGTCATGCTTATCCACCCGTCGGAGGCGGGTTTTATCTATAAAAACCAAAAAGAAGTGGCCGCCAGGCCACTAAAATCCGGTTAAATCCGCTTTATCCGCTTAATCCGCGTTCCCATCCTGCTACGAGGGGCGTAGCCGAACAAATCCTTCTACAAATTACCCGCCATGGCAGGAAAGGACAACGGACAAAATGGATTTTTACCAGGTTTTATCTGGAATACACCGCCAGGTGGCGGGCAATATACTTTCCGATAATATCGAATTCCAGGTTGACGGCGTCGCCGGCTTTCAGCGCATGGAAATTGGTGTGTTCCCAGGTAAAGGGAATAATGGCTACTGAAAAAAGATCGTCGCGGGGTTCCACCACCGTCAGGCTCACGCCATTGATGCAAATAGAGCCTTTGTCGACCAGCAGGTGTTCCGGAGTGGGTGTGTACCTGAACGTGTATCGCCAGGAGCCGCCCGTTTCGAGCACTTCCGTCACCAGCGCGGTGGTATCTACATGGCCCTGCACGATATGGCCATCGAGCCGCCCGCCCATAGGCAGGCAACGCTCCAGATTGATACTTTTGCCAGCAGTCCAGGCGCCCAGGCTGGTGCGGCGAAGGGTTTCGTCTACAGCCGTCACAGTATGACAACCATCGGCCAGCCCTACCACAGTGAGGCACACGCCATCGTGGCTGACACTCTGGTCAATTTTCAGTTCACCTGAAATCGGGCTTTCTATGGTGAAATGTACGTTCAGCCTGTCTTTTTCGACGCTTTTTACTTTGCCGAGCGCTTCTATGATACCTGTAAACATATTGAAAAGAAGTCGTGAGTCCTGAGTCGTAAGTCCTGAGTCTGTAGATTACACCAACTATTCCTTTGGCATTTCAATAAATAAATTTCAAGAGTAACAACGTGTACTCTACGGACTCAGGACTCAGGACTTACGACTCAGGACTCACATGTGTTATTTTCCAAAAATCCCTCCCAGGATGCTGCCGATCATACCGCCGCCCTGGTTAGGTTGTTGCTGCTGCTGTTGGCCGCCGCCGAGTACGCCGCCCAGTACCGAACCGATCAGGTCGCCCATGCCGCCTTGTTGCGACGCATTTTGAGCAGAGCCCATCAGGATGCCTGCCAGGCTGCCTAGGTCGAGGCCGCCCTGGTTGCGGGCTTTACCCAGTACGCTCATCACGATAGGCGCCAGAATCGGCATCAGTTTCATCACCTGGCTCATATTGAGGCCGGAAGACTGGCTGATTTGCTGTGCAGCATTTTCCTGTTGATCGCCGAGGATATGGCCCAGAATACCAGCGCCATTGGTAGCGCTGCCTGACTGGCCGCCCTGAATCATTCCGCCGACCATACCCAGCAAGTCATCCATCATGCTACCATCGTGGTCGCGATCGAGGGCATTGCCCAAAGCAGACAGGCCGCTTTCGCTGCTTGCGTTATTTGCAAGGCCTCCAAGCAGGGTAGCAAAAATGCCATTGGCTGCGCTGGCGGTCTGTTGGGGTTCTGCGCCGATGTGGTCGCTGATTTGAGACAGCATGTCATCGGACAATTGGCCTTGTAAAACTTGCATTAAATCCATAATTCTGAATTCTCTAAAGTGATTGGAAAAGTGAAATCTGCCTGTTGGCGCTTTCTATACGAAACAAGCCATAAAAGTAACAGGACTTTCCGGGCTGGATTGTTCAAAACGGCATAAAATTGGATCATCCGGCAAATAATTTTTGAAGTCATCCTGTAATTTTCAGAAAAGCCGCAATTTTACGCGGTTCGCCATCCAATGAATTGACCCGATTCGGCGTTCCACCTGAAGTCCGACCACCTAATATGAACTATCGCGCTGCAAAAAAATACATCCTGGATCGACTCCGAACAGAGCTGTCGGTTCATTTGTATTATCATGGCCTGCATCATACCCTTGATGTTTTGAAAATGGCCACCCAAATTGCACACGAAGAAGGTGTGCGCGGCCGCGATCTGATGCTGGTCAAAACGGCGGCACTGTACCATGATTGTGGTTTTGTGAAAAATAAACACGCCGGCCACGAGGCCGAAGGTTGTATCATTGTTCGGGAACAGTTGCCCCACCTTGGCTATACCGATGCCGATATTGATAAAATATGCGGCATGATCATGGCCACCAAAATTCCCCAAACGCCTACCAATTTACTCGAAGAAATTATCTGCGATGCCGACCTCGACTACCTCGGGCGCTCCGATTTTTTCCCCATCGGCAATACCTTGTTCAAGGAAATGCAGAGTTATCACCTCATCGGCGACGAAATTGCCTGGAACAAACTCCAGGTCAGTTTCCTTTCAGCCCATCGTTTTTACACCCGCACCAACAAAACACTTCGCGACCCGGTGAAGCAAGGGTATTTGAAGCAGTTGCAATTGGTGGTGGAAGCGTATTAACTAGTCCTCAGTCGTAAGTCCTGAGTCGTAAGTCCTGAGTCCTAAGTCCGTAGAGTACACCTAATTACCCTTGGCCTTGATCAAAAGGAACATCCAGGAGTAATCAGGTGTACTCTACGGACTTAGGACTCAGGACTTAGGACTCAGGACTTAAAAGCCTACCACCCCGGCACCAAATTAAACCCAAACGTCCACCTGCGGTTTTCGGCGGGCACTGAAAGCGGCAGTGCAAAGTAGGGCTCCAGTACGAGGTAATTGAACACATTCACGCGCAGTGACACGCCGGTGGAATACACCGGTTTGCGCACGATATGATCCTTTCCGTCGAGCGGATTGGGGTCTTCTTTCTGAAAATCGGTTTTGTCATAAAAACTCAGCCCGGCATCAAAAAAGAGGTTGAGGTCGGTAACCAGAAAACCCGATTTGATCAGCGACAAACGGCGCGGCCCGGTGAAAGGCAGGCGCACCTCGAAATTGCCCACAGCGATTTTGCTGCCAAATACCTGATCTACCAGTTCGGGCGCGTCTTCCGTAAGCACCGAGCGGGTGTAGCCGTGCATAAAATTGGCCTGGCCAACAAACAAAGGGTACAGATCGGATGAATTGCCGCCAAACCGCCCGTAAGCCATGCCCCGCAGTGCAAAAGTGACAGGTTTTACATAAAAATACCGGCGGCCGTCGAGTAACAGGGTAGAAAAATTGAAATCGCCGAAATACTGCTCCACACCCAGTCGGTAACGCCAGCCTTGCAGCGGGGCGGTGAGGCCAAAGTATGAGTTGTCGCCCACCAAAGCCGCGCTCAGGTTTTGAAGGGCCAGCCCCGGTTGTTTCGGGTCTTTGGTGCGCTCGGCAAACCGTGCAAACCCATTGGCATCATAAAAAGTGGAATAACGCGTCGTACGGGAATTGTAAAACTCCAGCGCGCCGCCGAGTTCTACACGTTTGGTTACAGAGAAGGGATAAAACACCACGCCGCCTACACGATCCACAAAGAGTCGGTTAATCCCGATTGCCTCCTCCAGAAATGTCTGCGGCACACCGTTTACAGTGCGCTCTACATATTGCAACGTGTTGTATTCCAGCGAACTGTACGGGATATGGGAAAAATTGAAGCCCCAGCCGATGCGTTTTTTGTTGTTGATGTAGGAAACCTGGCCTGCAGCATCCACAATTTCTCCGTTCAGGGCCAGGCCTGCGTACAACTGGTTGTTGTCGAGAATATCACCGAAAAGCAGGTCGACGCCGCCGGCCAGCCCGGCAGTGGTGCCAAAACTCGTATTCCCCGTATTCACGCCTGCGCCGGTGCTGCCACCCGCGTATTCCAGTTTGAACTCTGGTTTGTATTTCTGCTCCCCGCTGATGGGCAGGGTGGCCATGACTTTCATGTTTTCATCCATCAGCCGCAGGTTGGTATTGATGATGTCGCGCTTGCCCGGTTTGAAAGGCGGCAGGGCAGCAGGCACCATATCCACGGCATAGGCATCCACTTCTTTTGGTGTAAAATCCTCTTCGCGTGCCTGGTGAATCACATACGTGCGTTTGCTGTAGTAGGTGTACAGGATGCGGTCGCGGTTTTCGGAAATACTGATAGCCGGGGCATAAGGCGTTACGCCGGTAATGCCGGTTTGCAGATCGGTCAGTTGAAATACCTTTTTGGTGGCCACCTCGTATTTGTACAGGTTGCGGAAGCCGTCGCGGTTGCTGAGGAAATACAGGTTGCCCGCTTTGTCGAACTGAGGGTTCATGTTGTCGGCGCCGGTGAACACGTCGATGGGCGTGGCTGCGCCCGAGGCTACATCCAATACTGCCAGATTCATCGTCCAGGCGCCATTGGTACGACCGCGCTGGAGGCTCAGGGCATCAGTAGAATAGGCGATTTGCGTGCCATCAGGGCTCCAGGCGGGCAAAATTTCGGCCGCGCGGTCGTTGGTCAGCCGTTGCACTTTGCGGGTTTTCAGGTTGTATAAAAACAGGTCCGTCTGGCCATTTACCAGGCCAGTCACCACAATGGTTTTCCCGTCGGGACTCCAGGCGGCATTGCTGAAAGAAGGAACGCCGGGAATGAAAATTTTCTCCACGGTTTTGTTGCGCTCCACGTCCTTGACAATCAACACGCTACGTCCTTTTTCGTAGGCGTCGAAAGCGAAGCGTTTGCTGTCGGGCGACCAGGTTCCCGAACTCTCGATGCCGTTCAACTGGTCGAGGTGGCCATCGGTGGCGGTGCTGGCAATTTTTTTGAGGATTTTGCCCGATTTGGCGTCGGCCAGCAGCAGGTCGGTGGTGAACAGATTTTTTTCAGATAAAAAAACCACGAATTTCCCGTTGGGGCTCAATACCGGGCCTACATTCATTTCACCCGCATTGTCGTCGTCGAGCAGGGTTTTTCCGGGTAGTTTTTCTTTTTTACCGGGTGTCACCCATTGTCCGTAGTAGTTTTTGAGCGTACCGCGCCAGGCTTCCGACAACGAATCGACTGAAGTCCCCAGCGTCATTTTCACCGCCGTTTTTAATCCGTGCTTGGCGGTATTCATAAACAAGGGCTGGATGGCCTCATCGCCATACACCCCGGTGATGTACGCCCAGAACGATTGCCCCCAGCGGTAGGGAAAGTATTTGTACCCGTCGAGGTCTTTGATGCGTGGCAGTTCGTCGTTCTGCACCGCATCGCGCATCCATAGCGCGGTGTGTGCATCGATGCGCCCTACCGACATATATTCGGCCAGACCTTCCACCATCCAGAGCGGGAGGTTGGCAAAGTTCTGTATGTTGGTGGAGTCGCCTTGCAGGATCATGTGGTACTGAAAGGCATGCACCAGTTCGTGGCCCAGCACGTGGTGGGTTTGCTGGTTGGTGGCGGCTACGGGAAATATGACGCGGTTGCGGAGGCCCTCGGTGACGCCCCCGGTGCCCACGTTGATGTCGCCCTGGATCACATTGGTTTGCTGAAAACCTGCGTGGTCGTTGTACACGATCATCGGGTTGCGTTCGGTAAAGGTGTCGCGCAGCACGGCCTGGTGCATGGCATACCACAATTCTGCTGCCTGCGACAACTCTTGCGTCTTGTCGGGGTTATTCAAATACTGGTATATTTTGAAGTGTGGCGTTTCCACCACCTTGAAATCCAGTTGCTGGTAAACGGGCTTGTTGCGCCCGAAATATTGCGCCGACACGGGCTGGGCAAAGCCGAGTGCCAGCATTAACAGACTGAACAATAATATGCGTTTCATGGATATGAGTGTTGGATGATTTTGAGAAAGGGACTTCTATCATATTGTTACGATATGATTCCTTTAAACAGATTTTCCTTCTAAATTTTTTTTTAAAATTTGTTACAAACTGGTTAAAAAAGTCCTGGGTCGTAAGTCCTGAGTCCTGAGTCTGTAGAGTTGACCACATTGCTTTTGGTATTGACCTCTAATAAAGCCAAAAGCAATGTGGTCAACTCTACAGACTCAGGACTCAGGACTCAGGACTTACGACTCAGGACTTACGACTCAGGACTCAGGACTCTTATGTTAAGACACCTCTGGATAGGTTGTTGTGCTGTAGCCATGCTGCTACAAACATTGCTCTTGCTGGGTAGGCCCTGGGAGGCGCACGGGTGGCATGCAGGCTTTTTGTTTGGCACTACCTTGTGCGGGTACCTGTTTTTTCGGCGCGAACCCCGGTTGCGGATTTTGGCCTGGGCGGCAGGGCTGGCAGCCCTGGCTGGTTTATGGCACTTGCCCGCTTACACCCTGCTGCTCCTGGTGGCGCCGGGTGTGGTTTGGATGTTGTATTATTTTGCAGGCCATCGGAGTTTGCGGCGGAAGCGTTTGCTCAAACCAGTTTCTATCGCTTTTGTATGGGCCTGGATGACCGTTTTGTTGCCCTTGCCGCCTTCCGAGTGGTGGGAAGTCATGCTGATTTTTGTTGGCAGGGCTATTTTCATTTTTGCATTGGCACTGGCGTACGACCTGACAGACTTGCAATATGATCAGCGGTTTCAGTTGCCTACCTTGGTACGGCATTTGGGAGTAAAAAAAACTTTTTTTTGGATCAATTGCGCTTTAGTGGCTGCGGGGCTCGTAAGTATGATAAACTTTTTTTGTGAAATCTACGATGCATGGGCAATGTACGCGCTGATTGGAAGTTTAGCATGCAGCGCTGGCCTGCTCCGCATCATACAATCGGAGTTAAAACAGCCCTGGCTGCAAAAATTCTGGATTGACGGTTTGATGATTTTTCAGTTCTTGTGTGTGTGGATAGCAGATGGTTTGAGCGGCTGAAATGTTTTTTTAAACCATACAAAATCAATGGTTTGTAAAAAATAAAAGCGCCTCGGACGCATTTCTGTTACCAATCTTTGAACAGTCGCGTAGCCGACGTGTTTCGCATAAAAATATCCAATTCAAGCACGTTTCAAGAATTTTTGTGTGCGGAACAGATAGAAAGCCTATTTTTGAAACCAAAATATCTCCCATGGTACGTTTTTTCTTTTGTCTGCTTTTAATATCGCTTGTGGCGGCTGAAGGGGCGTCACAAACCGGATTCAAACCGCCGGTCACTGGTGTTGGTATCATCTACAATACCGAGACGACCATCAATATGAAACTCGTGACCCACCGGAGTTTCGGCATCGCTATGGAATTCGGGCGGCTGCTGACGTACGACAAAACGAAATATTACCACATCGGGATTGGAGAAATCAAGCACCCGAAAGAGTACCGGCAAAGCGCCGACCCTTCGGTGAGCCGTTCGTTTAGGCCTTATGTTTTTGGCAAACAGAACAACCTGCTGGTCATTCGCGGCGGTTGGGGCGCCAAGCGGTATTTCTCCGAAAAAGCAAAACAAAAAGGCGTTGCCGTGGGCATGAGTTACAGTTTCGGTCCTTCGCTGGGCCTGCTCAAACCGTACTACCTCGCTTTGAGATACACGGCTGATGGATCGGGCAACAGCCGCATTTTACACGAAAAATATTCTGAAGAAAACGCTGCTGTATTCCTTGATAATACCCGCATACTGGGCGCGTCTCCTTTCACCCGCGGATTGGGCCAACTAGGTTTTCGCCCCGGCGCAAATGCTTCCATTGCGCTGCACCTCGACTGGGGCGCATTCGACGATTTTGTAAAAGCGCTCGAAATTGGCCTCATGGCCGATGCTTTTGCTCAAAAAGTACCCATCCTGGTGTCGTCACAAAATGACCGACTGTTCTTTAACTTCTTCCTAAATTTGCAGCTCGGAAAACGAAAATAAGTGTCGGTTGTTTACCTCTGTACACTGCTGCAAACGAACATGCTGGAATTACCGATTGTCGAAAATAACACCACGCCCACGGGCCGCCCGAAGCGCCCCGAATGGCTGAAAGTGCGCCTGCCCATGGGCGAAAACTACCGCAATGTGCGGAGTATTGTAGACGAATTCAACCTGCACACGATCTGCCAGAGCGGAAGTTGCCCCAACATGGGCGAATGCTGGGGCGCTGGCACGGCCACTTTTATGATCCTCGGTAATGTGTGTACGCGCTCCTGCTCTTTCTGCGCCGTAAAAACAGGCCGCCCCAATGAATACGACGAAGATGAACCGCGTCGCGTTGCGGAAGCCATCTGGCTGATGAAAGTCAAACACGCCGTGATTACTTCTGTCAACCGCGACGAACTCAAAGACCGCGGCGCCGAAATTTGGTACCAGACCGTACGTGCTGTGAAAGAACGCAGCCCGGAAACCACCATTGAAACGCTCATTCCAGATGTAAAATCCAACTGGGAAGCCCTGGAGCGCATGATCGCCGGCGGACAGGAAGTGGTGAGCCACAACATGGAAACCGTGACGCGGCTCTATCGAAAAGTACGCCCGCAGGCTAAATACGAGCGCAGCCTCGAACAAATTCGCCGCACCAAAGAACTGGGCAAACGCACCAAAACCGGCATCATGGTCGGCCTCGGCGAAACACGCGAGGAAGTATTCGAAGCCATGGATCACCTGGTGGAAAACGGCTGCGATATCCTCACGCTCGGGCAATACCTCCAACCCACCAAAATGCACCTGGAAGTGGCAGAATACGTACACCCCGATTTATTTGCCGAATACCGGGAAGTAGGGCTACAAAAAGGCCTGTTGTATGTAGAAAGCGGCCCGCTGGTGCGCTCGTCCTACCACGCAGAGCGGCATGTATTCTGATTGGCCTACCCCTTCCAATGGCGCCCGGCTGGCGGAAATGCTCGAAACGGCATTTCGCCGGTTCAACACACCCGATTTTATTGCCGACGACCCGATTTCGTTGCCGCATGGCTTTAACGGCTTGCAGGATCGTGAAATTGTCGGTTTTTGGGCGGCCACACTAGCCTGGGGGCAGCGCAAAACCATTATTCAGAGCGCCCGGCGGCTGGTGGAACTGATGGACGAAGCGCCCCACGATTTTATTTTGCACCATACCGAACAGGATCGCGCCCGTTTTCTTGATTTTAAACACCGCACGTTTCAGGCCACCGATACGCTGTGGTTTTTGGAGTTTTTTCAGCAGTATTACAGGAAAAACAATTCCCTAGAAACGGCATTTGCCCGGCATTTGCAGCCCGGCGACGGCACTACCGAACGAGCGCTGGCGGGTTTTCACCACGACTTTTTCGACCATCCGGATGCGCCCAACCGCACACGCAAGCACGTGGCCACGCCCGAACGCGGCTCTACCTGCAAACGCCTCAATATGTTTTTGCGCTGGATGGTGCGTCGGGATGCCGCAGGGGTAGATTTCGGATTGTGGAAACAAATACAGCCCGCTCAATTGCTTATTCCGCTCGACGTGCATGTGGAGCGTGTCGCCCGTCGGCTCGGGCTGCTCCAGCGGCCCCAAGCCGACTGGAAAGCAGTGCTGGAACTGACAGAGAACCTCCGCGCTTTCGATGCCGAGGATCCGGTGAAATACGACTATGCGCTGTTCGGGATGGGGGTATTGGAGAAAATAGATATCAGGACTGGGCAAGGGATGACCCGTAAAAATTAATTTCCAATCAGTTTAAATCCGCTTGATCCGTAAAATCCGCGTTCCCATCCCTCTAAAAGGGGCGTAGCCAAATAAACCCTTCGTACACCCCTAAGTATCGGCGGGTACTGTATTCACAAATCGCCCAACTGCGGGCGCAAAATCAATTCCTCTACCACAGCAGCGGGCGACAAATCATAACAACCCCACACGGCTTTTGCTACATCGGAAGCCTGCATGAGCCGTTCTTCCGGAAGTGTCACACCACGCCAGGAATCAGACCAGGCTGCGCCAGGCATAATGCTGGTCACTTTAATGCCATGCGGTTTCATTTCTTCACGCAATACCTTGGAAAAGCCCAGCAGTGCGAACTTGGAAATGCTGTAAGAGCCGCCATTCGGATAGGCCATAAAACTGGCAATAGAGCACATATTGAAAATATGCCCTGCCCGATGGGGCAACATCAGCGGCAGCAGCGCCCGCGTAAGGTGATAGGCACTGTACAGGTTGGTTTCCAGCAAGGTTTCGAGGGTGCCTTCCCTTTCATCCGACACCATACCGCCAATGTAAATACCAGCGTTGTTGATCAATACATCAAGCCGGGGCCAGGTGGCGCGCACAAAGGCTGCAAATTCTATTGTCTCCGACTTTTTACTCAAATCGGCTTGAAAAGTATGCAATCGCACCTCCGGATACAGGTCTGACCAATCGGCTTCCATCGCCTGCAAATCGACATCGGTGCGTGCGCAAACACACAAATCAAATCCATTGGAAGCAAAAATTTCGGCCAGTGCGCGGCCGAGGCCTTTGGTAGCGCCGGTGATGACAGCGGTTTTGTTCATAAAGAAGATTAGTAGAACGGTTGAGCAGGGGTGATGAAGTTAAAAGTTGATAAAACCGGAATCGTGTCATAATGTTCGATCATCAGGCCACTATCCGGCGGCCGAAAACCGGATAGTGGTTCCGTCTGAAATCAGGAAGCCGCAGCGCCTTTGTTCAGCATACCTTGCAGGAAGCCGCCAATACCGCCACCGGCGCCACCCAATACGCCGCCACCCAGCAAAGAACTCAAGAGTCCGCCACTATCTCCCAACATACCTCCCAGCAGTCCGCCCAGTCCGGCGTCGCCCGTAGCGCCGAGAATTGCGCCCAGCACACCACCACCTGCAGCACCGGAAATGGCGCCGTCTTTAGGTGTTTGCTTGAGCAATATGCCTGCTACAGCGCTGACCACAGGCACTGCCCATGTTGCAGAGCCGGCAGGAAGGAATTTGTTGCAGATGTAACCAACGACCAATGTAATTGCCGAAGAAAGTAAGGTGTTTTTCATAACAGGTGATTCGTTTTGCAATGAAGTGAAATTGGTTCCTAAAAATTTCGGTCTTTGCAAATGTAGCAGAAATATTCTTCCGTAGATTAGTTATTTGTTATCAGTTATCTGTTATTAGGGGTGGTAAAGAGACCATCTACTCAATTGTTTGGTATTGGTGTTTGTATGGCCATAATAATTGAGCGGATGGTCTCCTTATCACCCCTGATAACAGATAACTGATAACAGATAACTGATGACAAGTACAGATGGTCTCCTTACCACCGCTGATAACCAATAACAGATAACAGATAACTAACTGCCCAGCAACACCATTCCCCATGCCGAATTCAGCCGAACTTTTCCATTCTCTACTTTCACCTGTTGGCTCGAATAATAATCCTGTAGCAGGGTACCTTCGGGAAAGACATCTTGTGTGTCGATCGTTTTTTCGCCTTTGGGCAAATCGATGCCGACCACTACGGCGTCGTGGAAACTCCCGGACTGAAAAGTTCTTTTGAATATATAGGGTTTGTTGGATAGCATGGCATGCACGCCCGCGCCGACAGCAGGGTGCGCGCGGCGGAAACGCCCAAGTTTTTGCCAGTGGGCCAGCACTTCCTGTGTTTTGAAGCCATTGCGTTCGACATTGGCGGCGAGTTCGTCCCAGTTCATAAACGAGCGGAGGGTGGCGTCGCCCTGGGCGCCTGCTATCACCAGCGAGCGGCTGGTTTCGTCACCATAATAAATTTGGGAAGCGCCGGGACACAACAATAGTTTGGTGGCCGTTTCCATGGGTTTCATTCGCCGTGCGTCAAAAGGGGAGCCATCATCATGCGACGACATGTAGTTGAGCACACTTTTGCCTTCCAGGCTGCCATGCAGCAGGATGGAGTATTTGGTAAACAGGTTTTCATAACTGTTTACAGCGTCGCCTTTCAGTTCAAAATTGATGAGACTGTTGAAACCATTGCTGTAAAAATCTACTGTTTTGTCGCCGAAATTGTAGTTGCGAGTGCTGGAAATATTGTAGTTATATACCTCGCCTACCATATAAAACCCGTTGTTGTCGAGTACTTGTTTGGGGTGCGCTTTTTTCCAGTCGGCAAATGCCAGGTCGGCTTCTTTGCGCAACTCCGCCCACACCGTTTCTTCCACGTGTTTGGCCGTATCGCAGCGGTAGCCGTCGATGCCATATTGCCGGACGTAGTCGGTAAGCCATTTCATCAGGTAGTAGCGCGGGATGCGCGGGTAGCCGCTGCGCTGAAAAAACGCATCGAGTTCGGCCATTTCTTTTTTGTATCGCCCTTCATTTTTCCATTTTTCGGCCAGGAAAGCGGGGATTTCTACGGGCGTATTACTTTCCGTTTTTACATCGGGCAGGTTTTTTACCAGCGTACATTCAATATTCGACTGGTAATCCTTGTACGTGCAAGTCGGCTCGGTTCTGACCCATCCGTCCCACACAGGGTCTTGCGTCGTAACGGGGCCGGTATGGTTTACTACCACATCCATAATGACCCGTATGCCACGCTGATGGGCTTTTTTGACGAGTTCAGCCAGTTCTTTTTCCGTACCGAAATTGGGGTCGAGGCGCGTCCAGTCTTTGGTCCAGTAGCCATGAAACCCGTAAGTAGCGCCGGTGCCTTCATCTACTGCATCATGGATTTGTTCGAGTACGGGTGTAAACCAGATAGCCGTTATGCCCAATTGATCGAAATACCCTTCTTCCAGTTTTTGGGTAATGCCTTTGATGTCGCCGCCCATAAAACCGCGCAAAGTGGCGGTGGGGCGGGTACGGCCAAACTGCAAGTCATTTTTAGGATTCCCGTTGTAAAAACGGTCGGTGAGCATGAAATACACATTGGCATTTTCCCAGAAAAAAGGAGTTTGAGGGCTTGATGTGGCTGCCTGTCGGGAAGTGGTACAGGCAGCCAGGCCAAGCAACAATAGTGTTGCGAGCAGAGAAATACGATTCATACGGTCGGTATTATTTTGGGGTGCAAGTTATCGGGGCTGTGGCAAATGTGGGCATTACAATTTCACCCACCGTGCAGCGCCGATCTTTTTCCCGGTATTTATCACCACCTGATAGATACCCGCAGGCAGGGGTTCAAGCCCCTCGAGTGTAATGCGGTTATGGCCGCCCTGTATTGAAACGCTTCTGGAAACTACTTTTTCCCCGGAAACAGACATCAGATCGACCAAAGCGGATGCTGCGAATTCTGTATTGTCCCATTCCAGCGAGAACGAGCCGGAGCCCGGGTTGGGCGCCAGCGCCAGCGTTTCTGTTGCTACGGGCTGGCTTGTTGCCACGCTGGGGTCGGCTACAATGATGCGCACCCGCCGTATATCTTCCCGATACACCGTCACCTGTGGAATCACTACCAGGTCGTCATCCTGCACATTTACCTGCCCCGATTGCAGGATGGCGCTGCTGCCCACTTCCCGCACTTGCCATTGCAGAGCGGCGCCAGTAGCAGGCTTGAACAGTTGCGGGCGGCGAATGGCTACATCGGCTGAAAGGCTGTTGTTCGGACAGTTGTCGTTGGGAAATACCGCGCCCGATTCCAGCCATGCCACCACGCTCCAGATACCTGCCTGTTCAACGAGTGTTGCGGTTTCCCAGCGGTGGTAGCCGCCCCAGGCGCCCCAGTTGTCGCCATCGCCGTTGTTGATGCCGATCAGGCCAGTGCCAGGGTCATTGTTTTGAGGGTCAAGCCGGTGGTTAAAAAATGCCGGGTAGGATTGGTTGCTGCGGAAGCGCGATTCCGGGTAATTGACGTTATCGAGCGCCGTTTGCTGATCGGGCGGAACGCCCTGAATCCAATGGTCATTAAAATCGGGCGCCATATCTATGTTGTGATCACGTTCGCTCCACATACTTTGAACGCCAGTGCCCAGGGAATCGGCTATCCGGAAATTTTCTACTACCAGCGGACTCCAGTGCATCGTAGCATTCATATCGTTTTTGCCGTGCCAGTGGCGGATGATGGGCCAGTCGCGCTCCGGAGCACAATTGTCGGTCAGGTTAAACAAGTTGCCTAAACGGACGGTTGCGCCGTTGCGGTCGGTCAAATTGGTCGGAAAGTTCTGCGACACCTCACCCAACACTGCGATATTGGAGCCAGGCTCTGGCCCTGCCAGTCCGCTGTTGTAAATGGTAGCCGAAGCGTAGTGGTTTGGATTGCATTTCACAAGAGCAATAGAACCGGCCGAACCCATACTATGCCCGTGTACCTGGATGCGGGTAGAATCAATATTGAAATGTTTGATAAGCCATTCGTCTATCCACCAGTAGCGCCGTTGGGTATAATTGACGATGGTATCAGGCTCGCTTGGCAGGTTGTTGGACTGGAACGGGTCGTAATTTTTTCTCCAACCGAAATGCCAGGAAGGCATATCAATAAATGGGGGTACGACACCTCGCCAACCAATCAGGTTATCATCATGGCTCAGCAAAATACCTGCTTCGGGGCGTATGTTCGCCTCTGGTCGACTACCCGCCAGCGACTGCCGCGCGGTGCCGCCGCCGCCATGCAGCCATACCGACAATGGAAAGGCTTGTGTGGTATCGAGTCCTATAGGTACTGAAATCATGAACAAACTCGGCATCCCGTTCTTCGCGCCGTTGGCCATTATCGGGAAATCGGGCCGACTCTCCCACTGGTTCTGCCGCCCGTCGGCCCACATCATGAACGCCAGGCAATTGAACCCCAATGCAAAAGGTGAAGGAAAAACAGCCTGCAAATGGCATTCTACCGGGTCGGTATCCGGATGGTACTGAAACGGCACAGGCAATGCCGTGATGTTTTGCCCTATGGTTACCGTGGTGGCATCGTTGGCCGCTACGGCAAAATACAGAGCGCCTTGCTGGTGTGGCGTAAATACAAAAAGCGCTTCATTGGGCGCCAACTGGTATTTGCCCGAGCCCAACGGTGCAGGTATGCGTGGCGTTGCACTGGTATCAATCTGCTCCTTGAGTTGTGCGCAGGCGTATTCAAATTTGTGCAATTTGCCTACGCGAATCGCATCTGTAGTGGATGTAAACACAGACGGGCGTACATATATGGAGTACCAGTCGGGCAATGGAGAAGATACTTCCCAAACAATCCATACCTGACCGTCGGCATACCAGCCTCGGACGTTGGTTTGGGCGTTCAACAAAAAAGGGAATGCAAGGCAGAGGAGTAGTAAGATGTTTTTCATTTTGTCAGGATAAAAGAATAAAACGGTTTGGAAGAATTTGGACTGCCAAATGAACGGAAGGTTTATTGTGGTTTCGTAGAAATAACAAACTGATTTCGAGGACTTTTCTTCGGGCCGCCAAATCGTCACCCGCCTCGTCTGTTTTCGGTCAAAATGGCTCTTTAAATGCCTAAAAACTGCCACATTTTCAGCCACAGGCATCCGTTTTTAGTTTGGAAATAAATTTGATAAAAAGGAGCATGCAGGGGTACATTTACCCGGCGTAGAGCAGGCTGTAAGGGGCAAGAGGCAAGAAACAAGGGGCAAGAGGCAAAGGGGTGCGCGCTCTATTTTTTGAATGAATGCTGACCAAGTGTTATAGCAAGTAAGGGCATACACTGCTGGACAGTCTTAGTTTGACGTCCAGCAATATGCCATAAAACTATATTACCGCCCTGAAACAAAGACGGATTACCAAGCATGAAACACCCCAAAAACACCAAAAAACAAAAACACAAAAACACAACCTCCCCCAAACATAACATTCCAAAACACATCCATCCACATAATGACCTACGATAATTTCACCATAAAAGCCCAGGAAGCCATTCTTCAGGCGCAGCAAATCGCGGCGGGCTATGAGCAGCAAAGCGTCGACAGCGCCCACTTGCTCAAAGGCATTCTCAATGCCGACGACTCCGTGACCGATTTTCTCCTGAAAAAAACCGGCGTCAACATGGCGCGCTTCGAGGAAGAACTCGACAAACTCATCTGGGAAACGCCCCGGGTGCAGGGCTCCGACAAGCAGTACCTCACCAATGAGGCTAACAAAGCCATTTCAACGGCCAAAGCCATGCTCAAGGATTTCGGTGATGAATACATTTCACTCGAACTCCTGCTGCTCGGTATTGCCAAAGGAAACGACAAAACCTCCCGCCTCCTGCGCGAAAGCGGCGCCACAGTCGATGCCCTCACCGCAGCCGTCAAGGAACTGCGCAAAGGCCGGAAAGTGACCGAGCAAACCACCGATCACGTGTACAATGCCTTGCAGAAATACGCCATCAACCTGACCGAGCAAGCCGAAAATGGCAAACTCGACCCTGTGATCGGCCGCGACGAAGAAATTCGCCGCGTGCTGCACATCCTCAGCCGCCGGAAAAAGAACAACCCTGTCATCATCGGCGACCCCGGTGTGGGTAAAACGGCTATCGTGGAAGGTATCGCCTGGCGGATTGTAAAACACGACGTACCGGAAACCCTGGCCGGGAAAAAGATTTTCAGCCTCGACCTGTCGGCACTCATCGCCGGCGCCAAATACAAAGGCGAATTTGAAGAACGCCTCAAAGCCGTTATCAAGGAAGTAGTCGACTCCAACGAGCAGGTTATCCTGTTTATCGACGAGATTCACACGCTCGTAGGCGCCGGCGGCGGACAAGGCGCTATGGACGCCGCCAATATCCTGAAACCGGCACTGGCCCGCGGCGAACTCCGCACCATCGGCGCTACCACGCTTGATGAATACCAGAAATATTTCGAGTCGGACAAAGCGCTCGAACGCCGTTTTCAGGCCGTATACGTCGACGAACCCAGCATGGAAGACACCATTTCCATCCTGCGCGGTATTCGGGAGAAATACGAAAACTACCACAAGGTGCAGATTCTTGACGAAGCCGTTGTGGCCGCTGCCGAACTCTCGCACCGGTACATTTCCGAACGGAAACTGCCCGACAAGGCCATCGACCTGATCGACGAGGCCGCCGCCAAACTGCGCCTCGAACTCGACTCCGTGCCTGAAGAGGTGGACAAACTGGATCGGCAGATGCGCCAACTTGAAATCGAGCGCGAAGCCATCAAACGCGACAACGACACGCGCAAACTGGAAGCCCTGAACAAACAAATCCAGGACCTGCGTGAAAAACTCGACAGCATCCGCGCCAAATGGACTTCTGAAAAAGAAATCGTGGAAGCCATCCAGAACTGCAAGCAAAAACTGGAAGAATTCAAACTCCAGTACCAGCGCGCCGAGCGCGAAGGCAATCTGGAAGTGGCCTCGCGCATCAAATACCAGGACATCCCGGCGCAGGAAGCCATGCTGAAAGCCGCCGAGGAGAAACTGGCCGAACTGGCGCCCGAAACCCGCCTCACTACCCAAACGGTGACTTCCAACGACATCGCGGAAGTGGTGGCGCGCTGGACGGGCATTCCGCTGGCCAAAATGATGAAAGGCGAAAAAGAACGCCTGCTGCACCTCGAATCGGAAATGCACAAACGGGTGATCGGGCAGGATGAAGCCGTAGTGGCTGTATCCGACGCCATCCGTCGCAGCCGCGCCGGACTGAGCGACCCCGACAAACCCATCGGTTCGTTCATTTTCTGCGGCCCGACGGGTGTGGGTAAAACGGAACTGGCCAAAGCGCTGGCCGACGTGCTGTTCGACGACGAAAAAGCCATCACCCGCATCGATATGTCGGAGTACCAGGAAAAACACAGCGTGTCGCGCCTTGTGGGAGCGCCTCCGGGCTATGTGGGCTACGACGAAGGCGGCCAACTGACTGAAGCCGTACGCCGCCGTCCATACTCGATTGTGTTGCTGGATGAAATTGAAAAAGCGCACCCGGATACCTTCAATATCCTGTTGCAGGTGCTCGACGACGGACGCCTGACCGACAATAAGGGCCGCACCGCCAATTTCAAGAACACGATCATCATCATGACTTCCAACCTGGCCAGCGACCGCATTATGGAAGCCTTCGAGGATTTCGATACCATGCCGGAAAAACGCCAGCACGAAATTTTCGAAACAGCCAAGGCGGAAGTGATGGATGCGCTGAAAACGAACCTGCGCCCCGAGTTTCTCAACCGGATCGATGAAGTGGTGGTGTTCCATCCGCTGCAAAAAAGCCAGGTGGCGCAAATTCTCGACATCTTGCTCAAGGATGTACGCGACATGCTTACCCGCCAGGAACTGCAACTGGACGTTACCAAAGCCGCTGCCCGTGTGCTGGTGGATGAGGGTTTCGACCCGCAATTTGGCGCGCGTCCGCTGAAACGCACCCTGCAACGCGAACTGGTGAACGAACTGGCCAAACACATGCTGGCCGGCGACTACCAAAAAGGCGATACGGTGCTCATCGATGCCGATGGCGGCGGGTTGCTGTTCGGTCGCAAAGCGACGGTGGAGGGCAAGGAAGTGGTGACGAAGAAACTGGAGGAAGTGTAGGTAGTTATTGGTTATCCGTTATTGGTTATCAGGGCGGGTAAGGGTACATTTGTGAATATATGGTGCATTCATGTTGAGTGCGAGCCGTTTTTACACAGATACCTCTTACCTGCCCTGATACTTTTTATTACCAATGAATACTCTTATTACTTCCCTATTATTCCGCCGTACTGTTCACCTAATGATCGTTGTAATGTGTTTTTTGCCTGTCGGCGGCATGGCACAAAGTGCAGAATGGCTGGAAATGCGCCAGGAAAAACTTTACAAGGATTCGGTCAAATTCCACGAACATCCGCTCAGGCGATATTACCCGCACCGTTGTCAAAACAGCAAAGGGGCGTATGGATGGGTTGGAAAAAATCACCAGGTGATCATTCCATTGATATATAACCTGTTTCCGGAAAACCTCCAGCCCAGAATGATCGTTGCCATAAAAGGAAAACACGGGGTCATCGATGCTGCCGGCAAAATCATCCTGCCACTGGAGTACAAAGACATTTACATATCAAGAGACAGCCAACTGTTGTATACCTGGAAAGCAGCGGATTTGCAGGGCGTACGGGATATGAATGGCCGGGAAATTTTGCCTGAAAAATACCAGGGCATCGGAGAAGATGGAGATACGCTCCTCCTGGCGTCTGTGAAGAAAAAAGGAATAGAAATTTACACAAGAGCCGGTAAACTAGTCGGCCGCAGTGAATATGAGTTTTATTGGCGACCTTGCAAAAACCGTATAATCGTGCACAAGGAATTCAACAGGCGTCCGAGTGCCGGGCTGCTCGACGAACATCAAAATATACTGATTCCTCCACGCTACAGCGCGGTTTTCTGGGCCACAGAAAACTGGGCATTCGTTTCGGACGTCGACAATGAAATGGGATTGATATACCTGCCTACAGGCGCACTGACTGACTGCGGCAAACTGCTGGTTGAGGCGCAAGATGAGAATGGCAATTTTATTCTTAACAAGGATTTGGCCTACTACGGGCTGTGGGACAGCCTGTTGCAGGAAATTTACCCTATTTCTCTTAGACGCATCCAACCCATAAAAGGATCGCCGTATTACATTTTAAAGACGCGCAAAAGTCAGTTTGGGATTGGCAATTCCAATGGGACACTTCTAGTCGATACCATTTACAACCATATAGCACAGGCATTTATTATGGTTGAAAGCCCGGAAACAAAATCAGCGGAAAGTAAACGAATGCTCCCTTTCTGGTTATACAATGATAACGACGATGTATACACTGCCAATCAGACTGGTTTATGGCATGAGAAAAAAGGAATAGTTGCTCCAGCCGGTTCCTTTGAAAAAACGTATCCATTTTCGAACACCACTTATTTTACCTGTGCGGATGATGCCTGTTTACTTCGATCCTTGGAAGGAGAAATATTGTCGGGGCCATATTATGATATGGACATTTTGCGATACCGATACTTGCTGGCACAAACCGTAGCAGGGGGCGAATGGAGCGTACTGGATTCTGTTGGTCAGGTCATAAACACTGTTCCCAACTGGCCAAACGAACTTGAAAAAGGGTTTTTCGCCGTTGAAAAAAAACTTCTTTACGCACTCTTTGATCCCGGTCTTTCCCCTTTGACCGCTTACAATTATGAATCACTTTCCCCTTTCCAATCACTGCCTGAAAAATACTGGCCCCAGGCGGTCGCAATGGACGGTACGAACGGATTTTCCAGTTGGGTCGCTTGGGGTATCGATCGCGATTCCGGAAACACAGTTCTGTTAGATACCAACGGGAAGCCCTATATCTGTCAGGAATAAAGTGTCTATTTCACCCTTAACACCCCCACTTCCTCAATAGTCGATACAATCACCAGCGACGAATTTTTTAATCCGGCGAGTTGAACGCTCCTGTATTCCAGTGGCAGCAGCACCTTGTTTTTTATGCTGACAAATCCCCATTGTTCATAACTCATAGCCGGGACAAATCCGGGCGGCGTGTCTTCTTCAAAATATTCATAGGTGCAGGGCACAAGAGAAGCCACCTGTATCGTCAAAATTTGACAACTTCCGGAAATGTTATCAAATTACAGCCCGAAAACAAAAACAACCCACCCGTGTCTGAAAACTTCACCACCGAATTCGAGCGCATACGACCTGCACTGCGCTCTTATATCCTCCGTATGACAGCCAGCGCGGCCGATACCGACGACATCGTACAGGAAACCTGGTACAAAGCGAGCCGCAACCTGGATTCCTTTCAGGGAGAGTCGTCGCTGAAAACCTGGCTGTTTGCCATTGCTTCCAACCTTGCCAAAGACCACCTACACCGGAAAAAACGCTGGCCGGAGCGCGTGACCGACATTTGCAAAAACGCCGCCCTGGCCAATCCTGCATTCTTCGGAGAAGCCATGCATCTACGAATGACTTCGCCACAAGGCAATTTCGAAATCAAAGAGCACATCGCATTCTGTTTTACCTGCATTTCTAAGTCATTGCCGTTGGAGCAACACATCGCCTTGTTGCTCAAGGAAGTATATGAATTCAAGGTAAAGGAAATTGCCACGATCATGGAACTGTCTGAAGCCATGGTCAAATACTACCTGCATACCGCCCGCACGAAAATGATCGAAGTGTTCGACCGCCGCTGTGCGCTGATCAATAAAGAGGGCATTTGTCATCAATGTACCGAATTGAACGGCATTTTCAATCCCAAACAAAATGCGCAGGAAGAACTCGCTAAAATAGACATGGCCCGCGCGGCCGAAAGTGCCGACCGTGAACGACTCTTCGATCTTCGCATAGAAGTGCTGCGGGGCATCGATCCATTTGAATCCGGAGCCGCAGCATTGCAGTTGCACCACCTGGAACACAACCGGAAAGTGATGGAAGAGTATCTGGCGCGCACACAGGAATAAAATTTTTCAAATTCTCTCCGGAAACCCTATCATTTTCCCGCCCTCAAAAGTCCAAGCATCAAAACAATTTTCTCACCATGAAAAAACTTTTGATGCTCCTTCTTATGGCAACACCCATGATCATTTCCGCACAGGAATCACCTGCTTTTACCACCCGAAAAACCTTTAGTCGCACTACCTCCGTCAGCACCATGATCAAAGCCGATCCTGCGGTCATCTGGGCATTGCTCACCAATGCTGTCGACTACAAACGCTGGAATTCGACCGTCATATCCATAGAAGGCGATATTGCGCCGGGTGAAAAAATTCGGCTGAAATCGACGCTCGATCCAAAACGCACGTTCAAACTAAAAGTGAAAACCTTCGAGTCCGAAAAACGCATGGTCTGGGGCGATAGCAAAGGCAATAGAACCTACCTTCTGACCGATAAGGGAAATGGCATGGTCGTTTTTTCCATGACTGAAAAAATTGGCGGACTAATGTTTCCTTTGTACGCCAAATACCTGCCGCCCTTCGATGCTACATTTGATCGGTTTGCGGCAGATCTGAAACAGGAAGCGGAGAGGATTAGTAGGAATGATGAATGATGAATGATGAATGATGAATGATGAATATTGGGCCTTGCAGATTTTTTGGGTGCCCTCATTCACTCAGCCGAGGTCAACCATCCATGCTGCCTTACCACCCTGATAACCAATAACTGATAACCGATAACCAATATCAAAATGAACGGAACAAAAGACAACCCCTGGCAACTCAAAACCGCTCCCGGTACCGCCGAATACACCATGTACCATGATTCGGAAAAAGACATCCTGGTGTGCAAGGTAGGTACCACTACCCTGCATTACTCCTGGCGTTGTATCGACGACCTGCATGCGATGCTCAAAGCGCATGGCGACTGGATGGAACTCGGCGCTGCCGACGAAGGCAAGGAGCCCAAGCCGGGCACCGTAGAGGCCTGGGGGCGCTCACCTGAAAACCCTGTGGGCGGCTGGTATGGCCTGAAAAAAGGCTTTCGAGGCCGCTTCGGTATGTATGTGCCGCCATTGCTGGAAGAACTGGGACTGGTGGAACTGGAGCACAACCCGAAGAATAACCGGGTGCGGGCGATATGATGCAATGCGATATTGCATAAGCGCTTCATTTCACCCGCAACACACCCACTTCCTCTATCGTCGAAACAATCACCAGCGATGAATTTTTCAATCCGGTGAGTTGTACGCTTCTGTACTCCAGCGGCAGCAGCACCTTGTTTTTGATGCTGACAAGCCCCCATAGTTTATAACTCATGGCCGGGACGAATCCGGGCGGCGTGTCCTCTTCAAAATATTCATAGGTGCAGGGTACGCGTTCTTCACCAGCATCGCTCAGCAAGCCGCAATACAGGTCGTCATATTGGGCAGATGGCCGCTCCCATACCTGTATCGGCGCGTCCGGGCACAGTTGCGAAACCCGGTATGTTGCATACTTTTTTGATGACATGCGTTTGCCATCCGAACGGCGAAAAAACAGGTAACCTTCTTTGGGTTCCACACTACTGAATTCCTTTACAGCAACCGTTTTTGCATTTACAATCTTCACGTCGGCATATCGGGCAGGAATGAGGACGCGTCCGGCGGCATCCGCCATGCCATGCCTTTGTTGCTTGTCGATGATTTCAAATACATCCTTGCTCGGCTGTTCTTTCCTGTAATCATAATAGGCAAAAAGCGGATACACTTCCGACCATTTGCTGTGCCAGGGCAAGGATTTCAAGGGTGGAATGGAAATATCCCTTTGTCCGCCACCATACTGTATCTGCTCTATCGGCGGGTCTTTTTTACCGGGCTCTTCCACCACTATTTTTTCCTCGGTAATCGTAATGGCCCACTTCTGGCCGTCTTTGGTATATAACCAGGTGTTGGCTCTGTCCCTGTCTCTGGAGGCTCCCCAGTAATCGCCAGTATAGAGCGGTTGAATGGCCCATTCCTGGAGGTTTTTCAGGTGTCGGAACCCCCATTTGCCATGCTCTTTGACAGCGATTCCCCATTTGCCCAAACTTTCTATGCTTTCGAACGTGGATGCCAGCGCCGGGCGTGCGTTTTCATCCAGAATGTTCCAGCCGTCTTTCCCACCGGCTATCAGATAGTCATTCCAACTGTTGATCTTGTAATATTTCCCCATCGGAATGACCCATTCTATTGAATTCTGAGAGGAAAGAGGGTTGTTGTACAAGAGCAACGCAAGCCAAAGTATGTTTTTCATGGCAGTTTAAATAAGAAGATGGTCTGGATTTGAATGTATTGCCGGATATTCATTTAATGCCCAGAAGGCCTGTTTCCCTTCCTTTTGACACCAATAGAAAAAGCGAATTTCCCTGCCCCAGTACGCGGATGTCGTCGTAATTGAAGGGCAGCAGTACCTTGTTTTTTGTATTGACAACGCCCCAACGGCCGTACAGTTTGGCCGGGGTGAAGCCGGGTGGCAATACCTCCGCAAAAGCCGCGTACAGACAAGGGATCAATTCTTCGCCGCCAGGATTGAGCAGTCCCCAGTGCAGGAAATTTATCTGGCTGGAAGGCAGTTGATAGACTTTAATATTCACATCGGTTCCCAAAAGCGATCTGTCATAGCCGTTGTATGTTTCCTTCGACACCTGTTTGCCATCTGAACGTCTGAAAAAGGTGTAATAGGAAGGCTTTCCATATTCAATGCCTTCTCCTGCAACGATCGTTTGCGAACTTATAATTCTCAACTTGTCAAAGCGTACAGGGATCAGGATGTTGCCCTGCGCATCGGTCATACCGTGTTTCTCCCCCTGATCCACCACATCAAATACATCATTGCTTGGATTGATTTTGTCTTCATCATAGATGTCGTACATCGGTTCCACTGTTTTCCACTGGCTATGCCAGGGCTGGGCAATGAAGGTCGGGGGCGCTTTGGCTGGCGGCGTTTTCGACACTACTTCATCGCCATCGCCCAGTACCTCTACTGAAAGCGCGCGTTTGTCTGGTTCTTCCACCACAATTTTCTCTTTGTAGATGGTAATGGCCCACTCCTTTTTACCGACATGCAGGATCCAACTGTGTGCATAACCCCGATTTCTTTTGGAGCCGGGGCCCCAGCCCCAATCTTCGTAAATCGGCTGGACGGCCCATTTTCGGAGGTCTTTCCGGTGGCGGAATCCCCATTTGCCATTTTCCTTCACTGCAACAGCCCACTCGCACATGGCCTCGATGCGTTCGTATTTAGAAGGGAGCACTGGTTTTAATTTTTGGTCGAGCATTCCCCAGCGCCCATGGTCGTTGATGAGAAAATACTGGTTCCAGGGAATGATATTCTCGTATTTTTCCAATGGAATGAGCCAAATGGCGGTATCCTGGGCGCAGAGGAGGCTGCCCCACAACAGAAGGGCGACATAGAGTAAGTTTTTCATGCTATCTGAAAGTCAGGGCGGTAAATTTCGTAAAAAAGTGGGTATGTCTCCGGAAAACCAACTGTCGCCCCGGAAAGTGAATTGTTTTTTCAGGACACGTGGACATCTGGAGTGAATAATATTTTTTCCCTTTCCGGGTAATTATAAAAAAAGAGCCTACGCACACATTTCCAGCAACCACTTCTTTTCCGACACCTGTGGTTCCTGCAATACAGCCTGGCGCAATGCCGCTTTTTGCGATGGCGTAGCCCCGATCAGTTTGCGCATAAAACGGATAAAATGTACATAGTTATTCCGATGGTAACTGATCTCCTTGTGCCGTTTCAAAAAAATCTGCATAGCATCCAGGTGTGAATACAAGGCGTCGTATGCGCCGATGTTGAACAGGATTTTTGCCGCCAGTGTTTTGGCTGCAAGGGCTGCCAGCAGGTCGTCCGATTCGACATGCCGGAGCAGCACGAGGGCAGCATCGTAATGGTGGCGCTCGTATTCCCAACGGGCCAGGTTGAAGTGGTAGGTGCTGTCGCGGTAGGTAGGTTCCAGTGCCTCCCGAAAGGTATCCAGAAATGCGCGTACCCAGTCGAGTTCGCCCAGGAGCAAACCCAGTGCAGCCGCATTTCGGTAGGTGAAACGGGACAATACGCCATCCACCACAAACACATTTTTGTCGAAACCCGAGCGATAGAGTTCGAACCCCGCCCGTATGTGTGTCGTAGAGCCTTCATTTACCCTGCGGGTACAGAAATTGAGCGCCAGCACATACAAATCGCGTAGTTCTTCTTCCGGAAAACAACTGCTATGCTCCTCTATTTTTTCCCGGAAGGCTATAAATGCAGCGTCGCTTTCTGGTTGACTTAGCATCTGGTAGCAATGGTAATATAAATCAATGGCAGGGTGCACCAGCAGGTTGTGCTGTTGAATTTGTATTAAAACAGGCGCCAGCATGTCAAATTGGTACTCCGTTTTAAACACATTCTGGTGCGACAGTGCAGTACAAATTTGCCGCAGTTTCTGTGCAAAATACCAGTGATCGAGCGCGTCGGCCATGCCCTGCACCTGCAAGGCAGCAGTGCGTTTACTGGCCGCTTCAAAGCGAAACTGCTCGGCCAGTACCTCGTGTTTCTGGCGCAGGTAGTCGGCGTTGCGCAGCGGCTGTTCGGCCAGCAGGCGCTCGGCCTGTCGGATGTTTTTTTGAAAAAACGCCGGCAAATTCTTTTTTCTGTATTGGGCAGAAAGGGCTACGCTGCTACCTACGGTAGTTCCTTCCACGGTTTTCCAGCGCCAGTAGTTTTCAATGGCATCGGTGAGCCAACTGCCCAGTAGCCGGAACAAACGATCGTCGTATGGCTTGTCGGCATATACTTTTTTGAATAAAACGGCCTTTTCCGGCCATTCGCCCTTTGTAGAGGCTGCAGTCCTGACCAGCAAATCAAACAGCCGCTGCAAGTCTTCGCGGTAATTGAACCAGTCGGAGCGAAGAATGATGCGAATATCCCGGATTTCTTCCCTGGATAACGTTTTTATGATTTCAAATACTTGCATATTTTTTTGCAAAATAACATTGTAATAGGATATAAAACACTGTAAATCAATTTATTTTATTTTTATTTCACTAAAATATTTTTTGCAAATTGATGAAAATGTATTCTTTCGACACCGTCTGAGGGGCTACTTTCGTTGCATGAATACTTTGGGCGTCTCCAAACAATGGTTGTTGCCACTTGGGTTAATGTGTTGTTTGTTGCTCGGTACGGTCGGACCCGCTACCGCGCAATTCCATATCCCGGTACAACAGACAAACGTCAAAAGCCATCTGCTGGTAGCCGATACGGTATGGATGGGTACGGGCAACGGCGTGGTCAAAATGTTGCGCAATGGCCAGTTGTTAGGCCGCTGGACGCAGGATGATTTTTCCGGATTTCCGCCCAATGCGCCCACTGCCATGTCGCTCGACAACACTGGCAGGCTGCTGGTGTATTACGATTTTTGGGGCATTCGCCGTTACGACGGCGTTCAGTGGGAAACCCTAACCGACCCATTTACACCCGTTATCGGCAACCTGTCATTTATTGATATTACTACCGATACCCAAAACCGCATCGTGCTGGGCGGCGGCAGTATCATGTACCGGCAGCAAGGCTCGGGCTGGGAGGCCATTTCCACACCGTTCAGCAGCCAAAGCCGCATGAAACGTGGGCCAGACGGGCATATTTGGGTGATTACTAATCAGTTTTTGGCGCGGCTGGATAACACTGTCTGGGCAACTTCTCAGGCCGCCTTACCCAACCGGCAGTATGGTTTTGATTTTACCTGGAATGCCGCAGGCGATCTGTTCGCCATTTTTTATGCCCAAAACAGCCAGATTCCTGAAATATGGAAATTCCCGCAGGGCAATCTCCAACAGCCCGAACTGGTCGTGTCCATCCCCGAATACGCACAATCGGTAGTTCAGAACATATTTTTTGCTGAATCCATAGCCATAGATGCGCAGGATCGAATCTGGCTGCAAATCGCCGGACCAAGTTTTAATTTTATTCGCCGCGATGGAAATACGTGGACCGAACTGGGAGGTATTCTCAACAGCCCTTTTCCGGAATTTGAATACCCGGAAGCCCGCATGACCCCCGACCCCGACGGTTCGATGTGGATATCAAGCCGAACCCATCCCGATCCGCTGTACCGCTATGCCGACGATACGGGCTGGCAGGTGTATGAAAACAGTTTTTTGGAAATGGGCTATGCCGGAGCGGCCGGGCTGGATGGCAAGGTGTTTTTTGGCGGGCTCCGGTTTATGGGCTATTATGACCCGGCCACTGGGCAGTACCGACACCAATCGCTCGGCGCAGAATGGCCGGTAGTGCACGACATGGCCGTTTCTCCTTTCGACGGCATCGTGTACGCAGCAACGGAAACCGGTGTCTGGGAATTCGACGGGCAAGACTGGAGCGTATCCGCACCCGTCGACGACCCGACTGCTCATGGATTGAATATAGCCGTTGCACCAGACAACAGTGTGTGGGCGCTGATTGCCACCAGCAACGGCCAGACGATTCAGAATCACCTCATGAGGCGCCCACCCGGCGGCGACTGGCAGGGTTTCGTACTGCCCAGAACGGCTTCGGGGCTTACCATCGCTCCGGATACTGCTGTCTGGCTGGCGGTGTTTGACCAGGTGTACCGCTACAAAAATGGCCAGTTGACGGTGTTTGATGCCAATACTGTGGGTTATCCATTTACAGAATTAAACGGCACGCTGCTGGAAATTCATGTTGACAAACAGGGGGTAGTGTGGTTGTTTGTGCCGGGAGCCGGGCTTGCGCGCTACGACGGCACGGCATGGACGGTGCTGACGCCTGAAAATTCCGGCTTGTACGCTACCTACAACCTGCGCGACATGGCATTTGATGCATCCGGCAGGTTGTGGCTGGCTTTTTCCAACGGCGGATCTGCGTTGAGGAACTTGCAGGTGTACGATGGTTATTTATGGAAAAATTACACCTCCTACAATAGTAATACGGGTGACTACGCCATTGAAAAGATTGTGTCTGCCTCCAACGGCGGTGTGTGGCTGCACGATACATATTCGTTTTATTACTTCGAACCGTTCCCTCGCTTTTTGCGGGGAAATGCATTGCGTGATACCAACGAAAACTGCTTCCCTGACCTGCTGGAACCCAGCCTGCCGCAGTGGATCGCCCGCGCTACGGCGCCTGACGGACAAAAATGGTACACCATCACCGATCCAAACGGGTATTATGAACTGCCTTTGGACAGCAGTTTATATCAAATCGATCTGCTGCCTCCGGCAGTTGTTTGGGGAAACTGCGACGCCTCCCCCAACATCGACCTGACGCAAACCCTGGCCGACACCCTCGATTTTTCAGGAGAAGTGCTGGCCGAATGCCCGTTGATGCAGGTGGAAATAGACGTACCTTTCCTGCGGCGCTGCTTCCCGAATATTTACCAGATCAGGTACTGCAATTTCGGTACAGCCCCGGCGGCCAATGCTGCCATCGACCTTCGCCTTCCGGCGGGCCTGGCGCTGCAAAACCTGGAATTGCCTTACACCGAGGTGTCGGTCGGCCACATTCGGGTGAACCTGGGGCAAGTGGACGATGGCGCTTGCGGCGATTTTTCCATGACGGTAGTGCCCGATTGTGCCCTCGAACTGGGTGAAACGCTGTGCGTATCAGCGCACATCACGCCCGATACGCTTTGTATGGGCAGCCCCGGTTGGTCAGGCGCCGACCTGCAAGCCGAGGCTTCCTGCACGAGCGATACGGCCTATTTCGTGTTGCGCAACCGGGGTTTTGGCAACATGGCCGAGGAGCAGGATTATGTCATCATTGAAGATGAAGTCATCATGCGTATTGTACCCGTACAGATTCCGATGGGCGACTCGGTGCTTGTTCCATTCCCCATCAGCAGCGGCTACCAGCGCATTCAGATTCCGCAGGAGCCGGGCCACCCGTTCCCGGGGCTGGTGAGCGCCTTTGTAGCGGGTTGCAACGGAAGTTCCGGCAACTCGTTTGTCACACAATACCCTTTCGACCAGCCCTCGCCGTTTTATGCCCAAACCTGTACCGTGCTCAAAGGCGCTTACGACCCCAACGACAAATCCGCCACGCCGGAGGGTGTGAAAGCGGAGCACTACATTTGGCCACGCACGCCCATCGACTACAAAATTCGATTTCAGAATACCGGCACCGATACCGCTTTTACCGTAGCAATACGCGACACCCTGTCGCCCTGGCTGGATGTGGCGACTTTCCGGCCGGGCGCTTCGTCCCATCCATATCAGTGGGACATCAGTGGAAACGGCATTCTGACCTTTGTTTTCAACAACATTATGCTGCCCGATTCGAATGTGAACGAGGCCGCTTCGCACGGATTCGTCGCGTTCAACATAGCGCCTGCCGATACCACGCCGCTTGGAACCGTGCTGGAAAACAGCGTCGGGATTTACTTTGATTTCAACGAGCCGGTGATAACCAATACGGTGTTTCACACGGTGGATACCGGATTTTTGGCGTATAACTTTATCGATTTCATTGCAGAAAACATGCTGCCGGCGCCTGTATCCATTTTCCCCAATCCGGCTGGCGCCTGGGCGCATATTTCCTCAAACGGTCGGTTTTTCAAAAACGGAACCATCCACATATCCGATGTATATGGTCGGCAGGTAGCACAGCAAACGTTTCAGGGTACGAGCGCCACCCTTCGGCGAAATGGTTTGCCAAGCGGCGTGTATGTCATCGAGGTTTTTGAAAATGGCGTACGGGCAGGCGCGGGGCGTATCCTGTGGAAGGCCGGGAATTAACCACAACATTCAAACAAAAAAGCAATACATGAAAAAACTACTCCTCCTTGTCGTGTCGGCCTCTTGGTTCGTTCAAATGGGCCTTGCACAGGATCTTGTATGGGCCAAAGGATTTGCCTGGCTTACGCCCAGCATGTCGACCACTGTGGATGCCGAAGGCAATCTGTATCTGGCCGGGTTTGACTTGGGCAATCACGACATTGCCCAGGGGTGGCCAATTCCTGGCCCATCGAACAAAGCCGTGGCTTTTGTTGCCAAATTCGACCCGAGCGGCCAACCCATCTGGTTACGTAGCGTGGGCGCCCCTGATGCGTTTATGTACTTTACAGGCCCGGCTGCATTGGGCAACCCCGGCAACCACAACATTGAAGTAGATCCCGGCGGCCATGTGCATGTACTGTTTAGTGTGCAAAGCACTACGAGTGGGAAATTGTTTGTGTATCCCGGTCTTACCGATACGATCAATGCCGATGCTTCCGATGTGTTGCTCACCTTTAATCCAGACGGGGAGTTTGTGTTTGCCGAAGTCATTTTTGGCAACAACACCTGCCGCAGTACCGATTTTTATGTGCATGCTGACGGACGAATTACGGTGACAGGTTTTTTTGAAGGCACACTATTCCCTGGCAGCGCATCGCGCAATCAGGTAAGTGCCGGGCAAACGGACGGGTTCATTTACCAGTACAATCCGTTCAATTACAACGTTTTGGAAACCCGCAGCCGCCGCATTGGCGGCGCACAGCGAGACTATTGCTATGGCATTGCGGCCGATGCTTCCGGCGACCTACGGGTAGGCGGCATGTTTTTCGGCGATTGTGATGTAGACCCCTCCGACACCGAATCATTCTGGCTTTCCCTGCAAAGCGGGCAACTCCACAACGGGTATATGATGAAATGCAGCGATGCGCTGGATTTTGAATGGGCGCAACGCTACCAGACGGGCAGCACAATGCCTACCCGGGTGGCAACAGACGCTGCTGGAAATGCGTATGCTTCCACCCTTGTGCAGGGAGGCGTGCAGGTAAATCGGTACACACCCGATGGCACACTGGATAATGCTTATTATCTCGGTGAAAATACCTTGAATGCCACGGCGCTCGAACATTTGCAATTCCGCGTCGATCAGGCAGGCGACCTGCACTGCTGGCGGCCTGAAAACAGCCTATTGCACGACCGAACGGATGCCGTTTACAAAAAAATAGACGGAGCAACCGGCGATGTGCTGTCCGAACTTCGATTTCCTGCTACGCTGTGGTCGGCCGCCCATGCCATCGCCATCGACGCGCAGAACAACGTTTTTCTAACCGGCATGTTCGAAGGAACGATCGACCTGAATCCTGGGCCGGATGAACAGTTGTATGCAGCCGTAGCGCCTTATCCGCAGCGTGTATTTTGGGTGAAACTGAACGAACAGTGCCCCTCGCTCGGCATGAAGTTTCTGGATGTGGCGCCCGTTGGCTGCGATACCGACGGCACGGCGCGAGCGGTGGCTTTTGGCGGAACTGCGCCCTATACTTACGAATGGGAAACAGCCCCAACGCAGATAGATTCGATCGCTTATTTTAGCCAAAGCGGCTATTACGCCATTCAAATGACAGATGCCGCAGGTTGCCACCGCCGCCGACAGATTTGGATAGACGGGGTGTCTGACAATGCGCCAGGGCTTTTTGATTTGGAAGTCAGGCCCATTTTTGCCACTGAATTCAGGCCAGGTTTCCCGGCGCTGATTCATTTCGGTGCAGCCAATTTGGGCTGTAATCCGGTAAACGGTACGGTTAAAATGGCGCTCGATCCTGTGCTGCTACTGTTGTCGGCAGAGCCGCCGCCCACTGCTATTCAGAACGACACCTTGATCTGGCAGCAAACACAGTGGAACTACGATGAACCGCTTCAAGTGGCGCTCGAAGTGTGGCTGCCCAACTTTGCCATACTGGGCAATCTCGTTCACCTGCGCGCCTGGGCCGAAACACCTGGCGAAACGCTGCTTACCAACAACCTACAACTGTTCAGAGATACCATCGTTGGCTCGTACGACCCCAACGATATTGCTGCTGCTCCGGCAGGTGTGTGTGAAGAAAAAGCCATTTTGCCTACCGAAAAACTGATATACTCTATTCGTTTTCAAAACACAGGTACGGCTTCGGCTATCAACGTCCGCATCCTGGATACCTTGCCTGTTCAACTCGACTTGAACACCTTGCAAGTGCTGGCTTCCAGCCACGACATGGTGGTGGAACGACTGGATTCTGTTACGCTGGCCTTTGTTTTTGACGATATTCATTTGCCCGACAGTTCGTCCAGCGTGGCGGCCTCACAGGGGTTTGTACAGTTTGAAATAGCACAGAAACCCGATGTGACGCTCGGCGCCATCATTCGCAACCGGGCAGCGATTTATTTTGATTTCAATGCGCCGGTTATTACCAATTCCGTTTTCAGGACTGTAAACGACCCTTTACCGGAATGCCCCGATGTGATGGCGACCTCAGATGTAAATGAAACGCTGGATTTTGAGGTGTCGCCCAACCCTGCGACGGCGGACGCTCCTGTCAGGATTACGCTGAACAACGGCTATTACGGGCCACTGCAAGTGGAACTTGTCGGGCTGGACGGCCGTGTGACCAGCACCTTTTTGGCCAACAAAAACGAGCGGATTTTCAACATGCTGCTGCCTTTGGCAGGGGAAAATTGGTCGGCAGGGTTTATTCGTATCCTGGGTGGCGCACACGTGGTATCTAAACTGGTTTTCAAACTGTGATTGCGCACAATTGCCTTGAAAATCAATTTTTTAAATTCATTTTTTGTGAAGCAATTTAATGAAACACTTGATATGCATCCTGTTCCTGCCCCTGCTATTAGGCAGCCGCATCACTTCCGGCCAATGCCCCGTCAATGCCTACTTTTTTTATGCACAGGCACAGATTGACAACTTTGGCGTACAATACCCGAATTGCCACACCATTTCTGCCAATGTAAGAATTGAAACAAGCCAGAATTCGAGTGACCCGATTCTGAATTTGAATGGATTTTCCGGCGTCGACAGCATTCTGGGGAATGTGGATGTCTTGAAATCCAGCCTGAGCGACTTGCATGGGCTGGACAGCCTGCGGTATATCGGCGGCACCCTAAAATTCGTCGAGAATCCGCTCTTGACCGGGTTTGCAGGACTGGAAAATCTGCGTTACATCGGCGGCAGCCTGCAAATAGGGCCGGAAACCCCGCCGCAAAATATGCAGGGATTCGACGGGCTGGAACGTGTGGTACAGCATTTGGAACTGAGCGCATCCAACATGCATTCGCTCGCTGGCCTGGAAAACCTGCGCTATGTGGGCCAGAACCTGGTATTGCGAGATATGCCGCTGTACAGCCTGGCCGGACTCCAAAACCTTGATACCGTGCAGTACCAGTTGGTGCTCACGCGCCTCCACCGCTTGAAAAACCTCGAAGGACTGGAAAACCTGCACGCTGCTGCGCCGGTCATCCTGGAATGCGATTCGCTGCTCAACCTGACAGGACTGGATTACCTCGAAAGCGGCGCGACCATCGCTTTGGCTTACAACCAGCAACTCCAAAGTCTGCAAGGCCTGGAACATTTCCGCACCTTCACCTACGATATATTCCCATTTGGATCGCTGCTGCTCATGGACAACCCGCAATTGCAGGATGTATCTGCCCTCAGCGCCGATCTTCATATCAACAGTGGCTTGCTATTGTCGGGCAACAGCAGTTTGAGCGTGTGCGCAGTAGCCCCCATTTGTTCGTATCTGGCGGCGCCGGGCGATACCACGCTGATAGAAAACAACCTGCCGGGATGCAACACCGGCGAGGAAATTCTGGAGGCCTGTAGCGTAGGCCTGGAAGAGGTTTCGGGAAGCGCTGGGTTCACTGTTTTTCCCAACCCGGCTTTTGCAGGCACAGCGCTTTTTGTGACCCTGGGAAACGACTTTATTGGGCCTGTGAAAGTGGAAATCCTGGACCCCGACGGCCACCTGATTCGCACATTTTTTTTAGAAAAAAACGAACGAAAAATCACCCGGGTATTGCCAAATTTTTCTTACCTTGATAGGGCAAATTCATCTGTTTGGTTTATTCGAATGTCGGATGCTCAACACGCCGAAACCAAACGGATTCTCGTTTTACAACCTTAAAAATCAACCTCTTATGAAAATTATTGCGTTCACTCTACTCGTTTGTTTGTACACAAATGGGGTGATAGCCCAATCCCGTTTTCAGGATCCTGCTACCGGGAAATGGGGCTACCAGGATCGGGAATGGAACATCATCGCGCCAGCCATTTACGACGAAGTGCAGCCCAATTTCGACACCATCATGGCGGTCAAAAAAGACGGCAAAATGGGTGCGATTGATGAGAAGGGCCGCTACCGTATTCCATTGATTTATGAAAAAATAGAACCCAATCTTCCCGGCTTCCCGTCGCAATACGGCTACGCCGCTGTCACCAGAAATTACAAGATGCCCAACACCTGGGGTATGGTCGATGGGCGTGGGAAAGTCATTTTACCCGAAAAATTCAGATACGTGCGGGCCATCACGCCTCAATTGTTGGTGGGAAAAGTAGATGTGGATTCCTTTTACCAGTTCTACGACCTGAGAGGCCGCCTGTTATATAAAATCGTGGGGCGGCGCCTGTCGCCCATCGAGATGGACAACCTATGTTTTTCCGTAGAAGGCTACGACCATAAAGACCGGGCGTACAAACTGGACGGCAAGCCGGTGTACCCACCCGACCCGACGGCAGGTGTCTGGACCAATGGAGAACTGACCATTTTATCAAAAGGACGCTACGAAAAAGGCGTAATCAATTCAAAAGGTGAAACGGTCATTCCTTTCGAGTATTTTCGAATCAAACATGGGCTTCCCGGGCATTTTATTGCCGTAAAAGTCGATGAACAATTCATGCCGGTTTCAACAGGCGTGTATGATTATGCGGGTAAAATCGTGGTTCCGTTTGCCAAACAAAGTATTGTGGTATTTGGGAAAACGTATCTGGTGTATGATGAAACCAAGGATGACCTGGGAGGTATGCTCGCTGCTGACGGCGCCCAGATTTTGCCCATGCAATATCGATTTTCAACTGTGCACGTTTCGGAAAACGGCTATGGAAAAATACCGGACAGCCACCCCGAGCGCTACCTCATGGTGTATCAAACCGAGCCACGGCGGCAGTTCCTGATCCGCAACGACGGCCTGGTAATTCGCCCGGAAGGTTCCAGTCAGGTGACTTACCTGAGTGAAAAACACGCGCTGATCGTGGAAATGGCCCCTTTCGACCCGCAACAACCAGAATTAAAAATGGCCGTCGACCTCAAGGGCAATGTGCTGTTGCCACCTGAATACCTGCTGCTGCAATTTACCGCTGATCCCAAAGTATTGATCGGCAAAAAAACATTGGCAGGTCGGGTCGGTTTTATCCCGTTGGAGGCGCCGCAAAAGGCCGAATTCATATACGACTATTACAGTCGCTTCTACAATGGTTATTATCGGGTGCAGGTCGGCCGAACATACGAGCTGTACAATCCGCAACTGAAACGCATTCACTCCGGCGAATATGAGTGGGTCAACGAGCCCGATCAGTCGCAGCACGACCAGTTTCGATTTTCAAAAAAGACAAAGGAAAAACTCGTAGCCGTCGCCTTCCGCCAGGGCATGGTTTATGGCGAATGGCTGGGCATCACCGAATCGGGCAAGGATTTTCTTTTTAAGCAACCGGAGCAGCCCCCTGTAAAAGCGGAGCGGCCCTCGGCGAAAGAGGAGGTAGTAGAAGTGATGGAAGAAGCGCCGCCTGTCGTTGAGACGGACGAAGCGCCTCCTCCTGTAGAAGCGCCGCCGCCGCCCGCTGTTGAAACGCCTGATATGATTTTTAATATGTTCGATATCCAGGAGCCTCCTGAATTCCCGGGCGGGAAGGACTCCCTGAATCAGTATCTAATCCGTAACCTGAAATACCCGCGCCTGGCCGCCGAAAACGGTATTCAGGGCATGGTCGCCATCAAATTTGTCATTGAAAAAGACGGTTCCATCAGCAACATTACCCTCGTACGCGACATCGGCGGCGGCTGCGGACAAGAAGCCAAACGACTCGTGGAATCTATGCCCAAATGGACGCCTGGTAAGAAAAACGGTCAAAAAGTTCGGGTGGAATACACGATGCCGGTGCGGTTTAAACTGGAGTGATTAAATCAACGTCGGCAGGGTTTCAAACGTCGGCAGGGTTTAAAACCCTGCCGACGTTCAACCCTGCCGACGTTTCAAAAAAACGACTCACCTCAACCCCTTACACACATGTACAAACACCTCCCCTTTTTCATTTTTCTGCTCCTGTTCTCCGGACTAAAAGCCCAGATTCGGGAAGAAACCCCTGTTCCGGCGCCCGTGGAAGAGCCCCAAATCAAAGGCCCCAAAACCCGTTTCGGCCGCTACCGCACCGGCGTGCCCCAGCATGTGCAGGAAGGCGATAAAACCGGCTGGGCGCTCGACGACTCCCTGCTGGTGCCCATTCAGTTTTACAAAATGCCCAATGTGTACAGCGATTTTATGGTGGTACACAACTACGAAGGCTATTGGGGTGTGATCGACAAACACGGCCGCACGGTGTTGCCGTTTGAATACGAACAAGGCGGACAATTGTACGCCTGGAAAGTAAAAGACCCTACCAGTTTTTTGTCCAAAAACGGCCGCCAGCAGTATTTTGACCCGCAAGGCAACGTGCTTTTTGAAACCCAATTCGAAGCGCTCGATGCCGAAGCCACCAACCGCATCGGCGCCGGGCGCTCCGGTTTGCTGGTGGCCACCAAAATAGACCCGACGCTGGGCGAAGTATCGGCCATTGTCGACCACGCGGGCAAAGTGCTGTTTCCATTCAAATACTACCGCATCGCATGGGTAACGCCCGGCCTGGTATGCGTCACGGAAGGGCAGCAGGGAAAAAACGGCGTCCGCGACTGGAACGACCGCGAGATACTGCCGCTTCAATACACGGACATTGCTCCGCCGGACATCAACGGCCATATGGCGGTTTCGCTCGCGCCCGATCAGAAAGGATTGGTCAACACAACTGGGCGTGTGCTGATACCATTTGAATACCAGGAATGCGGCAGACGATTTGACATCAGTACATTCTACGACCTGAAAAAAGGCGCATCTTATGGGCTCGCCGACCACAAAGGCCGCGTGATCATTCCTGTGGATGCTCCCTTTAAACCCATGCCCGTTGCCTACACGCCCGTCCACTGGGAGCGCGCCCAAGTTGGCCTTAAAATGAGCAAAAAAGGGCAGATACGTGGTGATTTCTGGATTCAAAAGTTGTCCAATCAACAGTCGGTGTTGTACCACGTCGAGCAAGGACGCCTGTTTGAAGGCAATTTTTCACAAGTTCAGATATTGGACGAAAAAGGCCCCGTAGTAGCATATATGAAAAACGCCCAGCAACGGCTTTATGATTTGCAGGGGCGCGACCTGATGGGGGGCGACCGAAATCAGATCACCGTGCATGAATACCGCACGTGCATTTTGGCCAACAAAAGCAGTGGTGAATGGCAAATTCATGGAATGGACGGCGCGCTTGTCACTGAAGAGGCATTTGGTGCGCCCGGCCCCATCCTGCTCCACGGCTTTTTTACCATGCCGGATATGAACGGCACATTTGCGCTGTTCGACCCGTTCGGGAAACGCCTCACAACGCACCACTTTAAAAAGATCGAAAATCCGGACGATAACGCCGATGAAAAAGCGCGCAAAAACGGCAAACTCAAACCGGGGCGGCATATTGTAGCCAAAGGTCTGATTGAATCGCCCGAACAAGAGAAAACCTGGGTGTATATCGATCAGATGGGGGAATATTAAATGAACGTCGGCAGGGTTCTAAACCCTGCCGACGTTGAAACCTGCCGACGTTAAAACCAACCATACTTTTATGAAAAAACTCTTCTACACCCTGTTTTTATTACTTCCGCTCACCGCTTTCGCCCAAGTCGAAACGGAACACGAAGTTATGCATGATGTCGATGTCCCAGTCGAAGAAGTGTCTGCCAAAGAAGACTTTCTGCGCAGCATTCCCAAGGGATTCAAAGACGGCAAACCGCACATTCATCAGTACAACAAATTGTGGGGATACGTCCTCAACGACAGCATCCTGATTCCTTTCATTTATGAGGACCTGGACTTCAAGTATTCGGATTTTATGATTTGCAGAGAGCCGCGCAAATACTACGGCGTCATCAACAAAAAAGGCGAAACGGTGATCCCGTTCGAATATGTTTCCATCAAGCGCTATTTCGATGTGCTTTTTGCCTGGAAAAAAGATGCAGGATGCGGCGTCATGAATTTGTCGGGCAAAGAACTGGTGCCTTTTGAATACGAAAAAGGAACGTTCGGCGCCGACACCACGCTGGTGTTTATGTCACCGGGGAAACAACTGGTTGTCAGGCCCATCGGCGGCGATAAATTGCAGGTGCTGATAGAAAGCAATTACGAGGAAATGAGCACCGAACCTGTTGCGGGCCGGCCCCTGCTGGCGGTAAAACAGCAAGGGCGCTGGGGCATACTGGATTATCAGAACCGCCTCGTAATACCTTGTGAATACGACAAAATCCAGAAGGTATTCGAACAGCATGTTGTAGCCGTAAAAAATGGAAAAACGGGCGTGGTACATTTAAACGGCACGCTGGAGGTTCCCTTTGAATACGAAACCATCCCGGAACGCCTGAAAAACGGCCTGTTCCGCTTCGGCGTCAAGGCAGCAGGCGGCAAACAGCGAAACGGGCTCGTCGACTCCACCGGCCAGGTCGTTGCACAGGCCGAGTACGATGCCATTTCCCAATTTTACTACTGCGATTTGATGAAGGTGTCCAAAGGAGGCAAATGGGGCATTCTGGATAGGAGCGGCAAACTCCGCTCGCCCTTGCAATTCGCCGACCTGTCCGCCTGGAAGCATAACGCGCCTGTTGAAAAAAAAGACGAATCCGGCAAGTCTACCATCGTGTACAAAGAGGCATACGGCCTTTATTTCGTGCACAAACACACCGAAAATGGGAAAATCGGCCTCTGGCACCTTGATAAAGGCGAGATCATACCGCCTTTGTACGACTACTATGAAATTTTTGACCTCGATGGGCCCATTGAGGTTACCCTGAATGAAAAAAGAGCGCTTTTCAACGGCAAGGGCAAACAATTGACCGGCTTCGACTATAACAGTTTGTCGGTTACCACACGCCCGCCTCAATATATGACAGCGCAGGTGGGCGGCAAAAGAACCTTGCTCAACGCCAGTACCGGCAAACAGATTCAGCCTGAGTACTACGACGACTGGTATTATCACAACATCAAAGAGATGAACGGCTATTTCTACACCAAAATCGGCGACTTTACGGCCTTGCACGCACCCAACGGGCGCCGCCTCACATCCCATAAATACTGGGCCAGTATTACGCCTTATTCCAGCATTCCGGAAGTGGAAGCCCAATTGCCCAAGGGCCGGAAAATAGTGGCCTGCGCCAGAACGAAAACCGAATACGCGATTCGTTTTTTTGCGATCGACGATACCGGCGCAGAGTATGAGTATAAACAGAAATAATTTCCCTATCAGAAGCAATTCAATCAACTCAACGAATGAAAAACCAACTGCTCTTACTGTGCGCCGTCCTGTGGTTCGCAACAATAGCCACCGCCCAGCCTCTCATCCCCTACCTCGGCGCCAATGGCAAATACGGCTACTCCGACGAACAAGGAAAGGTTGTTATTCCAACCATCTATGAAACGCCGGGAGACATCATTCCTACTGGAAAAATATTTACCACCCTGAAATCCGGCAATGACAAGCAGCCCGTGCTTTTGCTCCGCAACGGACAAAAAATACAGGCCACCGGCCGGGGCTCCTACGCCGTCGGAGCCCGAAACTATTCGGCAGACAACCGGCTGATCGACAGCATCGCGCACCTGATCGTGGTTTTTGGCGAACGGGAAGTGACCTACCACGACCTGCGAAACCATACGCAAAAAGCGTTTCAGAATCTGATTGTCACCAATTCACTCAATTGGTTCTCAAACCTTTATAAGCCTATGCGGCAATACCTCGACCCTTTGCCCTTTACCCACGGTTTTGCAGAAGTATGGAAATCGAAAGACGCCATGAATTTCGTGGATGTCAACCTGAAAGAAATATTCCCCCGCGATTTTCCGGCGGGCCGTGTGGCCGACGCCAGTCATTTTATCCTGGCGGAAAACGAGGATCACTTTGCCATTGGCGACCGCAGCGGAAAGGTGCGTACACCGTTCGTATGGACGAACATTATAGCAGGCGGACAGGAGGGGCATTTCATTGTGACCGGCCCAAGATATCCGTTCAAAAAATCGGGTATCGTCGGCATGATCGACGCCGACGGACGCATTATCATCGATACCATTTACCGAACCATCAAACCCTTCGGGCCGTTTCTGATCGTGGAAAAAGACGAGCGCCTGGGGCTGCTGGATCACAGTGGCCGTATCGTTCGGCCTATCACGGCCCGGAGTATGTATCCGGTGGCCCGCGGGCGCTTGCTCATGGTAAATGAGTACGACGCCAACGGCAGCAATGCCCGTTCCAACCTGCTCGACCAACAAGGCAAGTCCTTGCTTCCGGAAACGGTGCGCGGCATCGGCACTTTCGACACCCGCGAATTCCCGCATTTTTGGCTACAATTCCCCGACTACAACGCCATTTACGACACGGCGCTGCATGAAATTGCCACCTTTCGGGGTTTTGACAGTGGTGAAATTGTGGAAACGAACCCCTTTGTTTTTAAACTGTCAAAAATCAACGGTAATAAATACGAATTCGGGCTCTACAACCGCGAAAGTGTCCTGCTGCACCCAGCAGGATTCGACGAAATGGTGCGCGTGTTTCCACACGTGTACAGGGTAAAAAAAGACAGTTTGTTTGGTGTGATCAACAGCAAAGGAGAGTTTGTTATTCCCGTGAAATACAGTACCATTCGCGCCGAATCGAACCCCCGTGATTCGATCTTCTGGTGTGAAGAGCGAAATGGACGATGGGCAGCATACCGACTGAAAAACAACGCCATTTTTGAAGATAAACGAATCATCACGGATGGCTATAACGACCCGATTGCTGCGTTCAAATCATCGGGCTACAATGGGCCGGTGACCGCCATTTTTGAAGATGGTACCCGGCGACTTGTGCCTGATTCCTTGAAAGAATGGCAATTGCAACGCCAAATCCGGACCCCCGTCGGCGACCTTTTGGTGTATGCCCGTTACCGAAACGGCGGTTTTGACAAATTGTACCTCAACGAACGTTTTCAAAATATCGTCCAGCCGGGATTTGTAGCATTACCTGCCACCGAAGAAACCGGATTGGTGGCCGTCATGCGCCTCAAAGTCGCCAAGCCTGCCCCGAAACGCGAACCGGAAATAATGGTGGTGCCCGAACCGGCCATCAAGGAGATGGTGCCCGAAGAGCCCCCTCGTTCCAGGGCCTATTCTTCTGGCGATTTCGATGCCTGCGGGGTGCTGGGCGCCGATGGCAACTGGGTGTTGCCACCCAAAGCAGAGGTCGCATACCAGCCACTTTCGATGTATATGGTGCTGGAAACGCCAATAGGCCAACCTTACAAGCAGGGAAATCTCTACCCCGGTACGCTGCGGGTACATCGGGTGAATCAGCCAGCACAACCGCCCATCGAGGTGCAATATATCCGTTACCTGACATTCGAACGAGGCGTTTCGAACATCCAAATGGGCAAAGCCATCCAGAAACAACGCGAACGCATCGCCACGGCTTATTTCGACAAAAAAGGCCGCCAACTGACTCCATTTGGGGTATATCAGGGGCCAATACACCTGAAATCGCGCAACATCGTCACCATCGTCGACTACGACAACCCGAAAAAAAGCAAAACCGTGGCGATCAATGAGCAGGGTGAACCGATTTTCGACCTCGGCAACCTCACCTGCGGAAAAATGCCGCACACGAATGGCGGCAACTGGAAATTCGACTACGTGGTGGCGATGGAACAACTCTCCGTGGAAGAAAGCGAGCGCATCGCCAAAATGCCTATAGAAGAACTGAGCAAACTGGTTCAAAAAGCCCGTTTCCCGCAAGGCATCCTCGATTCGACTGGCCGACTGGTGCAGCCGCTGAAATATTTCAGCCTGCAAATCGTAGCGCCCGACCGCCTTTTCTGTTCGCGCGATACCAACGGCACGGCCATGCTCTTCAACTGGAAGGGTGAATTGATGCATTATTTCCCCAACCGTCCGGTGCTGGGGTATCAAAACTCGGATCCCGTGAGCGTTATGACTTTGAAAAACGGCCAAATCGTGCTTGGAGACGGTATTACCAGTGTGCTGGTTTCGGCAGATAACCGCCTGGTGAAAGTATTTAAAGACTCCCACAGCGGCGCTTCTGACATGGACGGCCTGATTTTCCAGATGAAAACCAAAGACCAGAAGACGTATTGGGTGCGGAGTTCGGACGGGTTGGAGTACCGGCAGTAACAATTTCACAATCGTGTCGAACACCACGCAACCCTTTGGTTAAAAATTACGTGTTAGGGGATTGTTATTTTCTGGTTCCGGCTCTTTTTGACTCATTTGGTTGAAAAAGCCTCCGACCGGATGTCGGCAAAAAACTTCACCGACATTTCTGACGCTCAAATTTTTCATGTACACCAACTTATGCGTATTCCTGCCTTTTTCGTTTTCACCGGCCTCGCGGCTGTATGGCTCTCCCTGACAAGTCTTGACCCCAGCAACCCGCCTACCGGCAGAACCGGCGCTCCAGGTGAAACAACCTGTGCTCAGTCTAACTGCCACACCGGCGGCAGTTACACAGGTACTGTAACGCTCAGCGGCGTGCCCGATACCGTTATCGCTGGCCATGCCTACACCCTCACCCTGACCAATGCCAGCAATTGTGTCAAAGCGGGCTTCCAACTTACCTGCCTCGATGGCGCCAATGCAAAATGCGGCAATCTTGGTACCGGCACCGGCGTCAACATCGCCAACAGCGCCACCCGCCAGTATGCACGCCAGTCGTCGGCCAAAACCATGAACAATGGTATGGCCTCCTGGAATTTCACCTGGACGGCCCCCACGACGCTCACCGGAGATTCCCTCAAATTCTACTTCGTCTCGCTGTGTGCCAACGGCAACGGCGGTCGCACGGGCGACAACGTGCTGCTCAGCAGTAAAAAGGTGAAATATACAACGGGAATTACGGCTACTTCCGATCCGGAAGCCAATCGCCTTGTACGCATTTTTCCCAATCCTGCACGCTCCAGTGTGAGGGTGCAATTGGCTAAAAGCCAGTCGGGAACCATCACCGTGTTCGATAGCAACGGCCGCAAAGTGCTTCAAAGCGACCTGCCATCTGCCGATAATGAACTGAATATCATGCAGTTGCCTTCAGGCTTGTACACGGCTAAAATTCATTTTGGGCAGTGGACTGCTGTAAAGCAACTGGTGGTGGAAAAATAAGCGACTTGCTTATAAACATAAAAAAGCGCCGACCCGGGTATCCGGGTCGGCGCTTTTTTTATTCATACAATTGATAGACAAACAACTATTTTCGCTCTCATGCTTGCGCAAAAATTAAAAACCTCCTTCGACCCCTATTTCGAAGCGCCGCTGGCCGCCTGGGAAGAGTTTGCCAGTTACTGCGACCTCGTTCAGTTCAAAAAAAACGAGATCATCAAGCCTTTCGGCTCGGCCGAGCGCTACGGGTATTTTATTCTGTCGGGCAGCGGCGGCGTTTTTTTGTGGAAAGAAAACAGTTATGTGTGCCTCGACCTGATGTATGAAAACGCGTTTTTCGGCGATTATATGTCGCTGATTACCCGTCAGCATTCTCCGCTGGAAACGATGGCGTTGGAGCATTCTGAAATGCTGCGCATTTCACGCGACAACATTGAGCGCTTGAAAGCGACGCCGATGGGCATGGTGTTGTTTCTGGTATCTGCCGAATCGTCGTACGTGGAAAAACAACAACAGCAGATCGATCTGCTGCTCAAAACGGCCGGCGAACGTTACCGGGATTTGCTGGAAAAAACGCCCAACCTCATTCAGCGAACACCGCAAAAACACATTGCATCGTACCTGGGCATCACCACCCAAAGCCTGAGCCGCATCCGTAGAAATATTGGAGCCAGATAGCCTTTTTTACCCTATGGTAACTTTTTCCTGTGCCTGACAGGGGCAGTTTTGCAGCGCGTTTAATGCGCAAGAACGATTTTTTGTTACCATTCAAATTCATTGTGCTATGAGGCTTCTGCCAGTATTTCTGTTGCTCCTGGGCCATTTTATTTTGCCAGGGCAATCCACTGAACAAAAACACATCACCCGCAAAGGCTTCCTGTTCGGAACTGCTCTCGGCGCTTCCAGCCTGCATCTTTCTGGCGCCGACCTGCCTACGAAAACGCAGGCGGGTTTGTCGTTCCCCAACTTTAAAATCGGTAAAATGCTCGGCCAACGCACGGCCTTGCTGATCTACCTGCCGGGTACGGTGTATGCGTATGAAGGAGAAGGCCGCCGTCGCGATCGGGGTTTTGAGGGCATTATTCCTTCCATACAGTTCTGGCCGCTGTCACGCTGGTGGGTGTTGGGCGGCGCGGGCCTGGGCATGGATGCTCCGGCATTTTACGACATCAAAAATGCCGATGAACGCAAATTTTATTTCGGCGCAGGCCTGCTCGCAGCCACAGGCTACGAAATCTGGCAAGGGCGCCACAGCGCACTGGATATTCAGGCGCGGGTACATTACAACTCGATCGACCACCCCGCAGGCCAACTGACCGGGCTGGGACTGAGCGTGGCGGTGGGGTATAATTGGTATTGAAGAGAGTTATGAGTTATGAGTGTTGGTGCTGTACACCTGGCTACTCAATTAACAAAGCCAGGTGTACAGCACCAACACTCATAACTCATAACTCATAACTCATAACTCCTCTCTCCCTCCTATCTTTGCCTCATCCAAACCCGTCCACCATGCCGCTCTCCCAACCACTTGCCGACCTGCGCCATACACTCGAAGCACAAATCCGCGATGCCGACCTGCCCGGCGCCTTGCAGGCATTGCTGGGCCAATTGCCCGAAGGCTCGGAAAAATACCGCATTGTGTCGGCCCTCATGGCCCGGCTGAATGCTGCCAACAAAGAGCGGTTTCGCAACACTATTTCGCCGGAAGACTACCGAAGGCTGGTAGATCAGGTGTCGGCCGATTTCTTCGATTTACTTGGAGCGCTTCAGGAAGTAGATTTTGAAGCCGCAGCAGCCAATACCTCCAGTGGCAAGGCAGCCCGGCGCGGCAGCGTACTGTACCGCGTACCGGATGTGATGCCGCTTCAAAAACCCACGCGCTGCACCATTCGGGTGGCCGTAGATGAAGATGCTATTCTGGAAAATATTGTGCTCGACGAACACGTGCAGGTGCGCGGGCAGGTGGAAATTTCCGATGTGATGAGCGCCGAACTGCTCGACGCCGAGGGCGCTACATTTCAGATTACAGCCCTCAATGCCCGCACCCAATTGGTGCGCGATGCCGGTTTTACGGAATGGAATTTCAGCGTTACGCCGCTTCGGGAGGGCGTACACCAATTGCTGGTGAAGGTGTCGATTCTGGAAAAAGTAGAGGGTTTTGCCGAGCCTATCCCGCGCGATGTGTCGCTGCTGGAAACCGTGACCATTGTGACGGAAGTGCGCGCACCGGCGGAGCAGGCCGATTTCAAACCCAGCGGACAAAGTTTTGCGTTTCAAAGTTCGTCTACCGCCGCGGGTGGTTTTCAGGTGAATTATGAAACCAAAGAAGCCATAGAGCCGCCGAAAGCACCGGAACCCGCCGAATCAACAGCGCCCAACCGCCTGAAACCCCTGGCCCTGTTTCTGGCATTTATCGTGGTAGCGCCTTCTGCTACCTGGGCGCTCACACCGCCTGCCACCCGCGACTGGTGGGTAGCCAGCATCAAAAACGACGTGAGCGCCTACGCTGCCTACATCGAAGAATATACGCCGAAAGGCAGCCCTTACCTCGAAAAAGCCTACCTCTACAAAGCCGAAGAAAGCGGCCAACTGGCCGACCTGCGCGACTACCAGCGTCTGTACCGGCAAGGAAAATTCGAAGCGCGGGTGGAAAAGCGCATCACAACGCTGGAAACGGCCTCCATCGCTGCCATCCGCGATCAGCCCGACGAACGAAAAATCCAGCAATTTGTACGCGATTTTCCCGAAAGCGAACGCCTGCCCGAACTCAAAGCCGCCGTGCAAAACCGCGCCGAACTCATGCAGGAAGTGGAAAGTGCCTACGTGGCGTCTATCCGCACCCAGCCCACCGAAACGAAAGTACAAGCCTACCTGCGCGATTTTCCGCGCCAGGAACGCCTCGAAGAAGTGGCCGAAGCCGCCGCCTCCCGGCCAGAAGTGCTGCGCAATACCCAGGCCGACATCGATGCTGCGCTGGTGAAAAAAATGCAGTCGGCCCGCTCGACGGAAGACGTGCAGCGCCTCTTGCCTGCCCTGCAAACTGCCGGCAGCACCCAGGCCGCCGAACGCGTGGAAAAAATTCTGGAAGAAAAACCCGCGCCTGTGCGCCAGCATGTGCGAGAGGACGTGCACAGTGTGGTGCAGGGGGTGAAGCGGAAGAGAGGCGGGTGATGAAGGGGATGAATCAGGATTTTGGGGATTTAAAGGATTAGAAGGATGCACAACCTGATGTCGAAATTCAAATAATTCAGTCCAATTAATCCCGGAGGCTTATTTCAGTCCAATCTTATTAATTTCGACATCCGGTTGTGCATCCTTCTAATCCTTTAAATCCCAAAAGTCCTGATTCAACCTACCCAAACGCCTCCGCCACAATCTCCATCTGCTCCTTCTCATGCGCTTTCGGGAAACCCGTAGCCGGAGAAGCAGCAGCGCGGCGGCTCACGCAGCGCCAGCCGTATTCGCTGTAGTGCGTAGCGAGGAAGCCCCAGGCGCCCATATTGCGCGGCTCTTCCTGCACCCACACGAATTCCGCTTTTGCGTATTTTTTGCGCAGGGCGTCGAACTGTTTTTTCGGGAAAGGAAAAATCTGTTCCAGGCGGACGATGGCCACGTCCGTGCGTTGTTCATCCTGCTGGCGTTTCAGCAAGTCGTAGTACACCTTGCCGGAGCAAACGAGCACGCGTTTCACGTCTTTGGCTTTCACTGAAGCGTCGTCGATGAGTTCGCGGAAACGGTTGCCGGTTTCCAGTTCGCTGAGTTCGCCGAGGTTGAACGGCGCGCGCAAGCCCGATTTGGGCGACATCACGATCAGCGGCTTGCGGAACGGGCGCGTCAACTGGCGGCGCAGCAGGTGGAAAAAGTTGCTGGCAGAAGTGACGTTGGCTACCGTCACGTTGTTTTCGGCGCAGCCTTGCAGGAAGCGTTCGAGGCGGGCCGAAGAGTGTTCGGGGCCCTGGCCTTCGTAGCCATGCGGCAGCAGCATAACGATGCCGCTCATACGGCTCCATTTGCTTTCACCCGCAAAAATAAACTGGTCGATGATGGTGCCTGCGCCATTGGCAAAGTCGCCAAACTGCGCTTCCCACACCACCAGCGCTTCGGGCGTAGCCAGCGAGTAGCCGTATTCGAAGCCCAGCACGGCGTATTCCGACAGTAGGGAGTTGAAAATGCGGAGTTTGCCCTGTTTGTCGCTCAGGCCTTCGAGTCGGTTGACTTCGTGGTCGTTGTTGGCATCGTAGATGCAGGCATGACGGTGGCTGAAAGTGCCGCGTTTCACATCCTGTCCGCTCATGCGCACGTCGCGGCCTTCGAGCAGGAGTGTGCCGTAGGCGAGTAGTTCGCCCAGTGCCCAGTCGATTTTCCCGCTGGCGACGAGTTGTTTTTTGGCGTCGTTGAGTTTGGAAATTTGCGGCAGCGGTGTGAAACCTTCCGGGAAAGTGAGGAGGTGGTTCAGTATCTTGTCGATCACTGCGCGCGGAACGCCCGTTTCAGGGCTTTCTTCAAAATCCTTGTCGTCGAAGGTTTTTTTCAGCGATTTCCATTGCAGTTCCGGCTCCTGATAGGTGTAGGGCAGCGGATTCTGGCGCACGTTGTCGAGGCGCGCCTGCAGGTCGGCCTTGAATTCGGCGTCCATATTACGAGCGAGTTGCTCGTCGACATCGCCGCGTTTAATCAGCATGTCGTTATAAATTTTACGCGGGTCGTCGTGTTTTTCGATGATTTTCCACAGCCCCGGCGAGGTAAAGCGCGGTTCGTCGCTTTCATTGTGCCCGTTTTTGCGGTAGCACACCATATCGATAAACACGTCGGAATTGAAACGCTGGCGGTATTCCGTAGCGAGTTCGGTGGCAAACACCACGGCTTCCGGGTCGTCGCCATTTACGTGAAACACCGGCGCCTGCACCACCTCGGCCACCGACGTGCAGTAGGTCGAGGAGCGCGCGTCTTCCCAACTGGTCGTAAAGCCGATCTGGTTGTTGATCACCAGGTGTACCGTACCGCCCGTGTTGTAACCTGCCAGGCTCATCATTTGCGTTACTTCGTACACGATGCCTTGTCCGGCTACGGCCGCATCGCCGTGGATGAGAATGGGCAACACGCGGTCGTACACGCCGCCATAGAGAATATCGAGTTTGGCGCGGCTGAAACCTTCTACCACTGGATTGACGGCTTCGAGGTGACTGGGGTTGGGCAATAGTTTGACATACAAGGACTTGCCATTCAGCGCATTCACCTGGGAGGAATAACCCTGGTGGTATTTTACGTCGCCGGAGCCAAAACTCTGGTCGGGAATGGATTTATCTTCAAATGCATTGAAAATCTGGTCGTAGGTTTTGCCCACGATATTGCACAGCACATTGAGGCGGCCGCGGTGGGCCATACCGATCACGACTTCCTCGACGGGTGTTTCGCTGTCCGCCGATTTGTTGATCATAGCATCGAGCGCCGGGATAGCCGCTTCGCCGCCTTCGAGGCCGAAGCGTTTCTGGCCGACGAATTTGGTGGCCAAAAACTGCTCGAAGCCGACGGCGCCGTTGAGTTTTTCGAGGATGCGTTTTTTCTTTTCCAGCGAAAAACCGTAGTCGGAGTGCAGGTCGCGGTTTTCAATTTTTTCGCGCAGCCACTGTCGGCGCTCCTTGTCGAACACGTGTGTGCTTTCAAACCCGATGTTGCCGCAGTACAGCATGTGCAGGCGCTCTACGATCTGGCGCAGTGTAGCGCCAGGCATGCCGATTTCAAAACCGGCACTGAATTTTTCATCCAGATCGGCTTCCGACAAGCCGTAATCGGCCAAATCCAGGCGGGGTTTGCGGTTTTTTCGCGGTTTGATTGGGTTGGTGGTCGACAGGGTATGCCCCCGATCGCGGTAGCCGTGGATCAGCCCGATCACGCCGAATTCTTTCTGGAGTTGTATCGGACTGGCCTCCGAAGAAGCCGCCGAGCCATTGCCATTGGCAGATGACAGAGCAAAGTCGAAACCCCGGAAAAATGCCTGCCAGTCGGTTTCCACCGATGCGGGGTCGTTGAGCCAGGAGCGATACAGTCCGTCGATGTATTGTGGGTGGGCGTTGAAAATGGCCGAAATATCTTTCATCGTTCAAAAATCAAATAAAACAGGGGTAAAAAGCCCGCAAAAGTAGCAACACCTAACGGTTTTTGAGGGGCTTGTGTTTTAGTTTTTTTGAAAAAAATCAACACGAGTAGTCCTGAGTCGTAAGTCCTGAGTCCTAAGTCTGTAGCGTACACCTACATAGTCTTGGCATTACTGATATTAAATACCAAGAGTATGTAGGTGTACGCTACAGACTTAGGACTCAGGACTTACGACTCAGGACTCACAAAAAATCTTTTGCCACTCTTTTTCTTTTCCAAGAATTAAATCATACCTTTGCCCGCCCAAACAAAAACACCTGCTTTTTATACCATTTTTTCCGCATTTTAGGCTGAAGTAAATATATGGCACATCACAAATCTGCACTCAAGCGCATTCGCCAGACCGAGAAGCGTCGTCTGCAAAACCGTTACTACAAAAAAACGGCTCGTACGGCTATTAAAAACCTGCGCGACCTGAAAGACAAAGCCGAAGCGCTGAACTTTCTGCCAAAGGTTGTCAGCATGATTGACAAACTGGCAAAACGTGGCAACATCCACCGCAACAAGGCGTCCAACCTGAAAAGCGGTCTGATGCGTCACGTGAACGCACTGGCTTCCTAAGTCGCCTTTGTAGCACATAAGCGTTGTTTGCAGCGCACCAAAAAGTGTATCCCGTGACCACGAGATACACTTTTTGTGTTGTTTTTAAAGTCCTGAGTCGTAAGTCCTGAGTCCTAAGTCCGTAGAGTACACCTATGTATTTTTGGCGTCACCAATAAAAAAACAAGGGTACATAGGCGTACTCTACGGACTTAGGACTTACGACTCAGGACTTAAGTTAAGTCTTCCAAATATGTCCGCCACCACCAAATTCTACCCCCTTCGTGTCAGTGAATTGCGCCGCGAAACGGCTGATACCGTTTCGATTGCTTTTGAAGTGCCCGAAGAACTGCGCGAACTTTTTCATTTTGTACAAGGGCAATACCTAACCTTGCGTACCGTCATCGACGGGCAGGACGTCCGGCGCTCTTACTCCATTTGTTCAGCACCACATGAACAGGAATGGCGGGTAGCAGTCAAAAAAATTGAAGGCGGCCTGTTCAGCACTTTTGCCAACGAGCGCCTGCAAGTCGGCGATGAAATTCGAGTGATGCCACCGCAAGGGCGTTTTTACACCGAATTACACACCGAACAAGCCCGCACCTATGTGGCTTTTGCGGCAGGAAGCGGCATCACGCCCGTTATTTCCATCCTGAAAAGTACGCTGGTGCAGGAGCCGCACAGCAGGTTTATCCTCTTTTATGGCAATCGGGGCTTCGATCATATTGTATTCCGCGAACAACTCGAACAACTCAAAAACCTGTATCCTGAACGGCTGTCGGTACACCATGTGCTCAGCCGCGAGTCGTTGGGCAGCCCCTTGTTTTTCGGGCGCATCGACGGCGAAAAATGCCGCGCCTACGCAAAATACTTTTTTCAGCCGGACAGCGTCGATCAGGTTTTTCTATGCGGACCGGAGGAGATGATTTTCGAGGTGCGCGATGCTTTGTCGGAATTGGGCGTGCCTGCAGAGAAGATTCATTTTGAATTGTTTACAACACCCGGAGCGCCCAAAAAAGACCCCGCGCAAGTATCGACCGCAGCCAACAACAGTTTTGAAGCATCCGTCACCGTCATTCAGGACGGCGTAAAACTGGATTTCACCTTGCCTTCTGCCGGTTCTACTTTGCTGGATGCTGCCATGCGCGCCGGCGCAGACCTCCCTTTTTCCTGCAAAGGCGGCGTTTGCAGCACTTGCAAGGCACGTGTGCTGGAAGGTGAGGTGCAAATGGACATCAACTACGGTCTGGAACCCGACGAAGTAGCGGCAGGTTATGTGCTCACCTGTCAGTCGCATCCCAAAAGCCGGCGCGTGGTGGTGAGTTTTGATGCCTGATGCGTCTTTTTTAATGATTTTCAAGTCGATTTACCATGGAAAACAGTCCGCTTGATCCGCTTACGATTTTTCACCGCATGTTCGACAACGATCCGTTCAGCCACTGGATGGGTATGGAACTGGTTGCCATTGCGGAAGGAACCTGTACCTTGAAAATGAAAGTGCGCGGCGAAATGCTCAATGGCTTTGGCGTCGCACATGGCGGTATTACTTTTTCTTTGGCCGACAGCGCTTTTGCCTTTGCCTGCAACTCGCGCGGCCGCCATACGGTATCGATCCACTGCACGGTGGAACATGCTGCGCCCGTGCGGGAAGGCGACGAACTGGTAGCCACCGCTACTGAAGACAACCTGGGAAATCAGATTTCCAATTACGCTATTACAGTGCGCAAGCAGGATGGTACTGCCGTGGCCTTTTTCAGAGGCGTGGCGTACAGGAAGCGGGAAGAATGGAAGGATTGAACTTCTCACAATTTGGAACAACTATACAGGCAAGGCCTGGAAGGCGACGCATCCAGATCAAAACTTGCTGTTTGTAACTGAAGCAAATAAAATCCATCGGGCACTTCATTGGGCGCATACACCATTTCTGTAATGGTGCAATGCGTGCGCACCGCTTCCGGGTACTGCCAGAATGCGCGATGGGCAAGCAAGGCGCCGCCATCTTCTTCCCGATCGACAGAAGGCAAGTCGAGTAGCAAATGTTCGATGCCTTGTTCCACCAGAAACGCCACCGCTTCGTGGTGCAGGTAGGGCGGGTTGGCGCCTGAGTAGTTGGTACGCATTTTCAAGTCGTCGTTCGGCAACGTGCGCAGCACCAGTGCGCGGGGCGCCGAATCGTCCCACCAATCCTCCAGTTGGTCGCGGAAAACAACCCGATCGCCCGAATCCGTTTTTCGGGGAAATACGCTCAATAGCCGCGCCGGAAAATGATGTTCCCGCAAACATTCATGTAGCACATACCACTCGCGGGCAATATGCCCAACACATTCGGTATGGGTGCCATTGCCGTGCGGATTGAACTTCACGTTGAAAAAATTGACCACCCCGCCCTGCTCTGTGCTGCCGACAAAACTGCCTGCCACCACCGGCGAATAATCTACCGGAGGCGCCCAGAAACAATTGGGATTATCAAATCCGTTGCGCAGTGGAATAGACAAGTCGATGGGCTTAGAGAGGTCTGCCTCAAATGTGGTGTTGTTATGAATAAATTGAATTTTCATGGTGTTTTTTTCAGAAAAATGTCTGATCGACAGCCTTTTGAACTTTTTTACTTGATGCCGGTTTTCTTCACGTTTGTCCGGCTGTTGAAAAAATTGATCGAATATCCGTTATTTTCGCGCCGTTCAAACGTTTAAACGAAGCCAAAAAAATTAATAAAACCACATTTCTATGTTGATTGTCATTAGTGTTGTTTTCATGATCATCGGATTCATTCTGAGTTCGGTACTGAAAAGCAAGTTCAATAAATACGCCCAGGTGCCACTTACCAATGGCATGAGCGGAGCGGAAGTAGCCGCTACCATGCTGCGGCATTACGGGATCGGCGATGTGCGCATTACACAGGTGGAAGGTCAATTGACAGACCACTACAATCCGGCCGACCACACGGTAAACCTCAGCCATGATGTGTACCACGGCCGCAACGTTGCCGCCGCTGCCGTCGCTGCCCACGAATGTGGCCACGCCGTGCAACACGCTACGCAATACAGTTTTCTGCAAATGCGCTCCCAATTAGTGCCCGTGGTAAATATCGCCGCTTCGCTACAGCAATACCTGTTTATGTTTGGTATCGCGGGTATCGGTTTTTTCAAAAGCCCGATCCTGCTGATTATTGCACTGGTAGCCTTCGGTATTACTACCTTGTTCAGCCTGATCACGCTGCCCGTAGAATTCGACGCCAGCCGCCGTGCCCTGGTATGGCTGAATGAATCGGGTTTTGCCCGCGGCCGCGAATACGATGGCGCCAAAGATGCCCTCACCTGGGCTGCCATGACTTATGTGTCGGCTGCACTGGCTGCACTGGTGCAGTTCCTGTATCTGCTTTGGGCTTTGCTGGGCAGCAGAGACTGATAAGAGGTGAGAGGTGAGAGGTGAGAGGTGAGAGGTGAGAAGTGAGAGGGCGTAGAGTGTACCGCTTCGCTTTTGGTAATCCAAAGAACGGAGCGGTACACTCTACGCCCTCTCACTTCTCACATCTCACTTCTTATACTTCCTGAATATTCGTCCCAATCACCCATTGATTCGCACCAATCCGGTGCCAGCCATTGCTGCTGGTTTCGTAAATGGTGACGAGCGCGCCCTGTTTCAGTTCTGCCACCTTGTTGTTGGCAGTGGAAGGGCCGGAGCGCACGTTGAGAAATGAAGACGTTACCTTGCCCCGGCGCGTAGCCGGCGGAATGGTAGTGCCCGGGCTGGCCAGCACCTGAATGTAGTCGGCACTCACATATTGACCCGGGCCGATTTTCCAGAAATTGGCTGTTTTTTCCAGCAAACTCACCACATCACCTTGTTTCAATTCACCCACTTTGGCAGCAGAGGTGGATGGCGCATTGCGCACGTTGAGGAATTTGTAGGTCACCTTGCCCTGCTTGATGGATGAAGAAGGGTTGTTGTTGACAGGCGGCTGTGGGGTCGGTGTAGGGGTCGGCGGTTGAGGGGTTACGTTGCCGCCGCCAGCCAGTTGCAATGCCATTTTTACGGCTTTCAAGGCATTGATGCGCCCATAACCCAGATAAGGGGAGCGGCCGGAAGTGTCGTAGCCGCCTGCAATTTTATCGGTGGTTTGTTTAAAAATACTGCGAATTTGCTCTACTGACAGATTGGGATTGGCCGACAATAGCAGCGCACAAATGCCTGCTGACAATGGCGCAGCGCTCGAAGTGCCGCCGAAGCCGCTGGTGTAGGTGTTTTGCAAGGTCTGTCCATCTGAGGTAACTACCGTTGCCGTTGTGATACCTACGCCATTGTTGCCATTCGTGGGCGCCGACATAAAGGCGTTTGCGCCATAAAACGAATAACTCGACGCTTCATCGAGGCTGTTGGATGCCGTGATGCAGAATACATCAGGGTGCGCAGCGAAGTCGCTCACCTGTCGCGGCTGGTTATTGGAGGCCGGATTGGCGTTGCCTGCTGCAATAAAAATAGGCGTTCCTTTTCCGCCGCGGCCTTGCGACGCCACTTTTCGGATGGTATTGAACACCCAGGTAGAAAGTGGCACAGGCTTGGGAAATCCGAGGCTACAGGAAATAATATCGGCGCCGTTGAGCAGGGCGTGCTCGAACGCCTTCACAATGGCATCGTCGCTTAATATGTCGAGTTTGATGGGGATAAAACGGCTGTTGGGCGCTGCGCCCAGCACCCCCAGCGCATCCCATGCGCCCAATGCCACGGCCGCACAGGAAGTGCCGTGGCTGAACACACCGCGCGAGCCGTCGCCCGCCTGAAACCAGGGCGATACGTCGGCGCTGCGGGTAGCGGCATTAAAGGTGTTTCGAATTTTGCTGCCATCGCCGCGCAATTGTGGGTGGTCGGTAGAAAAACCGGTGTCTATTACCGCAATTTTGATGCTCGACGACCCCAGACTGCCCAGGTAAGCCCAGGCTTCTTTCACTTTGGCATCGGCGCCCCGGCGGAAATGCGCGGTGCCGTACACGGCATTGGGAATGTCGATGATCGGAATCTGGCTTCCGGTATTTTCCAGGTGCCACTGCGAGGCAATGAATTTGCCATTGGGCAGGTTAAAATCGTTGGTCGTCGGCTTGGTCACGAATTCCGGCTCGGCTACTGCTACAATACGTTTTTTCTGGAGCAGCATGGCGCATTTGATCGGATTGGGCGAATCGGGCGTGGTGTTTACCCGATAGGCATCCGGCCCCACCATTTCACGGATATTGAGGGCAAACTCGTCGAGTATGGCGCGTTGCTTTTCTTCGTCCGAGCCCGCCTTGAATTCCACATACAAATAGCCAGTGGGTACAAAAGCCGCATCGTCTTCGTCATTCACGTACCACACGTGGGTGCCAACCGACACTTCGGGTTTTTCCCGCAGGGCGTCGAGTTTTTTGTCGATGCCGCTGCGCGATTTCACGATTTCGAAGTCACGGAGTTGTTCCGGAGATTTGGTTTTGCCCGCGCTGCGTTTGGCTGCGGGTTTCATTCCGGGGTTGTATCGTACGGCGGCCTCGGTTTTACTTTTTGTAAATTTCAGGGTTTCCCCGCCGAATTTAAAAGTGGCCGTGTTGACTTTCTTTGCCATGTGCTGTTATTGTTAGGTGTTTGGTCGGGAGTGTTTTGATTCGGAAACGAATAAAAGTAGAGTTTCGCATGGAATGTTTTCCAAAACTATCGTAAATCTGGAAAAATCATTCCCAAAGACCGCATTATACTTTTTGTAAGGCTTCCCGCACGAGGTTTTCGTCGGCCAGGTAAGGCACGGTCACTTTCAAGTCTGGATATTGCTCCATCGTTCGTTGCAAGGTACTGAGTGCGTGCGGGTTGCGAGCCCAGGCACGGCGACTGATACCGTTGTTCACATCCCAGAACAGCATGGAACGCAGGCGACGGGCGGCGGCTTCCGAGCCATCGAGCACCATGCCGAAACCACCGTTGATGACTTCTCCCCAGCCTACGCCACCGCCGTTGTGGAGGCTCACCCAGGTAGCGCCTCTGAACGAGTCGCCAATGACATTGTGAACCGCCATATCGGCCGTAAAACGCGATCCGTCGTAAATGTTGGCCGTCTCGCGATAAGGCGAGTCGGTGCCACTCACGTCGTGGTGATCGCGGCCGAGCACCACAGGGCCAGCCAGTTCGCCTTTTTGAATGGCATCGTTGAATGCCGCCGCAATGCGCAGGCGGCCTTCCGAATCGGCGTATAAAATGCGCGATTTGGAGCCCACTACCGGAATTTGTTGTTTGGCTTTCTGAATCCAGATGAGGTTGTCGTTCAATTGTCCGCGAATCTCTTCGGGCGCTTCGCGCAGCATTTCTTCAATGACCGCGGCTGCAATGCGGTCGGTTTGGTCAAGGTCTTCCTGCAAACCCGAGCAGCACACCCAGCGGAACGGGCCGAAACCGTAGTCGAAGCACAGTGGCCCCATAATATCCTCCACATAAGAAGGATAGCGGAAAGCGCTGTCCGGCTCGGTCGACTGAAAAACGTCGGCGCCCGCATCGCCCGCTTCTTTCAAAAACGCATTGCCATAGTCCCAGAAATAAAACCCGCCGCGGTCGTGCATGGTATTGATCGCCGCCACGTGTCGGCGAAGGGTCTTGGCCACTTCTTCAAGAAATGTAGCCTTGTCGCGAATCAACAATTCCTTCGCTTCATCAAAAGTGTAACCCACCGGGCAGTAACCCAGGTCGTGGATGTTGTGGCAACTGGTCTGGTCGCTGCCCAGTTCTATTTTAATGTTGTCGCGCACAAAACGCTCCCAGAGATCGACGATATTGCCGTGGTACACCAGCGCAACGGCCGTTTTGTTGCGGCGGCATTCTTCCATGCGGATAATCAGGTCGTCGAGGTCGGTGTACACATTTTCTTTCAGGATATAACCGTCGGTAATGCGCTGCTGCACGGCATCGCCGTCTATTTCTGCAATCACGCCCACTGCGCCTGTAATAACCGCTGCGCCTGCCTGCGCGCCCGACATGCCGCCGAGGCCACTGGTAACGTACACCGTGCCGCGTAGGTCGTCGGTACCAATGCCCATTTTACGGCCTGCATTCAACAAAGTAATGGTAGTGCCATGCACAATGCCTTGCGGCCCGATGTACATGTACGAACCGGCCGTCATCTGGCCATACTGCGTGACGCCGAGTGCATTGTATTTATTCCAGTCTTCTTTTTTGGAATAGTTGGGTATCATCATGCCATTGGTCACCACCACGCGCGGCGCATCGGCATGGCTCGGAAACAGGCCCATGGGATGCCCGGAATACATCACCAGCGTCTGCTGGTCGGTCATTTCCGAGAGGTACTGCATGGTGAGCAGGTATTGCGCCCAGTTCTGGAACACGGCGCCATTGCCGCCATAGGTGATGAGTTCGTGCGGGTGTTTGGCTACCTTGGGGTCGAGGTTGTTCTGAATCATCAGCATGATGGCGGCAGCCTGCTGCGAACGATAGGGATACTCCTCGATCGGACGGGCATACATGGCGTATTCGGGCCGGAAACGGTGCATGTAGATGCGGCCGTAGCGTTGGAGTTCGTCGGCAAATTCGGTAGCCAGTTCACGGTGCCAGGCAGTCGGGAAATAACGCAGGGCGTTTTGCAGCGCCAGCACTTTTTCCTTTTCCGACAAAACGCCTTCAACGACGCGGCGTGGCGCATGGCTCACCGCGGGGTCGAGCGGGCGGGCAGCAGGAAGGGTATCGGGAATGCCGGTTCGGATGTGGTGTTGAAAATTGGTGAGGGCGGGCATATCTTTTTTGGAAATACGTTGTTTTGTGTGTCAATACAGGATTCGAACATTCGGATCAGCACAAAAGTACCGCACACACACCCATTTCAACAACACCATGTCCTCCGCATTTCTCACTGCCCAGTGGCGGCGCCTCGTGATGCTCAATTATGCCATCGAACCGGAGCGCCTGCTGCCTTTTTTGCCTGCACATACTGAACTGGATATATGGAACGGCGCATGCTATGTAAGCCTGGTCGGTTTTCGCTTTCTCGATACGCGATTGAAGGGTTTTGCAGTGCCATTTCACCGGAATTTTACGGAAATCAACCTGCGTTTTTATGTGCGCAGGCACGACCCGCAGTTGGGCTGGAAGCGCGGCGTGGTGTTCATCAGCGAACTGGTACCCTTGCCCGCCATTGCCTGGGTAGCCAACACGGTGTACCGCGAGCACTATGGCGTGCGTGCCATGCGCCACCAGTGGCTCGACGAGCGCGACCTTAAACAAACTGAATATGCCTGGCGACAAAACGGGCGCTGGCATTCCTTCGGTGTACAAACCGACCCGATGCCTGTGGTGATGAAACCCGGAAGTGAAGCGGAGTTTATTACGGAACATTACTGGGGTTATGCGCGGCGCAACGACAGGCAAACCATTGAATATCAAGTAGAACACCCGCGCTGGGAAGTGTATCCCATTCGGGCCTGGCATGGCGAAGTGGATTTTGGCGCGGTGTATGGCCCGGCATTTTCCGATTTGAATAAAAAAGATCCGTTGTCCGTGTTTTTGGCAGAGGGCTCGGAGGTGGTGGTGCGCTCGCGGCTAGTGATTGAGTGAAGATTTTTTGGGATGGATGTTCGGCTTCGCCTCACAGGGACTTGGGATTTTGCGGATCAAGCGGATTAAAAGGATTTTTTGTGGCCTGTCGGCCACCTGATTTGACTTTATGAGTATTGGTTTTGTGCAAAACAAGGCGTTGGGCACTGTTCCCTTCATTTTTAATGCGAATCACGGATTTGTTTTTCAACTAAAATAAGTGGCCGACAGGCCACAAAAAATCCTTTTAATCCGCCTGATCCGCAAAATCCCAAGTCCCCCGTGAGGCGAAGCCGAACATCTTAAAGGGAAGCCGAACCACTCACTTTAAAATCATTTTTCTATCCACTTCATGTCATTTTCCAAACAAGTCATTGACTTCACCCGCTCGTTACGAGTACCAGCAATAGAACTGCCCGAGGGTTTTGAATGGTTGTTTCCATACGATCAACCCGAAACCATGCAGGCGCTCACGACTTTTTACGAACGGTTTTACACGGGTACGCAGCCGCGTACTTTTTTGTTTGGCATCAATCCGGGGCGTTTGGGAGCGGGTATCACGGGTGTGCCTTTCACCGACCCAATTCGGCTGGAAAAGGAATGCGGCATTTCCAATACCTTTCAGAAAAAGGCAGAATTGTCGTCCATTTTTGTGTGGGAATACATCAATGCCTATGGCGGAGCGGAGGCTTTTTGCCGCGATTTTTACATCACTTCCATTTGCCCGCTGGGTTTTGTGAAAGATGGTAAAAACATCAATTACTACGACGATCGTGCCTTGCAAAAAGCGGTAGAGCCTTTTGTGGTCTGGAATATCCGCACCCAACTGGAGTTCGGCGCCAACCGCGAAAGGGCCATTTGCATGGGCGAAGGCCAGAATTTTGCCTTTTTCGCAAAATTGAACGCCCAGCACGGTTTTTTCAAACAAATCATCCCGCTCCCGCACCCGCGCTGGGTGATGCAGTACCGCCGGCCGACGATGGGGGTGTTTGTGGAGCGGTATGTTAAAGTTATGAGGGATGAGTTATGAGTTATGAGTGTTACTTACTTCGCTTTTGGCCACTCTTTTGAAGATACCAAAAGCAACGCACGTAACACTCATAACTCATCCCTCATAACTCATCACTCCTAAGGTTTTTCCTCTGTAGGAGTGTCCCTCAAATTCTCGTTAAAGAACTTCTCAATTTTTTCAAACAGGTGTACCCGATCAGGCCCCAGCACATTGTGCAGGTGTTCGGGGTAAACGAAGTAATCGATCTGTTTGCCTTTGCGCACACATTCGCGGATGTAACGGAGGGAGTGTTGCCAGAGCACCACATCGTCGGAGGATCCGTGAATCATCAACAGGCGGCCCGACAGGTTGTCGATGTAGTTGAAGAGGTTGCTTTTGGCGTAGCCTTCCGGGTTTTCCTTAGGCGTATCCATGTATCGTTCGGTGTACATGATTTCGTACATACTCCAGTCGAGCACGGGGCCGCCGGCAACGCCGCAACGGAAAGCGCCTTTTGCTTCGGGGCGCGTCATAAGCGACGTTGTCATGAATCCGCCGTAACTCCAGCCATAAATACCGATGCGTTTTGGGTCGATGAAGGTCTGTGTTTTCAGGTAGTTGATGCCAGTCATCTGGTCTTCAATTTCGCAATCGGCCACGCGGCGGTGGATAGCACTTTCAAAAGCAAATCCGCGATTGGCCGAGCCGCGGCCGTCGAGCACGAACACCACGTAGCCCTGCTCGGCCATGTGGTGCATCCAGAGTTCACCGCCAGCCAGCCAGCCATTGGTTACCATCTGTACGTGCGGGCCGTTGTATACATACACCAGCGCCGGGTATTGTTTTTTCTCGTCGAAGTCGGTCGGCAGGATGAGGCGTGCATTGAGCGTCGGGCCGCCCGGCGAAGGGAGCGTAACGAGGCGCGTCTGGCCCAGTTGAAAGCCGTCGAGGGGGTTTTTAGCGCTAAAAAAGATCTTGCGGTCGTTGGGCTTTTTCACCGACTGTAGGTAGATCAGGCGCGGTGTGTCTTTGCTGGTAAATGCGTCGAGCGCCCATTCGCCATTGCTGCTAACAAGGCCATTGTGGATGCCTTCATCGGCGTTCAGGCGGGTGGTAGCGCCGGTTTTCAAGTTGGCAGCATACAGGAACCGATTCAAACCGCTTTCATCGGCTACCTGGTAGTAGCAGTTTTCACCTTTGGTATCGAAGCCGTAGAAATTGGTGACAGGCATGGCGCCCTTGCTGATCTGGCGCATTTCAGTACCTGCCAGATTGCAGAGGTAGAGGTGGTTGTAGCCGTCGCGTTCGCTTTGCCAGAGAAACTGCTCGGCGCTGCCCGGCACAAAAACAGCCGGTTTTTCCGGTTCCACCCATTTGTCGTTGGTTTCTTCAAAGATGGTTTTTACAAAAGCGCCGGTAGCGGCGTCGAACTGCTTGAGCCACATGTGGTTTTGCTCGCGGTTCACCACTGCGATGAGCAGGTATTTATCGTCTGACGACCACGAAACGTTGGTCAGGTATTGTTCGGCGGGTTCTCCTGTGTTCAGGTACAGTTTCTGTCCGGTTTGGGTGTCGAATACCCCGACCGTCACGTGGTGGCTTTTTGATCCGGCGAAGGGGTAGCGAATTTCGCGCACCTGGGCAGGCATCGAATCGAGTATGTAAATCGGATATTGCGTCACCATGCTTTCGTCCATGCGGTAAAACGCCAGGTAGCGGCCGCCCGGGCTCCAGAAAGTGCCCTTAAAAATGCCAAATTCATCGCGGTGCACACTTTTGCCATACACGATGCCGGGACCTTCGCTTTGCGCCACCTGCATTTCTTTTCCATTGGCATTTACCCAAAGGCCGTCATTGCGGGTATAGGCCGCAGCGTAGGTTTTATCGTGTACATCGAGGTTGTCGGCGTCGGCCGGGAAGCCGTTTTTGCGTTGCAACCCATTCGTGAGTGAGTAGGCGTATAGTTCATTGTTGGCGCTAAACGTCAGCAGGTCGTTGCTCACCCAGGTCATGGCCGGAAAACCGCTGAGTACCGGAACACCGAGGGTTGTCATGCCGGTGTTTATTTTGTCCAGCAAATCGAGGGTATCGGTTCTCAGGCCTGGCGCCTGAACCCGCACCACCCGGTTGTCGACCACATGGGTAAACTGCGTTGTTCCGGGTATCCACTGCAATTGTTTCAGATTGGAGGGCGCCAGCACCGTGCGACCTTTCATAATCGCATCGGACATGGAAATTTTTTGCTGGGCAGTCAGGGCAAGAGGGGCCAGAAGAGCGGGCAACACAAACAACAGCCCGATCTGTACAAAACTTTTTTTCATATACATGCCGGTTGAAAAGGCGGGCAAAAGTAATGAATAAGTCGTGTAAAGTCCTGAGTCGTAAGTCCTGAGTCCTGAGTCCGTAGCGTACACCTGATTACTCCAGGATATTCCTTTGTATCAAGGCCAAGGGTAATCAGGTGTACGCTACGGACTCAGGACTCAGGACTTACGACTCAGGACTTACGATTGCTCAATTCCCGTTGCAGGCTTTTATACCCTTGCCGCATGGCCCATTCGTGGTTGGCAGAAAAAACCGGGCGCAGCAGCCAGGTCAGTTTTTTAAGGAGCGGTTTTTCGGCCGAAATACGCCAGTCGTACGTCACTACGCAGGTGTCGCCTTCCTGTTGGAAATTCCAGACGCCGGTGCCGACAAAATCGCCGAAGGCTTCCAGCGCGAAACCAGTTGGGAAATGTGTTTCTGTAACCCGGAATTTCCAGCGCAAGGTGTAGGGGAGCCAGCCTTTGGTGTGCAGATCGACCAATTTGCCCACGCCACCTGGAGCACCTTTTTCCAGCACTTTAACGTCGAGGTACACGGAAGGCCACCAGCGCGTCAGCGCTTCTACGTCTTCCAGGGTTCGGTATATTTCTTCGCAGGTGGCTTGCAGGCGCCAGGTGGTGAGAAAAGAATAATCGGCACTGACAGCAACAGGAGATGCATCCATAAAAATCCGGTTTGAGTTGTTGAATAAGTACTGCGTCAGAAGCGAACGCAGCATGATATACGAGGTAAGGGAACATCCGGATCAGCAGCGCTGTTAAGAACTTTATACAGGGGCAAAAAAAATGAGGCAGTGCCACCACAGCACTACCTCAGCCCTAACCAAATAAAACCAAATTATTCTTGATGCAAATTGCTTTCTGCTGACAAAGATAAAGCGCTTTGTGTATAACTTACAAGAAGATTGGAAAAAAACTTCAAAAAAAATTTGTGCTGGGGTCATCAATATTACGAAAAATAAAAAAATCTTTGGGTGCATGATTTGGCAAATAAAAAAAATAGCCAAATCATGTTCTCGAAACCAAGAAAATACACCCCTGCCAATAAAACATAATTTTATTTGTTTCGAAATATGAAGAATTTCAGGTTATTCGGCACCTGCGGGTGTTTTTGGCTACTTACCCTTATTGTTTTTTTTACACACCCTGCGGAAAATGCCGCTCAGGCGGCCACGCAAGACGCCGACGCATTATTTTTGGATAAAATTTACGACCAGGCGCTCAGTGATGGCAGGTGCTACAAGTGGCTGGAGCACCTGAGCCTGAAAATCGGGCATCGTATTAGTGGTAGCCCGGCTGCTGAAAAAGCCGTCAACTGGACGCGCTCGGTGCTTGATACCATGGGCTTCGATTCTGTGTGGCTGCAACCCTGCATGGTACCGCACTGGGTGCGTGGGCAGGCCGAACAGGTACTGGTGTTGGGCTCGCGCCGATATGGCGCCTTTCCCCTTGCTGCGCTGGCCCTCGGCGGCTCTGTCGGCGGCCATGTAAAAGCAGAGGTGGTAGAAGTGACCAGTATCGAGCAACTGGCAACATTGGGAGCCGAGCGGCTGCGTGGCAAAATTGTATTTTTTAACCGGCCGATGGATCCTACACAAATCCGCACCTTCGATGCCTACCGGCTAGCCGTCGACCAGCGGGTGGCTGGTGCAGCACAAGCCGCCAAATACGGCGCCGTAGCAGTATTGGTACGCAGTATGAGCCTTCGCCTCGACAATTTCCCGCACACCGGCAGCCTGCACTACGATACGGCTTACACCAAAATTCCGGCTGCTGCCATCAGTACCATGGCTGCTGAAAAACTCAGCGAAGTGCTGAAAACAGAAGGCCGGGCCACCGTATCGGTTCGGATGAATTGCCGCACCCTGCCCGACGTGCTTTCTTACAATGTAATCGGCGAAATACGCGGCTCGGAGCGCCCGCAGGAGGTCATCGTGGTGGGCGGGCACCTCGACAGTTGGGACGTAGGCCACGGCGCGCACGACGATGGCGCGGGTACCATGCAGAGTATGGAAGTGCTGCGCCTGCTGCGTACATGCGGCTACCAGCCACGGCGTACCATCCGTTGTGTGTTGTTTATGAACGAAGAAAACGGCTTGCGCGGCGGCAAAAAATATGCAGAAGAAGCCGCCCGAAAAGGAGAGTTTCACCTGGCTGCCATTGAAAGCGATGCTGGCGGGTTTACCCCCCGAGGGTTTAGTTTTGATGGAGATGCTTCCGTTTTTGCTGCATTTTTTGAAAAAGTTCAGAATCTCGAACCCTTTTTCAAGCCCTACGGCCTGCAATTTGTAAAAGGTGGTTCGGGGGCCGACATCGGTCCGCTGCGCGACCTCAAAGGCCTGCTGAGCGGTTACATGCCCGATTCGCAGCGCTATTTTGATTATCACCATACGGCCGACGATACTTTTGACAAGGTAAACAAACGCGAACTGGAACTCGGCGCGGCCAGCATGACGGCCCTGGTGTACCTGCTGGATAAATACGGCTTGTAAAAACTGCGCATTGCTGTGGTTGCATACGCTACTTTTGCAGCGGTAACATGAGTCGTATCGCTTTTTTACAACGTATGCCCAAATTTCGAATGCTCTGCCTGACCGGCTTGCTGCTGGTTCTGCCTTTTGTGATGCACGCACAAAAGCCTGCTGATATTAAACGCAATGCCGAACGCGCCTATAATAATGCACACTGGCAGGAAGCACAGCAACTGTTCAGCCAATACCAGTCGCTGAAACCCGGCGAAACAGACGTGCTGACCAAACTCGGCATTTCCTATTACCACCTGCACACGGCCGACAAGGCTCGGCAGTTGCTGGAATATGTAGCCACACGTTACCCCGACAGCAAAGACCCGGATCTGTTTTTTTACCTAGCTCGTACGCTGCATGCACAGGCCGAATATGAAAAAGCCATTGCTGCCTATAAAGGATTTTTGCGGGTGGCGCCGGCCAGTCACCCTTTGCGCGCCGGCACGCCCGACAATATCCGGCGTTGTTTGAGCGGACTTGTTACCGGAAATAACGACGCCGTGGCGCTGGTAGAAAACCTGGGCAACCGCGTTAATTCTGTCGGCGACGAGTTTGCGCCACTTGTTTCTATCAACCACAGCGACCGCATGTACTACTCCGCTGCTCGCGAAGGCTGCGTGGGCGGCCGGCGCAATGATCAGGGGTACGAAGACGCTGAAAGAGGGCATTGGTGCAGCGATATTTTTGCCGCACAATACCAAACTTCCGGCTGGGAAACCACCGGCAATATGGGTGGCCTGCTCAATACCTCGCGGTTTGAAGTCGGGCTGGGTTTTAACCAAACAGGCCAGGTGCTGTACTTTTTTCGCGGTTTTACGCCTTATGGCGGTGAAATTTATGCAGATACGGCTGCCGTAAAAGACGAATATGCCATCGAGCCACCTCTGTTCAAAAGCCCGATGAAACCCGAAGAAGGCGACGGTACACCTTATTTCATCGACAACCGGCACCTGCTTTTTTCGAGCAGGCGCAGTGGCGGACTGGGGGGCATGGATTTGTGGATGACTACCTGGATGGATAGCACCTGGAGCGCGCCGGTCAACCTCGGCCCTGCCGTAAATTCTGCTTACGACGAAGTAACCCCCTTCCTGGCCCGCGATGGCCGTACCCTGTACTTCAGCAGCAACCGGCCGGAAAGCATCGGCGGACTGGATGTGTACAAATCCGTATTCGACGAGGCGAAAAAAGCCATGCGGCCTGCCGAAAATTTGGGTACGCCCATTAACTCTCCCGGCAACGACGAGTCGTTCCGCCTGGCTGCCGACGGCCGTTCCGCGTTTTTTGCATCCGATCGTATCGACAGTTACGGCGAGCGCGATATCTATGTAGCCTACCTGAAAGAAGAAGCGTCCGAACAAATGTCTGCCGCAGCCCCGATGCTGGTAGCGCCACAGGATGCTGCTGCTGCCGAGTCTGTTGCAGCGCCTGCACGTTTTACGGTTTCGCCGCTTTTATACGACTCGGACAAAGACCTGCTTTCGGCCGATAATCAGAAAATATTGGACACCATAGCCCAGATTGGGCGGCAATTTCCACAAACTACGCTGCTGGTAACAGTACACACCAACGAAACAGGCGCTTCCAAATTCGATCTTTACTACGGCATCAAACGAGCCGAAATCATCGGAAAAGCGCTTACCGACAGAGGTATTCTTCCTGGCAGAATGGTGCTGCGCAGCGCAGGGGCAGCCTTCCCGATTGCTAAAAACGTGCTTGACGCCAGCCCCAATCCGCTGGGTGCACATTTCAACCGGCGTGTGGAATTTGGGTTCGCTTTACCCGCCGATCCGTTGCCATTCCAGTTTCGGCAGGAGCGGCCCGCCGTGTCCGAACTCATGTCGGTACCGGGTATACAATACCTGGATAACTTCAACACCGGATTATCGTATCGGGTGGAAGTGGCTACCACGCGCCAGATTCTTGCCAATGACGCCCTGAGCATGTTCAACGACCTGATGATCGAGAGCCAGCCCGGATCGGGCGCTTATCGGTATTCATCCGGTATGTTTGCCCAGTACGACAAAGCGCAACAACTGAAAAAAGACCTGATTCAACAGGGTTTTGCAGAAGCCGTCGTCGTACCCTTTCTCCAGGGCATCCGGATTTCGAAAGCAGAAGCAGTAGGGTGGCTGAAAAAATTTCCTGACCTTACGGGCTATATTAGAGGTGAGAAGTGAGAAGCGAGAGGTGAGAAGCGAGAGGTGAGAAGTGGGATACCATATTAATCCTTTTAACAGCAGCAAATTGGGACAACAAAGGCTTGACTTTCTCCGGGAGAGTATCCGGAACCTGCGCTCTACCGGAAGCGTGGCGCCCAGTTCCCGTTTTTTGTGCCGCGCCATCGTGCGCAAAATAGACCCTGCACGTGCCAGGGTAGTGGTAGAATTGGGCCCCGGCGACGGCGTAATCACCCATTACATACTGAACCGCCTGGAAGCAAATGCCCAACTCCTGATTTTTGAAATCAACGAAGTATTTGTAAAAAAACTGCACGAAGCCTTTCAGCACGACCCACGCGTTACGATCGTCCATGATTCGGCAGAAAATATGGGGCGGTATTTTGAAGAACGGGGGATAGACGCCGTCGACTATTTTATTTCCGGCATCCCATTTATCATGTTGCCAGAGGCGCTGGCCGAACGTATCACGACCGAGTGCCTGCACTGGCTCACACCGAAGGGCTGGTTTGTGCAGTTTCACTACATTCCGCTGATGCTGCCTTTTTACAAACGTATTTTTGGAAATGTGGACGTGGAAGTTGTGCCACTCAATATTCCTCCGGCCCTGATCGTTTGTTGCGAAAAACGATCCTAATTTCCACCGGCTTTTCATAAAAAATTACAAAATGCTATCCAGATTTTGCCTGTTTGCCTGCGTTGTTGCCTGCCTCACATCCTGTGGCCCCGACTATCTGTATTCGGAAGAGAAAAAAATACCAAACGGGCAGTGGGCCTACCGGGATACCATGGATTTCAGTTTCACGGTGACAGATACCTCGCAGTTTTACAACCTGTTTGCCGATTTTGAATACGCGGATACTTTTCCGATGCAAAACGTTTACCTGCGACTGTACACGCGTTTTCCAGATGGGAAACGAATTGCACGCGTGCGTTCTTTCGACTTATTCGATACGCAGGGAGAGACAACAGGGAAATGCTCGGGGCACACCTGCAATACGCGTTTTACGCTTCAGGACAAAGCCTACTTCAACATACCGGGCACCTACACCATTACGCTGGAGCAATTTACCCGCCGCGACCCGCTGCCTGGTATCAACATAGCCGCCCTGGCTGTAGAAAAAACCGGCGAAGCGAGAAAGTAGGAAGTCTTTTCGATTAAAAAATTCTCCGGGAAGCCTCTGAAATACGCTCCGGAAATCCGACGCTAACAAAGTGGAAATTTTTTTTAACACGGATTTAAAAATTTTTTAATTTATTGAAAATCAGAATGTTACCTTCCAAAATAAACGTGCAGAAGTACAGATTTCATTTGCTTTGAATATGTGTGGCACAATATTCGGATGGGGAAATTGTTCTTGCATCACTAATCCGCCTTCAATACCCCGGCAAACCGCCTGAAACGATGCAGGAACCTCGTTCGAGTTTAATCACCTATTAAAAACGTACTGCTTGCACCCTTCTTTTTACCCGCACTTTTTTCATCGTAAAAAACAAAATCTGTCACTGACATGAAGGGTTCTAATCTTGTTTCCCGACTTCTTGTCCCGGCGCTTTTGCTGGTGACTATTTCATTCCAACTACCAGCCCAGTGTATTTCCGGCAACTGCCAAAACGGCACCGGTACGTATCGGTACTCGGCTACTTCCAAGTATACCGGGCAATTTCGCAACGGCCTCCGCGAAGGAAGGGGTAAAATGACCCTCCCGAATGCTGCTTTCTATGAAGGGCAGTTTTCGCATGGCAAATTCCAGGGCGAAGGCACCATGACCTACGCCAACGGCGACAAATACGTGGGCGCCTGGACCAACGATTTGCCCAACGGTCAGGGTAAATATTTTTTCAAAACCCGCGAACGGTACGAAGGCCATTTCTACAACGGCGAATTCGACGGTCAGGGCACCATGTACTACCCCGACGGCGCTTACTACACCGGCAGTTGGCAAAAAAACCGCAAACACGGCGCCGGCAAAATCGTGACGCCCAATGGCAAAATCACCCAGGGCACCTGGGCCAATGGGAAACCCACGGAAACCAGCACCACCAACAGCAACGACGTTGCCGCCAACAAGCCTAACCAGCAAAAGCCCACGCAGCAGAAACCCTCGCAATCGGGTACCGCTTCCACCAAACCTGTTCAAACCAGCACATCGCCCACCAAACCCGATGTAAACGGCCTGCGCAACTGCGGTACCACTTTCTGCCGCACCGGCCGTGGCTACTACGATTACCCCGACGGCTCCCGCTGGATCGGCGAATTTAAAGATGGCTACCCCAACGGCAAAGGCGTGTGCTACTACTCCAACGGCGACCGCTACGAAGGCGAATGGGTAAACAACGCCCCCCATGGCGAAGGTATCATGTACTTCAGCACCGGCCGCGTGTACGGCGCGGTGTGGATGAACGGCTCACCCATCAAGGAACTGGATTCCAACGAAGTAGTGCCTGCCGATCCTATCATGGTGCAGGCCAATAAAAGTGTGAAAATATGGGCGGTGATTGTCGGCGTAGGCCGGTACAATGCCATGCCTTCGCTCAAATTTACCGATGACGATGCTTTCCGCATGTACTCGTTCCTGAAAAGTCCGGAAGGCGGCGCCCTGCCCGACGATCAGATCGCTATTCTCGTGGACGAGTCGGCTACCCGCCAGAATATCATCAATACCATGCGCCAGTACTTCCTGAAAGCAGATGCCAACGACGTGGTCATGCTCTACTTCAGCGGCCACGGCCTGGAAGGTTGTTTCCTGCCGGTCGATTACGACGGCTACAACAACAAACTGCGCCATGAGGAAGTGAAAAAGATTTTCAACGAAAGCAAAGCCAAACACAAACTCTGCATCGCCGACGCCTGCCACAGCGGCTCGCTCAACTACGGTGAGGGCCTGGCAGCCAAAGGCCCGGCCCCGGTGACGCTCCAGCGCTACTACCAGGCGTTTGAAGATGCGGACGGCGGCATCGCTCTGCTCATGTCGTCGAAAGCCGAAGAACTCTCGCTCGAAGACCATGGCCTGCGTCAGGGTGTGTTCACCTACTATGTGCTGCGCGGCCTGAAAGGCGCTGCCGACGGCAATGGCGACTACCTGATTACCATCAAGGAACTGTACGGTTACGTGTACAACAAAGTGCGCGAATACACCGCCAATGTGCAAACGCCGGTGCTGACCGGGAATTATGACGATGCGATGCCGGTGGCGTTCAGGAAGAATTGAGGGGAGGGAGATATGATTGTAGGGCATCCCGAATTTTGGCAGCAGCCAGGATTCGGGATGCTTTTTTTGGGGCGTAGAGTGATTTCCCGCAGAACTCGCAGAATACACGCAGATTTTCGCAGAACGTAGAGTACACATATTTTACAAATCAATAAGATGTGCTCTACGTTCTGCGAAAATCTGCGTGTATTCTGCGAGTTCTGCGGGAAATCACTCTACGGAAAATTACCCTATGGGTACGATCAAAAGGAGTATGTAAGGAAGGGACGTATTATATAAGTTTGTTTGGTATCAACTGCCCTATCAACTGCTCCGCGACCCCTGCATTAGTGCTCGACGACACCCGCGCCCGGCGCAGCGTGCCATCTATTTCGCAGGCAGCAAAAGCGTGGTAATTCCCGCTGGCGTCGCGTTCGCAGTGTACGCCGAGCGGCAACTGGCAGCCGCCGCTCATCAATTGCAGCACCTTGCGTTCCACATTGGTGCAGGCTGAAATGTCGGAACGGTGCAACTGGCGCAGAATCATCCGGGTAGCCGTATCGCCCCGGTTGGTTTGCCAGGCCAGCACGCCCTGGGCAGGCGCGGGCACGAATTCGCGCGGATTGAGTTCGACTAAGGTCAGGTCGGAGATGTCCAGTTCCAGTCGGCTCACCCCGGCTGCTGCCAGGAAAATGGCGTCGAAATCGCCGCTGCGGAGTTTTTCCAGTCGGGTAGGCACATTGCCACGTATGTCTTTCAGTTGCACATCAGGCCGAAAATCAATCAGTTGCGCTTTGCGGCGGTTGGCGGAGGTGCCGACCACAGCGCCCTGTTTTACTTTAAATACCTGGCTGTTATCTACGGCTTCGGGGCGCAGCAGCAGCCAGTCGGCGGGGTTGTCGCGATACGACACCGCTGTGATGACCAGGCCTTCCGGCGGGGAAGTAGGCAGGTCTTTCATCGAATGTACGGCCAGGTCGATGTCGCCGCGCAGCAGCGCATCCTCTATTTCCTTGGTAAAAAATCCTTTGCCTTCCAGTTTGTCAAAACTCAGGTGCTGTACTATATCGCCCTGGGTTTTGATAATGACCAGTTCGCTCTCTACCCCGATGCGGGCGAGTTCAGCCTGGGTGTAGTGGGCTTGCCAGAGGGCAAGTTTGCTACCGCGTGTACCAATTCTAAGCATGGCACAAACGTAGGGCAAAAACGGCATTTCAGGCAATAATTTGGCCCTGTGCTTTTGTTTTTGGAGTGTTTATGACAAAAAAGGGAGATTGTTTTTTCTGCCGTTAAATGGCTGGGGCAGCGTATTTTAGCATTTATTTGCAGCAGTTATGGCCGAAATGAAAAACTTTGGCCCTGGCTTGTTGGCAACATTTGCACACACCACTCCCAACCTGTCCTTATGACATCCCTGAATCGAACATTGCTCTGGATACTGGGCGCCGCATTTCTGCTGGCTGTCTTTTATTATTTCGCCGACATCCTGTCGTA